>CALXQJ010000005.1 GCA_944390575.1 uncultured Spirochaetota bacterium
AAATTCTGATAGTTTAGAAACTGTCAATAATACTTCAGAAGACTTATCGAATTCATCAGAAGAGAAAGAATATAGTAGAGAAGATATTAATATGATAAATGATTATTTAAATCAGGAAGATTTAGATGTTAATAGTTTATCATCAGATAATAACTCATCAGAAGAAGTATTGAATAGAGAAGATATAGTATCAGAAGGTATAGAAGAGCCTTTAGATAGTGATAATAATACAGAATTAGAAATTGCTACTATTGATGATGACTTAGTAGAAGTAGAAGAAGTTCCAGTGAATTTAGAAGAATATCCTAACTTTATGGCATCTGAAAGAGAGAGTAAAGCAGATGAAGTATTAGATGATAATATTAATACTGATGAAAGTACTAGTACTGAAGATACGAACAGCACTATTGATGATGATTTAGTAGAAATAGAGGAGACTCCTGTAAATTTAGAAGAGTATCCTAATTTTATGGCTAGTGAAAGAGAGGAGAATACAGAAGATAATTCTGACAGTGTTTTAGATATTGTAAATAATATAGAAGATGAAAATAGAAAAAAAATAGATGATATTAATAAGTCTATTAGAGAAATAAAATCTATGGAAAGCATAGATACAATAGATGTTGATAATATAGTAAATGATAGTAGTATAAAAAAAGAAGATAGTACTCTTGAAATTCCAGATGAGGT
The DNA here is from genome assembly GCA_944390575.1 of uncultured Spirochaetota bacterium. GTDB lineage: Bacteria > Spirochaetota > Brachyspiria > Brachyspirales > Brachyspiraceae > Brachyspira. The sequence goes on from CALXQJ010000005.1 coordinate 691, forward strand.
TGAAGCTGAGGTGGATGAAGAGTTTACTTTAGAAAATAATAATACTGTATCTGTTTTACATAAAAATTATAATATAGATTATAATAGAATAATTAGTGCTTTTTCTAAGGATGAAGATTTTAATGGAGAGCTTAAGCAAATAGATTTAGATTATGCTAAACAGTTGTATGAAGTTGAAAATGTTAATAATGTTAATAGTACAAAGTGTTGTTGTAGTGATTTACTTAGTTTAGAGGCTGGTGATATTTCTAAGTTTATAAGTTTATTTTCATATTTTACTAGCATAATAGATAAAATGCCTGATGATGTAAAAAAAGAGTTTGCAAAGACTCATTATTATGATATGTATTCTACTTTACTTAAGAAATTTGATTTTTAATTTATTCTATTTGTCTTTTACTGAAATAAAAATATATGTTATATAATAATAAAAAAATAGAATTACTTGCTCCTGTTGGAGATGAGCGTGGACTTAGGGCTGCTATTAATTCTGGTGCGGATGCTGTTTATTTTGGTGGTAAAGCATTTAATGCTAGAGTTGGGGCTGCTGAGAATTTTGATAATTTAGAGAATCATATAGAGTATGCAAAGCTTCGCAATGTTAATGTATTTATTACCTTTAATACTCTTATTTATAATGATGAGGTAGATAGAGTTATTCCTTTAATAAAAAATATTTATAATGCTGGTGCTGATGCGATTATTATTCAAGATTTGGGTATTATAGATATTGTTCGAAATAATATTAATATATCTATGCATGCTTCTACTCAGATGTCTTGTAATAATAGTGATAGTGTTAGATTCTTAAAGGGTCTTGGTTTTGAGAGGGTTGTACTTGCCCGTGAAATGAGTTTTTCTGATATTAAGCTTATACGAGAAAATGTAGGTGATATTGAACTTGAAACTTTTGTGCACGGGGCATTGTGCGTTAGTTTTTCTGGACAATGTGCATATTCATACTTACATGGTGGAAGAAGTGCAAATAGAGGATCTTGTGCACAACCTTGTAGAATGGAATATACTGGAGGAAAAACTGATTATCCTTTAAGTACAAAAGATTTAATGACTATTGATATTATTCCAGATTTATTAAATAGTGGTATAACTTCTTTTAAAATAGAAGGTCGTGCTAAGAGAAGTGAGTATGTTGCTATTACTACATCTATTTATAGACGTGCTTTGGATTTAGCTATAGAAAATAAAGATATTCCTGTTGAAAAGTTTAGAGAGAGTTTGATAAAGATTTTTAATAGGGGTGGATTTTCTCAGGGGTATTATTATAATTCTAAAGATATTTTTGAAAATTATAAGCCTAGTCATAGTGGTGAAGAGATTGGTGAAGTTGTATCTTATAAGAAGAATAAGATATATATAAAAGCCCATACAGAACTTAATGTTTATGATGGTATATCTATTGGAGAGAGTGGTAAGGTTGGAATGGAGATTTCTGATCTTTATAAAGATGGTATTAGAGTTGAGCGTGCTAAGGGTAATTTAAGTTTTAGTTCTATTTTAAAAGATGTTTATGTAGGTGATAAGGTTTATCGTACAACAGATAGAATACAGATGAACTATGCTAATGAAATTATAGAAAAAAATAGTTTTAAGCATTTACTTTCTTTGGATTGTATTATAGATAATAAAATAAAATTGACAGTAAGTAGTAGATGTGACAGCAGATTTAATGGTATAGAATATATTTCTGAATATAATGTTCAAGAAGCTAAAAAGTCTATTACTACAGAAGAAGATATATTATCATCACTTTCTAAAACGGGTAATACTGTATTTGAGTTTGAAAATATTAATATTGATATTAGATTTAATAATCCTTTTATTCCTGTAAAAATATTAAATGAGGCAAGGCGTTTTATTATTGAAAAGATGGAAAATATTCTTTTACAAAAAAGGGTATTTGAGTATGATAAAACTTTATATAATCAAAAAATATCTTATCCTAATTTAGATTTAAAAGTATTAATTCTAAATGATATTTCAAAATTTGAAGGAATTGATACTTCTAATTATGATAAGGTTATATATTTTCCTAAAGAGTATAGTTTGGATATTATAGATTTATTTGACAGTGGTAGGATAGATGGAGTTATATTACCTCATGTTACTTTTGATAAAGATTTAGAAGTTGTAAAAAATATAGTTACTCTTAGAAAAGATATGATAGTTGTATGTAATAATTTAGGGCATATAGAGGCTTTTAGAGATACTAATATAGTTTGGGCTGGTATTGGTATGAATGCTATTAATAATTATACTGTAGACTTTTTATATAAAATTGGATGTAGTGTTGTATTTTCTGCCATAGAGGCTGGTAAAAGACTTAAAAATACATTGTCTATTCGTAGAGGATTTATACCTACTATGAATTTTACATTTTGTCCTAAAAGTATGTCTGTAGGATGTAATAATTGTATGGATAAAGATATTATAGACAGTAAGGGTAATATAGTTATTTTTGATTGTGTTAGAATGCATAATAAAACTAGTTATATTTTAGAAAATATTAAAAATAAAGATGGAAATATTGATATAGTATATAATTATAGCTTGGGTAGAGCGAAATAATATTTTTTATACACCTAAATATATTATTATTTAGGCATATAAAAAATAAGTATTAATTATTTATTAATGCATCTAAACATAGTTTTGATATATTAATTCTTTTTTCTAAATATGATGAATCTATATTATCAATATTTAGTGCGAATATATATTTATTGTTTTTAGTGCTTGCAAATCCAATAAACCAGCCTATAGATTCATTATTATAATCAGTAAGTCCAGTTTTTCCATATAGAGTATATTTATCTGTATCTTCTAATTTTATTATATCAATTACACTTTCTTGAATATCATTTGAAAATGGTAATTCTTTTTTTACTAACTTTGTTAATAGCTCTACTTGTTCTATAGCACTTATTTCAAGAGGTCCTTCAAGCCAAAAAGTATCTATTTTTTCTCCTATATTTTTATTTCCAAATTCAAGCTTTTCTATATATTTTTTCATATTTTCAAGCCCAACTTTTTTTGCTATATATTTATATGCAGGAACTTGAGAAACTTTAATAGCATATCTTAAATTTGAGTTTGTAGCCCAAGACTCTAAAAATACTTTCTCTCCATTATAAGTATAAAATATTTCATCAACATCATTTACAACTTTAGAGTCTAAAGCTATTAAGCTATTAAAAATTTTAAAAGTAGAAGCAGGATAATATCTTTTTTCTGCTCTTTCTTTATTGTATATAGTATATTTATTATGATTTAAATCATAAAATACAAAAGTGCCATTTATATTATTTGTATTAAAAATATTTTCAATTATTTTTTCTTTTTCTAAAGTATCTTCTTTTTTATTACACGAGATTATTACTATAATAAATAAAAATAAAAAAAGTTTTTTCATTATTAGTTTACTCCATAAATAATAAAGTTGTTTAGCATTATAGCAATAATAATTTTATTTTCAATAAAAAAATATCCTATCTTAAATTTAAGATAAGCTCCTATTTAATTTATATTAAATTGATGATAACTATATTAAGCTATTAAATTAAACTTATTCAAATCATCATCAACATTAGATATGCCAGAAAGATTAAATTTCTCAACTAATATATCTACAACATTCTTAGATAAGAATCCAGGAATTGTTGGTCCAAGATGAATATTTTTTACTCCTAAGTATAATAAAGAAAGTAAAACAATAACAGCTTTCTGTTCATACCAAGCTATATTATATACTATAGGTAAATCATTAATATCTTGTAGTCCAAACATATCTTTTAATGCAAGAGCAATAACTACAAGAGAGTAAGAGTCATTACATTGACCAGCATCTAATACACGAGGTATACCATTAATATCACCTAAGTCCAATTTGTTATATCTATATTTAGCACATCCTGCTGTTAATATTACAGTATCTTTAGGTAGTTTTTTTGCAAACTCTGTATAATAATCTCTTTCTTTGTGTCTACCATCACATCCACCAAGAACTATAAATCTCTTAATAGCTCCACTCTTAACAGCTTCTGCTATTTTATCTTTTAATTCTAAAACCTGATTATGAGCAAATCCTCCAACAATATAACCACTTTCTATTTCTATAGGAGGCTTACATTTTTTAGCATGTTCTATAATAGGTGTAAAGTCCTTATTATTAGGATCATCACTGTCTATATGTTTGATACCTTCAAAACCAGCAGCACCTGTAGTATAAACTCTATCTTTATAACTATCTAATGGTGGTACTATACAGTTTGTAGTCATAAGTATAGGTCCATTAAAACTTTCAAATTCTTTTTTCTGTTCCCACCAAGCATTACCATAATTTCCTACAAAGTGAGAATATTTCTTTAATTCAGGGTAATAGTGTGCAGGTAACATTTCAGAGTGTGTGTAAATATCAACACCACTTCCTTCACTTTGCTTTAATAAAATTTCCATATCTTTTAAATCATGACCAGATACTAATATACCAGGATTTTTTCCAACACCAATATTAACCTTAGTCATAACAGGATTTCCATAAGTAGAAGTATTAGCCTTATCTAATAAAGCCATACCATCAACTCCATACTTACCAGTTTCTAATACTAATAATTCATTTAAATCTGCATCATCTCTTAATGTAGTATCTAAAGCTCTCTGTATAAAAGCATCAATATCATCATTCTCATATTTAAGCATATTTGCATGCTTCATATATGCACTTAAACCCTTAATACCATATATTACAGTCTCTTTTAAACTTCTAATATCTTCATTCTTCTCTTCAAGTACACCAACCTTAAAAGATTTATTATCAATATCACTCTTATTTGCTGGCTTCCATAAAGATTCTTCTAAAATTAATGATTTATCTTTTACTCTTTCAGCTAATTTGTGACATAAGTCTGTAGTATATTCTATTCTTCTATAAAATACTTCTTTATCAAAATTTGCATTAGTTATAGTTGTAAATAAGTTGAAAGTAACATTGTGATTTGTAGTTTTGTTAAATTGTCAATATCAATTTAACATAATTTTTATTTTTTTATAAAAAATATATTATTGTATTTCTCTAAGTGTAGATAAGATAGAGTTAGTATAGTCTATATTTATTGAAGATGTATTGAATGATGCTATTATACATTTATGAAAATATTTATTTGTTTCTATAGTATAGAGGAAGTAATTAATACTATCATCTGGAAATATATTAATTATAGCATTATTTTGTCCGAGTTTTGTTTTATTTTGCTTTATAATATTATTATTTATAGATAGTATAGTATGATTATTATATTCTTCTAATGATATATCATCATCTTTTTTTTCTGAGTATATTATTAAATATATATTTTTTTCTTTATTTACAAGTTCTAAGTTTGAGTTGTTATTATTATTTTCTATATCCCAACTATTATTAATATATAGCCTAAAGTTTTTATCATAAGTTTTAATAGATTTTTTATGATACTTTTTGTATAAAAAATATCCTGCTACTATTAGAGTTGTTGCTGTAAATATTAGTGTATTTTTTTTATTCATAATAAATCAAATTTTATACTATTTATAAGTTTATTCAAAAAACTATAAAAGTCTATAAATATTTTTCGTAAAAATATAAATTGATTTTTAATTTTTTATTGCTATAATTTTGATGTTTATAAAAATTAAATATATATTGGAATTTTATGAAAGTATTAATAGTTTCAGGTTTTTTAGGTGCTGGTAAAACTACTCTTATTAAAGAGATGGCTAATAAGACTAAAAGAGATTTTGTCGTAATGGAAAATGAGTATGGGGATGTGGATATTGATTCTACTCTTCTTAAAGATGAGGGAATGAATATTTGGGAGCTTACTGAGGGGTGTGTATGCTGTAGTATGAAAAAGGATTTTGCTTCTTCAATACTTACAATATCAAATTCATTAGATCCTGAATATTTAATAGTAGAACCTACAGGTGTGGCAAAATTAAGTAATATAATAAATAATATAAAACAAATAGAATATGAAAAAATAGTATTATTAAAACCTATAACTATTATAGATGGTAATGCTTTTGATACTTTTATTAAGAATTATAATGATATTTATGTAGATCAATTATTAAATAGTTCTCGTATAATAATATCAAAAATGGAGAATAAGGATAATATAGAGAGAGAAGAGCTAATAAAAAAGATAGAAAAAATATTTAATGATAATAATGTTTCATTTTCAAATGTAGAAATTATAGAAGATCATTATACTCATAAAGAAAAAGAGTGGTGGGAATCTATATTAAAGTCTTATTTAGATGATAAGTATGAGGCTATTTTTAGAGAATCAGACTTAGATGATATGCCAGAATCTATAAGTATGAAAGGATGTGATATAGAAAATGAATATGTGTTTATGATGTTATTAGAACAACTTGTTAGAGGTCGTTTTGGTTCTATAGCACGTTCTAAGGGTTTTATAAAGTGTAGAGATAATATTTTGAAGTATGATGTTGTTGGTGGTAATTATGCTATTACTGGATGTGAGAATACTCAAAATGAAGAGGGCGAAATAGTTTTTATTGGTAAGAATATCAATAGAAAATTATTAAGAGAAATTTTCCAACCTGTGTATAGAGATAATATTAAAAATTAATTATTTATCTAATTTATTTCTTTTCTCTTCTAAAGCTCTCCTACGCTCTTGAAATTCTTTTCTTTTTTCTTCAAGCTCTTTTCTTCTTTCTTCTCTAAGTTTTATTCTATTTTCACGTCTTTCTTCTATATACTTTTTATGCTCTAATCTTCTTTTTTCTTTTTCTTTTCTTTTGTGATTTTTTTCTATTAATCTTTCTCTATGTTCTTCTAACTTTTGTCTTTTAATATTTTCTATTTTTTCTTTTAATATTTCTCTATTTTTATTATGTTCTTCTTCTCTTTTAATAGCTCTTTCTTCTTTTTCTAATTTTCTTTTTTCTTTTTCATCTGATGTTTTTGTATTACTGAATATATTTACTTTTTCTATTTTATTAGATATTTTTGCTTTTATATCATTTTTATTGTCTTTTCTTGTACCAATTTTATGCGGAAAAATTTTAGCTCCTAATTGATCTATAAATAGTTTTGTTTTAAGCATCATTAAATTATCAGTTTCAATATTAAGAACAGATTTCCAAGGAGTTTTAATAATAATAATTAAAGATATAATTCCAGCTAATGTATTAGAAAATAAATTACCCCAGAAAACAGACCAATATCCTAAAGTAGATGTAGTAGCAAGTATAAATAAGAATCTAAACAACCATATTCTAAGTACACTTGTTATAAGTGGTATACGAGTGCGTCCTAATCCTATTAAGGCTCCATTTATAATCATAGTAACAGCAAATCCCAAAATAGATAATATAAATACAGGAAGTCCACCATTAGCTACATTTAATACTTCATTATCTCTTGTAAATAGTATAGTAATATGTGGTGAAAGAGGAATCATAATGATTATAAGTACAATAGAAAGTATAATACCCATAGTGAGTGCAGTATAACAAGACTTTCTTGCCTTGTCTGGATAGTTTGCCCCTATATTCATACTAACCATAGTAGTAAGTGCCTGACCAAATGCTGTTGGTAAATTAAAACAAATAGCTGTTATATTTGTTACTATTCCCTGAGCATTAAGTATAGCAGGACCATATTTCTCAACCTCACTATTAATTAAGAAAAAACCAAAATTAGCAAGGGCCGTAGTGAGCATAGATGGAACACCTATAACCATTACTTCTTTTATAATACCCCAATCAAATTTGAATCCCTTTAGAGTTAATTTATCCTCACTATTTTTTATAAATAAATCATAAAACATCCAAGTTGTAACAAGTATATAAGTAGAAAAAGAAGATAATACACTTCCAATAACACCCATTCTAAATAAGAAAATATATAAGAAGTTAAATATTATCTTAAAAATAACTAAAAATACTATACGTATAAAAGTAGCTTCAGGCTTACCATTTGCATTTTTTATACCATTATAAATAGCAGCCATAAAATTCATAGGTATAACAAAAGAGTATAAACTTAAATATGTATATACATTTTCTTTTATTCCCTCATGTAAATTAGAAGATACTAATATACTAACAATATATAAAATAGGACTCATAGAAAGTCCCATAAGGGCAGCAAAAACAACTATTTGAGTAGATACCTTTTTAGCATTTTTAAAATCTCCAATACCATTATATTGCCCTACTATAGCCATAGCAGATACACCCAAACCTTGAGATAATGCAGTCATTATCTGTATAATAGGGTCAGAAAATACAACACTACTTGCTACTAATCTACCAGCTAAATTATTTAGAAAAAGTCCATCTATAACAGGAAGTATTGATACTACAACATTCATAAGTAGTATTGGTATTGATAGCATCATTAATGTATTTAATATAGGACCGTGTAGAATTAAATCTCTTCTTGCTTCTGTGGATTGGCTTTTAAAAAAATTAGGCATAGGTTTGACTCTTATAAAGTTATATGTTTTATTAATTATATCATTAAGAATAAACTTTTAAATATATTTTTTTTATTTAATTTGATTTTTTATTATAAACTTGCGGAATTTTAAACTTTATTATACTATTAGCTGGAATATAAAATTTTTTAGGATTAACTTAATAGTCTATGATAAAGAAAGTAGTTTTTAAAGAAATTCAAAATGCTGTTTTAAAATATTTAGAAAGTATCAATGAGAATATAGATAATATTAATTCTCTTATTGAAATTTCATATTGTGTTGATGATAAGTTTGGAGACTATGCTTCTCCTATTGCTATGAAACTTGCTAAGGGGCTTAAAAAAAATCCTTTTGATATTGCAAACTCTATTATAGAAAAAATTAATACTAATATATTTGATAAAGTAGAAGTTGCACGCCCTGGTTTTATTAATATGACTTTATCTAAAGACTATATTAATAGTTCTATTAATAATTTATTAAAAGATGATAATTATGGTAGAAACACTGTAGAAGAAAAAGAAAATATTTTAATAGAATATGTTAGTGCAAATCCTACAGGACCACTTCATATAGGGCATGGTAGATGGGCTGCTATTGGCTCTACACTTTCTAATGTTCTTAAGTATGTTGGGCATAATGTTTATCAGGAATTTTATGTTAATGATGCTGGTGAGCAAATTACTAAATTAAATGAGAGTGTAAAGGCTGTAAAAGAGGGGCGTGATATTCCTGAGGATGGTTATCATGGTTCTTATATAAAAGATATTGCTTCTATAGATGGGGAGCCTAAGAATATTATTCTTGATATGCAAAAGAAACTATTAGAAAAATTTGGTGCTAATATGGATAATTATGCTTCTGAGCTTGCTATAAGAGAAAGTGGTGAGCTTGAAGCTACTATGGAGTTTTTGAAGAAATCTGATTTATTATTTGAAGAAGATAATGCTTTATGGTTTAAGAGTACTTTATTTGGAGATGACAAAGATAGAGTTGTTAAAAAGAGTAATGGTAGCTATACTTATTTTGCTCCTGATATTACATATCATAAAACAAAGGTTGATAGGGGATATAATACTTTAATAGATATATTAGGTGCGGATCATCATGGATATGTACCTCGTATTACTGCTGCTGTACGTGCTGTTAGTAATGATAGTGCTACTTTAAAGGTTATACTTGGACAGTTGGTGAGATTATTTAGGGGTAAAGAATTAGTTAGAATGAGTAAGAGAACTGGGGATATGATTAGCCTTGAAGAGGTTATAGATGAGATTGGAGTTGATTCTACTCGTTATTTTCTTCTTATGCGTTCTTATTCTTCTTCTCTTGATTTTGACTTGGAGCTTGCTAAAAAAAGAGATAATGATAATCCTGTTTATTATGTACAGTATGCTTATGCAAGAATATGTAATATATTTTTTAAGCTACAAGAGAAAAATATGACTTATGATGATGGTATAGATTTTGATATTACTGATATATCAAATGAAACTACTTTAAAACTTGCTAAGATGATTTTAAGATTTCCTGATGAAGTATATGAGTGTTCTAAGTCTCTTGAAGTTTATACATTGCTTAGCTATATGTATGAGGTTTCTTCTGCATTACATAAGTTTTATTATGAGAATATAGTATTAGATGATGATGATAATATTCGTAATCAAAGATTAAAATTAGTTAATGCTGTAAAGAAAGTTCTTGGAATTTGTTTTGATATTATAGGTATTACAAAATTAGAGAAGATGTGGTAGCTACTATAGATAATATTATTATATATTATCTATAGTAGTTTTTATTATCTATTTTTTATATTATTTATTATCTGCATACCAATCTATATTACGAGTAAAATACATTGCAAATGCTATGATAGTAAATAGTCCTAATGTACCAACAAGTAGAGCATAGTCTGTTAATTGTAGTATACCAAATAGAAATATATACATTAATGATTCTACTACTGATATAATTATAGTGTATTTTTTATGTTTTATAATATAGCCTATATATATTGATGTTAATGCTGTAACCATTATAGTACTTATTAGGTAGCTTATATTGAAATTTAAGTGTTCTGATATTGCAAGTAATAGTAGGTAGAATATAACATTAGATAATCCTATTAAAATATATTGAATAGGATGAACTCTAATACCAGAAATCACTTCGCATAAGAATAATACTAAAAATGGTATAAATATAAAAAGAATTGCATATTTAATACTTCTTAATGTTTTATTATAATTATCATTTAGAAGTAAGAATGATATTTTAATATTATCATTATCTGAGTATTCTTTATCACTTGTGAAATACTTGCTAAATGAAGTATTAAATCCTGCTATAAACCACTTTGCAATAAATCCATTTTTTGATACTTCTCTCTCTACTGGTAGAAAGTTACCTATAAAGCTTGGATCTTTCCATTTTGATGATATAGATATATTATTTTCTGTTGCTAGAGCTTTTATATTAATAGAGTTTCCACCTTGTATATTTAATTCTGTTTTAAAGTTAAACCCATTTATCAAATTTTCTTTATATATTTTATATATAAACTTATTATGAAAGAATTTTATATTTATAGAGTCGGCCTTGTCATAGTATATAAGCTCAGTATTATCACTTAAAAGTATTTTAGGTAATTTTAATAAACTCTTTTTATTTCTTATTCCAACTAATAATACAGCCTCATCATACAAAATTGTATTATCACTTTCTGTTATACTATTAAAAAACTCAGAGTTATAAGCAGAAAACTTTCCATCAACCTTTAGTACAGAATTATAAATAGGAGCTTTAAATATTCCTCTACTTAAAACAGAAGTTTCAACATCTCCAGAAATATTATATTCTTCAGGTGTATAGAATATATAGTCCTTTTTATAGCTATTACTATAAAACTTTAAATATGGAATTGCAATTACAATACCTTCTATTTCAGTATTAAACCCTAAAGGAGAGATGATAGAATCAATAGCTTCTTCTTTATAAGTTAGTCTTTCAGATATAACTTCTGTAATCATATTAATAGGTATTAATAATAAAAGTGTTAATATACATATTATTAATATTTTAAATCCAAAAGTTTTTGTTATATTACCAAAGTTATTTTTTGCTATCATTTGAATTTCCTTTTTTTAATAATTTGATTTTTGATGTTTTATTAATATAATTATTATAATAAACAATATTAAAAATGCAATATAAGTATTAATATTAGGAATTATATATGATTAAAGAAAAAATTAAGTATGCTATAACTGGTTGTGGATATTTTGCAAAAGATATTATTAGAATATTAAAACATAATAATATAGATATAGTTGCAGTTACTTCTCCAAATAATGGTGAAGATTTTGCTAATGATATGGGTATTAAATATTTTAAGACTAAAGAAGAGATGTTTGATAATGTAGATTTTGATGCCTTGATAGTTTCATCTCCAAACTATGTACATTATGATGATGTTATTTTTGCTGCAAGAAATAAGAAACATATTTTCTGTGAGAAGCCTATTGCTTTATCTTATTCTCATACTAAAGATATGATAGATGAGTGCAAGAAAAATAATGTATCATTTATGGCAGGGCATATATTATACTTTATGAATGGGGTAAGAAAAGCAAAAGAGTTTATAAGGGATGGTAGAATAGGGGAACTTATATTTTGTCATGCTGAGAGAACTGGTTTTGAAGAGAAAAAGGATAAAGTAAGCTGGAAAAAGATGCAAAAGTATTCTGGTGGTCATTTATTTCATCATATACATGAGATAGATTTAATTCAGTCTATACTTGGAGATGCCAAAAGTGTTTATACTATTGGTGGAAATATTTGTCATAATGGTGAAGGATATGGTGATGAAGATGATACTTTATTTTTATCTTTGAAGTTTGATAATAATAGATTTGCTACTATGCAGTATGGGTCTTCTTTTCATTTTGCTAAACATTTTGTTACTATAAATGGTACTGGTGGTGCTATTGAGCTTAATTTTACTGATGCTAAAGGAACTCTTAAAACTAAAGATGGTATAGAGTATTTTTCTCTTGGGGATAATGAAGAAGAAGATAAAGAGAGAAGAGAGATTTATAATAATATAAATGGAGGTATTATGTATGGAAATCCTAATACATTACCTCCTAAATGGCTTACTGCAATTTTAAGTAGAGAGTTATTATATTTTGATAATTATCTTAAAACAGGTAATATTGATGATGAATATAAAAAACTCTTTAATGGTACTGCTGCTATAAGCTCTGTCAAAACAGCTGAGTGTGCTCTTAAGTCACTAAGAGAAAATAAAGTTGTAGAAATATAAAATACTACTTTTTTCTTCTCATATAACCATTATACTTAATATTTTTTTGAGTAGAGTTGTCATAAAAGTTAATATTTGCATATATAGTATTATCATCAACTAATATTAATAGTATTGGAAATGACTCTAATGAGTATTCTGCATCACTTTCTAAGTATAAATATCTACTATTATCTGAATATTGACTTAAGTATATATTATCAGTTTCTATATCATCTGAATATAGTTTTATACTAAAATCTTCTTTTTCTACTACTTCCATAGATATATCAGATTTTTCTATAGCTTCAAATATACCTACAAACTTATTAGATTTATAATTATTATATGTTGTATAATTAGTTTTATTTGCTATAAGCCCAACTACAACATAGTCTCCATCTAATGTAGTTGTTTTTAATGTTTCTATATCATTAAAATCTATAATTACACTTTCTTCTGAACTACCTACATATTCATAATAAACTTTTTTCTCTAAGAAATTATTATTAATTCTAAATTTTTCATAATACTTTATAGTATTATTAGTATTAGATGATGAATTATAATCAAAATTAGATAGATAATAATAGTAAATATCATTATCATAAATACCAGCAAAATAGTATTTTATTTCATTACTATTTCCATCTAAAATATTATTTTTATCATCAAAAATTAAATTAGAGTCTTCAGCTATTAAAAAACTATTTTTAGTAATTTTATTAAACTCTTTTTCTTTATTGTAAGAACAACTATAAATAAACAATAATATTAATAATAACACTCTCATAATAATAAACTCCTAAAAAAGCAATTATAAGTCACTTAATATATTATACTTCAAATAAAAATATATATAAACTAATTTATTTATAAAAAAATAGAAAATATATTTGATTTTTTTTTATTAATGTAGTAAAATATTATTCAATTAGCTCGGGTGATGAAATTGGTAGACATAGCAGATTTAAAATCTGCTGACCCTTGCGGTCGTGCCGGTTCAAGTCCGGCCCCGAGCAAAGGTTTTTCTACTAATTATGATTAATAATCACGATAAACTCTCAAAACAAAATCTGATAATTCTATTCATAGGCTTAGTTTTATTTGCCATTAGTTTTTTATTTATATACTTAGTAGGTGAGCATCCTGAAGGTTTTATGGGTTTCTTAGCTCCTCTTACTATGCTTGTAGGGATTATTATTATAACTATTGGTTTCTTATATAAAAAAAATGATAAATAATACTAAATAGATTTTTATTTGTTTTATTGTATAATAATAAACCAAAACTATTCTTATAGGGATTATTGTTATAATGGTTTTAGTTGCTCCATATTTCCTATTTTTATTATTATTAATACCTATTATTGTTTTTATTTATATAAAGACTAGAAAAAATTCTCTATATTCAATAAAGCATCCAAGAGTAAGTATGTCTAATGAGCTTAAGTCTAAGTATTATGCTAAAGATATACCATTTATTCTTACTATGATAGCACTTACTTCTTCTATTATAGCACTTGCAAGACCTGCTAAAGTAGATACATCAGCAAATATTAATGGAAATGGAATATATATATCACTGGTAATAGATGTTTCACCCTCTATGCTTGCTGAAGATATGACTCCTACAAGATTAGAGGCTTCAAAGAAGGTTATTATAGATTTTATCAAAAAAAGAAATTATGATAAAATTAGTTTAGTATCATTTGCTCTTCGTTCTACTGTTATATCTCCAGCTACTTTTGATTATAAGACTTTAGAAAATGAGGTTCGTAATATTCAGATAGATAAAAATGGTTCTACTTCTATAGGGCTTGGTATTGCTACTGCTGTTGATATGCTTAGAAGTGTCAAAGAGGATAATGAAAAAGTTATTATTCTACTTACAGATGGAGAGAATAATTCTGGAGAAATTGATCCTACATTAGCTTCACAAATAGCAGCAGATTTTAATATAAAAATATATACTATAGGTATTGGAGATGCTAGTGGAAGTAGTGCTTGGGTTACTTATGATGATGCTAATTATGGAAAGAGAAGAATAAGAACTACATTTACATTAAATGAAAAGTCACTAATAGATATAGCAAAAACTACAGGTGGCAGATATTTTAATGCTAAAACAAGCTCTGCTCTTGATAATGTTTATAGTACTATAGATAAACTTGAGAAGAAACCTATATTAGATGATTCTAATGTGAAGTATGATGATAGTTATAAAATATTTATCTTAATAGCTATTATTTGTTTGGTATTAAGTATTATACTTTCTACTACTAAGTTTTTGATAATACCATAATAATATATTATTATAAAGGAGTATATTATGAGTATTTTAGAGAAAATAATAGATGAAAAATATATAGGAAAAGAAGAAAATCCTATAAAGATTGAAGATATATTAAATGTTGCATATAGTCAAAAAATTAATAAGATTAAAAATGAAGTATTATTAATAATAGATCCTCAAAGAGATTTTATAGATTCTAAAAAAGGTAGTTTAGCTGTTGAGGGTGCTGTTAATGATATTAATAATATAATACATTTTATTTATGATAATTTAGAGAGTTTATCTAATATTTATATAACACTTGATACACACTATTATGACTCTATATTTTTTCAATCTTTTTGGAAAAATAATAATGATTATGTATCTCCTTTTACAGAAGTTACATTAGAAAAAATAGAAAATAAAGAGATTATTCCAGTAGTTGATAAAGATTTACAAATAGAATATGTAAAACAATTAAAAAAACAGGGTAGTAAGAATCTAACAATATGGCCTTATCATTGTTTATATGCTACTGATGGATGGCTTATAGAAAAACAGCTTTCTAATATACTTTATTTTTTTGAGGCTGTTAGCGGTGTTAATACTCAAAAGATTATTAAGGGTACTTATAAATTTACTGAAATGTATGGAGCTATTAATCCTGAGGTTATTAGTGATAATAATTATAATATTGAGTGGGTAAAAAATATTGCTAATTATGACAAAATATATGTTTGTGGAGAGGCTAAAGATTATTGTGTTTATACTACTATAAGACAGTTTTGTGAGATTTATAAAGATAATAAAGAGATTACAAAAAAGATTTATATGATGATGAATTGTAGCAGTAGTATTATAAGTGAAGAGAATAGTTTAAATATGTACAATGAGCTTGTAGAAAAATATTCTATAAATCTAATTAATATATAAATAATATTGATTTTTGTTTTTTTAATGATTATACTATATTAAAAAAATAAGGTATTTATTTAATTATGAGAGTTTTATTAAAATCAGAAGAATATATTAAAGTATTACAGAGACTTGCAGCTGAAATTATAGAAAAAGAGGATTTATCTTCACTTTCTATAGTTGGTATTAGAAGAAGGGGTGATTTTTTAGGTATTCGCTTAAAAAATATAATAGATGAGAAAGAAGGTGTTAATATACCTCTTGGAGCTATAGATATTAATCTTTATAGAGATGATTTAACACAAGTATCAGAAGAGGCACAAGTAAAGAATACAGATATTCCTTTTGATATTACAGGTAAAAGTATTTTGCTTGTAGATGATGTATTATATACAGGTAGAACAATAAGAGCAGCTTTAAATGCTTTATTTGAGTATGGACGTCCGAAGAAAGTGTCATTATTAGTTTTAGTAGATAGATTTGGTCGAGAGCTTCCTTTTTATGCCAATTATGTTGGTATATCATTAAATGTTGCAGAGGAGCAGTATATTGCAGTTAAGATGGTAGAGTTAGAAGGTGAAGATATAGTTATTTTGAAGGATAGAAAATAAATAAAAAATAATTTTGTGCTACTAAATAACAGCTCCCAAGCATATTATTACTTGTTGCTTGGGAGTTATTTTTTTAGTTTATATTATTAAATATATTTGTATTAATAAAATTAGAAACTATATCATTTTTAGATTTATGGTCAGGATTTATTACTTTGTTAACATTTTTTATAAAGTCATTAAACTGATTATTTTGAGTTAATTTATTCATAGTGTCTATATCTAAATAGTTTCTTTTTTTAGCTGAAATTATTATCTCAGAATCTTCTGGGCTTGTATAGTTTAAATATATTACACCAACTCCAAAAGATTGATTTAGCCTTTTTATTTCTTCTATAAGTTCAGCATCATTAACATCTATTTCCATAGCAACAAGCCAAGCCTCATTAGCCCAAGATGAATTTGATACAGCTTGAAAATAATATTCTATTAAATTACTTAATGTTATTTGTAATTTCAGTTCATAAGCATATATTTCAACTGTAGGTAAGTTAATATTATTAAATAATTCTAAAATATTTTCATTAATGTTTTCTCTAAAAGTAACCCCTACAATATCAGGTGTTCCCCATTTCATTTTTCCTTTTTGTTGTGTAGTAGTTGAGTTTGCATTTATAGTTTTAGAATATATTTTCATTGTATGTAAATATTTACTTAAAGGTATATGCAAATCTTCTTCTTTTACTTTAATATTTTTAATATTAGTATTTATTGATATTTCTGTTTTTTCTTTTTCTTCAATTTCTTCTTCAATATTGTTTTCTATACTATTATTTAGAATATGTTCTTTTTCTCTTAAGAAAAATTTTCCTCTACCTACTTTTATAAATGTAGAATTATTTGTATTATATTTTATATCTATATATATTTTAGCACCTAAACTTGCATCAGGAGTTTGACTAATTTTAAAGTCTGGATTTTCTTTTCTAAAAGTCTCTTCTAATTCTTTATCATATTCTTTTTCACATGCTTTTTGCCAAATTTCTTTTGTACTTAATGGAATATCACTATCTTCTAAAATTTTAATAGCTATTTCTTTATAAGTCATAAAATACTCCTATATTTATTATGATACTTATCTATGCTGATATCCTAAAACATTGAAGTTTACTTTATTACCATTACTATCTATAAAAAGAACTCTATTAGATGAATTATAAGAATTAAGGACTTTACCTATACGTATTATATTATTATCATCATCTATTTTTTTAGAGCTTGTAAATAAAATAGCATAATCTTCACCACCTGTAAGTATAGACTTAAGTATATCTTTTTTATTATTAGATGTGGCATATTCACTATTTACTAAAGCCCAGTTTGAGTTCTCCCAAATTTCTATTTGTACATTAGAGGCAGTAGCTATATGATTAGCTTCTTGTAGCAGACCATCACTAACATCAATCGCAGAACTTACAGAATACTTATTTAAAATATTTTGCCATTCTTTTACAAAAAGTTTTGGTCTTAAATGAGATTGTACAACCTTATCATTAATATCAAATTTTCCACTCATTAATTTTTTTAATCCCAAATCACTCTCTCCAAGAGTACCTAAAACATAAAGATTATCTCCAACCTGTGCATTACTTCTTAATACAGCCTTATTTTTATTGATAATACCAACTAATGTAATAGAAATAAAAAAAGAATCTTTAGAAGATGTAAGATCGCCTCCAGAGACTTCTATATTATAATGACTAGAAGCATCTAAAAGACCTTTATAAAACATCATAATATTTTCTTCTCTAATACGTGAAGGTATAGATAAAGATATAAACATACTCTTAGGAGCTCCACCCTTACATATTATATCACTAATATTTACCTGAGCAGATTTATAGCCTATATCATAAAATGTACAATACTTCAAATCAAAATGTATATTTTCTACTAAAGCATCTGTAGTGATTAGAATATCTCTTTCATTACTCATATTTTTTAATACAGCACAATCATCTCCTATATTGAGATTATTGCTTCTATCATTCATGCTAGTTAATCTTTTAATTTTGTCTATAATATTAAACTCTTCCATAAATATAAATCCATTAAATAGTTATTTTGATTATTATCATACAAAAAAATCATAATTTGTAAATATTATTTTTATTTTTATGAAAAATTAACTTGTATAAGTAGCATAATAATAGCAAGTATAATTAGCATAAAAATGAAAGGCATAATAAGTTTAAGCCATTTATTATAAGTTACATTAACAAGTGCAAGAGAAGCTAATATAAGTCCAGTAGGTGTAATGAAAGCCATTAACCCTTGTCCATATATATAAGCCGATATAATAGCATCTCTATTAATTCCAACAGTGTCAGCAAGAGGAGCCATTATTGGTATAGAAAATACTGCAAGCCCAGATGTAGAAGGTATAAAAAATCCTAATATAATATATACAAAAAATATTAAAACTATAAATATATTCTTATCTACATTACTTAGTAAATTAGAAAAGAAATAAAGTATAGTATCAGAAGTCATACCATCTTCTAATACAATATTAATACTACGAGCAACACCAATAATAAGTGCTACACCAAGTAAATCAGCAGCCCCTATAATAAATTGATTAACAAATTCTTTTTCTCCAATACCAGAAAAAATAGCCAAAATAAATGAAACAACCAAAAATAATGCAGTCATCTCATTAAACCACCAACCCTTAGCAGATACTCCATAAACTAAAATAAGAAAGCTTAAAATAAAAATAAGAAGTAAAAATTTAAATCTAAGAGTAAGTGCAGGAGCATCTCCTTTTATATGAAACTTCTTTGTAAATTCCTCTCTTTGATCATACACCAAAGATTTAGTAGGATCTTTTTTCACTTTTTTAGCATATATTAAAACATATATAATAGTAAGAATAGTTCCAAGAATATATGATATAGTTCTAAAATTAAGTCCATCTGTAAAACTAATTCCAGCTACATTTGATGCTATCACCATAGAAAAAGGGTTGATAGTAGCAAACATAGTACCTATACAAGAAGCCATATAAACAGTAGCAATACATACTAATGCATCATATCCTGCAACTAAAAATATAGGTACTAATATAGGGTATAATGCAATAGTCTCTTCTGCAAGACCAAATGTAGTACCTCCTAATGATATGATTATAGCAATAAAAATTATAAGTAGAAATTCTTTTCCCTTAGTAGCCTTAGATAATGCAAATATACCAGCATTAAAAGCACCAACATAATTCATAATACCAATAATACCACCAAGTATAAAAACAAATAATGCTATATCTATTGTGTCATATACCCCTTGAATAGGTGCTAATAAAAATTCTTTAAATCCTTGTGGATTTTGCTCTACTTGTTTGTATGTATTGGGAATAGATACTGCTTTATATATACTACCATCTAAGAATTTATTTATACTTGTAGTTACTCCAATAGAGTTTAACATTTCTTGAGTTGCTTCTACTTGAGATTTGTTTCCACTAGTGTCTGTAATAATTAGCATATTAGAAGAAGAGTCGTATGTTAATTTAGAATAAAGTCCAGCTGGTATAATATATGTAAGTATACACGCTATAGCTAATACTATAAATAAAACGGTAAACACATTTGGAAATGATAATTTTTTTTTCATATTAGTATCCTTTATTTTTTTATAATAATTATATTATTTAATATGTGATAATAGTTTTTTTAAATATTCCCAAGTTCTCTCTACAGATGCCTTATTAAAATATTCTTCTGTAGTATGAACATTAAAAATATCAGGACCAAAACTTACAATGTCTGCATCTGGTATTAGTTGTTTTAGTATACCACATTCAAGCCCTGCATGTACTGATGTTATTATAGGTTCTCTACCACTAAAGTCTTTATATGTTTCTTTTATAATTTCTATTATTTTAGAATTTTTCTCAAATTTCCAAGAAGGATATGGAGCAGTATCTTCTACTTCTGCATTTGTTCTTTTTGCAATAATTTTTATTTTATTATTTATTTCTTCCAATAAACTCTCTTCAGCACTTCTAATAGAAACTATAACTTCTATTTTATTATTAAACTCTCTAATAACACCAATATTTAAACTACTTTTAACAAGACCTTTAAGTTCATCATTATTATACATATACTCAACGCCATAAGGAATAGCCATTAAGAAATCTATAATATCATTTGATAAATCTTTAGAAAAAGTTTCTTTTATATTATGAACTTCTTCTATATTAATTTTTATATCACTATCTTCAAAAGAATATTCATTTTTAATATTTTTATATAGCTTATTTATTATATTTTCTACATCTTCTTTATTGTTAGTATGAATAATACATTCTGAATATGTAGCTATAGCATTATCTTTAGAGCCTCCTTCAATACTAATTATACTTATATACTCTCTAATACTATATAATATACGAGCAAGTATTTTTATTGCATTAGCTCTTTGTTTATTTATTTCCATTCCAGAATGTCCGCCTTTAAGTCCAGAAATAGAAATTTTTAAATTGCTTCCATTATCATTAATATTTTCTTTTTTTATATTAAATCTAATAATAGGAGTTATACCTCCAGCGGAACTTACAATAAATACATTCTCTTCTTCACCATCTATATTTAGTATAATCTTCCCAGATAGATTTTTACTTTTTAAAGATAAAGCTCCACTCATATCAGTTTCTTCAGAAGATGTGCATAATAATTCTATTTTAGGATGTTCTATATTATTAGAATCTAATAATGCAAGCCCATAAGCTATAGCAATACCATTATCAGCTCCAAGTGTTGTATTATTTGCTCTAACAATATCATTATCTTCTATTATTTCTATAGGGTCTGTATTGAAGTTATGATTAGAGTCTTTAGTCTTTACACAAACCATATCTGTATGCCCTTGTATAATTACAGTTGGTGCATTTTTATATTTTTCTGTAGCTTCTTTTTTTATAATAACATTAAATGAGCTATCTTGATGTACTTCTAAGTTTCTTTCTTTAGCCCAATTAACTAAAAAGTTGCTAATTTCTTTTTCATTTCCAGATTCTCTTGGAATAGAACTTATAGCCCTAAACCATCTCATAACTTCTAACATATTATAAAATCCTTATAAAATATTTTATTCATATATATTATATAGATTATAATAATACTTTAAAAAATAAAAAAGCCCCATTTTATATATAATGAGACTTTTTTTATTTATTATTTATTTTTAATAATAATTTATTTTTTTCCTTTCATAAATAATATTAAAAGCCCAGAGGCAATAAAGTTACTAGCATAAGTTCCAATTACAACACCAATAAAGAACGTAAAAGCAAAGTCGTGTAGAATATTACCACCCCAAATAAGTATAGCTCCAGCAGCAAGAAGTGTAGATAAACTTGTAATAACAGTTCTACCAACAACACTATTTAAACTGATATTTACTATTTCTTTGAAAGGCTTATTCTCTGAGTAATTTTCTCTAATTCTATCAAATACAACTATTATATCATTTATAGTATATCCAATAAGTGTTAACATAGAAGATAATACTAAAACAGAAAACTCTTTATTTAGTAGTAACAACACTCCAAATACTATAACAATATTGTGTATAAGTGTAATAATAGCAGGAAGGGCATATCTAGAATTAAATCTTATAGTAATATAGATCATAATAATAATCCAAGATACTATAATAAGTAAGAAAGCAAGCTTTAAATTATCAGCAGAAACAACACCAGATATAATATTACTACCAATAAGTAAAACCTTATCCTTTCCATAAGTATTGTATAATACCTCTAAAGCCTTATCAGATTCTTCATTAGAACCTTTAAATCTTAGTAGAAAAGAGTTTATATTTTTCTCACCTTCTAATTCCTGTATATTAATACTACCAAAGTCTTTATATAACTCTCTTATAGTTGCAATATTAATAACATCATCATTATCTATCTTAACATTAAGTTCTACACCACCAGCAAAATCTATACCCATATTTATAGTATTATTTGAAACTTTACTAATAAATAAAACTATAGAAATAATAAATAGTATAGTAGAAATAACAGCAGCAATAGGTATAAACTTAACAAATGGAATTTTATTTTTTATCATATCATTCATAGTTCTCATTAATCCTTTTTAAATAAATAAAAATCCAGCCTTTTTTACAAGTTTTAATCTTATAATCTCTTCATAGATATATCTTGTAATAAATACTGCTGTAAATAGGTTTATTAAAATACCAAAGAATAATGTAATAGAGAATCCTTGTACAGGACCGCTACCAAATATCCATAGTATTAATGAAACTATCATAGTTGTTATATTAGAGTCGAATATAGTAGCAAAAGCTCTATCATATCCAGATATAATAGCATCAGCTACATTTGTCTTTATTTTTAATTCTTCTTTAATACGTTCAAATATAATAACATTAGCATCTACTGCCATACCTATAGTAAGAATTAATCCTGCAATACCAGGAAGTGTAAGAGTAAATCTTAAAGGAGAAAGTACTGCAATAATTAAAATAACATTCACAAGCATAGCAATAGTAGAAAATACTCCAGATAGTCTATAAACCGCTATCATAAAAATAGAAACTAAAATAGTAGCCATAAGTAGTGCTTTAGAACCAGCAGCTACAGAGTCGGCACCTATTGATTGTCCAACAACTTCTTCTTCTACAATGCTTACATTAATAGGTAAAGCCCCTTCTTTAAGAATACGAGCTAAGTCTTGTGCTTCTTCCAAGCTAAAACCACCACTTATAACACCACGTCCACCTCTAATTTCTTGATTGATATTAGGTGCAGAAATAACCTTATCATCTAGTACAATAGCAAGTGCTCTATTAACATTTTTAGCAGTAACCTCAGCAAATTGTAAAGCCCCTTCATTATTAAGTTCAAACTCAACAACAACTTCACCAAACTCCCCACTGCTAACTTGAGCATTAATTAAAGCATTTCCCTCAAGTGAAGGCTCTTTATTTATAAATATAGGTATACCTCTAATTCTTCTTCCAAAATCATCTTTTTCATTATAAAAATATACCTGCTTATCATATTCAGGTATTTTAGCAGTGTTTGTAAATACACCAAGTAATAAGTCATTTGTAGTAATAGTAGCAGAAGCCTCAGAGTCTACTAAGTTAAAAGTTAAAGCTCCCTGACTTAATACTACACTTTTAATTCTATCAGGATCTCTTGCCCCTGGTAATTCTACAACAACTCTATCTTCACCTTGCTTTCGTATGCCAACTTCACTAACACCAAATTGATTTATTCTACCTCTAAGTCTTGTAATAAGCCTTTCCATAGCATCAATTTTTTCTTCTTCAGTTAATGAAGATACATTTCTATCAATTCTATTAGCATACTCATTAAAGTCAGCCTGTAGAACTATTCTAATACCACCTTGTAAATCTAATCCCAAATTTACAGCTTCTCTTCTTAAACGCTTAATTTTTTGTACATTATCTATTTGCTCTTTAGTATATCCCTTTGCAATCATCTCATCTAGAGATAAATTACTCTCTTCTTTTTTTTCTTCAGAAGTTAGGAAATACCATTTAACAGTAGGAGTAATAAACCACCCCATAATAACAAGCCCTATGATAATAAAGGCAAGTCTCAAATTATGACTCATATACTTTTCCTAATTATATTTTTGATATTTATAAAGAAAATTATTCCGACTTCTTCTCTTCTTCTTTTTGAGCTTTTTCTAAGTCTTCTTTAATTTTATTAGATTCTTCTTTTTTGTTTTCTTTTTTATTTTCAGTAGTAGCAGCATTTAACTGTTCTTCAGTTACTACCGCAGATATAGAAGATTTTATAATTTCTATTTTAGTATTTTCTCCAAGTTTTACAACAGCAATTCTACCACCATCTTTATCAGCAAAATATTCAGCTATTATTCCTCCAGCAATTATAACCTTATCTCCTTTTTTTACATTTGCTATAGCTTGTGCTAATTTCTTTTGTTGTTGTCTTTGAGGTCTTATTAATAAGAAATAAAATATAGCAAATATTGCAACCATCATACCTATAGATACTAATGGGTTTCCTGCTTGAGCTTGTGTTCCTTGTGCGTATAATGTAGCTGTAAACATATTATTCCTCGCTTATAAAATTTAAATTTTAACAGTTAGTAATATTATCAATAATCCATATTTATGTCAATTATTTTACTATAATATATAAGTAGATATATTGATTAAAAAACTGTTTTATAAAAATAAAGAGGCATATAAAATGCCTCTTTTTATGTTAAGTGTTATACCTTATATAATTAATTTGGTTTTTCATTATCTCTATGTTTGTTAAAGTACCATCCTCTTTGTAGATGAGTTGTAGAGAATCTTCCTATTACTATATTTTAAATACTTAAATTATACTTATATTATTCTAAATTTATTACAAAAAATCAATACTTAAATGTAAATAAAAATAGAATTTATGAAAAAAAATTATATATAATATAGATATAGAAAAATATAGCATATTATGATATACTTTACGGAATTGTGAAAATTATAATTTAAGGTATGATGCAATTATGAAGAAAAATAATAAGGAAAAGACAACTTCAAATAAAAAAGAAGTGAAAACAAATATGCTAATGAAACTATTTAGTAGTGAAGAGGAGCCTATATATAAAAAATATAAAATAGTTCCCTATCATATTTCAAAGATAGACTATATATTTTCATTTGTAGCATTTTTATTCACGTTTTTGCTTTACTTTTTTACATTAACACCATCTCTATCAGCAGGTGATAATGGAGAGCTTACAACGGCAGCATATTTCTTAGGTGTAGGGCATGCTCCTGGATATCCATTTTATACTTTAATGAGTAAGCTATTTACATATATTCCATTTGGTAATATAGCTTGGAGAACTAATTTATTTTCTGCTTTTTGTGCTTCTATTTCTATTATATTTTTCTATTTTATTATGGTTAAGGTATTGGGTATGAATCGTATAGAAAGAGGTTTTTCTCCTATAGTACAGATTCCTGCTTTACTTTCTTGTATTATTTTTACTATATCAGATAATATGTGGGCACAGGCTACTATGGCAGAAGTTTATAGTTTGAATATACTTCAAACTGCTTCTATGCTTTTAATTGTAGTATATTGGTTTGAGTCTGTGTGGAAACATTCAGAAGATAGTGTTCCATATTATGGTACTCGATACTTAATGGCATTTGGTTTTCTTTATGGTGTATCTCTTGCAAACCACCATATAACTCTTCCTTTTGCATTTGCACCTTTATTTTTTATTGCACTTACTTTATTTTTTATACATAAAGATAGATATATTCAGAATATAGAAACTTCATTTATTTCTATATTTGTATTTTTGTTTTTGCTACTTGTAGGAGGTTTTGGATATTATAGATTTATAATGAATTATGAGGCATATTTATATTTTCCTCCTGGAGTAGCTTCTAATGATTCATTTTTTTCTATTATATTTAAGCCTTTATTAGACTTTAATATAATGAATGATATATTAAAGGCACTTGCTAATGGTTCTTATTTGCGTCCTGATATGTTTGGACAATTAAAGGTTCCATATTATCCTACTCTTTATAAGGGGTTATTTTTAGTATTTTGGCCTTTATTTGTGGTTGTTGCTTGGTGTTTAATTTATAGATATGTTTTATGTAGAATTGATAAGTTTAATAATGACAATGATTATATTACTGGAATATCTATTGCATATTATCAGATGCTACTTATGCTTGCAGTTGGAGTTATGATATATGCTTATATGCCTATAAGAGCAAGAGCTTTACCTCCTCTAAACTGGGGGCAATTAAATGAGCCTAGTGGTTGGGAGAATTTGAGTTATTTATTTAGTATGATACATCGTAAGCAGTATGGAGCTTCTGGTAATGATGTGCCTGCAAGTTTTATACTTCATCCAGAGCAGGTTGTAGCTTTATTTAATATATTCAAAACTCAGCTTACTATACTTGGTGTATTATTATTTATACCAGGTCTTTTTCAGATATTTAAGAAAAATAAGTTTGTTGGATATTTTGCTGTATTTGGACTACTTAGCTTCTCTGTAGGTCTTATGGCATATACTAATCCACCTCCATCTGTTAGAACTTTATCATTTGTAGAAGTATTTTTCCTTCCAGCTACATTATACTTTATTGTTATAATGGGTTTTGGTATACAGTTTTATATGGAGTATGTTAATTCTAATATAAAAAATATAATAAATAAAGAATATACTGATACACCAACATCATTTAATAAAAATCATATAATATCATCAGTAGTTCTTCTTGCTATTATAATACCTATGTTTATTTTTAACTTTAAGCGTAATAATAATTCAAAGGATTATAGCAATCATGACTATTCGTATAATATGATGAACTCACTTCCTGATAATGCTATATTTGCTACTGAGGGTGGAGACAATCAGGTATTTGGACTTGTTTATTATACTATGGTAGAGCGTCGTCGTCCTGATTTGAAGGTTTATGACCAAAAGGGTAATGTTTTTGAGCGTGTTTATGGAAACCTAATGAAAACTGATGGACGCTGGCTTGGAGGTATATCTGATGCTGTTGATATGGATTTTATAGAATCTGGTCGTCCTTATTATATGGCTTGGCGTCGTCAGGGTCTTGAGAAACTTGGAGATTATTATTTTAAGGCTTATGGTCTTGTATTTAAGGTACAGCCTATTAAGTATGCTTTGGTTGATGAGCTTGAGTTTTTTAAAGAGCTTACTGTTAATGATTATAAAGATATAGCTAAAGAACATTTAAAAAGAGATTATGAAAATAGTAAGATTGCAAATGATATTAATGCACTTCTTGATGAGGGCTTAATTTCTACTGTTAGAAAAGATTCTTATAATGGAAATGAGGTATTAACATTTAATAAGATGTATGAACTTCCTTTCCCCGAGCTTAAAACTGAAGAGGATTATTGGAATAGTTATAAGATACAGGGAGATCCTAAGGATATTGCTAATTATGATTTTTTAACTCGTGAAATATTTGTTAGTTCTTATGGTCTTGCTAAGATTGATATGTATAATAGAAAGATTAAGATGTATGAGAAATTGATAGCTCTTATGGGTGATAGAGATATTTATGCTAATGGTATCACAAAAGAAGATGCTAATAAACAAATAGAAGAGTATAAAAAATTAAAGTATGAAGAAGAAGATAGAATGCTTACTATTGGTTTTGATATGTCTAATGTTTATTTTGCAGTTGGTAATAATGCTATTTTAGATGGTAATTATGAGCGTGCTGCTACTATGTATGAAAAACTTATAGAGCTTGAAAAGTTAATTTATCCTGCATATTTTAATCTAACAGCTTCTTATGAATATATAGCTCGTTCTAAGGATACACCTTATGAGAAAGAGGCTGAGTATTTAAATAAAGCTAAAGCTACATTATTACGTGCAGAGAAAACTTTTTATAGAGGAAAAGGTGGCGGAATAGGTTTAGAGCAGAACTCTACTTATAATCAAATTAAACAATTTGAAAATAGAATAGATACTCAATTAAAAACTACAAGAAAGCAAGCTGATGAGTTTAGAAATATTGCTATCAAAGAGGATACTTTTGATAGTTATTCTTCTTATGCTAATTATATATATCAAAATAGACAAGATTTAGATGAGACTATTTGGGCTAAGATAGAGGCTAAGAAGAGAGCTAAAAATACTAGTCAAATGCTTGCTATTAATAAAGAGCTTATTGTACTTTATGCTAATAGTTCTGATATTGACAATGCTATTAGAATAGTTAATGAAACTTTAGCTATGAATGGGCTTACAGCGGATGATAGACGTGGTATTGAGTTTGATTTGGCTAATATTTATCTTAATAGAAAGATGTATGAAGATGCTTTGGCTATATATAACAAATATACTAATAATATAAATCAAGATGGTGCTTTTGCTTTATATGCTATTGGACATATATACATAGAACAGAATATGATAGTTGAGGCTTTGAATATTTATGATAAATTTGTACGTGATATGTCTGAACTTGCTAAGACTAATAATGTTGTGGCACAGTTTAAGCAGGATGTTGAAAATAGACGTGTACAAATTATACAATATTTAAGCTCTATTGGTGCTAATAGAAATTAATATTTAATTTTTTATTGATTTTATAAAAGAGTTTGTTTTTTATTTATTTTAAGAAACAGACTCTTTATATTTTTAAAGTATTATATGATATAAATACTTTTAATAGTTGTATTTTTTTTATGAAAGTTTACACTTATAAAAGTATACGATTATATAAGGATTTTTTATTTATGACTAAAAATTTTCTTGCGAATAAAAAAGTTTTCATTTTTGATACGAATGTTATTCTACATGACTTTAAGTCTATATTTTCATTTGAAGAGACTAATATTGTAATTCCTATTACTGTATTAGAGGAGATAGATAAGTTTAAGAAAGGTTCTGATACTATTAACTTTAATGCTCGTGAGTTTATACGAGAACTTGATACTATTTCAGAAAAGTGTGATAGTTCTAAGGAAGACTTATTCTATAGGGGAGTATTATTACGTAATAGAAGTAAGCTTTTTATTTATGTTGGTAAAGATGAGAGTGATGATTTTAGAGAGATATTTTCTGAAAAAACTCCAGATCATAAAATTATATTTTGTGGTTTTGCTATAAAAAAGGAAAATTATAGAGTAGTTCTCATTACAAAAGATATTAATATGAGAATGAAAGCTAAAAGCTTGGGTATTGAAACTCAAGATTATAATACAGATAAAATAGAACAAATTTCTTCACTTTTTACAGGTATAGAAACTATTTCTGGAAAGAATGCCAAAGATTTTGTTGCTACTCTAAAAGAGAAAAATCAAATACCTATTAATACAAAGAAATATCCAAATACTTATTTTTATTATAAGTTTAATGATGAAAGAGTTATAGGTAAATATAAAAAGCAAGAAAAATCTATTTTTTATGTAGATAGTGAGAATATTAATGCTTATGGAATAAAACCTCGTAATGATGAGCAGGCTATAGCATTAGATGCTTTGCTTGATAATTCTCTCCCACTTGTAACTATTATGGGTAAAGCTGGTACCGGTAAGACACTTCTTGCTTTGGCTGCTGCTTTGGAGAAGCGTAGAGATTATAGACAAATTTTACTTTCACGCCCTGTTGTTGCTTTATCTGATAAGGATTTAGGTTATTTACCAGGTGATGTTAATAGTAAATTAGATCCTTATATGCAACCTTTATTTGATAATTTATCTGTTATTCAGCATATAAACTCAGAAGAGTCTGATAATAGTAAAAATATCAAAAAAATGCTTGAGAATGAAAAGATAGTTATTTCTCCTCTTGCATATATTAGAGGTCGCAGTTTAAATAGAGTTTATTTAATAGTAGATGAGGCACAAAACCTTACACCGCACGAAATAAAAACTATTATTACAAGAGCAGGTGAAGGTACTAAAATAGTTCTTACAGGAGATATACATCAGATAGACTCTCCTTATCTTGATGAACGTAATAATGGTCTTACTTATTTGATAGATAGAACTAAGGCTGAAGTATTAAGTGCTTCTGTTACTTTAGAAAAGGGAGAGAGGTCAAAACTTTCTGAAATGGCTGCTAATATTTTATAGGATTTTATTATGATAAAGAAAAATATACTTTTATTTTTTATTTCTATTTTTTTATTTTCTTGTGCTACAACTCCAGAACAAGAAAATGAAAGAAATAGAGCATTTGCTAAGAAATATACCCCAGAGTATAAAACTATAGATAGAAAAGTAAGAGAAGTTAGTGTTAATGGTGTTGTATTAGAACTTACATTGGATGTTAATAATAAACGCTCTTTTCCTATTCCAGTAGATACTTGGACTTTAGAGCTTATTGATAGGCATAGTAATAAAGTATTTGCTGTTATTAAAGATGAAGGTGGTTTTATTATTCCTGCAAAATCTAATGTTAAGAAAAAGGCAGTTTTAAAAGCTAAATACTCAGACGTATTTCAAACTGCTTTTAATTATTTGAAAAATAAAGATATTATGTGTATATCACGCTATACCATTACATATACTATTCTTGGTATTAAGAATACTTTTTCTTATTCTGAGCTTATTAAGTTTACAGATTTGTAAAAAATATATATTTTTTACAATAAAAGTATATTTTTCTTACAAATTACTTGACAATATTTTGTAAATATATTATATTATAATTGTAAAGAAAAAAAATATATAAATAAGGGGTAATAAGAAAATGAAGAAAGTATTTCTATCTTTGATAATCGTTATTTCTTTAACTTCTAGTGCTTTATTTGCAGATTGGTATATACCTTTAGATAAGGTGCCTAAGGCTGTTATTAGCACTGCAAAGAATACTTATCCTGATGCAGAGATTTGGGCTGTAGAGATGGAGAGTTATAATGTTTATGAAGTTAAGATGAGTAATATGATGCAGCTATATATATCTTCTACTGGTCAATTACTTGGTCAGCAGTTTGATGATTAAATAAATATATTAAATAAATTTTAAGGAATTTTTAATTATGAAAAAAATTTTAGTATTATTTAGCGTATTTAGTGTTTTAAGTTATTCTACACTTTTTGCTGATTGGATTATAGATCCTGCTACTTTACCTGCTAAGGCTAAGAGTTTTGTTGCTAGCACTTTTCCTGATGCACAGATATGGAAGGCTGAGCGTGATGGAGGCAAATTTGATGTTAAGCTTTCTAATGGGGTTGATATAGATTTTTCAGTTTCAGGTGATTGGATAAAGATAGACGCTGAGTATATTGCTATACCTATGAATGTTTTACCTAATGCTGTTGCAAGTTCTATAAAGAGTAAGTATCCTGAGGCTTCTGTTATTGAGGTTGAGAAGAATTTTGGGAACTTTAAGATTAAGTTAAATAACTTTATGGAACTTTATATGTCAGCTAATGGTCAGATAGTTGCACAGAAGTGGGATGATTAATATATAGTTGTTAGAATAATAAACAATGTATTTGTATATTTTTACAAGTACATTGTTTTTTCTATTTTTAGTATATAAGGTTTATATATTAAATTGACTTTTTAAATAAAATATTATATATTCGTAGTATAGTACTTTTGATTTATTTTCACTTACAAGTCTATTTTTACTGCAGTTATAATATATTTTAGTAGGTATATAAAAAAAGATAATTATGAAGTATTTTATCCTAATGCACTTATTATTGAGACTGAGAAGAGTTTTGGTAATTATAAGATTAAGTTAAATAATTTTATAGAGATGTATATAGGTCCAAGTGGTCAGTTTCTTGGTCAGAAGTTTGATGATTAAATTTTTAGAGTATTGATTATGGCATTTTCATTTGATGTATTAAAAAAATCTTCTAATTCTAATGCTCGTTTGGGCAAAATATTTGTAAATGGAGTAGAAATAGATACTCCTGTTTTTATGCCTGTTGGTACTAAGGCTACTGTAAAGGCACTTACTCCTATACAGATAGAGGATACTGAAAGTAAAATTATACTTGCTAATACTTATCATTTAGTATTAAAACCAGGTCTTGAGGTTTTATCAAAGTTTGGTGGGGTTAAGAAGTTTATGAACTGGAAGGGAGCTATGCTTACAGATTCTGGTGGATTTCAGGTTTTTTCTCTTGCTAAGCTTAGAAATATTAATGATAATGGTGTTGAGTTTAGTTCACATATAGATGGTAGTAAGTATTTATTTACACCTAAGAGTGTGATGGATGCTGAACATATTATAGGTGCTGATTTTATAATGTGTTTAGATGAGTGTTGTAAGGCTGATGCTACTTATGAGTATGCTAAAGAAGCTATGAACAGAACACATAAGTGGGCTAAGGAGTGTTTGGATTATCATAATTCAAAGCCTAATAGTGAGTATCAATATTTAGGTGGAATTATTCAGGGATGTATGTTTGATGATTTAAGAAAAGAGAGTGCTGAGACTTTGGTTGATATGAACTTTCCTTTTTATGCTATAGGAGGGCTTTCTGTTGGAGAGACTCCAGAGCAGATGCATGATGTACTTTCAAAGGTTATGCAATATACAAATAAAGAAAAACCTCGATATCTTATGGGGGTATCTGAGCCTCGAGATATATTAAACTCTGTTATTGAGGGTATTGATATGTTTGATTGTGTTATGCCTACACGCAATGCTCGTAATGGTGAGGCTTTTACTATGAATGGTACTGTTCGTATTAGAAACTCTAAGTATAGAATGGATGAATCTGTTTTAGAAGAGGGGTGTGATTGTTATACTTGTCAGAATTTTTCTAAAGCATATTTGAATCATCTTGATAAGGTGCATGAAATATTATTTTCTACTCTTATGACTATTCATAATATTCGTTTTATGCAAAGATTTATGAAAGACTTAAGAGATAGCATAAAAAATGATAAATTTATTGAGTTTAGAAAGGCTATGATGGAAAACTTCTATACTGTTGCCGATAATTAAAGCAAAATTTATTTTTTTGTATAAAATTTTGTATTTATGGCAAGTATATATCAAGATACTATAGATAAGTATTCCGCTATTTTAGAGGAAGATTCTCATAATATAAGAGCATTATTAATATTAGCACGTATT
The DNA here is from genome assembly GCA_944390575.1 of uncultured Spirochaetota bacterium. Classification (GTDB taxonomy): domain Bacteria; phylum Spirochaetota; class Brachyspiria; order Brachyspirales; family Brachyspiraceae; genus Brachyspira. The sequence goes on from CALXQJ010000005.1 coordinate 33,912, forward strand.
GCTATTAAAGAAGGTAGAGTTCAAGAGGGTGTAGACTATTATACTAAAATATTTGATATAGATAGTGATCATCCTGAGGCTTTATATATGATAGGCTTTATTAGTATGATTAATAAGGATAATGATAAAGCTAAGGAAAAATTTCTACGTTTGATAAGAATTAATAAGGCTAATCCATTTATATATGAGTATATGAGTTTTTTAGATTTTTCAAGTCGTGCTAAGTATTTAGAACTTGCTATAGAGATTAATGAGAAACTTAGTATACGAAAGAAAGATTATGGTAGATATAGCTATATTGCATTTAAGGCTTATTTATGGGGTGAGTATAAACTTGCTTTGAGATATGCTGAACTTGCTTATAATGCTAATGCTACTAATACTATTAGTAATTTGCTTGGTTGTATTTATTATAAATTAGAAGATTATGATAATGCTCTATCATATTTTTATTCTGTTAGTTTGGATCTTAAAAATTCTAATTTGTTTACTTTGTCTAATATATCTTCTTGTTTTAAACAGAAAAAGAGTATCAATTTAGCAGTACGTTATTTGAATAAGGCTTTAGATGTAAATGATACTAATAAGTTTGTTTATTATAGCTTGGGATATATTTATGCTAATATACTTGAAGAGAAAGACTTAGCTTTAAAGAATTTAAATAGGGCTTTAGAGATAGACAGCAATTATATGCAGGCTATGCATGCTAAATTGTTGTTAAATTAAATTGATTTAAAATCTAATTAAATTTATAATATATTATGTTTATCTTTAAATATTATATTGGAGATTGTTTTAAGTGAACTTTGTAGATTATGTTAAGTATAATTTTTTGAATATGAGAACTCCAGATTTAGTGGAGAAAATGCGTACACAAGAGTATGCTACTAAAATTGCTAATCAAAAATATATGTTTGTAGATCTTAAAGCTAAAACTTTAACAGAAACTTTTGCTAAGTATATTTTTGAAATTTACAAGGTTGTAGGACCATTAATTAATTCTCTTAGAGAAGAATTTGTTATTAAAGATGGTAAACAGTTCTCTTATTATTTGATAGAAGTTTCTTTTACAAATGAGGTAAAAGAGCTTTATGCTACTTTAAATAAAGATTATATGTTGAGTAAAATAGATACTGGAGTTAATCCTAATACTGTTTTTAATGAGGTAAAAAGTAATTTTGTAAAGTTTAAAAAGTATGTTAGTGGGGAGAATGCTAAAGAAACTAATTTAATTTTTAATATACTAAAAGATTTCTCTGCTATAGCAAGATTTGACTTTTTCTTATTTTTAAGAGCTTTTTGTACTTCTTTTGTAGATGGGGCATATAATTCAAATCCTACATTCAAGCCTACATCTAATGTTCAGGTGGTTGATGATTTGATAAAGCTTGATGAGGCTATTCAAAATATAATGGTAAAAAAAGAATTAGTTACGGCATTAAATACATTTTGTAAGTATAGTGGTATACCAGAGATACCAGAGAAGAATATGAAAGCACTTCTTACAAGAATTAAATATTTACAAACACCTGGTGTATTAAGCAATATTATTATATTTTTCCTTAGAGATTTTACATATAAGCCTCATAGTAGCTATTCTAATGTTAATATATTTGTAAATTATATTACTGATTTTACTAAGAACTTAAAAAATGATATGGATAGTATAATTAGCAATATAAAGAGTAATAAAATTTCTACTATAAGAAATAATATATTTAGTGGTATAGAGATTTTAAAACTTAGCAATGTTAATGAAGATAAAAATGAACAACTTCAGAAGTTTGATTGTGAATATTTTACTTGTGTAGAGCCTTTACAGTATATTAAAACTTTTGTTATTGAAATGTTTGATATGGATCATAAAGATGCTTTAAATGATATGTTTGTTGGACTTGAGTTTGTTAGCAAAGAAAGAAATTCTCAAGGTCTTGATGCTTTCTACACCTTAAGCGATTCTAAAGAAGAAATACAAATGTTTGATACTATGTTAAGCCCTGAGACAGAGGCTTGTAAAAAATTAATGGGCTGGATTTTAACAAAAAATAAAGCTAATGCAAATAGAGACTTGATAGATGGTTTAGTTAAGAAGATAGATGAAGAGGGCAATAAGATTGTACTTAGCGTTTATAATGCTTTGATTGATATTACTACTTTGCTTAAAGGGATTGTTGATGATTGTGCTACTGGTAGTAAAGTTGAAATATCTAATCCTAATAAATGTGCTACCTTACAGAAGTTTAGCGTTGAGAAGGGAAGAAGTATTTTATCTATTTTTGAAGAGTTTATTTCTTTGCTTAAGAATTTTGTTAGATAAAATAATATGGTTTGTTTTTTATGAAAAAGAATATACAAATAATTTTAGGAATTGTTATAACTATAATTTCTCTATATTTTGCTTTTAAGGGTATAGACTATAAAGAGACTATAGAGATTATTAAAAATGTAGATGTATTAAAAGTAGCTTTTGCTTTTATTATAGGTACTGCTTTTATTGTTGTTAGAGCTTTGAGGTGGGAGTGTTTTATTCCTACAGATAGGCCTATAAGGAAGTGGGTTATTATATCTGCAGCTTATATTGGATATATGGCAAGCAATGTTCTTCCTGCTAAATTGGGAGAAGTTGTACGTGCTTATGTTCTTGGAGAAAAAGAGGATTTAAAAAAGTCGGCTATTTTTGCTTCTGTTGTATCTGAGAGACTTTTTGATTGTTTAACAGGTGTTGTTATTCTTTCTATTTCTTTAATATTTATTGAAAATCTACCAAGTACAGTATCAAAGGCTGCTTTAATATTATTGGCTTTTACTGTTGTGGGTATTATCATTTTAGTTGTTTTAAGTAAAAATAAGATAATGGCTCATAAAATATTTCATAAAGTTTTTTCTATACTACCTCAAAATATTGCAAATAAGCTTATAGATTTCTCTTGTAACTTTATAGATGGTATAGGTATGAAAACTTCACCTTTATATATTTTCTTATTATTTTTCTATACTATTCTCTATTTAGCAGGACAGGTTTTTGCTATAAATCTACTTCTTTCAGCATTTTCTATAAAGTCTTCTCTTATTATAGGGTTATTTATGTTTGCTGTTAGCGGTTTTGGTTTTGCTGTTCCTTCTGCACCTTCTGGTATTGGTCCTTTTGAATGGGCTATTATTTTTGGTCTTTCACTTGTTGGTGTTGATAAGGCTTTAGCTGCTCCTTATGCTTTAGTTTATCATTTACTTGGCATTGTACCTGTTAGTATAGTTGGTGCTATATGTTTATTTTCTCTTGGTATAAACTTAAAGGCTGCTACTAAGAGTGATAAGTGATTATTTTCTTATATTTACTTATTAATAATATTTAAAAAAATCCTATCCGATAATGTATCTATGTTTAGAATAGATATTATATTTAGAGGTCGCGTTCAGGGTGTTGGCTTTAGGGCTTTTGTAAAGGAAGTTGCTGATGATATGTCTATTTGTGGCAGGGTTTGGAATAATTATGATGGCTCTCTACAGCTTGTGGCATATATAGATACTAAAGCTGATATAGATTTATTTGTAGATAGAGTAAAATCTGGACCTGAGATGGCTACTGTTAAGGAATATTCTATATCTATTACTCCGTCTGATCCTTATATTGAGAATTTTTTTGAAGTTGTTGATTAGGTTATAATTATTTTTTATGAAAAGGATAGGTGTATACAGCTCTATTTTAGGAACTTTGTCTTCTACGGTTCTTTTTTCTAATTATATAGATTATACAGTAAAAAGCGGGGACACTTTATTTGGTATAGCTTTTTCTTATGATATGACTGCAAATGAATTTTTAAAAGTTAATAATATAAAAGACCCTGATTCTTATAAGCTTAAAGTCGGTGAAAAATTAAAAGTTAAAGATAAAGAATATAAACTATTTTTTGATTCTAAGACAAAAACTTTTAGTCTTAATGAAGTTTCTCAAAAGTCTTATAAAAACTATACAGTTAAAAATGGTGATACTTTACTTGATATTGCATATAAACATGGTATGAGTGCTACTGAGTTTTCGGATATTAATAATATAAAAGATTTTAAAACTTATAATTTGAAAGTTGGTGAAGTATTAAAGGTTGCTAATGTGGATGAAAAGAGTAATAATACTTCAAATACTTCTACTGTAAAACCTAATACTGCAAAACCTAATAGTAATGATGATTTTGAAAGAGTTCCTTATAAAGTAAAAAGTGGTGATACTCTTTATGGTATTGCTTTTGCTAATGGTATGACTGCAAATGAGTTTTTAGCTTTTAATGGTATAGAGAGTAGTAAGGACTATAAGCTTTATGTTGGTCAGACTTTATATATAAAAAAGAAGAAAGATAGCAGTAATGATGCTTCTTCATCATCTAATAAGACAGATAGTATAAAAAGAGATACTGTTAATTATAGAGTGCAAACTGGTGATACTCTTTATGGTATAGCTTTTGAGAATAATATGTCTGTTAATGATTTTTTGAAAATTAATAATATAGAAGATCCTCTAAAATATAATTTAAGAGTTGGTGAAACATTAAAAGTATATGCTAACACATCAAAACCTAATAATTCTGTAGTTAATCAGAATAATACAGGTAAAAGCCAAAAAGTATCAAAAAATATTGTAGATTATAAAGTAAAAAGTGGAGATACACTTCTTGGTATTGCTTTTGCAAACTCTATGACATTATCTGAAGTTTTAAAGCTTAATGCTATTACAGAAAAACATAATCTTAAAATTGGAGAAAATATTAAGGTATATCAAAAAGTTGATATTAAATTAAATAGTGGTTCTTCAGATATAGTTAGTGCTAATGCTAATTCTAAACGCGATTATATTAAGCTTAAAGATTATAAAGTAAAAAGTGGTGATACATTAAGCGAGATAGCTGAAGATTTTGGTATGGATTTAGTTGATCTTTACTCTATTAATAATATTACTGATAAGTATGTACTTAAAGTTGGTGATGTATTAAAGGTTTATGATGAGGATGAAATTAAAACTATTGTTGTTGAGTCTAATTATAAAGTAAAAAGTGGAGACACTCTATATTCTATTGCTCGAAATCATAGTATGAGTATTAATGAGTTATTAGAAGTTAATAAAATTAAAGATATTAATAGTTATAAATTACTTGTAGGTAATACTATAAAGGTTACTACTATTAAGAAGCAATCAAAAAGAGAAACTCGCAGTTTACCAGATGCATCTTTTTCTTGGCCTTATAGAGGTAGTATTGTATCTAAGTATGGTGTTGATTCTGAGAAATTATCTAATAGGGGTATTCGTATATCTGCTAAGGTTGGTGATAATGTTCTTGCTGCTGATGAGGGTGTTGTTGAGTATGCTGATAATATAAGAGGTTTTGGTTTTGTTGTTATTCTTAAGCATAGAAATGGGTATAATACTTCTTATGCTAATTTATCAAAGCTTAATGTTAAGCTTGGTGATATTGTTAAGAAGGGAGAGAGTTTAGGAGCTATTGGCAGTTCTCCTCTGACTAAGAAAGATGAGTTGTATTTTAAAGTTTCTTATTTAGGTTACCCTGTTGATCCTGTAAAACTTCTTCCTGAGGGTTAAATTTTTATAATATTGCTTTTTTTGAGTACGATTGATATAATAATTTTTAATTTTTTATTAGGAAATAATGTATAAATGTATATTAAGAATCTTAATTTACACGGATTCAAGTCTTTTGCCATAGAAACTAATATAGAGTTTAATGACGGTGTTACTGTTGTTCTTGGACCTAATGGTATTGGAAAGAGTAATATAGTAGAGGCTTTTTTATGGGTTATGGGAGAACAATCTGCTAGTAAATTAAGAATAGATAGTGCTAAGGGGCTTGAGTCTGTAATTTTTCATGGTACTGATAATAGAAAGCCATCTTCTTTGGCACAGGTTGCTCTTACGCTTGATAATTCTTCTAAGTGGATTAAAAAATATGAAGATAAAGATGAGATAGTTGTCACTCGTAAGTATTATAGAAAGGGATTATCCGAATATTTTATTAATAATGAACAGGTGCGACTAAAAGATATAGTTGATATGTTTTTAGATACTGGTTTGGGTAAGAATGCTTATTCTGTTATTAAACAAGGTACTGTATCTGATATTGCTAAACAGAAACCTGAAGAGCGTAGAAGTATTATTGAGAATGCTGCTGGTATTAGTAAGTATTTAGAGCGTAGACGTGAGGCTACTAAAAAACTTGAGGATTCTGAAAAGAATTTAGATAGTGTTAAAATTGAAATAAAGAATGCTGAAAAACAATATAAAACTCTAAAAGAACAGGCAAGTCGTACTGAAAAATATTATTCTCTTATAGATGAAAAGAAAAAGATTAATATTAGCATTAATGTTAATCATATTAAAAAATTAAAAATTACTTTGGATGATTATAATAAAAACTTAGAAGATCTTAGTTCTAAGAAAATAGAACTTGAAAAAGAGTTGGAAAATTTAGATAATCAAAAAAAACAGGAAATATTGAAGTTTGAGGAGACTCGTTCTTTATCTATAGAGTTAGATAAGCAAGTTTCTTTAATAGATACTGAATTAACTCATACTTCAAAAATGTCTAATCAATTAAAAATACAATTAGAAAATAAATCAAAAGAAAAAGAAGAAACTATAAATAGAAAAAATACTCTATCAAAAAGAATAGATGAAGATAAAAATCAAATTTTAGAGCTTGAAAAGAATATAGAAGGTATAGTAGAAAGCATTGCTATTGCACTTAAAGAAGAAGCTACAGAGCAAAATAATATAGTAATAGAAAATCAAAAGCAGGCTGTATTAAATGATGAAGCTTCACTTCTAACTCAGGAAAATCAAGTATCTTCAGAGAAGATTACAGAAGCTCGCGAGAGACAATTAGAGGTTATAAATAAAATTATCACTGAAATTGATGCTAAGAAGAAAGATATTATGGGAAATAGCTTTTATCAGAATATTGGAAAGCATGAAAGTGATATTGATATTGGTTTTTCTAATTTATTAAACTCTATTAATTCTAAGAGAAATACTATTAATGATTTTGAGTCTGATGGTGTTTTGAGTATATTTAATGAGTTTAATTTTAATACTTTGTCTGAGTATGTTAAGAGTTTAAAGGAGAGTTTAGACTCTGAGTTTAATGATGCTAGTTTTTTAGAGAATATTTTTAAGGAATATACTAAGATAAAAGATCCTTTTGTTGATTTACTTTTTGATAAAGAAGGTACATATATGCAAAAGGAGACTATTGATAGAGAAATAGAAGACTTAGAAAATTATATAAAAAAGAATTTAGAGCGTATTGAAGAGATTAATAGAGAGATAAAAATTTCTAATGATAATATTGCAAGAGCAAACTCTAACCTTACAAGTTTAACTATTTCAAAGGCTAAATTTGAAAGTAATAAGAAGGCTTTTGAAACTAATAAGGATATGATTGAGCGTGGTATTAAGATGGTTGAGGAGGAGTTTTCTACTTTAGAGGAGAAAATAAATAAGCTTGATGATGAGTATAAGGCTTTGAATGAGGAGTTTAAGCAAAATCTTTCACATTTTAAAGAGCTTGAATCTAAAAAGAAAAAAATAGAGTCTGAGGCTAAATCTAAGTTTAATGAGATAAAAAAGGTTGAGTCTGCTTTATCAAATTTTGAGGTAAGTCAATCTAAGCACCTTAAAAGACTTAATGAAACTAATGAGAGTATTACAAGAATTAGTGAAAGAGTTAATCAGGCTAATGATAAGATTAATGATATATATACAAACTTTTATGAAAACTATGCTCTTAATTTAAAAGAATATGAAGAGAAAACAGAAAAACTTATAGATGAAGAAGTTGCTAAAAATAAGCTTAATACACTTAATGATAAAATAAAAGCACTTGGCTCTATTAATGAAATGGCTTTAGATGAATATCAAGATGCTAAAAATAGATTTGAATTCTTAACTAAACAAAAAGAAGATTTAGAGAAATCTAAAGAAGAAATATTAAAAATTATAGTAGATGCAAACAAAAAAGCTGGAGAGGATTTTCTTAAAACTTTTAATGAGATAAATCAAAAGTTTTCTGAGACTTTTAAGATATTATTTGGTGGTGGTAATGCTGGTCTTAAAATACAAGATGAGACAGATTTGCTTAATAGCCCTATAGATATTTTTGCTCAGCCTCCTGGTAAAAAGATGGAGAATATTATTTCTTATTCTGGGGGTGAGCTTACTATGACTGGTCTTGCTCTTGTTTTTGCTATATTTTTATATCGTCCTAGTCCTTTTTGTATTTTGGATGAGGTGGATGCTGCACTTGATGGAGCTAATATTATTCGTTATAAGAATATGGTAAAAAGTCTTGCTGATAAAACTCAATTTTTAATTATTACTCATGATGAGGTTTCTGCTACTATTGCTGATGCTTATTATGGTATTACTGCTGAAGAGAAGGGTGTTTCTAAGATATTTACAGTTAAAGTTAATGATGATGGTAGTGTTAATAATAGTGGTGAGAAAGTTGTTACAGGAGATTAATTTTTAATCTTCTTTCATATTATTTAGCACTTTTATTATATTTACATTTATACTTTTAAATATTTTTTCTACATTTTGATAGTCTATTTCTGGAACATATATGTGAATCTTTTTTACAATATTTGGTGCTGTATCATCAGTATTACTTTTCCAGCCTATTATTTTTAAATGTAATATTCTTATAGCAAACTTTTCAAGTTCTGCTTCCAAATCTATCTTTACAGGTACTTCTATTATATAATACATAGAGTTCTTTTTATTTGTAATAATATATGGTAATTTATAAATATATGTACTACAAAATATACAAATACCACCTATAGCAGATAATACCCACTGTCCAGATCCTATTACTATACCAAGACAAGCAGTAGTCCATACAATAGCGGCTGTTGTAATACCATATAGTTTTCCTCTGTTTTGTATAATCATACCAGCACCTAAAAAACCTATACCTGATACTATTTGTGCTGTTATTCTATTATAGTCGGGTATTCTATATAGTAGTTCACTTTTGAGATTTACCAAGTTAAAATTTTGAAGTATAATACTTTTAGCAAATACTTCCTCATAGCAAGAAAGTAAAGCAGCACCCATACATACAATAGATGTAGTTCTACTTCCTATTGGTTTTTTATGATGTGCTCTTTCCATACCTATAAAAATACCCATAAAGTAGGCTACTAATATTCTTGTTGTTATTTCTATTATATTATAGTCTGCTATTATATGTTTTATTGTAGAGTCGTGCATATATTTATATTTTTTTCTTTATTTTAGCTTATATATTTTATATTAGTTTTTATTAAAAGTAAATATTTATAAGAGAGTTCATATTTATTATACTTATTGGCTTTATTCTGTTTGTTGTTTTTTCTAATACTATGAATCTATTTTTATCTATTTCTGAGTTTTTATAGTTTTTTATATATTCTATTGAAGTTACTATATTTTTTCTTATATATAAATTTATAATTTGATTATTTATATCTATAATATCAAAGTATAGTATTTTTTTTTCTTTATTATATTTTATATTTTTTAATTCTATAAACTCTAATATAAATATATTGTATGATTTTTTATTATTATAAAAGTAGTTATAGTTTATATTTTTATTATCTATGGTAAATAGCTCTTTATTTGTAGTTTTTATATTTTTTATAAAATTATAATTTATTCTATCTGTAAGCTCTATAATAGTATTTTTTGAAGAGGATATTTTATTGTTATTATTAATTTTGGGATTTTTAAATTTTATATTATGTTTTGATAATTCTTCTATTGATGAGTTAAAGTGATTTTTTGATGTGTATATTTTGTTTATATCATCAAATGAGTCTTTATAGAATGTTGGAGATACTGTAGAGTATGTATATATTTCTTTGTTTTCTAAATTATATAAATATGTACTTATACCATAATAGCCACTAGATGTAATAAATGGACTTGCACCTAATGAGATTAGGTTTATATCGCTTTGTTCTTTATATGTGCTTCTTACTTCTCCTATTATACTATTTATTTCTTTATAATTATTTTCTTCTTTTAATTGTTTTATTAGTTTTATAGTGTTATATAGTTTTGATATTGTACGAAAAGAATACACTTTATTAAAATATGATTTTTTTAATATCATAGATTCTATATTATTGTATAAGCTTCTCACAAGTTTTGATATTTCTGGAAAATTATTTACTTGTAATTTTGTTGCTATTTTTTCTAATTTATAAATATCATTATCATTATAAGAATATATTCCTTTATTAAAAATATCTTCTATGATGTTGTTTAATATATATAATATATTAATATCAATATCATCTTTTTGAGAATATAAATATTTATCTATATTTTCTAAAGAATTATTTATTAATTTGTATTTTAGTATTGCCATTATTTTATGAGTACATAATGACTTTATATCATTATCTTCACAGCTACAAATAGATTTTTCAATAGAGTTTGTATTTGTAAAATATATTGTATATTCTTTTGTATATGCTTTTATACTGTTTTCATTTTCATCAAAGGTTATATTATCTTTTTCAAAGTTTTCTACTGCATATTTAAAATTTTTTTTATTTGATATTTTAATAATATCTTCTATATTGATGTCTATTATTTCTTTGTAGTATTTATTTTGTGTTTGATTATTTTCTTTTTCATTATTATTTGTGTTTTCTATATAGTTTTTATTAATATATAAAATACTTATTACTATATGCTTACAAAAGTTGTTAGAAGGGCAAGAGCATTGAAATTTTTTTATATCTTTATCTAATACTACTTTTATATTTTCATTTAATGATAATTCAATACTATCATCAGATATATTTATAATTTTTATATAAAAAAAGTTATTTTCTAAATCTTTAACACTTCTTTTGTATATTCCATTATTTGTTTTTGATATTAGAAAGTTTTCATCTTTATAGTATTTATCAATATATTCTAATATTGTACTCATAATTTTGTATTATATTTTATTATTCTCATTTGTTCAAATATGAACTATATATGCTCTAAGAATTCTTGGGAAGAGCTTAAATACTGGTATATAGCAGATTAATAATATTTTTTGTTTTATTGGCTCAAATAGTATTTTTCATATTATTTGGGCCTTTATTCTATATTTTCTTTTTGTATCAAAACCCGAGCGAATGCTTCTTTTCCATCATAATATGGTGTATATCTTTTCTCATAAACAATTTTATATCCTAATTCTAAAATTCCATTTAATATAGCATTGGCAGATATTCCAAAAGGTTTATTGTAGTTGCTTGGAATATAAGAATTGTCAACTATTAACATACCATCATCATCAAATTTTTTATATTTTTCAGGTATTTCTTCAAGAGGTATTATTTTTAATCTTTTATATTGTGGGCGATTTATCACTTCTAAATTTGTAAACCAATTACCAGTTGCCCTTATTAATTCTTTTTTATAGTTCAGATACCAATAAACACTATTATATCCACCCCATACCTGTTTGTTTATAAAGTATTTAATATATGCTGTATTTATACAATTAGTGATATTTGAAATTATTAAGAATTTTTTACCACTATTTATAACTATATCCCAATAGTCTATAGCTCTTGAAAAAGGAGGATTGGTGCATACTATATCAGCTTCTTCTTTTAGTATTTTTAATGATAAATCATCATCAAAAGAACCAGTTATAGCCTTTTGGAGCATTTATAAGTTCATTAGCCCCTTCTTTTGTAAAAATATAGCCCTTAGCACCAGCATTAAATAAATCTACTTGTCCGCTATAATGAGTACATATAAGTTTTTTTAATTTTAGTCTTAAAAAGTTTTTTATAAAATATAATGCAAAAGCAGAAGAATCTTTTTCTGTTCTGCTTTCACCCACAGCATCATCACAGTTGCAAAACACACATTTATTTTCCCAAATTTCTATAGGATACATTTCTATTTCTTTTTCAACATCTTCATAACGAGTATAAAACTCATCATTTTTAACTTTTTGAGCTCTTTTCATAACATCTCTAAAAGTTATGCCTCTCTCTTCAAGAGTGGGTGTTGTTTTCTTTACGTATTTTACAATTGTCTTTTTTTCTTCCTTTATAAATATTTCTTCTATAAAATTAGGATGTGATTTTATAAAAGAAACATACATATCAAACAAAGCTTTATTATAAAAATACATTTCACGTCTGTCTTGTTCTCTTAAATGAGGAAAATTGTTTTTTATATCATTTTCTATTTCTCGCATATTTTTTACTTTAGCTGTAAAAAGATAGCAAAAAACATTATCCTTAGATTTTCCAGTAGTGGAATTATATTCTTTTAAACGTCTTTCAAGATTATCTGTAATTCCTATTTTACATTTTGTAAGCTCTAAAGATGATTGCACTATATATAGATACTCTTTTTTATAAGTCTTATTGTTGATTTTAGATTTTGGCATTAAAATATGTCCTAAATATATTTTTTAAGTATTATAAGATAATACTTATAAGTTTCAAGTTAAGAACATAATCACTTTTATGTAAAGATGATAATATGTCATTTTTACTTATCAATAAAACTTCTACTATAATAAACATATTTTTTGTATATACTCCTTTTAAGTTCTCAAAATTCGTAAAAATAGTTATTATTAGCTATATACATTTTTCTAAATTATATTAAATTTCTATAATCGAAAATTAGTTCTTATATCACATTGGAGTTTTGATTATGAAAAGAGCATTTATAAAAAATATATCATATTATGTTCCAGAGAAAGTATTAACTAATGAGTATTTTGAGAGCATTTTAGATACAAATGATGAGTGGATTAAAACACGTACAGGAATAGAGACACGTCGTATGGCAAAGTCGGATGAAACAATTTTTGATATGGGAATTAGTGCAGTTCGCAATTTAGAAAATAAGGGTGTAGATTTAAAAGAAGTTGATGCTATTTTAGTGCCTACAGTTACTAAAGATTATATTTTTCCTTCTATGGCAGGTCAGCTTCAAAATGCTTTGGGGCTAAAGAATTGTTTTGCTTTTGATTTATCTGCTGCTTGTTCTGGATATGTATATGCATTAAATACTGCTACATCTTTAATAGAGAGTGGTCAGTGTAAAAATGTTTTGATAGTTAGTGCTGAAAAGCTTACTAAAGATATTAATTGGAAAGATAGAGGTACTGCTATTTTATTTGGTGATGCTGCTACTGCTTCTCTTATAAGTTGTAGAGAGGATGGAAAAGGCATTATAGGTATGCATATGCAAAGTGAAGTAGATATGAGTATTAAACTTAATGGAGGTAGTTTTCTTCCAATAGATGCTAATAATGTAGATTCTCCAGATTATAAAATATATATGGATGGTTCTGAGACTTTTAAGCGAGCTGTTACAGAGTTTTCAAATTCTATAGATAAGGTTCTTGAAACATCAGGAAAAACTATGTCTGATATTACTTATTTTGTACCACATCAGGCTAATCTTAGAATTATGCAGGCTGTTGCTAAGAGAATAGGGCTTTCTTCTGATAAAGTTCCTGTTATTTTAGATAAGTTTGGTAATTGTTCTTCTTCATCTATAGGGCTTGCTTTGGCCGATTCTTTGGATAATAATAAAATTAATGATGGGGATTTAGTATGTCTCACTGCTTTTGGTGGAGGCTTTACTTGGGGGTCTACATTAATGATTTGGTAAAATTTATAGTTTTATATATTAAAAGTGTTTTTTTAGAGTGATTAATTGTATATTTAATCACTCTTTTTTATATATAAAAACACTATTATTTTTAATAAAGTCTATACTGTAAACTTTTTGTATAGTATAATCAAACTAATATTAAAAATCAATGTAAATAATATCATTTTTTGATATTTTATATTGACAATTAGTATAATTTAGTGTATTTTTGTAGTAGTAATTCCGAACATACTTATGTGTTTGGAGTTGTTCTCTTTAGGTAGAGAAGAAATGTAGAGCGAGTTATATGATAAAAAAAATACTACTATCAATATCTTTTCTTATTTTATTAATTTCTTGTAGCACAGACCCTAAAACAATTATAGGCACTTATGATTCTCGAGATGGTAGATTAAAGATGAATATATCAGATAATGGCGAAGTTTCTTTTTCTTCTACATATACTACAGCAGAAGGTTCTTTAGAGAATATCTTTATTAGTATGTCTAATACTCGTTTGTCACCTTGGAATGTGAGTGATGTATTTTATAATGATAATTACTCAGCTACAGGTATATATGGTTCTACAAATATATATTTAGATTTTGACTTTGATAATAAAACTAGCATTATAGAATGTGAGTTAGAAATAAAAGGTGGTCTTCCACAATATTATGATACTACTATAGTCTTTAATAAGAATAAGTAGTTTTTTAGTTTACAATTATATTTTTAGAATACTTTAAGTTCTAAGAGTATATAAAAAATAAAATGAAAAAGGAGCGAAAATATGAAGGGTTTTGCTATGCTAAAAATAGGTGAAACTGGTTGGGTAGAAAAGGAGAGACCAGCTTGTGGACCTACAGATGCGATTGTTAAGCCATTAGCAGTAGCTATTTGTACTTCTGATATTCACACTATCGGAGGAGCTATTGGTGAAAGACACAATATGATTTTAGGTCATGAGGTTTGTGGTGAAATAGATGAGGTTGGTTCTTTAGTTAAGGATTTTAAAAAGGGTGATAAAGTATTAATTACAGCTATTACTCCAGATTGGAGCTCTGTAGAGGCTCAGGGTGGTTATCCTATGCATTCTGGTGGTATGTTAAATGGTTGGAAGTTTTCTAATGCTAAAGACGGAGTATTCTCAGAGTATTTCCATGTTAATGATGCAGATGGTAACCTTTCTTTACTTCCAGAAGGTATGACACCAGAAGAGGCTTGTATGTTATCAGATATGGTTCCTACAGGTTTCCATGGAGCAGAGTTAGCAGATATTCAGTATGGTGATAGTGTATTAGTTATTGGTATTGGACCTGTAGGTTTAATGTCAGTAGCAGGTGCTTCTTTAAGAGGAGCTTCAAGAATTATTGCTGTAGGTACTCGTCCTAAGTGTATTGAAGTTGCTAAACTTTATGGTGCTAATGAGTTCTTAAGCTATAAGAATGGTCCTATTGATGAGCAAGTATTAAAAATGACTAATGGTAAAGGTGTTGATAAAGTAATTATTGCTGGTGGTGGAGTTGAGACTTTCTCTGAAGCTATTAAGTGTTTAAAAGCTGGTGGTAAGATAGGAAATGTTAACTACTTAGGTGAAGGTGATAATGTATTATTACCAAGACTTGAGTGGGGTGTAGGTATGGGTCATAAGACTGTATTTGGTGGTTTAATGCCTGGTGGTAGATTACGCTCTGAGAAATTAGGTTCTTTAGTTTCTTCTGGTAGATTAGATGTTAAGCCTTTAATTACTCATGTTTATCATGGTTGGGATGAGCTTCCTCAGGCTGTTAAAATTATGGGTGAAAAACCTGCTGATTTAATTAAGCCTGTTGTTGTATTCTATAAGTAATTATAGTTATATAGTCTATTATATTCCAGTAAGCATTATATTTATAATGTTTACTGGTTTATTTTTTATATACTTTTTTAATATTAAAATAAAATCTTTTTATTCCGATAAAATTCATTAGTTTATTAAGGTATCTATATTTTGTATGAATGAAAATAACGAAAATAATGAGAATAATGAAAATAATCAGCACAAGTTTCTAAAAACTGTATTAAGTATTATTATTTCTTTTTTAATGATTTTTATAGTAGCATTATTTGTACGTAGTATTAGTAATTCTATTTTGCCAAAAGATAATAAATTAGCTTTGCTTGTCAATGACTATTTAGATATGATGAGTATAATGACTGAAAAAATTGCTGTTGGTATGCGTATAAAGAGAAATAGTGTATCTGAATATCAGGTTAATTTAATAACGCAGTCTATTTCTGATTATGTTGGATATAGTTTGTATCAAGCTTCATCTGTTGTTAAAGATTATGATCCTAATGCTAAATATACAGATAGAGATTTAGAAAAGTATAAAACAGAATATTATAAAATGACTTTAGAAAATCCTTATTTAAGAGGGCTTAGTGTATTTACTACAGATGGTAAGATGCGTATTAATTTGTATTTACCACAGGCTAAATCTTGGCCTTTAGAGTTGCAGGAAAATTTGATTAAAGATATTAAAGATAAGGGTTCTTTAGTTTTAAATGCTACTAATGAAAATACTTTTTATATAATGGAATATATTAAAAATAAGTATGGAGAATTGATAGTTGCTACTCGTAATGACTATTCTTATGTCTCTGATATAGCAACTTATTATCAGGTTGCAGATAAGAGACTTTATGTTAGCGATTCTCGAGATTTGGTTTATAGTGTTAAGGAATCTATTGGGGATAATAATTTAGATAAAGTTTCAAGTGTTATTAATAAATTTGCTTTTTATAAAAGACAACCTAGTTTTGTAGTTAGTGATTCTCTTTCTGTGTCTCTTGTTGGGAAAGAATATCCTAATTATTTTGAACTTGTTGTTCTTGCTGTTACTGCATTACTTATTTTGATGTTTCAGTTTATACTCAATGGAGTGTTATATTTTATTAAGCATATATTAAATCTTGTTAATAATAAGGCTTATGTGTATTCTCTTCATAAGGATAAAGGCACTATAAAAGATACTATTATGGATGAGTCTTTGGTAAATTCTGAGTTGCCAGAAGCTACTCCTCAAGAAGATATGCCTCCTATTATACAAAAATTACATTATAAAATACCTGAAGAGTATGCTACTAGTATGCAGGATAATAAGGATAAAAGATTTAGTATTAAAGATAAAATAATTAATGTGATTACACTTATAAAGAGTGAGATTGAGAGAAGTAAAGCTAATAAAACTGCTTTGGATGAAGAGATTAATGCTTTAGAAGAAGAGCTTTCTTCTTTGGAGAGTATGAATAATGATAATAGTGAAGAGATTATAAATAAAGAGTCTACTAGTATTTCTGAAAATAATAATGATCTTGATAGTATAGTTGATACTGATGGTATTATAGAGGCTCATTCTTCTATTGAAGCTATAGATAGTGTTGAGAATGTTGATAGTTCTGATAATATTGTTAAAAAAATTGAGAATACTGAGGATGAGTATAAGTTTGATGAGGGTGTATCTTATTATAACTATCCTACTGATGATACTATAGATTATAAAAATGTTGTAGAAGATAGTATTGATGATATTAAGGAAGAGAAAGTTCTTGTAGAAGATAAAAATATTATAGAAGAAGTTAAAAAAGAAGAGGTATATAATAATGATATGCCTTATTATAATACTGAATCTTTATCTGATTTAGAGTATATTGATAATAATAAAAATGATGTAGTAGATACAATAATAGAAGAAAAAGAGGAAGTATTAAGCGATTATGCTTCTATTAATAATGATGAGTTAATAAAAACTTTTGATGATAATAAAGTAAGTGATAATAATGATTATATTGATGACTTAGATAATCTAAAAGCAGACACTTATTCTACTTTCAAAGATGATATTTTTGAAAAGAAAATAGTAAAAAATGATATATTATCATCATATAGCAAGGAAGAAAATAAAACATTCAAAACTTCTAATACTTCAATTTTAGATTCTTATTCATCTACTTCTTCTAATAATAATGCTCAAAATAGAAAGATAGATACTTCTAATACAGAAGATGTATTTGCTGCTTTTGATAAAATGCTTTCAAGTATTATTAGCAAGGCAGAAGAGGATGCTAAAAAAAGTATAGGCAATAGAAGTTCTGATAAGTAGAAGTTTTTATTTGTTTTTTTATTATAAAGGGTTTTGATTATGTATGAAAAAAAATCTACATTGATATTTCCTATAATAGCTCTTTTAATTAATGCTATTATTATTGCTTTATTTATAGCTTATGTTTTTGGACTTAAAAGAGATGCTTTTGATGTTAGCATTAAAAATATAGATAGAAATTTTCTTATTACTGAAAATAGCCTTAAAAATGTGATAAGAGATTATGATAGAAGACTTGATAAGATTATAGAAAGTTATCCTTTTGCATCTTTTTTACAGAGAGTTGTAGTTGATGGTCTTAATAAGGATGAACAGGAAAAGATTATTAATATATTTAAAAGTGGTAACTTTACATTTGATACTATAACTTTATATTTAGCAGATGGTTCTACAGTATTCTCTTCACCAGAGCGTTCTAGATCTATAAATGTTAATAATATCAATCAAAGATCTTTAGCTTATTTTACTAAGGATTATGAGGGGCTTTATTTTGTTAAGACTATTGAAAATGAGCGTGGTATACGAATTGGATATATAGTTGCTAGTGTTTTTAAACGTATTTTTGAGAATACTTTTTATAATTTGAATTTTGTTGTACTTCCTAATGGTGTTATATTTTATAATCCTTCTATAGATATTAATAGTATAGCAAGAGATAGACTTTCACTTGCTTTAGAAGAATCTAAGTCTAATTCGGCTACTTTAGAGGTTGATGGTTCTTCATATATATTATATTCTAGTGATATTAGTGGTATACACAATTTATCTATTGGTATATTAGATCTTGATGTTCCTATTGCACAAAAATATTTGAAATATATTCTACTTGCTATTTTGTCTATTTCTTTTATATTCTTGCTTTCTACTGTTCTTGTTGAGAGACATAAGCTTGTACGGGAGGCTGAAGAGTATATTGATGAGCCTGAGGAAGATTATAATATTAGTAATATAGGTAGTGTTAATGAAGCTATTGATGATGATATAGATTTACTTACTTATGATGAGATAGAACTTGATGAAATGTTCTCTAATGATAAGGTTGAGAAAAATATTATTGTAGATGATACTAAAGATGATGCTGTTCCAAATTTGGATGATGTATTAGCTGAAGAAGAGGATGATGACAAACTTATTATAGATGATGAAATAGTGCTTGATGATATTGATGAGACTATAGAGACTACTGAAGAAAGTGAAGTTCCTACTTTGGATTCTATACTTGATGATTATAATGAGATATTAGAGGGTAGTAGTAGTAATGATGATAGTGTATTAAATTTGGATAATTTAGATAATTTAGATGAGGCTTTAGAAAAAGTAGAGAGTGTTTTAAATGATATAGATAATTATCATAATTCTTCTGGAAGTGATTTAGAAGAAGATGATGATAATAAAATTAAGTTTGATGATTTGGATACTATACTACCAGATGAGTCTGAGCTTGAGGATAGTGGTGAGGAAGAGAATAAGATAGTTGTAGATGATTTGGATGGTATAATTGATTCAGTTGATGATGCTTCTGATAATGAAGATGGTATAGAGAATGAAGATAGTATAGAGAATGAAGATAGTATAGAGAATGAAGATAGTATAGAGAATGAAGATAGTATAGAGAATGAAGAAAGTATAGAGAATGAAGAAAGTATAGAGAATGAAGAAACTCATAGCGAAGAAGATGATATTATTGAAGATATAAAAGATGATGAAGAACTTGATGATAATAAGACACTTGAAGAAGAGTCAAATGATGATATAATTAACGATAATATAACAGAAGAAATTGAAGACGTGGAGGATATTTTGATTAGTCATGGTTCTATTATTGAGGATGAAATAAATAAGAAAGAAGAGGATTATTTTTCTTCTCCAGATGCTTTTAATATTGCTATTAATAATGATTTTTTAGATACATCTGATGATATTTTGAGTTCGGATTCTATTCAGGATGGATATGATGAGAATGAGGTTGTGAAAAAAGCTAATGAGAATGATACTTTTGATACAGCAGATTTAATAGATGATGAGCTTTATAATCCTGAAGAAATGCCTTCTAATATTAGTGATACTGAAAGAAAAGTTAGAGATGGACTTACTGCTACTTGGAGAGGTGTATTAAATGCTGTACGTGGTAAGAAGTTTATAGATAAGAGTATGAATGATATGATTGAGTTTATTAATGGAAATACAAGTTTTGATATGGATCATTCTGCTTTACTTTCTCTTAATGAAGATAATAATATTTATGAACTTAAAGAATCAAATAATTTATCTGATGAGACTAAATCTAAGCTACAAATAGATGCTGAAGAGCCTTTATTTAAAAAGATTTTATCTCATAATAAAACTTTATATATATCAGATCCTTTTAGTTCTGATTCTATAAAATCTAAATTTAATCATAATGATATATCAAATATATCACATATGATTATAATTCCTATAAATACAGAAGACAATAAAATAAAGTCATTCTTTATTGGATTTTCTTCTAATAAATAAGTAAATAGGTTTTAATAATGGAATATTTAGTAGTAGTTGTTACTTTTATCATCATTGCTTTGTTAGTGAGTTTAATTTTCTCTAAAATGCTTCATATAAAAGTATTTGGAGGTTTTGTGATGATGTTTATAGTATCTACTGTGGGTGCTTTATTAGGTTCTTATTATTTACCAAGAATTAGTAATATATTAGAGTTTATAAAAGTAAATGTTCCATATAGTATTTTAGGTGCTATTTTCTTGATTATAGTTCTTTATATATTTACACCAAAATCTATTAAGTGATTATTATTTTATGTTTATAAATGAAACCTCAACTATAGTAAAGCCTACGGTTAAGACTAAAGAAGCTATTTATAATATTAAAAAGGCTGCTACTATTTCTCATAAGGCTATAGATTTGGCATTTAAGTATTGTTCGGTTGGGGTTGATACTTATTTTATAAATAAAAAAATAGAAGATTTTATTTTAAGTCAAAATGCTACTCCTGCAAATTTGGAAGTTGAAAATTATGGTTTTGCTTCAAGTATATCTGTTGGCAGTGAAATAGCTCATAGTATTCCAAGAAAAAATAATATATTAAACTCTGGTATGCCTGTATGTGTAGATGTTGGAGTTAATTATAATGGGTATTATGCTGATTGTGCTCGTACTATTATAGTAAAAAATAAAGTTGGTATGAGTAGTATTACAAATAAAGAAGCTCCGAGATTAATTTCTTCTTGTAAGAAGGCTCTTGAGTATGGTATACAAAAACTAAAGCCTAATGTTTATTTAAGTGAGTATGGTAGGGCTGTAGAAAAGAAAGTTTCTGAGTATGGATATTATATTTTTAAGTCATTAACTGGTCATGGAGTGGGCTATAAGTATCATGAATCTCCATATATTTTTAATTTTTATCATAAGAGTAATGATATAGTATTAGAGCCTAATATGGTTTTTGCTTTTGAGCTTATGATAACTAATGGTTCTGATAAGTATATTACTTCTGATGATGGGTGGACTTTAAAGAGTGTTGATAATTCCCTCTCAGCTCATTTTGAGTATACTGTTTTGATAACAGATAATGGAGCTGAGATACTTGGGATTTAAATTTCTATGAATGTATTTTCTTTTGCAAATGCTAAGTTTAGATTTATATTTTCTTTTTTTAGATATGCTAAGAATTTATGATGTATTAATTTAAGTTGTTCATCTGTTCTTTCTTGATTATGATGATGTATTACTGTATATGGCACATTTGAGTCTATTGCTAATTGTATGGCATCGTTAAAAGTAGAATGTCCCCATCCTATATGTTTTTCATACTCTGTTTTTGTATATTCACCTTCTACTATTAGAAGATCTGCTCCTCTTATATAGTCTACTAATCTAGCGTGCAATAGATCTGCATTATAATGTTTTAGAGTTGGATGTACTATATGAAGTCTTTTTTTATATGGTTCATGATCTGTTAAATATACTATTACTTTATTATTTGAAGTTATTTTATATGACAATGTATAGCAAGAATGATTTACCCATAATGCTTCTATAGTCATATTTCCAAAGTTTATTTTTTTACCCTCATAAAACTCTTCAAAGTCTACTTTTGCTGCGAATTGTTCTAAGTTTATAGGAAAATAGTCTTTTGCTAATATATTGTTTATAGTATTATACATTTCTACAGATGATTCTTTTGGTCCATATATAGTAAACTTATATTCACTAGAGTAAAAAGGAATAAAAAAAGGAATTCCTATAATATGATCCCAATGAAAATGAGTAAGTAATATAATGCTTTCTTTTTTTTGAGATTCTAAAGCATATTTATTAAGGTTTTTAATACCACTACCAGCATCTAAAATAATATAATTCTCTTCATCATCTATTATCTGTATACAAGATGTATTTCCACCATATTCAGAAAAACTACTTCCTGGTGTTGGAATAGAACCTCTACTACCTAAAAATTTTATTTTCATATAACCTCTTTACAAAACTATATTTAAAAAATAATAATTTTTTTACAAAAAACAATTATATATTATAATTAATATAATTGGTATTTTTTTATTAAAATATGTTAACATATTGACAAAAGATAATATAATTGTTATCTTTTAATAACTAAGTATTATACTAATTAATATTTATTTTACTATTTTTAAGAGCATATTATGAGAGCATATATAAAAGAATTGTCACTATATTTACCAGATAATATAGTAACAAATTATGACTTAGAAAAGAAATTAGATACAAATAATGATTGGATAGTAACAAGAACTGGAATTAATGAAAGAAGAATGGCAGAAAGTGATGAGAGTTCTGCTGATATGGCTATAAAAGCTGTTTATAATCTAATAAAGAAGGGTGTTTCTTTGGAGGATGTGGATGCTATAATTGTAGCTACTTCTACAAAGGCATATTCTTTTCCTTCAACGGCTGGTATTATACAAAAAGAGTTTAAAATAAAAAATTCTTGTCTTTCCTTTGATATTTCAGCTGCTTGTGCTGGATATATATATGCATTAAATACAGCCACTTCTTTAATAGAATCTTCTGAGTGTAATAAGGTTTTGATTATAGCTTCTGAGAAGTGTAGTGATATACTTAATTGGGGAGATAGAAGCACTGCTATTTTATTTGGTGATGGTGTTAGTGTTGCATTATTAGAGGCTACTGAAGATAATAAGGGTATTATATCAAGTGATACAGGTGCTGAGTCTAATGAAGATATACTTATTATAAGAGGTGGTGGAAGTGTATGCCCTATGACAGAAGAAAATATAGATGAGAGACCTAATACTATACAAATGATTGGACCTGAAGTTTTTAAAAAAGCTGTTACTACTTTTGAACATACTATTTCAAAAACATTAAAAGAAGCAAATATTGATATTAAAGACTTATCACTTATTATTACTCATCAGGCTAATACAAGAATTATGTCTGCTGTTGGAAAGAGTTTAGGTTTAGAGTTTGATAAGTTTTATATTAATATAGAAAAATATGGTAATACTTCTGCTGCTTCTGTGGGTATTGCTTTTACTGAGGCTTATGAGAGTGGAGCTATTAAAAGTGGAGATTATGTTTTACTTACTGCTTTTGGAGCTGGACTTACTTGGGGATCTACTTTAATTAAATTTTAGATTAGGATATAAATAATGGCTAAAAAAGAAAATGGTATTAGTAGTGTTTTAATTAATGAGAGTGATATAGAAGAAAGAGTTAAGTATTTAGCTAAAAAAATATCTGATGATTATAGAAATAATGATAATCCACCTTGTCTTATTGCTCTTTTGAAGGGTTCTTTTGTTTTTATGTCAGATTTATGTAGATATATTGACATAGAAATTGAAGTTGATTTTATGTCTGTTTCTAGTTATGGTAATGAGAAGGTAGGTGCTGAAGTTAAGATTTTAAAGGATGTTGATATATCTCTTTCTGGTAAAGATGTTATTATAGTAGAGGATATTATTGATAGTGGTTTTACTTTAAATAAGATATGTGAGCTTCTTAATACTAGGGATTTATCATCTTTAAAAATATGTACCTTACTTAATAAACCTTCTAGGAGAAAAGTTGATATAAAAATAGATTATAATGGTTTTGATATTGAAGATTTATTTGTTGTAGGGTATGGAATAGATTATGCTGAAAAATTTAGAAATTTACCATATATAGCGGTTGTATAAAAGGTGATGTTTATGAAAACACTATTAAATATTTTGTTTGTTTTATTTTTTACATTGTCTTGTAAACTTCAAATAGGAACTTTAAACTCTGTTTTAGATATATATTTAGATGCATCAGATGATGTTAGTAAGAATATTATAAGTCCAGCTACTACTACAGTATTATTAGAAACTACAGCTACATCATTAATTTCTTCTACTGCTAAGTTTGATATTAAAGTTAGAGGGTTTGATGCTTCAAGGCTTACACTTGATGATACTAAAGGAAAGGTTAAAGCTTTTGTACAAAAGGTAGAAGGTATTAAGCATATTGATTCTCAAACTAATTCTTTAGTTTATACTAGCTCTGTTGCTGGAAATATAAAGCCTGTAGATTTAGATGATATAGGTCTTATTCCTCCTGCTTCGTTTAGTCTTTCTTTAGATAGGCCTAATACCATATCTTTTACGGCTAATGATAGTTTGATGGATAGATTAAGAAAAAAAATTACTTTTGTTGGTGATGTTGGTGTTTTGAAAGTTACTTTAGAGTGTTATGATAATAATAAAGAAAAACTTTCTTATACGATTGATTTATTTATTGTTGTAAGGCGTACGGCTTAAGTATATATTTTGAGGTTTTTATTTTATATGAAAAAATATATAATATTATTATTTTTATTTATTATTTCTTGCTCTAAGCAAATTAGAATTAGTGATGAGAATAAGGGTTTAAATTATAAAAAAGAAGTTGTTGATATATCTTTAGATGTTTCTGATATACAAACAGCAAATTTACTCACATCAGAAAATACTACAAGTATAATAGATATTTTATCAAATTCTATTTCAGATGATTCAAATAGTTTTAGTGTTAAGTTGATAGGATTAGATTTTTCTAAGATGACTATAGCTTATAATGCTAATAGTGTTAATGTTGCTTTAAAAAATATATCTGGCTTATCAGATTCTTATGTTGAGAATAATAGTTTTTTTAAGAGTTATGATAATCTTTTTAAGGCTGTAGATCTATCTATGTTGCGTACTATTCCTCTTGATTCTATTACTCCTATTATGATATCAAATAGCTATCTTATTTTAAGAGTTGAAGACAGTATAGCTAATATTCTAAAGTCTAGGCTTAATTCAAATAATAAGTTGGGAATATTAAAATTAGTTTTAGAGTTTATAGATAATAGTGATTCTAAATTATCTAAGACTATAGATATTTATGTTTTGGTTAAGAGAGTTATAGAAAGTAATTAAAGAATAGTAATGAAGAATATAATAATAATAGGTGCTGGTATTGCAGGTGAGATGCTTGCTAATGAAATAGAGTATAAGTATATTTTAGACTATAATATACTTTGTTTTTTAGATGATGATAAGAGTAAGAAAGTAGTAGCAAATAAGGAAGTTCTTGGCTGTATTAAAGATATTTATAGGGTTTTAGATTTTTATGCTAATAATAATATTAAAGTTGATGAGATAATCATTGCTATTCCCACTTTAAAGCAAAAAGAATTATTAGAAGTATTAAATATAGTATCTAAAACTAAAATAAGGCATAAAATAGTTCCTTGTATTTTTGAGATTATAAAAGGTAATTTTTCATTAAAAGATATTAGAAATATAGAACCTTCCGATTTACTTGGACGTGAGGAAGTTGGTTTTGATGAGTCTGATGTTTATGATTTTTATAGAGATAAAGTTGTTCTTGTTACAGGTGGTGGTGGCTCTATAGGCTCTGAAATAGTTAGACAACTTTTAACTCTTCCTGTTTCTCTTGTACTTGCTTTGGATAATTCTGAGAGTGCTATTCATACACTTCTTATGAGTGTGCACTCTAATGATAGAAAAAATCTAAAATATATAATAGCAAATTTATTAGACAGTGTAAAAATAGAAAATATATTAAAGCACTATAAAGTAGATATAATTTTTCACGCAGCAGCACATAAACATCTTCCATTTATGGAGGAATATCCAGAAGAAGCTATTAAAAACAATATATTAGCTACAGAGAATATTTCTCTACTTTCAATAAAACATAATGTAAAACATTTTGTATTTGTTTCTACAGATAAAGCAGTTCGCCCAACATCATTAATGGGAGCATCAAAGAGAATATGTGAGCGTATTATAACTTCATTATCTTTTGAGCAACATACTACTTCTTTTAGACTTACAAGGTTTGGTAATGTACTTGGAAGTAGTGGTAGTGTTATACCTGTGTTTGAGCGTCAGATTAGAGAGGGTAGAGCTATTACAGTTACACATCCTGAAATGGTTCGTTTTTTTATGTCTATTAGAGAGGCTGCACGTTTGGTTATAAAATCTTGTACTTTAGAAAATGGTGTAATATTTACTCTTGATATGGGTAAGCCTGTTCGTATTTTAGATTTGGCTTATAATATGCTTAAAATGTATGGGCTTACAGAAGAAGATATTCCTATTGTTTTTACTGGTATTAGAGAAGGTGAAAAGCTTTATGAAGAGATATTAATGGAAGATGAAACATTGATAGAGTCTAAATATAAAAAATTATTTATTGCAGAAGATAAAACAACACAATTATCTGCAGTAGAAAGAAAAAATATGATAGAAGAGTTTCGTTTATCTTCTTTGAGTTTTGATTGTAAAGATAAGATAAAATCTTTAATGCGTAAGTATATAGAAGAATATAGTGGATAAAATTTTTTATATTTCTTTTTGTAATATATAAGGGAACTTTTTGTTGTATATAAACGTCTAAATAATTAAAAATCCGTATTTTATTTTGTTTTATAGAAATTGAAAAATAATTTAAAATACTTATAATTTATACTCAAAATATTACTGGATTTTTTATGATTAAGAGATATACAAGAAAATGTATGGAGCATCTTTGGAATTTGGAAAATGAATTTCAAAAAATGCTTGATGTTGAGATAGCCACTTGTGAAGTTATGTGTGAGCTTGGTGAGATACCAAAAGATGTTTTAAATAATATAAAGGAGAAAGCAAGTTTTACAGTAGAGCGTATTCAAGAGATAGAAAAAGATACCAATCATGATATTATAGCATTTGTATCTACTGTACAAGAAAATGTTGGAGAGGGTGGCGAGTATATACATAAAGGGCTTACTTCATCCGATGTAAAAGACACTGCATTAGCATTATTAATGCGAGAGTCTGCGGATATTATATTAGAAGAATTAAAAAAGCTATCTGTTGTATTATTGAAGAAAGCTAAAGAGTATAAATATACACCTTGTATAGGTAGAACTCACGGTATACATGCCGAGCCTATGACTTTTGGGCTTAAATTTATTTTATGGTATGAAGATACTTTAAGAAATATAGAGAGAATAGAAAAAGCAAGAAAAATAGTATCTGTTGGGAAACTTTCTGGAGCAGTAGGTACATATAGTAATATTAACCCTCAAGTAGAAGAACTTGTTATGCAAAAATTAGGGCTTGATTTTGATAAGGTATCTACACAAATTATTCAAAGAGATAGACATGCAGAATATTTAACTTCTCTTGCAATAGTAGCAAGCTCATTAGAAAAAATAGCTACAGAGATACGTGCTTTACAAAGAACAGAGATAAGAGAGTGTGAAGAATATTTTTCAAAAAAACAAAAAGGTTCTTCTGCTATGCCTCATAAGAGAAACCCTATTACTTGTGAGAGAATATCTGGCTTGGCACGTATAGTTCGTGGTAATGCTCTTGCTTCTTTAGAGAATATTGCTCTTTGGCACGAGAGGGATATTAGTCATTCTTCTGTTGAGAGAGTTATACTACCTGATTCTACTATTATTGTTGATTATTGTACTAATAAGCTTACTGAGTTAATAGATAATTTATTAGTTTATCCTGATAATATGATTAAAAATATAGACAATACTGGTGGATTAATTTTTAGTCAGAGAATATTAATTAGTTTAGTAAATAGGAATGTACCTCGAGATGATGCTTATATTTGGGTTCAGAGAAATGCTATGAAGAAATGGATTAACAATGAGGATTTTAGAGATAATATTAAAAAGGATGAAGATATAAGAAAGTATTTAGATGAAAAAGAGATAGAAGATTGTTTTAATTATGATTATTATTTAAGACATATTGATTTTATAATGAATAGATTTAATATTTGATAATTGCTATTGGAGGTTGTAAGTTGAGATACTTTTTATCTTTGTTATTTATTATAAGTTTTATGCTTTATGGTGAAGATACTAATACATTAATAGAGTCTACAAATATTCAATATACTACTACTAACGATATAGTGAATAATTCTACAAATGATACAAATACTTTTATAACAAATGATTTAGTCATTGTTGATAATACTTTGTATATAAACTTAGAAGATGCTTTAAGACTTGCTTTAGAAAATGATAAGCAATTAAAACAAGCAGAGTATGATGTTAGAATAGCTCAAGCACAGAAAGATGGTACATTTTCTGATATATTTTTACCACAGCTTAGTATTAGTGGAGGAGTAAACTTAAAAGAGCCTACAGAGTATCAAGGTACGGGAATAGACTCTAGTATTGATAATTATTCTGCTACGGCTACTCTTTCTAAGCAATTATTTTCTGGTTTTAGAAATTTAAACTTAGATAAAGCACAAGCATTAAATCTACAAATGAAAAAAGATACATATTATGATATGAAAAAAAATGTAGATATTAATACAATGCTTAGTTTTTATAATACCTTTATAGCTAAAGAAAATTATAATGTATATAGACAGTCTCAAAGAAATTATAGTAATAGAATGAACTATACATATATTCAATATAGAAATGGTCAAGTATCAGAATATGATTATTTAACATCAAAAGTTCAATATGAAAATACTAAGCCTCAATTGATAAAGTTAAGTAACCAGTACCAAACATTAAAATTAACTTTTTTACGACAAATAGGGGTAACAAATCTACCTTATGATGTTGAGATAGTAGGTAATATTTTGGATGCTACAAATATTACATTACCTCCAAATCTTTCAGAAGATGATTTAATTACTATTATAATGCGTAATAATATAGATATAAAAAATATGGCAAGCAATTTAGAAATGTTAGAGTATAATAGAAGAGTTGCTTCTAGCTATTTATGGCCTACTATTACCGGTAGTGCTAATGTTGGTATATCTACAGTAGATAAAGTTACTTCTACAGGTTTAAATACTTATAAGAAAGAGAGAGATTCCGACTTTACTTGGGGAGTAAGTTTTACTCTTAATTATTCTCTAGATTCTCTTCTTCCATTTTCATCTACAGCAAAAAAAGCAGAAGAAGCAGAACTTAATATAAAAAAATTAGAAGTAAGTTATGATGAGCTTAGGGATAATATAGAAGTTAATAGCAGAGATTTGATATCACTTGCAAATTCTCAAGCCCTAACCTTAGATTCACAAGCAGAAAATGCAAAAACAGCAGCATACGCACTTCAAATGGCAGAACGTCAATATAGAGGTGGTAGTATATCTCAACTTGAAGTTCAAGATGCAGAGATTAATTATTTAAATGCTCAATTATCATATTTACAAGCTATTTATGATTATTTCTCAAGCACACTTCAAGTATTAAAACTTTTAAGTATTCAGTAAATATAGGAGATTATAAATTATGTACTCAATAAGAAAACAAAATACTTATATAATTATTTTATTGGTATTATGTATGATATTTCTTTCTTGTAAGAAAAATAAAAAATCTGCGTCAAGAAGAGAAAGTGCTATAAGTGTATTAGTGGCATCCCCTATAAAGCAGTCTTTGGATGAATACTTAAACTTATCTGCAGAGATAAAGGCTACTAGGGAGGTAGAGGTTTCTGCTGATGTTTCTGGTAGAGTTGCTAATATTTTAAGATATGAGGGTAGTTTTGTAGGAAGAGGAGAGACTATTGCATTAATAGATAGATTTGTTATAGGAGCTAATTATTCTTATGCTCCAGCAAGAAGCTCTATAGCAGGATATGTTACAAAAACTTATGTTCCTGTTGGTGCTTCTGTTTCTGCTAGCACTCCTATTGCAAATGTTGCTGATATTCGTGAGCTTGAAGTTGAGATACAAGTTCCTGAGAGATCTGTAGCTGATATAAAGCTTGGTCAGAAAGTATATGTTAATATACCTTCATCAGATAAGGTTATAGAGGCTATTATTACAAAAAAAGATTTTGCTATTAATCCACAAACTCGTACTCTTACTGTAAAGGCATTAATAGATAATAGAGAGCAAATACTATTGCCAGGTATGTTCTCTGATACTTCTATTTTATTAAACTCAGCTACAAATAATATAATAGTTCCAAATAGTGCTATTTTTATGGATGATTTGGGTAGAAGCTATATTTATGTAGTTGAAGATAAGGTACCTAATAATAAAGTTGATGGAGTAGATGTTAATGCTAGTAAGGAGTATAGAGTTTATCAGAGAGAAATAGATGTATTATTTACTTATAAAGATAAAGTTGCAATAAGAAGTGGAATAGAGGAAGGAGAAGAAGTTGTTATGTTTGGACGAGAGTTTTTGAAAGATGGTTCTCTTATCAATAGAATAGAAAATGATCCTTCTATTTTAGAGTTTGTAACTCCACAAACTAATAATGTAGAAGATAATATTATAAACTTAGGAAAAACATCTTCTTCTGCTAAGAGTAATGAAGGTAGCAAAAGTAGTGCAAAAAATACTACATCATCGTCAAGTGTAAAACAAGAAAATAAAAGTATAGAAAAATCCACTACTATACAAACAACAAATACTACACAGTCTACAAATAATACTACTACAGAAGATACAGATTTGTATACAGTTGGCGGTGGAAATTAAAAAAATAATGTGGAGAATTAAATGAGAAGTTTTATAGAACTTATAGTAAAAAAGCCAGTATCTGTTTTTATGGGTATTGTAGCTGTTATCATTTTGGGGGTTGTTAGTTTATCGAGACTTCCTGTTGATTTTTTACCTGATTTAGAATTACCATTTATTAGTATTCGTACTCAGTATGATAATGCTGGTCCTGAAGAGGTTGAGAAGTCGGTTACACGTTTAATAGAATCTGCAGTTGCTTCTGTTAATAATATTAAACAAATTAAGTCTTCATCTAAAGAGGAGGAATCTACTGTATCTGTAGAGTTTAACTGGGGTAGCGATCTTGCTTCTGCTACTGCTGATATTCGTGAGGCTATAGATAGAGTTCGTAAAACTTTGCCTGATGATGCTGATAACCCTTCTATTTTTAAGTTTTCTACGGATAATATTCCTGTAATGGAAATTGCTTTTTTTGGTACTGATAATTTATCTGCTCTTTATAATTTGGTAGATAATCAGGTTATTAATAAGATAGAGCAGGTTGGTGGTGTTGCTCGTGCTGAGATTCGTGGTGGATTAAAAACTCAAATAAAAGTAGATATAGATTTAAATAGACTTCAGGCTTATGGTCTTGATATTAACTCTATAGTAAATACACTTGCAAATGAAAATCAGAACTTAGCAGGTGGACAAACTTATGAGGGAGTTTATAAATATACATTAAGAACTACTGGAGAGTTTAAAACTATTCAAGATATTGGAAATGTTGTTGTGGCATTAAAAGACAATAGTACGCCTATTAGACTTAATGAAATAGCAACTATATATGAAGGTTATGATGAGGATGTTGATATTATTAAAGTAAATGGTACGCCTTCTGTTTCTATTTCTATTAATAAGGAGTCGGGTGCTAATACTGTATCTGTATCGGATGCTATTTACAAACAGCTTGAAAACCTTAATTTACCTACTGGTATTAAGTATGAGGTTTTATTTAATACGGCTGATGATGTAAAAAATGCTATTAATGGTGTATTAGATACGGCTTGGCAGGGTGGTATATTTGCTATTATTATACTTATGCTTTATTTATGGAATTTAAGAACTGTTTCTATTATTGCTATTTCTATTCCTATGTCTATTATTGTGACATTTACTCTTATGTATTTCTTTAAAACTACTTTGAATATTATATCATTATCTGGTCTTGTACTTGGTATAGGTATGATGGTTGATAACTCTATTGTAGTTCTTGAGAATATTTATTATTATAGAAATAATGGATATGGAAAGTATTCTTCTGCTATAAATGGTACTTCTACTGTTGCTCTTGCAATTTCTGCTTCTACACTTACTACTATTGCTGTATTTTTACCTTTTCTTTATGTAGAAGGTCAAACAGGACAGATGTTTAGAGATTTATGTATTACTGTAACGGTTTCTATGATTGCTTCTCTTGCTGTTGCTCTTACAATAGTTCCTATGCTTGGTGCTAGACTTATTACTACTAAGAAGAATAAGATATTAGAAAAATATGAGAAGTTTTTTGATAAGTATTTTCACTCTAAGGTATCTTCTTTGTATGAGAAAGTTCTTTCATACTCTGTACATAATAAAAAAAGAGTATTAATACCTGTTATATCATTTATTACTGCTATTATTGTTCTTCTTACTATGTTTATAGGTAAAGAGGGGTTTCCTAATGCTGATGAGGGACAATTTAGAGCTAATATTCAGATGCCTGTTGGTACTCGTATAGAGCAGACTTCTTCTTTTCTTGATAGGATGCGTGTTGATATTGAAGAAATTTTGGGTGCAGATTTAAGTAGAATACAAACTCGTGTACGCTATGGATCTGATGCTAATAAAGGAGAAGTTAGGGTAAAGCTTAGAGATAAAGTTGATGGTAGAAAAATTGATACAGAAGAATATATAGATATGGTTAGAAGTAAATTATCTAGTTATCCTGCTAAGATTAATGTTAATATAGTTAATAATACTATGGGTGGCGGTCAAGGTGGCGGTAGTTCTAGTGACATTGATATAGATGTTATAGGTGAAGATTTGGATAGAGCTCAAGATTTGGCTAATAAAATAGTTGTTGCTCTTGCTGAAGTTGAGGGATTAAGAGATATTCGCTTAGGTCAAGATGATGCAAATCCTGAACTTAATGTTACAATTAATAGGGATTTGGCTTCTAAGATGGGGCTTAATATATATACTATTGCAAACTCTATTAAAACTTCTTTTGGTGGTACTGTTGCTACGAGAATGACTCCTGAAGGCTCTGCTGTTACTGATATTGATGTTTTGGTTCAATTAAAAGAAAAAGATAGAGTTAATATAGATGATTTACAGAGAATGCTTATTCAAACTTCTGCTGGAGCTGTTCCATTATCTGCTGTTGCAAAGATAGAGAAAACTTTTGGACCTACTAAAATTGAGAGAAAAGATAATAATAGGGTTACTACTATAAAAGCATCTGGTTATGGTAGGGCTATGAATGAGATAATAGCTGATGTTCAATATGTTATTAACTCTAAAGTATTTGTACCACCTGGAAATACTGTTGTTCTTACAGGTTCTTATGAAGATATGCAGGAGGCTTTTGCTCAACTTTTACAGGCTTTATTTTTGGCTCTTGTACTTGTATATGCTATTATGGCTTCTCAATTTGAATCTTATATAGCACCTTTTGTTATTGCACTTGCTATACCTTTTGGTTTTGCTGGGTCTTTGGTTTTACTTTTTATTACTGGTCAGACTTTGAGTGTTTATAGTGGTATTGGTGTTATTGTGCTTATTGGTATTGTTGTTAATAATGGTATTGTACTTATTGACTATATGAATCAATTAATGCATGAAAAAAAGGTAGGAGGTGATGAGGCGGCATTAATAGCAGGTCCACGTCGTTTAAGACCTGTACTTATGACTTCTCTTACTACTATACTTGGACTTATTCCTATGGCTATAAGTAATTCTTCTGGTAATGAGCTTTATAAGCCTCTTTCTCTTGCTGTACTTGGGGGGCTTACTATTTCTACTATTTTTACTCTTGTTATAGTACCTACTGTATATGCAGCTATTAGAAATAAGATACCTATTAAAGATTATGATGCTAAAGATAATGAAAGTATAGAAACTACTACTAATGATATGGAAGCTGATTTAACTGTACAATAAATTTTTATATATAATAATGTATTTGGCCTGTTATCCATAATAGGCTAATACATTATTGTTATTTTATATAGTTTATAGTATAGTATTTCTCATAAATTTATATACATAAATCATCGTATGAAATTCAAATCTTTTAGAGAAGAAATATATTATAAATACTTACTTGCAGTACTATCGAATTCTAAAAAGTATGATAAGCTTGAAGATCTTCTAAAGTCTAAAAGAAAATTATTAAAAATAGAAGATTATAGAGATATGGTGCTTAGACAAGAAGCTCAAACAGCTTTACTTAAAAATATTAAAGCATTCTTTATAAAAAAAATAGATTTTTATAGCTATATATCAAGAACATTTTTACTTAATATATTTATCTATATTGTATCAATAACTTCAAGTATTATTATTTGTTATAATAGCATTTTTTATTTTAATTATAATTATGATAATATATCTACTAATGCAATTCTTATTTCTAAAATATTTTATGCTTTAATTCGTATATTGGCATATTTTTTTGATACTACTAATTATTATCCAGTGTTGCTTCAAGTTTCTATTATTATTTTATTTATAGATTATTTAGTTTTATTTTTATTTTTGATGATTTATATACCTACTTTTATTATGCTTATACTATATGGGGCTATAAAAAATATTAGGCTTTTTGTGTCTATACTAACAATTATTATAGGCTTATCTATAATTTCTTATATTATTTATATATATTCATTATATGATAATATTCTTTTTTTTATTAAAAGTTTTTTGCACACTTAGTTTAATGAATATATTATTTTTCCGTGTTTATCTATTTCTTCTTTTAGATTTTGATTTTCTATTCTGTTATAGTCTATACAGTCGAATTTTAATAGAGTAGGTATATTATTTTCTAATTCTTCTTTTATTAATTCTGTAAATAAAATATCAAAATTGCCAACTATTGCTAAATCTATATCTGAGTATTTTTTTGATGTGTTTTTTACTCTTGAACCAAAGAGAATAACTTTTTTTATATTTGAGTATTTTTCAAAAGTTCTGATTATACTTTTTAGTATATTATCATCTATATTATACATTATTTATTTTCTCTAATAGGTATGTGTGTAGAGTTTCTAATTCTTTTAAGTATTCATTTTCTATTTTTTCTAAAATAGCTTCAAATTTTTTTATATCGTATGTATGCGACAGTAGATTTCTACTTAACATCATATCTATATAAATATCTTGTCTATTTATTATTTTGCTACTATATGCTTCTTTAAATATATTTCTTGGGGTTATATCTATATTATTAAGTAGACCACTATACTCTAAATAATCTTTTAATGTTTTCCACGCAAGTTCATATGTATATTCAAATCTTTGTATTACACCTTCTTTTTCTAATATAGATAAATCATTTATAGACTTGTTTTCAAATACACTTTTTAATAGATTATATGCCTTTTGAAAGTTATTAAATCTTTGCTTTAGTCTATCTATCATATTTTATTTAAATGATTTTATATATCTTTCTCTATATTTATATGTTAGGAATTTTTTATTGTATAATTCTGCTAATCTTTTAATTTCTGTTTCATTCATACTTTCTGTGTCTATTGCATATATAAATGCATCTTCCTCATATCCTCTAAGCATAATATTAATATAATTATTAAACTTATAAATTAAGAAAAACTTAAAGAATAAAATACTAATAGTAAGAACTACAGATATAACTATAGTATATATTAGTATAAACATATAATAAGGATATGTGAATTTCTTACCACTTATCATAGCAAAAAATCCAGAACCTTGAATAATTGAAGTTTCAAATAATAGATGATTATTTTCGAATTTAGTCCAGTTTTCTGTTTTAAACTTTAATTCATTATCATAGTATAATAGTGCTATATTATGTATATTTGCAAAATTTTCATATTG
The DNA here is from genome assembly GCA_944390575.1 of uncultured Spirochaetota bacterium. Taxonomy (GTDB): domain Bacteria; phylum Spirochaetota; class Brachyspiria; order Brachyspirales; family Brachyspiraceae; genus Brachyspira. The sequence continues at coordinate 69,823 of CALXQJ010000005.1, forward strand.
ATTACTATCATTTCCAGCTTCTTTATAGAATGTAGTTTCAGCTTCATATATAATGTCTGATACCATATTTTTATAAGACTGAATAATATTATCATTAAACATCCAGTTTAGTATAGAGTATAAAACTATAAATATAATAGCAAGTACAGTAGATATCATTACAATATAGTATGATGCTATTAGTGAGTAGAATGTATTTTTATTTTCTAATGTAAATAAATAAAAGAAATATATTATATGAGTTATATAAAAAATAAAAAGTATATGATATGTCCTTGTCAGTATATTTGCTACAATGTTTTCTCTTAGAAATATTCTATTTAGAGAGAAAAAATTAAAAGCATAAAAAAGCCCAAATATAGAAAGTATAAAAGGAATTATATATATAATTAAATAAAAAAACATTTCAAGCCTAGAGTATCTTTGTATTCTATAGAAAAATATACATACAAAGTAAAAAGAACATAAAAACTCTAAGAAAATTAATATTCTCATAAATATAGTATTAATATCTACAAGCATATAAGCTGCCATTAATATTATTATTACCGAAGATATAGCAGCTACTATAAAGTTTATATTGTATTTAGCTAATTTTTCCACTTAATATCTCCAGATTTTACTTTGTCATAAAACTCATTAGCCATCTTATAATCAAGCCCCAAAAAAGAAGCATTATTAACTAAATTATAAATAGTGCTTATAAATATAGGTTGAGTATGAGCTACATTTGTTTCTGTATTTGGATATGAAGCCATAATTCTTGATACATTAAAAAGAATAGCAATTAGTTTTGATGAGGCTGAAAGCTCATTGTCTCTAATAGAAAATGGTAGTATACTTTTTGCTGCTATTGCTAAAAATATAGGATTTATACTTTCTAATGTAGAAATATTGTCTACAGCATTCTCTATTAATTCTACCACATTATTATAAAACTCTTTTTGATTATATCTATAACTATTATATATAGGTAAAGATGCTATATAGCTTGTATGCATTATATCTTTTACTATTAATAAAACAGATATATAATTAATAATTTCATCTATAGAAAGTCCAAACTTATCATCATTTATAAATGAATCTTTCATACCATTTGGCTTGCTCCAAGTTAGAGGTATAATTTGTGTTATTATTCCACTTTGAAGTGTAGTTAATGTGTATGTTGCAAACTCTAAAAAAGATTCATTTTTATCAAATTTTTGAATTAGCCTTATTAAAGCTTCTTTTTGTACACGAGGTTCTTTATCATACCCAGGTATTTTAGCGATGAAACTAAAATTAATAGCGTTTTCTATATACTTAATTAAATTTGAGCAAACCTCATTGTTTTCCATAGTTGTATTAATCACTCTAAAAAATTATACTATATAATACTCAATAGTCGGATTGTGTAAGTTTATTCTTAAACATTGTATATGTATTTTTTTTGTAGTTGAAATATATTTGATATTATGTTAAAGTATATTGTCAAAATTATATTTGGGAGTGTATATAATGCCTTCAGGAAGAAAAAGACTTCGTCAAAAGATGGCTACTCATAAACGTAAAAAGCGTTTACGTAAGAATAGACACAAAAAGAAATAATTATAACCTCATAAACAGTTCTTTAAAGTCTCTATCTTTTTGTTTTAAGAGAGTATTGGATTAATGGGTAAGAATATTGCTACACTTATAGAAGTTTGTATAGGACTTCATTGTTCTATGAAAAGTGCATACGCTTTATTAGAAGCCATTACTAAGCATTATGACTTGAAAATAGGTGTACCATCTGATGATGGTATGCTTATTAAAGAGATAGAGTGTATGCATAATTGTGGCAATAATACTGTTGTCTTTATTAATGGTATGGCTATAGAAAATACTACTGTTGATAATGTGATTAAGTATATTGATGCTATACATATTAAAAGTATCTTATGAAAAGATTTGTCTTACATAGTGAAACTCAAATAGATAATATTAATACATATAGAGACTATTTTGGTGACTATTTATTTAAAGGTACGGATAATTTTGATAGTATAATTAATGCATTAAGAGAAAATCAAGTTTTTAAAAGAGATATATTTCATAAAGACTTAGCTTCTGTATTAAAACAAGAAAAAGATACTGTTTTTAATAAAGATACATTAATAGTTAATGCTTTTTCTATAGAATATTTAGTTTTCAAAGATAGATTTTTAATTAAGAATAATCCGCATCTTATTTTAGATGGAATATCATACTTAGCAAAGATTCTCAAAATATCAAATATCGATATTATACTAAGAAGTTACTACAGAAAAGAAAAAGAAATATTAATTCAAGCATTGGCAGATGCTGAGGATTTATTTTATTTAGATACATATTTTAAAATTAATATATATGATGAGACTAATTATAATAAAAAAATAGATATTACATTTTTTGAGAATAATGAATATGTATTTGATTTGGAGACTATAACACAATTTGCATATATAGCCCATATGGGTAGTAATAATTTTCATAATTATGGACGTAGTAATTATAAGGGTAGTTTTATAGTTTCTATTAGTGGGGATATACTTCTTCCTAATTTATATGAATTTGAGAGTGGTGTTAGTTTTAAGGATATAGTTAGAATATCTGGTAATTTACCTAAGGAATATAGTATAAAGTGTGTATTTTTAAATGGATTTTTATCACCACCTATTAGCATAGATGATTTACTGAGTTTATCATTAAATAGTGGCGAGATTAATTTATTTAATGGTGGATTATGTTTTATTGAAGAGAGTAGATGTATGCTTAGGGTTGTATTAAAGATTCTTAATTATGCTAAGGTTTTAACTACTAATGTTTGTTTAATATCATTTAATGGTTTTGATTTGTGTGAGTTTTATATTAATAGAATTCTTATAGGAAAGTCTCAGAAAAAAGATTATTTAAATTTGGTAAATACTCTAAAAACTATAATAAAATTAACACCAAGTGTATATATAAAGTCACAAGCAAATTGTATACTCTCTACTATAGAGATGTTTGGTTATGAGTTTGTATATGCTATAGATAATAAGGTTCCTATGTATAGTTTTGTACGTTGAGGATTATTGATAATGATTATAAGTTTTGTAGTAGATAATAAAGAAATTAGTTGTCAGAAGGGATATACTATTTTAAAAGCATTATCTTATGTAAATATAGATATACCACATTTATGCAATTATGGTCTTAATAATGTTAATAATATTAATTATTTAAATGAGAATAATAATTTGTCTCATATAAAAAGTGAGTGGGATTTAAATTGTAAGCTTTGTATCGTTAAGGTTAAGAAGAAAAATGAGGATGATTATAAATATACTTATGCTTGTAATGAGATAATAGAAAGTGGTATGGATATTATAAGTAGTGATGAAGAGCTTATAGAATATAGAAAAACTCTATTAACATCTATAGAATATACTCATAAACCATATTGTAGAGACTGTGATGTTTATTATAAATGTAATCTTAAGAAGTATTTAGATTTATATAAAATAGAAAAAAAAGAGGATTTATCTAAAGAAGAGCAGAGTATTATAAAGAGTAGTAGAAATATAGATCATATAAAAAAAATAGTATCTACTTTTAATTTACCATCATATATTAATATAGACTTTGATAGATGTATATTTTGTGGTATATGTGAGAAGTATACTACATCATCTGGTTATTATTCTTCAATAGTAGATCTTTGTCCTACTAAGGTTTTTACTGTTGAGCGTAATATAGACAAAAAAGTTCCAGATTATGAGAGTATTTCTTATGATGAGGTATCTAAGGCAGATTATTTAAAAATACAAGTAGAAAAAGAAACTTCAAAGAATATAGTAGAAGAAGATAAAAAAGAAGAAGATAATTTTATAAAAAGAGATATAGTAAATTATAATACAACTAAGAGTATATGCTTGGGTTGTAATGAGCTTTGTGATGTTAATTATATTCATCAGGATGATGCTATTATAGATATGGTTTCTTGTTCTGATAAGAAATATTCTATATGTGATTTTGGTCGTAAAATATCATTTCATTCTAATCATATTTTTGAATATCCATTAGTAAATGGTGTAGAACAAGATTTTGAGTTAGCTAAAAGTTATTATTTAAAGTTTATAGAAGATATTGATACAAATTCATATTTAGCTATATCTTCTACTATATATCCTTTAGAAGATTTAAAAGCTTTTAATAGTTTGTCTACTTCTTTAGGTATAGATCGTATAATGTATAAAAAAGTACCAGCAGCTACTAGGTTTCAGGTTGTTAGAGATAATTATACTAATATTAATAATTATGTTATTAATGATTTGAAAAAGGAACTTAAGTATATTAATGAGTTTAGTGGTGACTATAGTGGTTTTAATAAGTTTATTATTTTAGGAGATGCTTTTGATGAGTGTGATGAGGTTATAGAGTTTTCACGTAAGTATAAAAGACAATATATTGTATTTACATCTTGTATGTCTATTTTAGCTTATAATGCTCATGTTGCTTTTCCTATTTGTGGTCTTGGTGAGTTTGAGGGTAGTTATATTGATAAGTATGGTAGAAAAAAGAATGTTGTGAATTTTATAAAAAAAAATAAAAATAGAAAAAGTTTAAAAGAATTTTTAGAGATTTTATGTTAATTTTTTATTATACTAATAGTATAATATGAAATTATTAATGTTATTATTTCTATTAAATAATAAAGCGGGGTTTGATGAATAAAGAACATAAAACAAGAGATGAAATACTATATAGTCTCAAAAACTCTAATTATAGCTTAATAATTATAGGTGGTGGTGTTATAGGAGCTAGTATTGCTTTAAAGTCATCTAAGGCTGGTATTAGTACCTTACTTTTAGAAAAGCATGACTTCTCATATGGAGCTTCATCGCGTACTTGTAAAATGCTTACGGCTAACTATAATGATTTTAATATAAAAAATACATTATCCACATATAAGAAAATAAAAGAGAGAAATAAAGTTGCAAATAAAGCATCTGCTATAGATTTAGAGATAGTACAGCCTATTTATGAGGCAGAATCTGCAAAAGTATTTCAGTATATTCTTAAAAGTAATGTTTATGACTTGTTTTCATTATTTTCAAATAGAAAGAAGTCTAAGTTTCTAACTCGTAATTCTACAATTAATACTTTGGGAGATATTAACTCTACAGCTATTATTTCTGGCATAGAGTATAGTGAAAGTTCTATAGATGATTCTAGGTATGTTCTTGAGTTATTAATGAAGGCTAAGAAGTATGGTGCTGATGTTCTTAATTATGCTGAAGTGAAGGCTTTTGATTATAATGAGAATAATATTAATAGCGTTGTATTTTTAGATAGAGTGAGTGGGCGTATATATGAGGTTCCTGCTGATAATATTATCATAGCTTGCGGGGCTTGGGGAAAGAATTTGGCTTCTACATTGCCTTATGGTAATTTTGATAATACTGCTGAGTATGTTAAGGCTACAAATTTAATTATTAATGCTAATATTGCTCATATTGATAAGTCTCTATTTTTACCTAAAATAAAAAATAGACCTAATATTTTCTTTAATAAGTGGAAAAATACTATAGTGATAGGTCCTGTAGTGAGAAAATATAATGGGGATTTAGATTGTATATATTCTGCAAGTGATGAAATAGAATATTTAATAGATATTTATAATACATACTTTACATCTATAGTAAATAAGAATCATATAACAACTACACAGTCTGGAATGATGCCTGTTGATCCTAATGATATTAAAATTCATACTCATAAGAATTATAAATTATATATGGTTGAGGGTGGAGATTTTACACTTTCTGATAAAACGGCTAATATGGCTTTATCTAAAGTTTATGCTAATATAGATTTTAATGATAATGATAAGATATTAAAAAATAATATAGATATGGATATTGAGTGGGTTTTGAGTGAAGAGACTATTCATTTCTTATATAAATATTATTCTTCTTATGACTTATTATTAAGACTTAATGAGTATTGTAAGAATGATAGTTCATTATTACTTAGCATTGGTCTTGATGATAGAATTCCTTGTGGTCTTATTAAGTATTTTATAGAGTTTGAAGATGCTGTTCATTTAGATGATATTATGATACGTAGACTTAGATTTATTCTAACAGAAGATGATTGTGGTACATTAATTTCAGAATATATAGCTAATGAAATGTCTAATTATTTAGGTTGGGATTCTAAAAGAGAAGAATGGGAAATTAAAAGATATAGAACAGAGATTAAAAGAGCAAGAGTTTCATTATATTAATATATATATTCCCTAGGTTTCTGAATATAGGTAATAAAGAGTATAAAAGTATTAATTTTACACATCTTTATTAACTACATTCAATCAGTTCTGATTTTGAACTTTTTTATGATTTAAAAACCTATTATATATAGTATAACAAAAAATTTAGTTAATATAATTATTTTTTTCTTAAAAAATTTAAATTTCTTTTTCTACTATCTTTTCAACCGCCTTAGATATTAAATATACCCCAACACCAGTAGCACCTTTTTTAAGATATTTATTTTCACTATCTATAAACGATGTACCAGCAATATCTAAATGAGCCCATTTAGTGTCTCCAGTAAAGTATGATAAGAACTGTGCTGCTGTAATAGTTCCAGCTTCACGACCACCAATATTTTTAATATCAGCAATATCACTTTTTAATTGATCTTTATACTCATCAAATAGAGGTAGTTCCCACACTCTTTCATAAGTATCATTTCCAGCTTCTTTTAACACCTCACTAAGCTTCTCATCATTACACATCATACCAGTAGCATTTCTTCCAAGTGCTATAACACAAGCACCAGTTAGTGTAGCTATATCTATAACATAATCAGGTTTATATTTTTCAATTCCATAAGCCAAAGCATCAGCTAATATTAATCTTCCTTCAGCATCAGTATTAAGCACTTCTACAGTAGTTTTATTATACATAGTAAGTACATCACCTGGATTAATAGCATTAGATCCTGTTTTATTATCTGTTAGAGGACAAATAGCTGTAACATTTGCATTTATATCTAAGTCAGAAAGTAAAAATAAAGCACCACACACAGCAGCAGCTCCAGCCATATCATCTTTCATTCCCATCATAGACTCAGTAGGCTTTAAGCTCATACCACCAGTGTCGAATGTTACGCCCTTACCAACTAATAATATATTATATTTAGCATTTTTATTTCTATACTCAGCAATAAAAAGTCTTGGTGGATTTTTGCTTCCAGCATTAACTCCAAGTATTCCATTCATACTTAAACTTTGCATCTTTTTTTCATCTAATATTTTAGTAGTAATTTTTTTAGACTTAGCAACATTATCTACAACATCTATAAAAGTTAATGAGTTTATAGTATTACTTGGTTCATTTACTAAATCACGAGCAAGGCATATATTTTTAGCTATTTTTTCAGCCTTTTTTATAGCCTCTTCTGTATCTTTTTTATGTTCTGATACTAACAATATATTATTTATATGAGTTTTATTTTTTAATCTATTTTCACCTAAGTATTTGTCAAAACTATATGCACTAAGTAGCATACCAAGACAAAATTGAGTATAAGATTCCATAGATGCTATTTCTGAAAATAAATCAGCCATATCTATTTCTATGTCTTGTATATGAAGTTGTTCTATAATTTTTATAAGAGAAGAACCTGCACATTTCCAAGTTTCATACATATAGTTTTTTACTTCTCTATATGTAATAAATATTACTCTTGTATTATTTGAAAACCCAAATGCAAAAGGTGTATTTATAGTATAATATTTATCTTTTACTAAGCTATTAAATAATTCTTTATATTCCTCATTAAAAGTACACACTCTTGGTGTTTCTTTTTCTACTTTAACAAATACTGCTACTGTATCTTTTTTTATAAAGTTACTATTATGTTTTAGTTTCATAATTATATATCTTCCTTAAAAAACAAAATTAAAAAATAGATTTATACTATATATTCGGATTTTTATTTTAAACTCATTGCAATTAACTTTAGTTTCATATAATTTATATTTATATTATTAATTGGAGTTTTTGTATTATGATGTCTTATACTGATGTAAATATTGAATATTTTAATAGAGTTTCTAATATATTAAAGAATAGTTTTGAGAGAAAGAATTTTGCTTTTAATAGTTTTATGACTATTGATGATGCTAATTCTTTTTTATTATCAAGCATAAAAGAAAATGATATTATAACTTTTGGTGGTAGTGCTACATTAGGTGAATTAAATATACTTGAAAAGTTAAAAACTTATAAAAATTTTATAGATAGAAATAATAAAGATTTAAAAAGTGAGGCAGAGATAAAAGCGTTTAGCTCAGATATTTACTTATCTTCTGCAAATGCTATTAGCAAGACTGGAGATATTGTTGTTATAGATGGTAGTGGTAATAGGGTTGCATCTATTATATATGGTCCTAATAAAGTATTTTTGATATGTGGTATTAATAAGGTTGTAGATACAGAGGAAGATGCTATTAAGCGTGCTAAGACTATTGCTGCTACAAAAAATTCTATTCGCTTTGGTCTTGAAAATTCTTGTAATAGTAATGATATGATTTGTGATAATAATTGTAGTGTAGATTCTCGTCTTTGTGCTTATACAGGTATTATTAATAAAAGTCATATTAAAGAGAGAATACATATAATTTTAATTAATTCTGTTTTAGGGTTTTAATAATAACTAATTTCAATATTATAATAAAGTTGTGTAGTTAGTTATGAAACCAAACAGCCTTGAGAATAATTGTTACTCAGCATATTCTTATTTATAAGATTTAATATTTCACCTTTAGACTTTGTCCACTTAGGAGCTATTAGAGTATCGTATAGAGAGTCTCCAGTTAGGCGAGAGATTATTATATCTTTATTTGTTAATGCTATAGCTTCTGTTATTATGTCTATATAAAAATCCTCTGTTAGAGTTGGAAAATTATATTCATTATACATTTTCTCAAAGGCACTATTTTTTACAATATCTAATTGATGAAACTTTACAGAGTGTACTTTTAATGATGATACATCTTTTACAGTTTGTAGCATTTCTTCTTTTGTTTCTAATATTATATTATTTTCTTCTATTCTATTTGGTAGTCCAAATATTATATGGGTGCATATTATTAAGTTTTTATATTTATTTTTTATATGTATTACCATATCTGCAAATGACTTATAGTCATGTCCACGATTTATAAATAATGATGTATTATCATTTGAAGATTGAAGCCCCATCTCAAGCCAAATTTCTTTATTATTTTTTAAAGCTAAAGAATTAAGCTCTTCTAATACACTCTCTTCAAGCATATCGCTTCTTGCACCAAACATTAGTCCAACGCAATCATCAAATGTTATAAGTTTTCTCGCATACATTAATGATTCTTTTGATGCAAATGGAGACAAAGGAGTTCCAAGTTGAAAGTATGCATAGTACTTTGCATATCTATTTCTATAGTTTTTAACACCATTAATCCATTGTTTATCTATATCTTCTTCTATTATGTATGGTGGTTTATAGCTTTCAAGATTACAAAACTTACATCCCCCATCATTTGCTTTATGTTTACATCCAAAATTAGTATCTATAGATATTTTGCCTACTTTACATCCAAATTTTTTTTTCACATAATCAGAAAATGAGTAATAATTTTTCATTAGTTATGTATATCATTTTTTTGTATTTTTATCAAATATGATACAATAAAAAATAAATATTAGTAGCAAATAATGAAAATAAATATATAATAATGCTTAAAGTTTAGTTTACATAACAAATATAAAAAAATTATTAGTTGCTTTAAGGGATATTATGAGAAAAGATATAAAAAATCTTATTCAAGATGTAAAGTTTAATCAAAGATCATTAATTATAGGTTCTGCTTTTGTAGATATTATTGTTTCTATGAAGAGCTTACCTAAATTAGGAGATAATATAAGAGGTAAATTCAAAGGACAAATTCTAACAGGCAGTGCATTTAATGTTGCAGATGCTTTAGGTAGACTTGGAGCTAATTTTGATTTGATGATTCCTGTTGGTACCGGTATTAATGCCAAAGTTGTAGAGGATGTTTTTGCAGATAGGGGATTTATTTCTTTGATAAAAGAAGATGAGGTAGATAATGGTTGGTGTATTACTCTTATAGAATCAAATAATGATAGGGCACTTATTACTATGCCTGGTGTTGAGAAAAATTTTAAGAGAGAGTGGTTTGATTATTATAACCCTATGGATTATGATTATTTTTATGTTTCAGGATATGATCTTGAAGGGGAGAATGGGAATACTCTTTTGGAGTTTTTTAGAAGAAAGACTAAGGATGCTAAAATAATTTTTGATCCTGGTCCTAGTATTGATGTACTTGATAGGGGGTTATTAGATAAGCTTTTAACTATAGGTACTATACTTACTGTTAATGGGGAGGAACTTTTTAAGCTTACTAAGATAGGTAGTATTAGAGATGCACTTATGAGTCTTCATAAAGTTTCTAAGGAGGCTATTATTGTTAGACTTGGGGATAGGGGTGCTACTATTATTGAGAATGATGAAATTTATAATGTAGAAGGGTTTAAGGTTGATGCTGTTGATAAAGTTAGTGCTGGTGATGCTCATGCTGGTGCTTTAATAGCTGGACTTTCTTCTGCTTTTAGTGTAGAAGAATCTGTATATTTGGCAAATAAGGTTGCTTCTATAGTTGTATCTAAGGTTGGTACTGCTTGTGCACCTACTATAGAGGAACTTTTATCTTAATTTTATTTTAGGATTATGATTTTATGTTTAAGAGAGTTTGTTTTTTTATTATCTCTTTTTTATTTATTAGTTTATTTGTTTTTGCTAATGATGTAGCTAATAATAATGTATCTAAAGTATTTGTTATTAAGAAGTTAGAGTTTCAAGAGGTTAATAGATGGTACTCTTCTTATATAAAGAAAGGTTTAGAGAAAGCTAAGGAGGAGGGGGCTACTTTAATTATACTTGAGCTTGATACACCTGGTGGTCTTGTAGCTTCTGCTTTGGAGATTAAGAATTATTTGATATCGAGCGAGATACCTGTTGTTACTTTTATTAATAAGAATGCTTTGTCTGCTGGAGCTTTAATATCTCTTAGCACTGATGCTATTTATATGTCATCTGGTTCTATTATAGGTGCTGCTACTCCTATTTATTTGAAAGATGGTAAGATTGAAAAGGCTTCTGAGAAGGAAGTTTCTGCTATGCGTGCTGCTATGCGTTCTTCTGCTGAGCGTATTAAAAAGAATGTTCGTGTTGCTGAGGCTTTTGTTGATGAAAGTATTACTCTTACAGAAAAAGATGATGGAATAAATCTTGATAATAAAACTCTTCTTACACTTAGCACTGATGAGGCTATAAAAGTAAAAATTGCTGATGGAGTTGCTAATTCTATTTCTGATATTATTAAGTTAAGAGGTCTTTCAGAACAGTCTGTTATTACTACTATTAGCGAAGAGAAGTATGATTTTATACTTAGATTTTTAATAAGCCCTGCTGTTCTTTCTGTATTAATATCTATTGGTTTGATAGGTGCTTTTATAGAGCTTAAGACACCTGGTTTTGGTTTGGGTGGAATAATATCTATACTTGCTTTTTCTATATTTTTCTTTGCTCAAGTTTTTGTAGGGGAGAGTTCTTATATTGCTCCTGCTGTATTTATTATTGGCGTTATTCTTATTGCTTTAGAAATATTTGTTATACCTGGTTTTGGTATAGCTGGGGTTTTGGGTATAGTTGGTATATTTACTAGTATATTTATGTCTTTTGGGGTTAATAATTTTAAGACTGCTAGTTTAGCTGTATTTTTTGCTATTGTTATTTCTATTGTTATTATGATTATTCTTGCTCGTTTTATGAGTAAATCAAAGTCTTTTTCAAATCATTTGGCTTTGAATACTGATACTGCTAATTATCATAGTAGTGTTTCTTATGACTTTTTACTTGGTAGAGATGGTATTGCTGATACTTTTTTACGTCCTTCTGGTAATGTTATTATTGATGATGTTAAGTATGATGTTATCAGTGATGGAGCTTTTATTGATAAGGGTAAGAGAGTAAAGGTAGTATTGGTAGAGGGCAGTAAGATAGTGGTTCGCGAGCTTAATGCTTGATTATTTTTGTATGGATTAACTCTATAATTATTGTAAGTTATTATATTAAGATTTTATTTGAAGAAGTGTCCTATTATATCTATAATAGAACACTTTGTTTTTTATGCTTTACTGTTTAAAGTATTTTGTGCTATATCTATAGTAAGTTGTAATACGTATCTTTTTCCATCTCTACCCATAGCATAAGTGTATCTGCTTGATAATGATGAAATACTTTGAGCTACTTCTGTTTGAGTATTTTGAACATTATTTCTTTCTCTAACAATATTTGACATAGGCATTTTATTAAAATTTGTTGAATTTATATTGTTAATATTCATATATCATACTCCTTTTTTATGAGCTTATGTATAAATTCACGGCAATATATAAAATAAACTTAATATAAAAATATGTATATATACATTATTGCTTGTAGAAATGTTCTTTTTAATGTATAATATAATGTCTTATTTTTTATTTTGTAGACAAATGCAATAGAGGGGTAACAATGATGGAAATTATTAACTTAATTATTAATAGTGTAAATGGAATAATGTATGGTTATGTACTTTTAATTGTTTTTGTATTAGTATCACTCCTTTTTACTTTTAGATTAAGAGGTATACAGGTAAGTCATTCTATACACGCTCTAAAGCTTTTACTTACTACACATGAAAAAGGTGATGGAGTATCAGGCTTTGCAAGTTTTTGTATTAGTACAGCTTCAAGAGTGGGTACTGGTAATATTACAGGTGTAATGGGAGCTATTGCTACTGGTGGACCTGGTGCTTTATTTTGGATGTGGCTTATGGCTATACTTGGAGGAAGTTTAGCATTTACAGAAAGTACATTGGCACAATTATATAAAGAAAAAGATGTTAGTGGTAAATTTGTTGGTGGAGCTTCATATTTTATTAGAAGTAAATTAAAAAGTCCTATGTTAGCATTAGTATTTGCTATGATGATGATATTAACTTATACAGCATTTAATGGTATACAAGCTAATACTATTTCAAATGCACTTACTAAATATAATATTAGTATTTATATAACAGCAATAATATTATCCGTTATTACAGGTTTAATTTTATTAAGTCCAAAGAGAGATGCTATAACTCACGCTTGTGTATTTATAGTACCTGCTATGGCTATACCTTATATATTAATAGGCTTATATGTATTTTTTACTAATTTACAATTAGTTCCAGAGGTATTTAGAACTATTTTTGTAGAAGCATTCAAGCCTTCAGCTCTTTTTGGAGGTTCTATTGGTGCTACTATATCTATAGGTTTACAAAGAGGGCTATTCTCTAATGAGGCAGGTATGGGAGGAGCTCCACACGCAGCAGCAGCAGCACATACTTCTCATCCTTGTAAACAGGGACTTATACAGATGTTTTCTGTGTTTACAGATACATTGTTAATATGTTCTATTTCTGGTTTTATTTTATTATTATCTCCAGAAGCTATGGGAGCTATTAAAGATTTTGCAGGTATTAATTTATTTCAATTTGCAATAGAGTCTCATTTAGGTAGTATAGGTTCTTATTTTATTACTATTTGTATTTTATTTTTCTCTTATAGTTCTATACTTGGTAATTTTTTCTATATAAAGGTTGGTACTTCAGCTATTAGAGATAATAAATTAGCTTATTTTGTAGTTGTTTTAATGACTATTGCTATAGTATTTGCGGGTTCTTTAGCTGAGTTTAAAACTATTTGGGGAGCTGGAGATATGTTTATGAGCTTTATGGCTTTAATTAATATTATTGTAATGCTTATATTAAGTAGTCCAGTACACTCATTAACAAGAAACTATGTAGAACAACTTAAGGTACATAAAGATCCTGTTTTCATTAAAAAAGATGATACTCACTTTTGTAATGATGACTCAGTTTCTCAGTGGGATTAATATATATAGTATTTTGTAATACTTATATGTTTTTTTGTATATTATAGACTTCTTTTATCTATAATTATATACACTACTATATCATTATAGAGATTATTGATATTTATAATTTTTTATGATATAATATGTAGTATGGGGGTAGTTATGCTAAAAGTAATAGACAAAATTGTAAAAGAACATGTTTTTGAGGAAGTAGAAGCAAGTGACAAGGATACTTTATTTAAAGATTTAAGTGAAAGAATATCAAAAGTATCATCACAAACTTCGGATGTAATATATGATGCGCTGAAAAAAAGAGAAGATGAGTATACTACAAATATTGGAAATGGGGTTGCTGTTCCACACGGTAGAATAGATGGATATGGAAAGACTGATATTTTTCTTGGATTTCTAAAAGAAGAAGTTAATTATGATTCTGATAGTGATGAAAATAGCCCTGTAAAATTAGTTTTTGCTATTATATCGGATGTTAACACTCCAGAGGATTATTTATCTAATCTTTCTGAGATATTCTTTTTGGTGAATCAGAAGGATATTTTAGATAAGATTATAGAGTCTAGTAGTTTTGATGCTTTACATAGCTATTTAGAGGGTGTTAAGAATTTAGATGAGAAGTATGAGACAGAAAAACAAATTAAATTCTTAATAGAACTTGATAGAGCTGAGTTTAAATTAAAAGAGATAGAATCAAACTCAGAAAATGCATCAGATGCTGTTATAAGTGAATATAAAAAGTATATAGATACTATCACAAGTAAGATAGATGTATCTACTTTAGATAAATATAAAAGAATTAAAGACAGTAAAGGTGGAAGGGCTTTATCTAAAATTACAAATTATAAATGTAGTTCTTGTAATGTTGCTATACCTAAGATGACTGTAGCGGAAGTGAGAAGACAGAAGCAGATTATGCCTTGTTTTCACTGTGGTAAGATATTATATGCTACAGAGTAATAATTTATAGAATGAAAATAAAATTAATTATATTAAATATAGCTAAAATTAGTATATTATTTGTTTTAGCTATATTTTATTTATCTTGTTCTTCAAATAGACCTAATTCTCTCATAGAAAGTTTTTATAATTATCCTAATCCTTTTAACAATAGAACTACAAGTACTACTTTTATAGTTTTATTAAAGGAGGGGGAGATAATTTCTGCAACATTAGATATTTATAGTCAGAGTGGAGATTTGGTAGATAGTAAATCTTTAATTATAACAGATTCTAATAGGAGAGAGGCTACTTGTGTATGGTCGGGTCTTGATAAGAATGGAAAATATTTACCACCATCTCTTTATACATCAAAATTAACTTTAAAAGATAATAAAGACGCAACATATATAGAAGAGTTTAAAACTTTAATTAACTAAATAATTTTATACTATTATGACTATACTAAAAATGAGACTTAAGGGTGATAAGATATACATAAAAATATCATCCGACTATATATTTACTATACCTAAAAATGGCACTTATGAGCTTGATATATATGAGGGTATGGAATTAGAATTTGATGATATACCATATTTGAGATTAAGAGCTTATGAGGCTGCTGCTAAGAAGTGTGCTATTAGTATATTAAAAAGAGGTTTTATTTCTGAGGGTATGCTTAGAGATAAGATGCGTATTAAGGGGCATAAGAATAGATTTATTAATTTTGCTATTCAATATTGTAAGGAGTATGAGCTTTTAGATGATAAGAGATTTGTACGACTTGCTATTAGTAGTTTACGTCTTAAGGGTAAGAGTAATCGTCATATTCTTGATTATTTAAAAAAAGCTAAGATAAGTTCGAGGTTAATAGAAAAATCAAAGAATAAGCTTTCTGATGAGGGGGAGATTAAATTATTAAAAGAGGCTATAAGAAAATATTATAAAGTTTATGAGCATAAAGAAAAACAAGAAGAGTATATGATAAAAGCTTTAATGCGTAAGGGCTTTAAATATGATAGTATTAAAAGTTTAGTTTCAAGATATATAAAAAATCAGAAACGAAAAAAGTAATTATATAGTAAATATGCTTACTTGCAAAATGAGAAAGTTAATATTATTATAGTATATAATATTAACTCATTTCTTTGTTTGTTAGGAAACCTATTATGACACATTTAGAATTAAGACAAAAATTTACAGAGTTTTTTAAAAGTAAAGGACATGCTATAGAAAAATCTTCTTCTTTAATACCAATAGATGATCCAACACTTTTATTTACAACAGCAGGTATGTTACAGTTTAAGCCATATTATGCAGGTATAAAACAAGCACCATATAATAGAGTTGCTTCTATACAGAAATGTTTTAGGCTTTCTGATCTTGATAATATAGGTAAAACAGCTCGTCATCATACTTTTTTTGAGATGCTTGGGAATTTTTGTTTTAATAGTGATTATTTTAAAAAAGAGGCTATGGAGTTTGCTTGGGAGTTTTCTACTAAGGTATTAAATCTTCCTGTTGATAGGCTTTATGTTTCTATTTATGAAAAAGATGATGATGCTTTTAGAATTTGGAATGAGAATATTGGGGTTGATGCTAGTAGAATAGTTAGACTTGGTAAGGCTGATAATTTTTGGGGGCCTGCGGGGGACTCTGGTGCTTGTGGACCTTGTTCTGAGCTTTATATTGATATGGGTGCTGATAGGGGTTGTGGTAAGCCTGATTGTTATGTTGGATGTGATTGTGAGCGTTATTTGGAGTATTGGAATTTAGTATTTAATGAGTTTTTTCAAGATACTGATGGAAAACAAACTCCTCTTCCAAGTGTTGGTATAGATACTGGTATGGGGCTTGAGAGACTTTGCTATATTATGCAGGGTGTTAATAGTAATTATGAGACTGATTTACTTAAGCCTATAGTTGATGCTATTTCTCATAAACTTAATATTAAGTATGAGGGTGAAGCTAAGACTAAATTAAATTTAATGGCAGATCATTTAAGAGCATTAGTATTTGTTATTTCTGAAGGATGTACTCCTTCTAATGAGGGGCGTGGCTATGTTTTAAGACGCTTACTTAGAAGAGCTTTAAAGACTGCTTCTGATTTTGGATATAAGACAGCATTTTTAAATGAGCTTACTCATTGTGTTGTAGAGGTTTATGGTTCTATTTATGAGAATCTTATCAGTGAAGAGAGTAATGTTAAGAGAATACTTTTAGAAGAAGAAAATAAATTTATAAATACAATATCTACAGGTATGAATAAACTTTATGCTGTAATGGATGAGTGTAAAGGTAGTAAGGTTATAAGTGGTGAAGATGCTTTTATGCTTTTTGATACTTATGGACTTCCTTTTGATGTTACATTAGAAGAGGCTAAGGATAATGGATATACTGTAGATAAAGATGGTTTTGATAAGGCTATGGAAGCTCAGCGTGAGAGAAGTAGGGGAGTTGATTCTGATAAAAAGTCTAAGTTTGACTTTGTTGAGATAAGTGAAACTAAGTATGTTGGAGAAGATTTTGCTTCTATGTATAATGGTATTAGTGCTAAGGTTGTTGCTATTTATGATAATGGTAGTAAAGTAAAAACTAATTCTTCAAATAATTTTTTACTAATAACAGATACTTCTCCATTTTATGGTGAGATGGGTGGACAAGTAGGTGACACTGGATATATCAAAACATCTAATGGTAACACTTTAAAGGTGGTAGATACTCAAAAGAAAGAAGGCACTATTATACATATAGTAGAAGCTGATAATATAAAACTAAGTGTAGATGAAAGTGTTATAATGTTTGTAGATATAAATAGAAGAAATTCTATAAGAAAAAATCATACAGCTACACATATATTACAAAAAGTATTGGAAGAGAAATTGGGCTCACATGTAAATCAGGCTGGATCATTAGTTTGTGAGAATTATTTGAGATTTGACTTTACTCATCCTGATTCTATTAATGAGGATACTTTACTTTCTATAGAAGATAGCGTTAATAATGTAGTATTTCAATGTATGCCTGCTGATATTAAGATTATGCCAAAGAGCGAGGCACTTAATTATGGAGCTAAGGCTTTATTTGGTGAGAAGTATCCTGATATTGTACGAATATTAGATATTGGAAATGGATATTCTGTTGAATTTTGTGGAGGAAGTCATTTAACTAATACTTCTGAGATTGGTTATTTCCATATTGTAAGTGAAGGTTCTGTTGCTTCTGGGGTTCGTAGAATAGAGGCTATTACTGGTCTTACTGCTGCTCGTGAGGCTACTGAGCTTTTTAGAAGTGTTAAGAGTTTGAGTAGAACTTTGGGTGCTAAAAGAATTGATGAGCTTAATACTCGTGCTGAAAGTTTACAGCAAGAGATAAAAAAATTACAAAAAGAAAATAAGCATTTAAAAACTTCTGGAGCTAATGCTACTTCTTTTATGGATAATTTTGAAGATTTAAATGGTATTAGATTTTATAATTTAGAGTTTGATGAAGATATTAAGGATGTACGTCTTTATGCTGATACTATTAAAGAGAGAGTAAAAGATGGTGTATCTATTATGATTAGTAAATCTTCTAATACTATATTAGTTCAGGTGACTGGTAGTGCTTTAAAAGATAAAAATATTTCAGCTAATAGTTTATTAAAAGATATTATTAATGTTTCTGGTGGACGTGGTGGTGGAAAAGATAGTTTTGCACAGGGTTCTATTTTAGATTTTAATAAGGCTAAAGATTTTATTAATCAGTTAAAGAGTAAGTTGGTATAATGAGTTTGATAAGATATATAATATTATTTATTATTTCTTTTTTATTATTTATATCTTGTGCTACTAAAGATGCATCTTTAAGAAATCTTGATGATGTACATAAGGCAGAGTCTTCTCTTGTTCGCTATAATGAGAATGAAGATATTATTCTTAGCATTGTTGATGCTGCACAAAATGGAAGTCGTGATGTTCGTTCTGAGGCTTTATGGGTTCTTGCTAAGCTTCAGGCACAGGTTGCTTATAGTGATTTTGTTAAGCTTTCCGTTGAGGATCCTGATTTTAATGTTCGTGCTTTAGCATTATATGGTGTTGGTAGTGTTCGTGGTAAAAGTGTTGATGCTATAGACAGTGTACGTCGTGCTATTAATGATACTAATTTGCAAGTTCAGATAGAGGCTTTAAAAGTTGCTGGTATATTAAATGAACCTCGTCTTTTAAACTCTATTTTAGAGAGTTTATCTAGTAAAAATAAGTGGGTTAGAATTACTGCTGTGGAGGCTCTTAAAGATTATAAGGATAATAGAGTAGATAGATCGCTAAAATTATTACTTTCTACTGATAGTGATTTAGCTGTAAAATCTGCTATTAAGCAGGTGCTTGAGTATAGAGAGAAAAATATTAATAATTAAGTATATTAAGAGGTTAGCAATTAATTTATGAGTATTAGAAAATTATATTATATATTAATATTTTGTTTTATTTTTATGATAGTATCTTGTATGAATACAAGAACTTCTTATATTATACTCGATGAAATTATTCAAAAACCAAGAACTATTGCTATTACCTCTTTTACTTTTCCTAAAAATATGACTAATGAGTATTATGATAAACTTAAATATTTAAATACTCAGATATATGCTGATTATGTTCTTGAGAGTTTTATTAGTAATTTTAATAGTCAAAATAGCTTGATACAATTAGTTAGTTTAGAGAGTGCTATTGGTAGTGGTGATTTTGCTACTTTGGATAATTTTTATATATTAGGTTCTCCTTTTGTTGCTGCTACTGGTACTTTGGCTACTAATGTTGTTGATAATAGAATTTTAGATTTGCTTAGAGATAATGATATAGATGGTATTATGACTGCAAATGCTAATATGTCTTTTTGGAAGCAGAGTATTGAAGTTGATTTTGAAGTTTATGGTGTTAATGGTAATTCTCTTTGGATAGATTCTTTTATTGGTAATTCTCAGCATATAATAGGAGATACAGGCTCTCCTACTAAGCAAACTTCTTATAAGATAGTTATTGCAGATGTACTAAAGTATCAAGAAAAGCATTTAGATGATTTATATGTGATAATAGATCAGTCTGTTTCTAATGGTATTAATAAACTCAAGAATAAAGTGCCTTATGCTTTTAATACAAATAATATAATATTTACAGATAAAACTTTTAGTGTTACAAATGAAGATTATTCTAAAAAGGCAGGTATTAAATAATGGCGACAAATAAGCAAAAAATAGAATTAAACTTTACAGATGAAGATGATTTTCATTTTAAGCATCCTCTTAGAGCTTTTATTATATCATCTACAGATCATTATACTATATATAATGATGATTTGTCTATTAGGGCTACTGGGAAAACTCCAAAGGAGGCAGCTGAGAATATAAAAGATCAATTTATGACTTTGGCTAATGATGTATTCTATAAGTCTCAGTATACTTCTTTAAGTGAGAGGGAGAGAAAAAAACTTAATATTATAAAATCTATATGTGATATTATATAATAGTAGTGAGCTTTTTATGATTTTAACTTTAGAAGATAGAAATAATATTTTAAATAAATTAAAAGGAAAAAAGATAGCAGTTCTTTATGGTGGTATTAGCGATGAGAGGGAAGTTTCTTTAAGAAGCGGTGCTAATGTTTATGATGCTATTATGTCTTTTGATGAGCTTCGTGATAATTGTGTACTTATAGATGTTCAAAATCATTATGATGTTGTTGATGTTTTAAGAAGAGAAAATATTGAGTATTGTTATAATATTTTACATGGCACTTTTGGTGAGGATGGTTGTATACAGGGTTTATTAGACTGTTTGGGTATTAAGTATACTGGGGAGAATACTTTAGTTAGTGCTTTATGTATGAATAAAGTTTATACTAAAAGGGTGTGGCAATCTTCTAATATTTCTACTGTTGATTTTGTTTTGCTTAAAGATGTTATTAGTATTACAGATACTGATATAAAATCTTCTAATGGATATAGTATTAATTATCCTATGATATTAAAACCTATATGTAGTGGTTCTTCTGTGGGTGTTTCTCTTATACATAATAGAAAAGAATTGGATACTGTATTATCTGAGATTGCTGATGATAATATTAATTATTTTATAGAGCCTTTTATAAAAGGAAATGAAGTTACAGTTGGTATTTCTAGGGACTTTGATGATAATATACATATACTTCCTTTACTTGGTATAAAGTCAAAAAATGAGATATATGATTATGATGCTAAGTATACTCCTGGTAAAACAGATTTAGAAGTTCCTGCTAAAGTTTCTTCTGAGATAGAAAATCGTATAAAAGAAGAGTGTATTAAAGCTTATAATGTATTAGATTGTGCTGGTCTTTGTCGTATTGATGTTATGATAGATGAGAGTGGTAAAATAAACTTAATGGAGATTAATACTCAAGGCGGTATGACTAACACTTCTGATATACCTGCTATGGCAAGTAGTATTAATATTGCATTTGAAGATATTGTTTTATATGTTCTTGGCTTGATGCTTCATAAAAAATAATTTATTGATTTTTTTATATTTTTGTATTAGAATGAAAAAGTCTTTTATATGGCTTTGGGAAGTTTATGTATAAAATAAATAGCTATGTTGTTTATCCTATGTATGGCATTTGTAAGGTCATTGGTATTGAACAGAGCAAGGTTAATTCTGTTTTGATTGAGTGCTATATATTGGAATGTGATGATGAGAATTTAAGATTAAAAGTTCCTACGGCACGGGTAAAAGAGTATCGTATTAGAAAAATAATATCAAAAGCTGATGCTGAAAATTTTTTGCATATATTACAAAATAAACCTGATGATATTGAGAATAATTGGAAAATTAGATATCAAGAAAATGAAGAAAAGCTAAAAAGTGGGGATATTAAAGATACGATAGAGGTTGCTAGAGGGTTATTTGCGAGAAATAAATTTAAGGAATTATCTGCAAGTGAGAAGCGTTTGTATGAGAAAGCTTACACTTTTATTGTTAATGAAATTAGTATTGCTTTAAAAAAAGATAAAGATGAAATAGAAGATATTGTATCAAATGCTTTAGAAAAATCGGCAAAGAAAGTTAAAAATAAAGATGAAGACTTGATAGTGCCTAAAAAGAGTAGTAAAAGAAAGAGTTAATATAAATTATCTTTTTTATTTGTGAATAGAACTTATAGCAACACATAATTATTAATTTTTTAAGGAGCATTCAATTATGTGGAGAGCTTTGTACTTTTGTATTTTTATCTTAATTATTTTATTTGACTATTATCACAATCAGAATTTTAATATTCAAACTATAATTACAATGCTTTGTAGTGCTTTTGTAGTTGCTTTTATTGAGTTTTTTATTATTAGAAAGAAGTCTTATAAAGTAGCATTAATATTTTTTGCTTCTTTTCTTATTACAATGATTACTGTTGCAATTACTGTAGCTACATTAAGTATTGTTGGTATTGATTTATCTTTTGCTCATAAAATTATTATTTTATTCATAGAGGGTTATTTGGTATTTTCTATTGTTTTATTAATACTACCTAATATTTATAATATACTTAATATGAATACTACAGATAAGGTTAAGACTTCTAAGATACTTGATACTTCTGTTATTGTTGATGGAAGGATATATGATATTGCTTCTAAGAAATTTTTTGATGGTATATTAATACTTCCTGAATTTGTTATTAAGGAGATTCAGTTTCTTAGTGATTCTAGAGATCAGCAAAAGAGAATAAGAGGGCGTAGAGCTTTGGAGATTTTGAACAAGATGAAAAGCTCTAAGGATATAATGCTTTCTGTGACTGATATTGATTTTCCACATATTAAAGAAGTAGATTTAAAATTAATAGAGCTTGCTAAAAAAATGGAAGCTAAAGTTATTACAAATGATTTTAATTTAATGAAAGTTGCATCTATACATGAAGTTGAGATATTAAATATTAATGATTTGGCTAATTCTCTACACGTTGTTGTTTTACCTGGAGAG
The DNA here is from genome assembly GCA_944390575.1 of uncultured Spirochaetota bacterium. Lineage (GTDB taxonomy): Bacteria > Spirochaetota > Brachyspiria > Brachyspirales > Brachyspiraceae > Brachyspira. The sequence goes on from CALXQJ010000005.1 coordinate 92,783, forward strand.
ATTATTCAAAAGGAGTTAATACGTGAGGGTAAGGACAAACAGGCACTTGCATACTTGGAAGATGGTACTATGATAGTTGTAGATAATGCTAAGCATTTAATAGGTAAGACTGTAGATATAGAAATAGAAAATGTTCTTACAAAAGAGGCTGGTAGAGTTATATTTGCTTCTTTAGTAGAGAAGAATAATAAAAAGAAATACAATCAAAAATAAAATATATATTTATACGTTTAAAGGAGCAAAATTGCATTTCTGAGCATATTCTAATAATCGCTCAGCTTTGCTTTTGCATCCACCACATCCTGTTGTAACACCTGTAAGTTTTACAAGTTCTTCTAAAGTTGTAATTTTATGAGTTATGATTGTGTTGTATGCATCTCTATATGATACACTTTTACAAAAACAAAGCATCTTATCATAGTTGATAGAAGTTTGACACTTTAAGTCTTCTAAATTTAATTCCATATTTCTTTCTATTCCTCTGATTATTTCATATCATTATACTAATATTTTTTATAAATTCAATTATTATTTTTTAATTCTAACACCAGGACAAGGTCTATCAAATTTCCCCGCTATTAAATTACCATTTTTATCTGTATATTCTTTCCAGTATGGATAAGTTTTACATTGATTTGGTTTAGCATTATGAATAATACATTTATTATCCTTTAAAAAAGGACATGATTTCCCATTATCTTCATCAACTCTTGTAAAATATCCATATTCAGAGTCGAAGTCTAAGTATTTTTGTATAAAAATAAGAGGGTTTAGTTCTAGGTATTTAGAAGCTCTTGCTATATCATCATCATTAAAAAATACATATCCCTTTTCTCTACAGCATATACCACAAGCTGTACAAGAGAATTCTAATATAGCATTTTTGTTATTTTTAAATCTTTTCATTACTTTACAATATTATTAGCAGTACTTTGCATTATTTTAGCCATATTTGTTTTGCCAAGCGATAAATATATATCAGCAACAGATAGATAATCTTGCTTTAATCTTAACTTTTCATTATCATCCATTTCTTCTATATTTTTTTTTTGAACATCAGGTATTGTGATGTATTTATTAAAAGCAAATTTATCAGGATCATTAAAAACATCGGTATTAGCTAAGAATAAAGTAGGCCATCTTTTACTATCTCCTAATTTATCTCTTGCTATTGAAGATAATGTATCATTCCATTGTGTTTTATATGAATTAGCACCAATAGCACTTGATTGAGCATTGTTTGGAGGAGTAGGTGGAGTTGGAGGTGTCGGTGGTGTAGGCGGAGTTGGAGGTGTTACTATTTCATTTGTTTTTACTTCTTCTTTTTTAACCTCTTTTTCTTCTACAGCTTGTTTAGGAGCTTCTTCTTGCTTTTTTTCCTCACTTGTTGTTTTTTCTGTATCTTTTACCTCTTGTACTTTCTCTACTTCTTTTGTTTGCTCTATATTATTATTCTCATCTTCTTTTACTATGTTATTTGTTTCTTCTATTTTTTCATTTGATGGTATTAAGCCATTTAAGTCATTTGTATTTACAATATTATTAGTTTCTATGTTTTCAATTACATTTGTAGTAGTATCATTTGTTAGAATATCATAGAAATAATCATCTTGTACTTCTTGCTTTTTATTAGAGAATAATTGAATACCTAATATAGATAAACCACATATAATAATTAGCAACCCAACAATAGCTACAGCTTTATTTGGCTTTTTTTCTTTAGCTATAGAATGCTCAGGTGCTTTATACGGTTCTACAGGTTTCTTTTCTATTTCAGGAATCATACTTCCTGTTTTTAACTCATCTTCTGTTTCTATTACTTTTATATCTTTATTTCTTAATTCTTCTATTTTTTGTAATGCTATTTCTTTATAATTTTCTACAGGAGTATCGTCTTTTATCTCAACGGCATTTTCTATTGCTTTATCAATTTCTTTCTGTTCAAATTTTGATTTTTCTATAGAAGTTTTTAAATCTTCATCAGTAGTTGGTATAAATACAGTTTTCTTAAAGATATCACTTTTACTGTAAGTAGGTTTATTAGATTCTACATCATTATTATTTATAATAGATTCTTTTACTTCTTCTTTACTACTTTCATTATTTTCTATTGTCTGATTATTATTTTTATTTAATACAGAGCTTACAATAGGGGTTATAGTTTTTTCTTCTTTTTCTTGTATTTGAGATATTGTAGAATTATTAGATTCTGTTATATCATCTTTAACAACTAATTTTCTTCCTATGCTAACAGGCTTTGATATGTTTTTAGATTTAGCTTTAATAGCTTCTTTTAACTGAGTTAAAGTTTCTCTTTCTTCTTTTTTCTCAGTTGTCTTTATAGGCTCTAATTTTTTTATAGGAGTAGACATTCTTATATTATTATTAGAGTCTGAAGCTTTTTCTAAAATAGCTTCTGCTATTTTTTTAGGTTTATTTTCTTCTGTATTTTTTTCTACTTTAGCATTAGTTTTTCTTAAACTTGTAGTTTTCTTTAGTGTAGGTATTTCTATAGCACTTTTATTTTCACTAGCTTCTACTTTCTTTTTAGCAGTAGTTTTCTTTGGAGTTTCTTCCTTTTCTGCTTTTTCTGTAGTAGCTGTTTTTTTAGCAGTAGTTTTTTTTACAGTATCATCTGCCTTTTTTACAGTATCATCAGCCTTCTTTCTAGTAGTAGTCTTCTTAGGAGTTTCTTCATTAGTAGTTGTTTTTTTAGTAGCCATATTAGTTTATCTAACCTTACTCTGTAATATTTTGTTTATTTTTAATAATGATATCTTTAATTGTTTTCATTGTTTTATCATCAAAGATATTCTCTTTTATATTACCTTTTTTTAATAAATCTATAAGATATTTATCTATGTCTATATTATTACTTAATTTGTATTTTTTTGCAATATAGACAGAATCAGACATAGAAAGTATAATTCTTAATGTGTTTCCATCGTGAGAGTATTTTCCTATAAGTTTATCAGGATTATTAACCCCCAAGCAAGTAAGATTATAACATACCTTAAAGAATAGTTTATCTATAACTTGTTTATTTTGTTCATTTTTCTTGTTCTTCTTATTAACAGTATAAAGAACAGAGAAATCTCTTTTATTAAAGTTGCAAGTAGTAGCAAAGAATTCCTCTTGAAATGGCATTAAGTAATGATGGCTTTTAACTTTAGATTCTACTCTTGTAATAAGTCCTCTTTCTTCTAATGTGTCTAAAGACTTTACTATAGTAGCATTTCCCCCTATACCAGCCTCACTTAATATTTGAGCATGAGTAATTTTTGCTATACCAAGTTCATAGTCATAATTAGCAGCTAAAGCTCTATATACTTCTTTTGCAGATAGTGGTAATTTTTTCCATTTATTGCTTTCAGTAACATTTTTTGGAACAAATGTACATAATGAAGCTATAGATAAGAAAGTTTCTTTGTCTATACATTTTAATTGAGCTTTATTTATGATGTCAATTATGTTTTCCAAAATATTTCTCCATTTAATTACTAATATGATACATCAAAAATATATAAAATCAAGATTTGACTTTTTTCTGTATAATATTCTTGTTTATATAGCATCGTATTAATTTTGATTTAATTTATTAAAAATATCTTTGTTTATTTTGTGTTTTGTTTTTTATGAGGTTTGTATTTTTATTATGAAATATAGTTTTTTCTAGTATGAAATATAGTTTTTTCTAGATTTAATTATGTTTATTTAAATAAATTGAATTGTAATTATGTTAAATTTGTATGATTTGTAGTATATATAACAGTTTTTGAGTGAAAAAGTTAAATTTTTAAAAAAAATAAGGCTTTAACCTATTGTTGTTTTTTACAAGCGTGCTATAATAATAAAACAGTTGATGAGAAAGAAAAAAAGACAACTGAAAAACAAAAGTTCTTTGAAATATGGATAGCAGAAGTTTTTAAGAGAAACATAAGTTAAAACAAACACAACTGGTGTAAATAAACTTAATTTAAGTTTAATGACCCAACGGTTACAATTAAGTAACAATTTCTTTACAAAGTAAATCAATTACCGATTAGGTAGTTAAAAAAATAAAGAATCAATTTGAGTACGGAGAGTTTGATTCTGGCTCAGAGCGAACGTTGGCGATGCGTCTTAAGCATGCAAGTCGAGCGGACTTATTTAGCTTGCTAGATAAGTTAGCGGCGAACTGGTGAGTAACACGTAGGTAATCTGCCGTGAAGTGGGGGACAACTCATGGAAACATGAGCTAATACCGCATATACTCTTGCTACATAAGTAGAGTAGAGGAAAGTTTTTTCGCTTCACGATGAGCCTGCGGCCTATTAGCTAGTTGGTGGGGTAAAGGCCTACCAAGGCAACGATAGGTAGCCGACCTGAGAGGGTGACCGGCCACATTGGGACTGAGATACGGCCCAGACTCCTACGGGAGGCAGCAGCTGAGAATCTTCCACAATGGACGAAAGTCTGATGGAGCG
>CALXQJ010000006.1 GCA_944390575.1 uncultured Spirochaetota bacterium
AAGATATTTGATATTTAATTTTTTTAGAAATCTTTTATTTAATAGTAAATACTTTTTTATATTATATTTTTCTTTATTATTAATTTTTATTATTATAATCCTCATTATGAATTATTATGGTAGTTTAAAAAAAGAAACATATATTTATAATTTCAATATTAATATAAATAAAACTATGGAATATAATGGTATAGATTATAGATTCAGTAAGCATTGGATTACAGGGGAGACTTTTTATACATTTTATAAGACAAATGTTTATAGAGATTTTGATGTTTTAGAATATATATATACAAATAATATTATAACTAATTATATTTATGATTTTAGAGTAAAATATTATAGTAAACTATTTAATATATATATCGATACTAATGATCTTATAAAGAAGAATAATTTTATATATTATATAGATATTCCATATTATGGATTTACAACTGGAAATACCTTATCCTCGTCTAAATATTTGAATAAAAATACTATAATAGATAATGTTAAATATACTGAGAGTGTGCAATATATTTTTATATTGAAAGGATTGTCTTTTTTTATAATTTTTCTTTTAATATTTATCATTAATAAACTATCTTATTTTAAAGATTATATATTTTATATTTTTACTATTTTATCTATAGCTATATTATTTTTTCTAGAGCTATATATATATAGTCCAGGTTATATATATTATGGTGATAACTTTGAAATAATATCTAGAGGATTTAGAGGAATATATAGGAGTGGGCACCCAGTATTTCTTCAATATTTATTGAGTGTTTTATATAATATATTTGGTTTTAGTTTCTCATATTTTTTTGTGATACAGTTATTTTTATGGTATTTAGGTTTATTTTTTATAATAATTTCATTGTATAAAAAATATAATAATACATATTTATATTTTTTAATATTTATTTCTTTTATCGCTAATATATTTTTTGCTAATATTTATCAGGTCAAAGATGTTACATCAGTAAATTTTTTATGGCTTTCTTTATCTCTTATAATATTTTATCTATCTTTTAATATAAAAAATAGAATTTTTAATACTTTGATAATATTTTTCATATCATTATTATTGATATTATCATTAATTTCAAGAAATACAATGATAATAACAATTTATCCTTTAGGTATTTTCTTAACTTATTGTATATTGAAGAACTTAAATCTTAGAATAAAATTTATATCTTTTTTTAGTAGTATGTCAATTTTTTTGTTTTTATTAGTAATTATATTTAAATTTAATCACTTAATATGGTATTCTCATTTAGAGAGACATGATAGGGATATATATTATTATCATATATATAAATTACAAGTATTAGCTACTACTGTCTTATCTGATGATCCTACTTTGATACCTAATTCTTTTTATAAGCCTGGTAAGACATTTTATGATGCAAGAAACTCATATTTTAATAATAGAACATTTGCTGATGTATTTTCATATGATACAGAAGATAATATTTTTTCTAAATCAATAAATTCTTATGAATTAAGAAAGTTATGGTTAAAAAGTATACTTAAGCATCCTATAGCATATATTAAACATAGCTTGTTCTTTTCTAAAGAAATACTGTTAAATCCATCTTTAATTTTTAAGTTAAATTTTAATTATTATGATAAGAGTTTTAAAATTTTTAGTGGTTATTTAGAAGAATATAATCTAAATATAGATTCTAAAAAATATTATCCTAATTTTACAGATAAATTTAGAATACATATTATAAATGCCATATATTTTTTATTACCAGATTTTCATATAACTTTATTTATATTTTTAAGTATTATTATTTTATTTAGCTCTTTTTTATTTATATTAAAAAATAAAAAGAAATTACATAATGAACTATTATGGTTTTCTTTTTCTACTTCTTTATCTGTATTATTAACTTTTATATTTGTATCTATATTTTCTCCTGTTGCTATATTTAGATATATTTATATTATAGTTCCTATTTCTATCATTTCAATTATTTCCTTTTTATCATTTTTATTTGACAATTATATCAAAGATAGTTAAAATATTTGATGATTATAATATTATTGCTTAATTTTTATAAATTATTATATAGTTATTCTATGGATTAATCTATGAAAAGTTTTAGATTTTTATTTATCTCTATACTAATTATACTATTTATTTTATTATCTTTTTCTATTTTAGGTATAAAAGATAGGTCTGGGTATTTAGATAATATTAGTATTAATATTGATAGAACATTAAAAATTAATGGTCTTTTTTATTCTAATATTCAATATACTAATTATAGTGGTGTTATTACTAATAAGTATATTATTAATGGTATTAATTATGAATTTTATTTAGATAGTTTAGAGGAATATATAGTTACAAATTCTAATATTATTAGTAATTATAGTTATGATTTTAAATTGAGTTATTATAGTAAAATTTTTAGAAATTCTGATATATATGGAGTTTTAGTAGATACTAATTCTATATTAAATTATTATTCTTTTATTAAATATATAAGCTTAGGTGATAATGGGAGTCCTTTTGGCAGTTTAATATCTGATAAAATTATTTCTAATAAATTAGATAATATAGAATATAATTTATTTTTTAAATTAAATTATTTATATATTATTTTTATTGCTTTATTATGTTTATTAATATTTTATAAAGTATTAAATATTAATAAGTTTATAGCTTATTATAAGAATAATAGATTAAAAATATATTATACTTTATTGATATGTATTATATTTATATCTTTTATACTTTTACTTTCATTTTCATATTATGCTAAAAAAGATAGAATAGGATATATTTCAAATTTCAACTTATTAGAAGTACAAGATAATGTATACAAATATAGTTTCAAAATCATTCTGCCAAATAGATTATTATCAAATACTAATATATATGGAGTATATCCTAGTTTTAATAATACACCAGATTATATAGAAAGTATTGAGATGGATGATATTTGGGGTACTCATAATGGCACGTTAATATCTAGTAAATTTTTAAATTATTATGATATTATATCTGACATTCCATACTACCTACTCTTTAAATTTAATATATTTGTTTATATTGTAGCTATTTTCTTTTTATTTATTATTTTATCATCATATTTTATTCTTAAAGAATATTGGGTTTATAAGATAAGTTTACCTTTAGAAGAATATTTATTTGTTAATAAAATAGCTCTTGTGTCTATACTTTTATTTATATTTGACTATTGGTTATTTTATCCTGGTCAATTTACGGGTGGTGATACTTGGGTTTCTATATATAATGCATTGTTTAATAAAGGTGATAATGCTAACCCTATTATTTTGGAGTATAGTATTAGAATAGTAAATAATTTAGGGATTAGAAATTCTACTTTGATAGTAATAAATTTGTTGTTATGGCATATAGGCATGTTTGCCATTGTTAGTTCTGCTTATATATATACAAAAAATAAATTTACAATTTTATTTTTAGCATCTTCTTTCTTATTACCAATTCTTAACTTTAAAGTAGATTATACTAAAGATTATGTTTTTACATTATATACAGTTTGCGCATATGGGCTTGTATTCTTTACTATTATTAATCCTATAAAAAGTAGTATTAAGCAACTAATAAAGTTTATTGCTTTTTCATTATTAGTTATAGGTATGCTACATAGACATAATGGTATAGTTACTATTTATCCTTTTTTTATTTATTTCACATATGATATATTAAAAAATAAAATAGTTATGTTTTCTAAGAAATATAATATATGTTTTTTACTTTTAATGTTTATTAATGCTATTTTATTAATATCTATATTTTATTTTTTTCCACGAATATTTATAAAAAAGACAGTAGAGTATACTTCTCATAATATATTGAATTTACAAATAGCAGGTACTTTAGTTCCAAACAATGATGGTAGCTTGATAAAAGATGAATGGTATTTTGAGGGTAAAACTTGGGAAGATGTTGTTAGTATATATAATAAAGATCCATATTTAGGTGATAATTTTCATAGAACTCTAAAAATTCCTAAAAAATATTTAGCTACTACTTTATTTAAATCTATTTTAAAATATCCTAAAAGTTATCTTAATCATATGTATAAATATACTAAAGAGATATATACCCGTAAGTTTGTTCCATTTCAATTTGGTGGATATTTAAATGAATTTATGATTAATCATTTTGGTTTAGATATAGAAGAATTTAAAGAAACTAAATATGTAAAAGAAAATAGCGGTCTTGAAATGACAGATACAAAGAAAAAGGTATATAAGTTTATATTAAAAGTAGTTCCTAATATTAATGCCTTATTTTTTATATTATTATCTTTTATTTTATTCATCATTACTATTTTTATGATTTTTAGAAAAAAATATATAAATAATGATATTTTGATTTTTACATTTTCTACATCATCTTCTGCCTTTTTTACTGCTGTTATAGTTGCTTTATATACTCCTGCTGTTAGATGTTATAGATATATTTATCCTATAATACCAATTAGTATTATATCTCTTATATCTTTTATTGTTCTACTATATTATATTGGTTTTATAGATAAAATAAAAAAATTAATATTTAAAAAGTAAAGTTATGAAAAAAATTGCAACAATTTCATTTTGTATAGTTATTATTGTTTTATTTACTATATTTTTAATAGGTAATAAATATAGATATGGATATTTATCTGATTTAGAACTTGATATATATAAAACATTAGATATTAATAATATAGAATATTATAAGTTTTCAGATTCAAATTTACTATTAGATGCTAATAATTGTATTTTAGATAAAGATTATATATTAACTAATAATAGTATAAAAAAATATGTTTATAATTTTAAAATTAATTATTATAGTAAAATATTTAGACATAGTGATATTTTAGGAGTATATTTAGATACTAATCAGCTTCTACATAATTATTCTCATATTTTAGATGTTAATATGAATAACTCTGGAAGTCCTTATGGTTATTTTATATCTGATAAAATTTTATATGAAATATATAAAATTGATAATGTTTTATATAAATTAAAAATAAAACAATATATTTATATTATTATATTTATACTATTTTTTATTTTATTTATTTTTAATTTTAGAATAAAAAAATTATTTATTATATTATCTATTTTTTATATATGTGCTATATTATTATCTACTATTATCTTAAATAAAGATTCAAGTTTATATATTTCAGATTTTTATTTAAATACTTATAGAACTATGAAGCTTAATAATATAGACTATGTTAATAATTCAGACTATTCTAAAAATATTTATAAATATGTAATAAATAAAACTAATGAATATACTAATCAATATGATTTTTTACTTTATATTTTAAATACTAATTTTGTTACTAATTATTCTTATTCTTTTTCACATAATAAAGATGTTTATAATTATTCATTATTAAAGAAATTTTATTACTTTGATTTTAATGAATATGCAAAAGATAAACTCAATTTTATATGGAATTATTTTATAAGTGATTCAAAGATAAGTTTTAATAATAAACTTATAGGTATAAAATCTTTTTATTATTTAGATAATATATTTTATTATATTGGATTTATTTTATTTTTAATATTGTTTATTATATTTATCAATAGATTTGTTCATAATGATATTTATTTTCTATATTTTACTGTTATTATAACTATGTTGATGTTTATTTTTCATTATTGGTTTTCTTATCCAGGAGATTATAGGTATGGTGATAGTATAATTATTATGGCAGGAGATTTTACAAATGCCAATCCTATTATAATATCTGTTTTTTTACATACATTATATAAACTATTTGGTGCTAATAGTTATTATATACTTTTACTTAATTTATTATTATGGTATTCTTCAATTATATTATTAGTTTATTCTTTATATAAAAAATATAATTCCAAATATACTATTATTATTTTATTTGTTAGTTATATATCAAATATATTTTTTATGAATTTTAATCATCTAAAGGATTCAACATCTTCTTTATGGGTATTTTTTTCATATAGCTTATTTCTATTTTTAATAACCAAGGATAATAAAAATTGGGGTTTTATATTGTATTTTTTATTTTTTGTGTCTTTAATTATTGGAATGTTGTGGCGACATAATATTATTGTTACTATATACCCAATATTTATATTAGTTGTATATTTAATACTAAATAATTATAGATTAAGTATATTTATGTACTCTATTTACTTTTTATCATTAATGTTTATATTCTTTATATTATTAGTTTTATTACATATTTTTATTCCAAAACTATTTATTAAACATGATGAAAATGCTTTTAATAAAACTTATAATATTAATCATTTATTTGCTTTACAAATAGCAGCTTGTGCAACTTATAGTAGTGATGATTCTATGATTCCTGATAACTGGTATATGCCAAATAAAACATTTGATGATGTTAAGAAAACATATAATTTGAACCCTCTTAATGCTGATAGATTTTCTATTTGGTGGTATAGTGATAGGGTGTTTAGAAGTGATTTGACGACTAAAGAAGTTATTGGCGTTTGGGTAAAATATATATTAAAATATCCCGGTGGTTATATTAAGCATATATTAAAATTTAATGATAAGTTTTTAGATTTAAGTAATAGAAATAGCATAGTTTCACATTATAAAACAAAAATGCATTTTTTTGGTTATGATAGTTTTTTCCAAAATTTTGATGTTTTAGAGTTTACAGGTATTAGAGAAAGTATATATAATTTTTTATATTTGTTATTACCTAATATTAAAATAAAATATTTTGTATTAGTTTCTTTTTTGATATTTATATCATCATTTATATTATTGTTTACTTATAAATATATAGATAAATCTTTAATTTTATTTTCATTATCTACTTCATTATCATCTTTATTTACATATTTGATTGTTATTTGTTTCACTCCTGTTATAGATTATAGATATATCTATCCTGTTGTTCCAATTAGTATAATATCTTTTATATCATTTATATTTTTATTGTATTATAGTATTCTTAATGATATAATAAAAAATAAGATTATTATCTGTTTTAGTAAGATTTTAAAGGCTTGTTCTTGAAAAGAAAGTATATTTTTAGATTTTTTATTTCATTATATATTGTATTATTTTTTTTATTAATATTATTATCTATTATTGGATATAATGATAGGCTAGGTTATGTATCAGATCTAAATTTAGACTATCATAATACTTTTATATATAATGGTATATCAGATGAAAATATATTGACTAATACTTTAGATGTAAAAAATATTTTTTTATCAACTAATAAAACTATAACTAACTATATTTACAATTTTAGAATTAATTATTATACAAAAGTATTCAGGCATAGTGATATATTTGGTGTATATTTAGATACTAATAGCCTTCTTTCTTCAGGTAGTTCTGTACTTGAAGTAAATATGAATGAAAATGGAAGTCCTTTTGGTAGTATTATTTCTAGTATAGCTATTACAGATGATAAAATAGATAATATTATATATAAGTTAAAAATTAGAAAAACTTTTATACTGTATATATTTATTAGCTTTTTTATATTTATTTTAATATTTTATATTAAGTATATATATTTATTTTTTAATTTTATATTAAAAAAATTATATTATTTTATATTTTTCAAGCGTTATTCTAATTGTAGAAAATATTTTATATATTTTTTGATTATTATAATTATTATGATATTTATTATATCATATTTAGGAAAAATTAAACGTATAGGGTATTTATCTGATTTTAGGCTTGATAATAACTTAACTTTACAGTTAAATAATATAACTAACATAAATGTATTAACAAATAGCTTAGATTTTAAAAGTTCATTTATAGAAACAAATGCTGCAATCAGTATGTATTCATATATTTTTAGAATTAATTATTATACTAAGATATTTAGACATAATGATATTTTTGACGTCTATATTAATAGTAATAATATTATTTCTTCTAATGATTTTATTCTTGAATTAAATATGAATGAAAGTGGTAGTCCTTTTGGTACATTGGTATCAGATAGAGTTATTAAAGAAAATAAAGTAGATTCAGTTATATATTATTTAATGATAAAGCTAAAAATTAAGGTAATTTTAATATTACTTATTATATTTACGTTATTATTTTCTGTATATTATATGTTATCAGAAAATATTATAACTATAAATAAAATTAATATAGATATAGATTTATACAAAATTACTATTCTTATATTAAGAACTTTTATTATATTATCAATAATTTCTCTATTATTACTACTAACAATGAAAGTTTTGTTTATTAATAAAAGTTATGCAGGAGAATTATATAATATATCATTAAATATAGAAGATACTTTATATTATAATAATGAGCTTGTAGATATATATTATGATAGGTATCATAGTATTAAAAATTTACATAATATATATTATACTTGGAATAATATAGATACTAATATTTTTAAAGATTCATTTATATATACAAATAATAAAATAACTAATTATGTATATAATTTTTCATTATTAGATGATAGTTTTTTATATAAATTAAATTTTTTGTATGATATTAATTTTAATATTAAAGATATATTAAGTAGCCATAATTATATCAGTGATATAAAACAATATTCTAAAGGAGATTCTTTTGGTACTTTTTATTCTACTAAGAATTTAAAAGAAATAAATAATATAGATAATATTATATATAGTATAAGTATAAAAGAAAGTGTTATTTTATGTAATATAATAATAACTTTTGTATTATTATTATTTTATATTCTACTATTATGTTATGATTTTATTTTATCTGTAGTAAAGAAAATAAAAATTAATTTTATAAATAAGTTATTAATTATTTTTATATTTGTATTATTATTTTCTTTGTTATTATTAAATATTATTTCTATAAAAGATAAAACAGGATATATAACTGATTTTAATTTAATGATAAAAGATACAATAAAAGCAAATAATATTGAGGAAAATTTAGATAATATTTGGGTTTCTAGTAATATTTTTACTACTAATAAACTTTTAACTTATAGTTTACAAAAAGAGTTTATATTTACCAATAAATTAATAACAAACTACTATTACTATTATAATTTGATTAGTAAAAATAAGTTGTTTAATGATAATATATTTTATTATATAGATAATATAAAAGTATTAGATAACTTATCAATTAAGTTAAGATATAATTCAAATAATTTTGGATATTTGATATCTACAAACAAGTTATCTTCTAATGATGTAATTAATAATATTTTATATAATGTCAAAGTAAAATCTGTATTTCATAATTTAGTTTATTTTATTATATTTATAACAATAATCTTTATGATAATTTTTAATTATAGCAGTATATTAAAATATATTATCAATATAGATTCATATACTTATATTAAAATTATCATCATATTTTCTTCAGTCATAGCTTTATTTGAATTTTGGCTTTTATTTCCTGGATATTTTGCACATTATGATGAAGACTGGATGATGGCAAAAGCTGTATCTTTGGATTATGATAATTGGTATCCAGTTGCTATACAAGTTTTTCTAACAACAATGTATCAACTTTTTGGCTATAAAACATTTTATATATTTTTATTAAATCTTATATGTTGGTATACAGGAATAACATTAGTTACAGTTGCATTATTTAAAAAATATAAAGATAAGAGGTTTATATTTTTAATATTTGTTTCTTGTTTGCCAGATATATTTTTTAATAGTTTTTTACAATTAAAAGATATTTCAGCTACACTTTTAATATGGCTGTTATACTCCACATTATTTTATACTTCTATTGTGAAAGTTAATAAAAGATATACTATTATAGTTAATATAATAGTATGTATTTTAGTCATATTATCAATAGTATGGCGTCATAATTTTATAGTTACGGTATATCCTATGTGTATTTTATTTACTTATAGAATATTGAAACATTATAATAATAAAAAAAATTATTTTATATATTTTATTATTATAATGTTTTTATTTGCTATTTCTTTTATCTTTATTAATAAAGGAAATACTTATTTATGGATAAAAAATAATGAACAAATAGAATTCTCTAAAGATTCTACTACTCATCTATTTTTATTACAGATTATTGGTACAGCATCTAGAGCAAATGATGGAAGCTTAATTCCTGAAGATTGGTATTATAAAGGTAAGACTTTCGAAGATTTAAAATTATTATATTTTAATGCTTCAACTTCTGGAGATGTTTATAGACATCCCCCTGGATCTCCTATTAAATTTTATAAATTAAGAGATTTAAAAAAAATATGGATTCTATATATATTAAAACATCCTATTAGCTATTTAGAACATGTTATTAATTTTACATCCTATGCATTTTTTGTTACTCCTTGGTTATACAATGAAGATGATATACAAAGAAAAACGACTCATTTTATAGGTGAGGGATTATTTGATAATAATGGTATAACTTTTTCTGAGTTAAGATATCATATATATTCATTTTTATTTAAGCATTTTAGTAGAATGTATATTAATATATTCTTCTATATAATATTATCTTTTATTTTATTTATTATAAATATTTATTTATTAGTAAATAATAAAAATAAAATAACAGATATTCAAGTATTTTCTATAGTAACATCTATATCTTCACTTGTAACTATAATTATAGTTTCATTATTTGCACCAGCTATAATCTTTAGATACTTTTTTCCAATAATACCTATTAATATATTATCATTAATTTCTTTATTAGTTTTTTATAAAAATAAAAAAAATATTACTTGATATTTATATATTAATATTGTACTATAATAGAAGGTGATATATGTGTTTACAAGCAACAAGCAACAAGCAACAAGCAACAAGCAACAAGCAACAAGCAACAAGCAACAAGCAACAAGCAACAAGCAACAAGCAACAATATTATATATTTTTTATTATAATATTCATTATACTGTTTTTAAATTTTGAATTTGGTATTTTTACTATTGCTAAAGAAAAAGCATTTAGAAGTCCAGATGTATGGTCTGCTAATACTATTTTAGATGATTTATTTATAGAGGATATTTTAGGTGAGGATAAATCTTCATTTTTTATAGAAGTTCACCAAAATAATGGAGATAGAGATTTGATTTTTGATACATCTAAGTTTAATAGAGAAGAAATAATCAATAATATTCATAGTGGAAAGTATTGGCTTTATAAATCAAGTCTTGGTTTTCAAACCCATATTTTACGACTTTTATTTAAGATCCTTAAAAAAGAAAATTATGATGCGTCTAAAATATTTAGACAGTTGGAATTTTTTGTTGCTATTATTAGTTCTTTTGTATTAGCTATATTTTTTACTTTTTTATCTATAGAGTTTTCTATATTACCTGTAGATATAATGTTTATAGTTTCTTTATATACTAATATATGGATTACTATATTTGCTAAAGATATTTATTGGATGATTTGGTCTTTTTTTGTTCCATTTTTAATATCATCATTTTTTATCTATAGGTATGATTTTGAAAAAAATAATAAATTATTTTTTATATTATTTACATTAACAGTTGCTCTTATACTTTCTATGGGATATGAATTTATATATACTTTTTTTATATCATCTACTTTGCCATTATTTTATTTTTCTATATCTAGAGAATATTCGTTAAAAAAGTTCTTTAAATATTTTATGATTATATCATCTCTTTGTTTTTTAGCATTGTTTATTGTATTATCTATTCAAGTTGTTTTACTAGGTAGTTTTGAAGTAATATTAGATAGACTGTATACTAGAACTATAAATAATACATATGATGATGGTGGGATCATTAATCTTTCTACTTTTAGTGTATTAAGGACATATTTGTTTTGGAACTATTATTCATATCCTTATATTTATTCTTTATATGTTTTATTTTTTGTTGTTTTATTACAATTTATATCTTACAAGTTAAAAATTAACTATATAGGTTTTTCTTTAGATAATAAGAAATATTTAGCTTTATTTATTTGTTCTATTTTATCATTTATAGGTTCTATATCTAATTTAATGATACTAAAACAACATGCATATGTGCATGTACATATTGACTTTTTAATCTTTTGGATACCAACTTTATTTTTAGTTTATCTTATCTTATTATTTAAGATTATAAAAAGTTAATATTTATTAAATTTATAATGATGAATTTTTATATATGAATGAGCTATACTTTTTATGATATATTTATTTAAGGTGAAAATATGAATAATCAAAATATACAAATACCTATTTATACAAAACATATATTTTTTAATAAGAGAAATAAATATGTATTACTTATTCCTGTTATTAATGAAGGAGATAGATTTATTTCTCAAATGAATAAAATGAAAGATAATGGTATATTTGATATTTGTGATGTTTATATTTGTGATGGTGGTAGTACTGATAATTCTACTAATTTAGAAGTTATAAAAAGTTATGGCTGTAAGGCATTATTAATAAATACAAGTGATATAAAAGGTCAGGGGGTACAACTTAAACAGGGATTTTATGAAGCTATGAAAGAAGGCTATGAAGGTGCTATAATGGCTGATGGCAATGATAAAGATGATATTCATAATAGTCTTAAGCGTTTTTTAGATAAATTAGATGAAGGTTATGATGTTGTTCAAGCTACAAGATTTTCTCTTGGAGGATATCATGAAAATACTCCATTGCTTAGAGTAATAGGTATTAGACTTATTGCGTCTCCTTTATTAAGTTTTACTTCTGGTGTCAAGTATGATGATGTTTGTAACGGTTATAAGGGTTTTTCAAGAAGATATATTATGGATAATAGGTTAGGTTGGTTCACCGACTTTTTTACTAAGTATGAATATTGTTATTATCCTTTAGTACATGCTAAGAAATTAGGTTATAGAGTAGTTCAAGTACCAACTTCTCGTGTTTATCCTAAAAATGAAGTTCCTTCTAAAATAAAAGGCTTCAGTCCTAATTTTAAATTATTAAAAGCTATAATTTCTTTAGCATTTAGTAAAACTAAAAAATAATATTCTTTATATATACTAATAATCTTATTATTTAATAAAATAATTTCCGATAAATTTACTTAGAGAAAAAGTATGAAAAAAGTATTGATATTTATATTTTTAGAATTATTAGTATTCTTATCTTTATATGCTTCATCTTCAGAAGAAAATTTCAAACTTCTATATGAGAGAATGAAAGAAAAATATTCATCTATATATCCAACAAGGTTTGAATCTTATATAGAAGGTGAAATAGTAAGTAAGCAAATAGCTACTATACCAGCTAGAAGTATATTATCATCTAAAGATAATGTTAAATTAAAATTTAGTTTTTCTAAGGGAGCTAAACCTGTAATTATATTAGAAAATGTAGATAGTTTTTATAGAGGTATGTTTGGAGTTTTTGAAGTACCTTTAGAGACTATGGGGTTTTATACTTTAGTTAGTGTTTATAGTTCTTATGCTTCTTTATCTAAGAAATTTAGTTTTGAGAGTTTTGAGGAAAAGTCTAATAATTATAATGTTGTACTTCGTGCTTTTGGAGATGATAAAGATTATAGTATTAAATATATTGTAAATAAAGATAGTTTATTAATAGAGAGGGCTGAGTATTATAATAAAAAAAGAAAAGTGTATGATGTCTTTATTACATATACTGATATAGAAGAATATACTCTGCCTGATTCTATTAGTTTTAAAAGTTCTGATGGTAGGGTTAATTCTAAAATTAATTTTGTTAATACTAAAACTTTCTCTAAATAATATTATGGATTTATATTATGTTTAAAATATTTTCTTTACTATTAATATTTTTTAGTTTTAATATTTATGCTTTAGATGTTAATAGCTTATTTAACTTAGAGAGTAATGGTGATATTGTTTATTATGATGGCAGTAGTAGTGTTGATAGTGGAGATTATATTAAGGCTGATAAAATTAAGAGTAAATTAGAAAGCAAAAATTTAAATGTTCATAGTATTGTTATTGCTGATATTTTATCTCATGAAGGTAATGAGTTTATTGCTTTAGTTAGCAGTATTAATGGAGATAGTATTTTTATTTATAATAATAAAACGGAAGATGAGTTTTCTTATACAACAGATAGAATAGGGGATAATGCTTCTTTAGATTTAGAAACTTTCTTTGATAAAAAGAGTGAAATTAATATAATTAAATATTATGTATTAAAAACAGATGGTGTTGATCGTGATATTTATGCTTATATGTTTAGAATAGAGGATAATAAAATAAAATTTTTAACTGATATATCATTTTATAAAGAAATTAACTCTAAAAAATCATCAGTTATTCAGCAATTAGATAATATTTTTGTAGATATAGATGAGGATGGTATTTATGAGATGCTTGTTGAGGCTAAGGAAAAGGTAAGTGGTAGATCTGATAGAGTTGAGTATCAAGTTTATAAGTTAAATAAGAAACGTGGTAAGTATGAATGTGTTGTATCTTCTTGGCTTGAAGATGATAGTGATGTAGATTATTCTGTTTTCTTTAATAAGAGATAGTATTTTTCTTATCTAAAGAATTTTTTGTCTAAGTATTCTTTAGATATTCTAAGTACAAATGGTCTTCCATGTGGACAATTTGTAAGAATATTTTCTTCTTCTAAAAGATCTATTAATTTTTGCATATCTGAAATAGAAAGTATATCTCCAGCTTTTGGTGAATACTTACAAGATATAGTACTACAAGTATGTTTGATAACTTTTTCTAAAGAGTTATTATCCTCTTTTTTTATATAAATATCCAATACATCTTTTATTATATTTTCTACTTTTGTGTTTTTAGGTATATATATTGGAATATCTTCTATTATTATTGAATTTTTAGAGTTTACTTCGAATTTTATACCTATATCCTCTATTTTATCTTTATAGCTATTTAATATATCTATTTCATAATCACGATACTCAATTTCACAAGGTATTAAAAGTTTTTCATACTCTATTTTTTTGCTAATTAGTTTTTTATATATTCTCTCATAGTTTAATCTTTCATAAGCAGCATGTTGATCTATTATATACATTTCATTATTTTTTTCTGCAACTATATATGATGAAAAGACTTGCCCTATTGCTCTAACATATTCCCCAAACTCATTATTTTTTTGATTTACTGTATTATTATTAGTAGTATTTTCTATATTGTTTTGAAAATCATATTTCTCTATAGTATTATTTATTTTTTCTACTTCTGTATTATTAATTTGAAATGTAGGAGTAATATCCTTGTCTAAGTCAACTTCTATATTAACACTATCAAATGTATTATTAGAATTAATATTTTTATATATTAAATTATATATAATCCCTGCAATATCTCTTTCATTTTTTATTCTAACTTCTTTTTTACTAGGATGTACATTAACATCTACTTTATCAGTATTTATATTTATATATATAAAGAAAAAAGGATAGCGTTCTTTTGGTATAGAGTTTGAGTATGCATTTTTTATTGCGTATGATAATACTCTATTTTCTATAGGTCTATTATTTAAAAATATAAAATTATTTTTTCTCATTGATTGACTTATTTTTGAGTTTGAAAAAAGTCCGTATATTTTTAAATCATTTTTTTCAAAATCTAACTCTATTAAATTTTGAAAAACATTGTCATCATTAATATAATCTTCTATTCTATTTTTTATACTATCTGTTTTTAAATATGTTTCTACTATTTTATTATTATTTTTTAATTTCATAGTAATATTAGGATTTACTAATGCTTCTGTATCAAATACTTCTTTTATAAGAAAAAATTCTCTAGATGTATTTTTTAAGAATTTATATCTTGCAGGTATATTAAAGAATAAATTTTTAGCAATAATCTTAGTTCCAGAAGATATTGGGTACGGTTTATGTTCTATAATATTTCCACCTTCTACTACTATTTTGCCTCCATTTTCTTCATCTATACTTTTAGATATAATTTCTAAATGAGTAACATCCGATATAGAAGCAAGAGCCTCACCTCTAAATCCAAGAGTATATATAAAATCTAAATCTTCAATAGAATGTATCTTACTCGTAGCATGATGTGTAACAGCAAGTGGAAGTTCCTCAAACTTTATACCACTTCCATTATCTTCTACAATCATAGTTCTAACCCCAGCTTCCTCAACTTCAACTTCAATAGAATCCGCTCCAGAGTCTATAGCATTTTCTAATAGTTCTTTAAGCATAGAAGCAGGACGCTCTATGACTTCTCCAGCTGCTATACGATTAGCAACAGATTGTGGTAGTTTTAGTATTCTTTTATTCAAAATATCATTATTATTTTTTATTTAGAATAATCATCCCTACCTAACACTTTAGCTAAATGATTCATTAAAGTTTGTCTATCAATAGGTTTTGCTATATACCCATCAATTTTTAACTTTAAAAATTCCATCAATGTAGCTTTATTTGCATAAGAAGTTACAACAACAACTTTGCCTTCATAATTTTGTGCTCTAAGTCTTTTTAGTAAATCTATACCATTCATTTGAGGCATTTCAAAATCGATCATTAGAATATCAGGTTTTTCAGTAGCTTCTTTTAGTTTTTTAAGAGCAGTCATAGCACCATCAGCTTCTAATACAACTTCAAAACTTTCAGATAGTAATATTTTTCTTTCAGTTATACGAATAGTACTTGAGTCATCTACTATCATTACTTTGTATGGAGTTCCTGTTGTTGGGTTTATACCGAGGGGAATAGTTGCCATAAAAACATATTGTCCTTCATTAGAATATATAAAGTCATTATATAATTTATACTATATATTAATATTTTCAATAACTTTTTTATTTTTAATAGTATTATTTGACGTAATTTTTATTTAGTGTATCATATTATAAATGAATAGAAGTATCAGTATTATACTCAAAGAGTGCGAAAATAGTATTAATTATACTTTTAAAAATAAAGATTATTTATTAGAGGCATTAACTCATAGAACTTATGCAAATGAGAAATCTAATAATATGAAGTATAATCAAAGATTAGAGTTCTTGGGAGACTCTGTACTTTCTCTTATTATTAATGAATACCTTTTTAAAACTTATGAGAATTATGAGGAGGGGATACTCTCTAGGTTTAAATCTTCTTTGGTTTCTCGCGATAGTTTGGCAGATATTTCTCGTAGTTTAAATTTGGGTAATTATATATTGCTTGGTCGTGGAGAGGAGGCTTCTGGGGGACGTTATCGGGCTAATATGCTTGAAGATTTATTTGAGGCTATAGTAGGTGCTATATATTTGGATTCTGGTTTTGATAGTGTTAAAAATTTTATATTAAATATATATGATAATAGGCTTAAACAATTAAATATAAATACATTTGATAAAGACTATAAAACTATGTTTCAGGAAATTATACAAAAAAAATATAAAGTTAATCCTACATATAATACTATAGAATATGATAATAATTTTTCTTTTAAGTCAGAAGTTTTAGTATCTAATAAATTATATGGTACTGGCTTTGCTAATAATAAAAAAGAAGCAGAGATTAATGCTGCTAAAGATGCTTTAGAAAAAATTAATAATAAGGGATAATATATATGAATAAAGTAATAATAGCTCCATCAATACTTACAGCATCATTTTCTAATTTAGAAGCTACTATTAGAGAATTTGAGGAGGCTGGATGTGATTATTTACATTTAGATATTATGGATGGTGTATTTGTACCTAATATTACATTTGGACATAAAATAGTAGCTGATATAAAAAAGATAACAAATCTACCAATGGATGTTCATTTAATGATAGTAAATCCAGAAAATCATATAGATAATTTTGCTAAGTCTGGTTGTGATATGATAAGTGTACACTTTGAAGGAAATATTCATTTACACAAATTAATTATGCAAATAAAGTCACATAATATTAAAGCTGGAGTAGTTATTAATCCTCATACAAAAGTTTCTGTTTTAGAGCCTTTAATTGATTATATTGATAATATACTTATAATGAGTGTTAATCCTGGTTTTGGTGGTCAGAAGTTTATAGAGTATAGTACTGAGAAGATAAAACAGGCTAAGAAATTAATAGGAAATAGAGATATTATCATTTCTGTTGATGGTGGGGTTAATCTAGATACTTGTAAGAGAGTAGTTGATGCTGGGGCAAACTTTTTGGTTGCAGGCTCTGCTATTGTTGATAGTGATAATAAAAAAGAAACTGTTAGTAAACTTAGATGTCAAAATTAAATAATGCTATATTTCATAAAATAAATATAGAAGAGTATAATAGAAAAGAACATTTTTATTTCTATCTTAATGCTATACCCTGTACTTATTCTTTAATTGTAGAGCTTGATATTGGTAGCTTATTAGAAAAAATATCTTTATATAAAAAGAATAATATTTTAATTTATAAAGAGAATATTAAGTTTTATCCTATTATGATTTACTTAATTAGTCTTAGTGTTAATGAGCATAATGAGTTTAAAATGTGTTTTAGAGATGGTGATTTAGGTTATTATAATATAGTTCATCCTTCTTATACTATATTTAATAAAGAATCTAAAACTTTTTCTTCTATTTATACAGAATATAATGAAGATTTTATTTCTTTTTATAAAAACTATATAGAGGATATTAATCTATATTCCAATACAACACATTTAAGTCCTAAGGAACATAGTGTAGATAATGTATTTAATATATCTATACTTCCCAATGTAAAGTTTACATCTTTTAATCTAAACTTAGAAAAAGGTTTTAAACATCTACTTCCTATATTTACAATGGGTAAGTATTATAAAAATACTGAAAATAAAACCCTCATACCAATATCAATACAAGTTCATCATAGTGTATGTGATGGTTATCATATAGGGCTATTTATAGAAACATTACAAAATAATATTAATTCTTTCTCACTTTAGTTTTAGATTTTAGAGCATCTTCTACTATAGGTATTAATACATCAAAATCTAATGGTTTTTCTATAAGTCTAAATACACCTTCAGTTATAATCTCTTTTACCATATCAGTAGCACCATAAGCTGTGATAATAATGATAGGAATAGTGCTATTTCTCTTTTTCATCTCTCTAATAAGACTAATACCAGTCATAGAAGGCATAAGTAAGTCAGTAATAATAACATCTATATGATTATTTTCTAAAATAGTAAGAGCTACTTTTCCATTTTCAGCAGTCTTAACATCATAATATTGAGAATCAAATGTATATTTAATTAAGTTTCTAATATTCTCTTCATCATCTACAGCAAGTATAGTATATTTATTCATTTTAATTACCCCTAAAAAATTTAAATATGTTTTGATAGTCTATATAAAATACTTTCTTTTCCAAGAAGTTCACAAATACTAGAAAGCTCAGTACCCTCGCTACTTCCTGTCAACACATATCTTATAGGGTGATATAAACTAGCCCCTTTTAATCCCGTTTCTTTCTGTGCTTGTTTTATTAATTCTTTCATAAAACTATCAGTTATTTCATTTTCAGATTCTATTCTATCTTTTATAAATAGAAGTAATTTTTTACTTTCTTCTTTAGATACAATTTCTTTCATCTCAGCACTTAATTCAAAGTCATTCTCAAAAAATACAGGAACATATTTAATAATATCTGATAAAACAACACAATTATGACGAATAACAGATACAAGTTTTTTAGCCCATATTCTATCTTCTTCTGAGTAATTTTCCTTTAGAAAATTACCTTGAATTAAATATGGAATAAATAATTCTGTAACTTTATCTAAATCCATATTCTTTATATGCCAAGCATTCAAGTGTCTAAGTTTTGCAGTATCAAATATAGCAGGACTTTTTGAGAATCTATTAAGTCCAAAAGCTTTAATCATATCATCATCATTCATAGTTTCCATAGCTTCTGGATGAGTCCAACCAAGTAGTGCTAAGAAGTTTCTAAGAGCTTCTGCAAGATATCCTTCATCTTTATACTCCATTAGAGTAGCAGCACCATGTCTTTTTGATAATTTTTTTCTATCATTACCAAGAATAGATGAAGTATGAGCAAATTTAGGAATTTCTGCACCAAGAGCTTCATAAATTAGTATTTGTTTAGGTGTATTAGATATATGATCTTCACCTCTAATAATATGCGTAATTTTCATAAGCATATCATCTATAACAACAGCAAAGTTGTAAGTAGGAAAACCATTTTCACGTACAATAATAATATCACCAATCTCATCACTATTAGTTTTTACTACTCCACGTACATAGTCTTCAAATACAACAGTTTGATTTTTAGGCACTCTAAAGCGAATTTTTGCAGCTTCTCCATTTGCAACTCTTTTTTTAGCCTCCTCTAATGGAATATCCTTACATTTTCCATCATAAATTATAGGTTGATTTAATGTTCTTTGCATATTAGATTTTTTTTCTAATTCCTCAGAACTACAAAAACAATAATAAGCTTTTCCTTCTTCCATAAGCTTATCTGTATATTTTTTGTATATATCTAATCTTTCAGATTGAAAATAAGGACCATAATCTCCAGAAACCTCAGGACCCTCATCCCAATCAAGACCAAGCCACTTTAAAGATTTTATAGCCATATCAACAGCTTCTTTTGTACTTCTCTCTTGATCTGTATCTTCTATTCTTAGAATTAATTTTCCTTTGATAGATTTTGCATATAGCCAATTAAATAAAGCAGTTCTTGCATTTCCTATATGTAAAAAACCTGTTGGTGAAGGTGCAAAACGCACTCTAACATCTTCAGACATAAAATAACAACCTCTTTTTTCTATTAATCAAACTTAAAAAAATTATAATACAATCAAAAATAAATTTCAAATTTACAATTAATATTTATATATATTTATTTTATATAAAAAGTTATTAAAAATATAAATAAATTACACTAATGCCTATTAGTTATATTGATTATAATAGTAGTATTATATTATTATATATTTTTCTGTAAGAATTATTTTTTTATAAGAGGAAACCCGAGCTTTTCCCTAGATTCAATATACTTAGCAGATACTTTTTTCATCATATCGCGTACACGAGCAATATAAGTAGCTCTTTCAGTAACACTAATAGCATTTCTCGCATCAAGCATATTAAATACATGTGATGCTTTCATAACCATATCATAAGCAGGAAGTATACAATCATTTTCAAGACATAAATTGCATTCTTCTTCATACTCATTAAAATGTCTGAAATACATATCAATATTTGCTATTTCAAAATTATATTTAGAGAACTCTTTTTCACCTTGTAAATGTACATCACCATATTTTACACCATGTCTCCATTCAAGATCATACACATTGTCAATATTCTGTAAGTACATACATAAACGCTCAAGTCCATAAGTAATTTCACCAGTAATAGGCTTTAAATTAAAACCACCTACCGATTGAAAGTATGTAAATTGTGTAATTTCCATACCATCAAGCCATACTTCCCAACCAAGTCCCCAAGCTCCAAGAGTAGGAGATTCCCAGTCATCATGTACAAATCTAATATCATGATCTTTAAACTTAATACCTATAGCTTCTAAGCTTTGTATATATAAATCCTGAATATTTTCAGGTGCGGGTTTCATTATAACTTGATATTGATAATAATGCTGAAGTCTATTTGGATTTTCTCCATATCTTCCATCTGTAGGTCTTCTTGATGGTTCTACATATGCTACATTAAAAGGTTCTGGACCTAATGCTCTTAAGGCTGTAGCTGGGTTAAAAGTACCTGCACCTACTTCCATATCATATCCTTGTTGTATTATACAACCATTATCCGACCAAAACTTATTTAGAGTCATTATTAATTCATCAAAAGTCATAATTCTTCCCCATATCAAAATATATAGTAGATGTGAAAAAAGTATATAATAAATATATCATTGTAGCAAGTATAAATTATTTTTTGTAATAAAAATAATATTATGTTAGTATATATTAAAGTTTTTTGTTTTGAGGAGCTTATGGAAATTATGGATTTTTTAAGAGAGACTATATTTTATGGGAATAGTCTTCTAAGGTATATTATTTTTATTGGAATATTTTTATTAACATTCTTAATTTTTAATTTTGCATTGTCTTTAATATTAAAGGTATTAGTAAAAATTAATAACAGATTTCAAAATAATTTTATAACAACATTGGTTACAAGTATTACAAAAAGATCAAGACCATTTATATTTTTAATTTCAATAGCAATATCAAGATTGGTATTAGTACTACCTCGTATATTGAGTGCTTATTGGGATAAGATTATTATTATAGCTTTGATTGTTTATACTGTTCTTTTAATATGTGATATAATAACTAATTTTTCTGAAAATTATTTATTACCTAAAAAAGGTGTTGTTATATCTGATGGTATTATTACTATAGCTAAAGTTTTTGTATGGATTATTGGTATTTTAACTATTCTTGCTAATTTGGGTGTTAATGTTAATACTTTTCTTGCTGGACTTGGGGTTGGTGGTGTAGCTGTTGCTTTTGCTGCTCAGAGTATAGTTGCTGATTTATTTAATTATTTTGTTATTGTTTTTGATAAGCCTTTTTTAAAGGGAGATTTTATTAAAGTAGATCAAGATTTGGGTACTGTTGAATACATAGGAGTAAAGTCTACTCGTATTAGAAGAAATAGTGGAGAACAACTTTTAATATCTAATACTAATTTATTAGCCTCAAGAATACAAAATTATAGACTTTTAGAAAAAAGAAGAAAAAATATGCTTATAGGAGTTGAGTATTCTACACCTTTAGAGAAAATGAAGTTAATACCTGATATTATTAAAAATGCTATAGAAGAGCAGGGGAATACTGAGTTTTATTCTGCTAGATTTATTGAGTTTGCTGATTCTTCTCTTAATTTTGAAGTTATTTATTATGTACTTGATGCTGATTATCTTGTATATGTGTCTACTGTGGAGAATATTAATCATAAAATTATGGAAGAGTTTGCTAAGATTAATGTAAACTTTGCTTTCCCTTCTCGTACACTATATGTTAATAATCTTAATTCTTAAACTCTGACTTTTAAAATATAAAAAAGAGTATACATTAGTAATAAATGTATACTCTCTTATTTTCTATTATTTTACTAAACTTGAAAAATCAAGCATATTTTTAAATATTTTATCTACTAAAGTTAATAAAGCTATTCTATTATTTTTTATTTTTTCATCATCAACCATAACCATAATATCATTAAAGAAATTATCTAATGGTGTATAAAGTTCTGATAATTTTGAGAATGTTTTTTCATATTCTTTATTTTCTATTAATGTTTTAATTTCAATTTCTTCTTTTTGGTATAAATTATATAAAGTTTTTTCTGCTTCTTCTGTTAATAGTTTTTCATCGAATGAAGTATTATTAGAAGATTTTATTATATTCTTTATTCTTTTAAATACTAGTAAAAGATTTGTAAATAATTCTTCATTTTTATTTCTAAAATTATCTATAGCTTCTATTTTTAAATATGCATCATATAAGTCATCTATATCTGTAGATAATACTCCAGAGATAGAATCTTTTCTAAATGATAAATCATTTTCAAAACGAGCTTTTAGAAAATCAAAAATATCATTAATTAAATTATCACTCTTATTAACTTTTTTATCTTTTGGCATAGAGTTTATAGTATTTTCTATTAATTTCTTTAAGTTAATATGTTTTTTAGATTTTATTAATATATTTATAATACCAAGTGCTTGTCTTCTTAAAGCATTAGGATCTTGAGAACCTGTTGGAATATCATTAATAAAAAATCCAGCTACTATATTATCTATCTTATCTAATATAGCTATAGTTTTTGCTGTATTATTAGAAGGTATATCATCATTAGCAGATAATGGCTTATATTGTTCTCTTATAGCAGTAGATACATCATCATTAAGCCCCATATTAGTAGCAAAATATCCACCCATTATACCTTGAAGCTCTGGAAAGTTATATACCATATTACTAACCAAATCCGACTTCATATATTTTATTGCTTTTATTATATTTTCTTTATCCGCACTGTAATTTAATTTTTCTATTAAATAAGAAGAGTTTTTTTCAAGTCTTGCTACCTTATCTAATACACTTCCAAGCTCTTTTCTAAACATAAGCATAGAAAGTCTATTATTCATTTCATCCATACCATTTTTTAAATCTTCCTGATATAAAAATCTACCATCAGAAAGACGAGCAACTAATACACGTATATTTCCAGATATAATTTGCTCTGTTTTTGGTTGATTTGCAGTGATAACAAACATATTAACAAGTTCACCACTTTCTTTCTTACATAAAGGGAAGTATTTTTGATGTTCTATCATTTCTGATGTTAATACTTCTTTAGGTACTTCTAAAAATTTAGAATCAAACTCTGCTGTTAGTAGATAAGGTTCTTCTACCAAATCTACAACTATTTCTGATACTTTTGTTTTTGATATAGCATTATATCCTGTATTTTTTTCTATAGTTTCTAATTGTGATATTATACTATTTAATCTTTTTTCTCTTGAAACTATAACATTCTTTTTTTCTAATATATTTTCATATTCTTTTGGATTATTAATTTCTATTTCTTCAGGAGATAATAGTCTATGTCCTTTAATTTTATTATTAGTATTAATTCCAGCTACTGTAGTTTGTATTATTTCATTTCCAAATAGTGCAACTACATTTCTAATAGGGCGTACAAATGCAAAATCTTTATCAGCCCAACGCATTTTTTTCTTAAAGTCTATACTTGCTATGATATTTTCTAATTCTCTTTCAAATAATTCCCTAGTATTTATTCCTTTTTTTTCTTTTTTTACAAAAATATAATATTTTCCAGATAATTCTTTTTTATAAGCCTTATTAATTTCTTCTTTTTCATATATTGTATTATCTGTAATATTATTAGACTTTAAAAATCCTTCTCCCGCTTTAGTTAATACTCCATCCTTAAAAGCTACATCATATAAAGGACCTTTTACTTCTAATATTTCATCTTTAGATTTTTCTTCTACTTCTTCTATTAATAGAGCAAGTCTTCTTGGTGTTATATATGAAGTTATACTTTTAAATTTTATAGAATTAGAAGTTAGAGTTTTTTCTATAATGTTTTTAAAGCTATTAATTGCAGGTTTAGAAAAGTCAGCTGGTATTTCTTCTACTAAAATTTCTAAAAGTATATCTTTCATTTATCTATTCCTCATTTAAGTGATGTATTAGTTATTATATTATATTTAATTATAAAAATACACAATATTTTTATAAAAATTCTTTATTAATGTGTTATTATTACAATAATATATATTAGTATGTATATTTTATTCTTTGTTTATTGAAAAAAAACGAAATTATGCTAAAATAAGCCTAATTTATTATTAGGATTTTTATTTTGATAGATAAATCTGTTTTAAGTAGCAACATCATAGTGATTAATCATAATTCTCCATTGTCTGAAGTAGTAAATATGATTATTAATGATGATTTTATTGTTGTTGTTGATGATGATAAAAAGATAGTTGGTGTTGTTAATTATGGTAATTTGGCTAAAGTTTTAATTAGTCAGTTAAAAGAAAAAAATGATGAGATTTTAAATATCAAAATATCTAATTATGTTAATAAGTGCTTTTCTACTATTAAAGATAGTAATGATATAGAAGAGATTATAAAGCTTATTATTGTTAATAAGTTAGAAAATTTGATAGTAGTAGATGATAATGAATATCCTATATATTATATTAATGTTTATAATTTTTTAGAGGATGTTATATTAAGACTTTTTAATTTTAAAGAAAGTACAACTGAAGACAATATTATTAAAAATCTAATAAAAGAAATTACATATCTTAATGAGCAATCTACAATAGATCAATTAACAGGTCTTTTTAATTATAGATATTTTAATAAGATAATGGAAGAAGAAAGTAATAGGGCAATTCGTTATAAGCAGAGTGTTTCTATTATTTTTATGGATATAGATCACTTTAAGCATATTAATGATACTTATGGGCATGAATGTGGTAATTTAGTTTTATCTGAGATAGGTAAGTTATTTAGTAATTTTGATAACGGTTCATCATTACTTAGAAGAAGTGATATTGCTGTTCGATATGGTGGGGAAGAGTTTGTTATTATATGTCCTAGCACTAATAAGAATCAAGCTTTTATACTTGCTGAGAGAATTCGTAAAACTATAGAAGAGAATATTTTTATTTATAATAATACTACTATTAATGTAACTATTAGTATTGGAGTTTCTGAGTTTAATTATTGTGATAATAGAAATATTTTTGATATATTAAAAGAAGCTGATACTGCTATGTATAATGCTAAGTCTCAAGGTAGAAATAAAGTTGTATTATATAATGAATAATAATATATTATTAATACACTAATTCTGTATTAGTGTATATTTCCTTTGCTTTATTATATAATTCTACTGCTTTTTGATAATTACCGCTTATAAACTCTATATTTCCTAAATGAAAATAATCGCTATGAGTTGGATTTTCTTTTATATTATTTAAATATTTCTGTTTAGATTCTTCTATATAAGGATAATTTTCTTCTAATGTTTTAGAAGCTAAATCTTTTAATTTTAATACCTGAGGATCATTAGAAGGATACATATCTAAAGCTTTTTGATATATATACTCTGATGATTTAAAATCTCTTATTTCATATAAACACACACCATAATAATGATAATCATTATGATCTGCTAAATTATTATCTACAAGTATTTTATAGAAACTACTTGATTCTTTAAATAATTTATTTTTATAAAAGTATTGTGCCATATATCTAAGAGCAAATACATCTTTATCATTAATACTTAAAATATTCTTAGCAGCATCTATACCTTTATCTTCTTTTTTTAATTTTTTACAAATAGATAAAAAATCATAATAAGGCTCTAAATTATGATTGTCATAAATCTCTATTCCCATTCTATAGTAATTAAATGCACTTTCTATATTTTTTTCATATTCAGCAATTTTACCTAAAATAAAATAAGCCTTACTATTTTTACTATACTCTAAAAATGCATCTAAAAATACTTTAGTATGATAATAATCTCCACTTTCAAATAGAGAAATGGCAATATTAAGATAAGAAGTCATATCGCTTTGATTATTAAGTCTCATACTTCTTTTAAGAGCTTCCATAGCCTCATTATCTATACCTTTCTTTAATAATTCCTCAGCAAGGTTCTCTAATTTAGTAGATTTATTATCAGCTTTAGTATTCACATTTCTCTCCTAATTATATTATTTAATAATTTGGTCTTGCATATACTTCTTCAGAGAAATCACTCTCTATATTTCCACCTTCACCACCAATAGTAGTCACTCTAAAGTAATATATCTCATTATTATCTAAATTATCAATAATATACTCATTAATATCATCAACAATAATAGGTTCATTATTAGCATTATTATAAATTCCAGATTCAGTCCCATAATATATCTTATACCCACTAATATCCTCGTGAGAACCTTCCCACTGTAACATTATACTACCATTTAAAGGTGTAGCTTTTATATTAATAGGCTTAAGAGGTTTTTTAGGTAAATGATAACCCACTTTTATAGCTTCTAATACAGGAGTTTTATCTCTTTTATTATCAGTTTCAAGAACTGCTTTTAATTGTATATACTTTATTTTTTTACTATTGATAATATTATTTTTATTTTCTAATCTTACCCATTCTATATTATCATTTTCTTCTGAGAAGTAGTTTTCAGAAGCTCTATAATAAACATCTATATATGTTTTATCTTTTATTATTCCATTATAATCTATAGTATCTATAAAAAAGTTTTGATTATTAAAGTTTAATACTTTTGTTATTAATTCACCACTCTTTTCATATTGATATAGCTCAAATTTATTTTTATATATAGGTATAAAATTAAAAGAGTCTATACCGCCTATAAATCCTTGTCCTAAATATGTTGGTACTGAAGTTATATTATCAAAATTAATAGTATAAGGAGAACCAGTTCTGTCTCCTGTTGATGTTAAATATATAACTTCTTCTTCAAGACCATCTATATATTTTACAAGTTTTCCAGTAGTAGCATCAAAACTAATACTATGATGTCTCCATTCATTTTCTTTTAGATATTCTCCTTTTGATAGAGTTACATTATAGTATTTTCCTTCATACATAAATATATTATTAAATTGCCATACCATTTTGCCATTTATAATATTTGCTCTAATTCCAGAATATTTACTTCCAGTTCCATCATTATATATAGAAATTTTTGAATATACTTTAGAGTTCATTCGTATTTGATAAGGGTTTAAATAAAACTCTATAGTAAAACTATTAATTTTATTGTCTCTAGAAAATTGATATTCATTATCATCTATTTTAATATATGACTTTATATTAGGAAGAAGTATAGCTCTAACTCCATTATCTTCTCTTATAACTTTAATATCTTTAGTAAAAAAAATATTTTTATAATTTTTATTAATAACTCCATTAAATAATTCAGCTACATCCGAATTGATAACAGATATTTTTCTTGTATTTTTTAATACAAATCCTTCGTCTATTCTGTTAAGAGAAGAGTAATAAATATTATTAGCAGAAAATACATTAACAGTATTTGCATTTATAGTTGTATATAATATAAGTAGAGTTAAAATTATATAACGCACATTACTTTCCAAATAAAATATTCCTTACAAGCAATGTTCGGAAAAATAAAAAAACTCATTAATAAAATTTATTTATTACTATTAGTTGTATTTAAAATCCAAGAATCATCAGGTAATTGATAATAGCTATTTAATATATTTCTTTGAATGTTTCTTCTATATAGAGCAGTTTCTACTTCTTTTAAATTTGCCATAGTAAGCTTTGGATCAGATAGTATAATATATTCGGCTACAGTTTTTCTATTTTTATTTTCATTTTCTATTATTTCTTGAATATACTTTATACGTTCTTTACTATATTCAATTTTAGGAGTAGTTACACTAAAAGCAATATATGATAAATACCCTCTATTGTTTTCTCCTATATATTCATTTGTTTTGTAAAGATTAATTTCATCTTGATTAAACATACTTTTTATAAGAGCCTGTCTATATTCAAAAGCAATTTCTTCATTAACATTTGTGCTTACTAAAATAAGATTTAAATCCTTTTCACTTGTTAGAGTAGATATTTGATAAGCACTTTCATCTATTTGTCTATATCTACCAAGAACTTGAGCTTCTATTAATGTTTTACCCCCAAGTACTTTTACCTGAGGTTCTTGAACTACTATTAATTGAGAACAGCTTATAATTCCAATATAAATAAAGAAAAGTATAAAAATTATTTTTTTCATAATAGTATCCTTAATTTATTTATTGCCTTCTAAATATGAAACAACATCAGAAAAAGGCATAGGGTCAAGTCCAAACTTATCACCTTCAAATACTAATAACTGTTGTTTTTGTTGTTTTATTTTATCTAAGTTTTGATCTCTAAAATAAAAAGTTGTAAATACTTTATTTGCAGAAATACTAAATTCCACAGCATTAGGATCATACCCAAACTGTACAATATTTTCAATAACAGCAATACCAGGGTTAATAGGGCGAATAATTTCTATTAAAGCCTTAGAAAACTCAGTAGACATCTTACTAATTCCTACAAAAAATGTAGAAGTATTAATACTGCTTAGAGGTGATATACCAGTACCCGCAATATCTGCTGTTAGATTTACTAATAATTTATCATCGTTTATTTTATATCTGTTTTCTACTGGAATTAAATATTTAAAATTAATATCACTTGCTAATATTCTTGTATCATATTTAATAGTTTGTGTATTAAAACTTGCTAAGTTTATATTAAGCCAAGGTATTCTAATGGCACCTCTTCTTGGAGCTGTATTATTTTCTATAGACTGAAAAAATAATTTATCATCAAATTTTTCGCCTCCTATATATAAAGAAGACTTTAAATCTTGTATAGTGATAATATGATTATCTATTTTTATAGAAGTAGAAAAGTCTGTTAATCTAATACTATCATCTATTAATTCACCAACTTTTAAGTATACTCTAAGTTGTTTAAAAAATAGATTTGGTGACTTTGTTTTTAATGGATTATATCTAACAGGTTCTACTTTTATACTACTTGAATCTTTTTCTGGTATTAGATTAAAATTATAATTAATATCAGATTGAAGACCATTTAATATAATAGTCTCTTTTCCTTTTTCACCCTTATTCATAAAAAAGTCTTTAGCATTAAATTTACCCGATGCTATATTATTTTTTAATATTCCATCTATATCTATTAATCCACCAACCTCTAATCCAAATGGTAGATATAAAGACTTTGTATCAAGACCTACTTTATATTTTAAATCTGTATTT
This sequence comes from uncultured Spirochaetota bacterium, assembly GCA_944390575.1. Taxonomy (GTDB): domain Bacteria; phylum Spirochaetota; class Brachyspiria; order Brachyspirales; family Brachyspiraceae; genus Brachyspira. The sequence goes on from CALXQJ010000006.1 coordinate 30,324, forward strand.
TTAAGATTTTGTGTGTAGTATCCTTTTACAGATACTAATAAATTATTAGTTTTACTTGTTATCTCAAAATTATCTATATTTAGCTTTAAATCATTTTTATAATCTACATCTGCATCTATATTCATTTTTACATCTTGTAAATTATATTGCTTTTCTGTTACAAATAGAGTAGTGTAGTTTGTTATACTAGCTTTAGACTCTGATAGTGCTAAATTATATTTAAGCTTGCTTGTAAGTTTTATATCATCTTCAAAAGGTAAACTTTCTACTAAACTTTTGTAGTTTGGAGATAGCCAATTTTTTATAGAATATGGTGCTATTCTTAAAGTACTAATATTTATAAATCCTTCTTCTGCACCAAATCCTTTTAAATTCATATTAGACTTAAAGTTGAAAAAGTTTCCTAAGTCTATATCTAATTTTCTAACTCTAACATCTTTTGATATTATATTAGCATTAGCATCAACTATCAACTTTGCTTTAGTAAGAGAAGATACCTCTCCAGATAGGTTATAAGAGAAATTATTAATATCTCCATCTAATTTTACTCTTAAGTTATCAAGTAGTCTTCCATATATATTAATATCAGCATCTAATGCCCCACGAGCAATTTCGCCACTAAAATGTGCTACGGGTAGAGACTTTATATTAATATTCAAATCTGTAGGATCATCAAACTTAACCTTACCATTTATAGCAACTTTAGATTGTAAATAGTCTAAAGATATATCATTTATATAAACTTCTGTATCTGATTTTTTATTTTTATCATTCATAGCAGATGATATATCAAAAATACCATCTAATGATGAGAAAGCATTAAAGTTTAATTTAACATTTCTTACAGGATATTTATTTAATGCAAATGCTCTTTCTATTGTAGTATTATGCTCTAATTGTATATCATTTTTTGATTTTTCATTTTTATTAAAATTAAACCCTAATTTTGTTTTTGAGTTTAGATTTTTAATAGATATAGTTTTTCCAAATATAAAGTCTATTTTATCTAATGATATATCTATATTATTATTAATATTATTTATAGTACCAAATGTTTTAGCTACATCTATATTTATATTTCCACTCATATTAATTCCAAGTTGTGGAACTATTATTGTAGATAATCTGTTTAACTTTTTTAAATCAAGCCTTGCATATAAGGTATCTATATTAACACCTATATCTTTTTTGAATATGTTATTTGCTTCTGCTACTATCTTTAATATTTCATCATTTAAAATTTCTGATTGTATATTATCTATATATAGATTTTGAGTTTTTTTATTGTATCGCACTTGTATATCAAATGCTAATTGTAAATCATCTCTTTTTATATTATTGTATATAAAGTTAGGATTATCTATTTCAAATTGAAATTTTAATAGTATTTCATCTCTATTATAATCTTTTAAGTCTACAACTTCTTTTGGTAGAGAAATATTTAAATCTAATTTTGTATCATCATTAAATGATATTGTATTATTTTTATAAGATACATCATTTGTAATAAAAGTTCTAATATTTAATTTTTTTAGAGTATTAATAGCATTTATTCCTACAACTTCAGACAGTTTAAATCTTTTAGTGTTTAAATCAAAATGAAAGTTAAAACTATTTAATGAAGCGAGTATTCCATTATTATTTGTAGTATAATTAATACTATCAGCATTTACTTTCAAATTATTAATTCTTATATTTTCTATATCAGCTCTAAATTTTAGAAAGTCTAATTTTTTTAAGTCAAAAGGCTCTTTATTAGTTTCTTTTATTTTTTCTTCAGAAGGAGGTAGGTCTGGTATATTCCAATTACCCTGCTTATCTGTAAACATACTAATATATAAATTATCTATTAATATTTCTTTGATATGTACTCTTAAAAATATTAGTTTAAAAATAGATAGTCTAATTCTTAAAGTATCTAATTTTATATTTTCTTTTTCATCAAATTTTGTAGAATTATATAATGTTATACCATTAAGCTCTATTTTTGGAAATAAAAGTGAGTATTTAAAATCATTTATTTCTATCTTTCTATTTAGAGAAGAGTATACAGATTTTTCTATAATATTTTTTACTCTTTCATTATTAAAGTATATTCTTATACCTACAGCTATTACAATTATTATTGTAGAAAAAATTATAATATACTTTCTTTTCTTTCTATTTTTTTCTTTACCTTGATTATTTTCTTCACTATTTGTTATTTTTTTTCTAAAAATATTTTTCATAATATTGTGTGTATTTAATTAAAATTTGTTATAGTATTAGTATAATAAAATATGTCAGAATTAAGATCTTCTTCTTTTATTATAATCAAATTATTTTCTTGTTTTGTATCATTTGAATTTTCTTCTTGTAATATATCATTTGTATATTCATCTATAAATCCATAATTACTACTTATTCTATTTGATACGCTAATATTAAACTCATAGTTTCTAGGCTTAGAGTATCCTTTTTCCCATTTTTCTTTTTTTAAGTCGCTTTCAAATATAATATAGTATTTACCTTGTTCTAAGCTTACTATATATTCATTCTTTATTTGTGGTAATTTACTTATATTAAAATTGTTATTTGAGATACTAATATTAATAGCTTCAGAGTCTATTAAAAAATATGATAATTTAATATCAGACTTAATAGGTATATTAAAATAATAATAATCCTTATCATAAGAATAGTCTATAGCACCCTTATAAGTTTTTGCAAACTCTATATTCTTAGCTTCATTTTCTTTATTATTAGGCTCTTCTTCTATGTATTTATCATATGGTTTTGCTATAATACTAAATCTATAAGGAATATTATATACAGCATTATCTCCATAAATAACAGAATAATAAGACATATATGGATATAAAACTAATTTATCTATAGTTTCACCATCACCTGTTTTATTAATATCTTTTTCTAATATAAAGTTACCTTTAGAATCATATAATCTTATTTTAAAGTCTATAGACGGTACTCCAGATAGTTCAAAGGATACTGAAAATGTATTAAATGAACTATTTGTTATAATGTATGAATCTATTTCTAAATCTTTAAAATCTCCTGTTTGTATTAATGGATTAAATGTTTGATTATAATATCCTTCTATAGTAATTAATCTATTTTCACTATTTAAATCTATTACCTGAGAGAGATTTATATTATCATTAGGTTCTTTTTCTCTATTATCTTTATATTCTTTTTTACTTAAAATCAAACTATATTCACTATTTATACTATTGTTGTTTTCAACTTGTATATAATAGTTTGTTTGTTCTAATAATATATTTTTAATAACTTGCTCTGATGTGTTTGTTTCATTTATTACTTTTATAATTTCTCTTTTATCATTATAAAGAGTAATATACAAAGGAGATGTATTAGATATATACAAACCTATATATTGTATTTTATCTATATTAAAAGAATAATAATCCTTTTCACTTGTGGCAATACTTCCATTAATACCATCTTTATTTATAACTTGTGCATTTTCAAAACTATTATTCTTATCATTTTTATTTTCTAATTTTTCTTTACCACTACAAGAAATAAAACAAGTTACTAATAGTAATATATAAAAATATTTATAATACATTTACTATTTCCTATGTATTATTCTAATTTTCTCATTTGAGGGAAAAGTATAGTGTCTCTAATGCTTGGTACATTTAAAAATAGTATAGCCATTCTATCTATACCAATACCAAGTCCTCCAGTAGGTGGAAGTCCATACTCTAAAGCATTTAGGAAATCATAATCCATATCCATAGTCTCATCTTCACCACGTGCCTTTGCTGCAACTTGTACATCAAAACGCTCCTTTTGATCTATTGGATCATTAAGCTCAGAGAAGCCATTAGATAATTCCATACCCCCACAGAATAATTCATATCTTTCTGTAATGTCTGGATTATCAGGGTATGATTTAGAAAGAGGAGATACCGCCTTAGGATGATCTGTTACAAAAGTAGGCTGTATTAATTTTCCTTCTACTTTGTGTTCAAATACAGTAAATAATGTTTCCCATTTAGAAGGTATTCCTTTAGAAGTATCTATATCTATACCTATATTTTTCGCACTTTCTAATGCTTCTTTGTCGGAAGATATAGAGTTAAATTCTAAGTTAGTATATTCTTTTACAATATCTACCATAGATACTCTTTTAAATGGTGGCTTAAAGTTTATTTCATTACCATTAAATTCAAGAGTATATTTCCCATTTAAAGTAAAACATATATGAGCAAATAATTCCTCTACTAATCTCATAACATCTTCAAAATTAGCATAAGCTATATAAGCTTCCATCATAGTAAATTCAGGATTATGACGAGTAGATATACCCTCATTTCTAAAGTTTCTATTAAGCTCAAATACCTTGTCAAAACCACCAACAATTAAACGTTTTAAGTATAGTTCTGGAGCTATGCGTAGATAAAGAGTCATATCCAATGTATTATGATGTGTTATAAATGGTTTAGCTTTTGCACCGCCTATTAATGGGTGCATCATAGGAGTTTCTACCTCTAAGAAATCTCTTTCTGTCATAAATTGTCTAATAGTAGAAACCATTTTAGAGCGTTTTATAAAAACCTCTTTAACATCATCATTCATTATTAAGTCTACATATCTTTGTCTATATCTTAATTCTGTATCTGTTAGACCGTGAAATTTCTCTGGAAGAGGATTAATTGCTTTTGTTAATAGAGTAATTTCTGTTGCATATACTGTAATTTCACCTTTTTGAGTTTTAAAAACAGTTCCTTTAACTCCAACAATATCACCTATATCTATTAATTTCTTAAAAATATTATTATAAAAATCCTCTCCAACTTTTTCTTTTTGTATATATGCTTGTATTGTGCCTTTAGGATCTTTAATAGTTAAAAAAGAAGCCTTACCCATAACCCTATATAGCATAATTCTACCTGCTATACTTACTTCAGTAGAATTTTTTTCTAATTCTTCAAAATTATTTATAATATCAGTAGATTTATGAGTAACATTGTATGAGTTAGGAAAAGGATTAATGCCTATACTTCTTAGAGTGTTAATTTTTTCTTTTCTATTTTCTTTTTCCGCACTTGTATTTTCATTATTATTAGTATTGTTCAAATCATTTGACATATTATTTTCCTTCAATTTTAACTACTTATTAAATATAGATTATTAAAAATATTTATTTCTTTAGTTTATTATATAGTCCTTTTAGAGACTTTAAATGTTTACTATAAGGAGGATATTTAGTATTTATTTCAAAGCTATATCCTTTTCTAAGTACAGTAGTATCTTTAGAGAAACACTTAAAGCTATCAAAACCATGATATTGTCCTATTCCACTATTTGCAACACCACCAAAAGGAGCATGTGGATTTAATATATGACTAATAGTATCATTTACACAACCACCACCAAAGTATATATTATCTAAGAAATATGATATAAACTCTTCATCAGTAGAGAAAATATACATAGCAAGAGGGCGATTACATACAGACTCTATAATTTCTTTAGCATCCTCTTTAGAATTATAGTATACAATAGGGAATATAGGTCCAAATATCTCTTCTTGCATTAATGGTACATTAATATTAAGTGGTTCTATCAATGTAATAGCCATAGAAATATTATCATCATCACATTCCCCACCAAAAATAATATTTCCACCAAGTAAATAGCTTTTTAATCTATTATAATGATTTTGATTGATTATTCTATTTAATTTTCTTTCTTTTAAAAATAACTGTATTTCACTTTTAAAAGTTGCTATAAACTCTTCTTTTAGTGTTTCTTTAACTAATAAATAATCAGGAGATACACAAGTTTGTCCAGAGTTTAAGAACTTACCCCATAATATTCTTTTAATAGCCTTTTTAATATTTGTAGCATCATTAACTATAACAGGAGATTTACCCCCAAGCTCTAAAGTAATAGAAGTTAAATACTTAGAAGCACTTTCCATTATTATTTTTCCTACACGAGGTGAACCTGTAAAGAATATTTTATCATATTCTATTTTAGTAGTATCTTCTGGCATAATAGATTTGTCTATAACAGTACAATATTCTTCATCGAATGTAGAATTAATAGCTTTTCTTAGTACATCATAAACTTTAGGTGTAAGCTGAGATGGAGCAATTATAACAGTATTACCACTACCAATAGCACCAACAACAGGAACAAGTGTCAATTGTACAGGATAATTCCAAGGTGATATTATTAGAGATACACCATAAGGCTTTGATATTATTGTAGTTTTAGCGTCAAATGTAAGTAGGTTTTTCTTTACTTTTCTTAATTTCATCCACTTTTTTAGATTTTTAATGAACATATCTATTTCTTCTAAAACCATATAAAGCTCAGATTCAATAGCTTCAAATTCACACTTATTCATATCTTCTTTTAATGCATTTATAAACTCATCTTCATACTGAATCATCATATTTTTTAATTTTTTTAATTGCATTATTCTAAATGAATAATCTAAAGTATTTCCTTTTTTGAAGTATTCTCTTTGTTTATCTCTAATTTGTGTAATCATAATATATTTATCCTTAGTATTTATTTTTTTATATGTAATAAAGTTTACTGTTTTAATAATACAATAAAAATTATAAATTTCAATTAATTTAATATTGCATTTATAATTGCAAAAAGAAGTGAAAAATAATAAAATAGATAAATTACATTATGAAGGTATTATAATTTATAAAAATGAATAAACGTATTTTAATATATTCTTTATTTTTTCAAGTAGTAGTAATAATAATGACTTCTATTCTTGTAGCTCAAAATACACAAAGGCTTTCAAATATAATATCAAAAAAGAGGGTAAATTATTCTACAGCTTTTAAGCTATATAGTGAAGGAAAGTATGATAAAGCTTATAAGCAGTTTTCTTCATTAATAGATGATGAAAAGCATAATATAATAGGAGATTATGTTTTATATTATGCTGCAAAAAGTGCATTATATGATAAACAGTATGAGAACTCAATAAAGCTTTATAGTGATTTAATATCAAAATATAAGGTATCTCGTCTTTATCCTTTTGCAGAACAATATAAAGCTTTGGCTCAGTTTAGATTAGATAATTACCCTGTTATTAATTTCTTTAATGGTAGAACACAAAAGTGGATAAAAGAATTTGTTGGTGTTACTTCTTTAAGAGAGGTTGAAGATAAAGATATAAAAAAAGAAATAGCATTAGAGCTTATAACTAAGTTTAGTAATAGAGAAGCTGTATTATATTTTAATAATAATTATAAAGCTGAAGTTATAAACTTACCAAATGAAGTTTTATATTCATTTGCTGTTGAGCTTTATGAGGCTGGATATAGAAATGATTCTCTTTCTTATTTTAGTAAGTTGGTTGATGAAAATTATAAAAAGGCAGATTCTACATATTATATGGCAAGAATAAAGCAAAGAGCAGGAAAATATTTGGAAGCTTCTAATTATTTTGATATTTATTTATCTAATAGCAATAATAAAACTTTTAGAAAATTAGCATTATACTATTCAGCTGATAATTATAAGAGTTTAAAAAATTATGCAAAATCTAAAGAATTAATTAACTTATTTTTAAAAGAATATCCAAGAGATGATTATGTTCCAAGAATATATAATAATTCAGTTCAAGTAGCACTAAATAGTAATAATCTACCAGAAGCTAAAAAAACTTTGACTATATTATTGACCAAATTTCCAAAAAGTTGGCAAACAGAACTTGCATTAAAGTCTTATCTAAAAAAGGCATTTAAGCTTAAAAATAAAACAGAAACATATTATGCCTTAAATCAATTAGAAAATAGATATAATACCACATTTAGAAATGACTATGCTTTGTCTTGGAATATGTGGGTTGCATATGAATTTGGAGATACTGAGAAAAAAGATGAATATATAATGAAAAGTCTTCTAACTAGTAAAAATCCATTTTATGTAAAAGGGGCTTTATCTATTGCAAGTCCCGAGCAAATTAATATGGTATATTCTAATAATGCTATAAACTTGGAGAATGCTAAGAGATATTTTGCTTCTTCTAATTATACAAAGGCTATGGAGAGTTTGAATAATATTCAGTTTATAGATTATATTTTAACAAAAAAAGAAGATAAAATAACAAAAGAAGCAAGAGCTATTGCAAAATCTATTTTACTTAAAAATAAATTTGTACAAGATTTTTATGCTAAAAAATCAGAAAATGAAATATTTGAAGAATTATCATTAAATACAAAAAAGGGAGTAGATAGAGCTATAGCATTATATTATTATAAAGACTATGACAATGCTTATGAGGAGTATAATAAAATATTCTCAGAACTTCCTAAAACTTATCCATTATTCTATTATGCAGATAAGATATTTAAAAGCTCTATGAATACTAAAAGACTTATGCAGGCTTCAGCACAAATAGGAAAATATTTTGGTTATCCTTATAGTGAAAATGTAGATTTACTTCCTGATGAGTTTAGAGAATATATATATCCGAGATTTTTTGATGAATATGTTATTCCTGAGTCTAAGCACTATAAAATAGAGCCTGCTTTTGTATATTCTATAATGCGTGAAGAGAGTTTATTTGATGCTAAGGCTCGTTCTTGGGTTGGGGCACAGGGGCTTATGCAATTAATGGTTCCTACTGCACGTGGAGAAAATAAGAAGTCTAGATATAGATTTTCTCCTTTAAACTTGAATGATCCAAAGCAAAATATTTATCTTGGAGTATCTCACTTGGCTTGGTTATTTAGTAGTGAGAATGCTAGTAATTATGTTATAGTTGCTTCTAAGTATAATGCTGGCTCTAGTAGGGGAAATAGGTGGAAAAGAGAGTGGGGTACTAATAATATTTATCGCACTGCTCGTTTTATTGATATTGAAGAGACTGAGTATTATGTAGAGAGAGTTATGAAAAGTTATGAGTATTATAGTAGATACTATAAAAGGTGGTAGGATTATATATTTATGGGAAAGATAACAGTTCAAGATATTATTAATGTTGCTAAAGAATTTGATACAGAATGTTTTGAATATTCTGATATAAATAAAGAACTTGAAGTGTCTACTGATAGTAGGGATGATTTTAATAGTGCTGATAAGGTTTTTATAGCATTAAAGGGTGATAAGTTTGATGGTAATAATTTTGCTTTGGATGTGTATAATTTAGGATGTAGATTTTTTATATTATCTAATAGAAATATAATACTTCCTAAAGATGCTTTTGTTATATATTGTAATGATACTATTTTATTTTTAATAAGACTTGCAAGAGAATATAGAAGAAAGTTTAATATTAAAGTAGTATTAGTTACAGGTAGCTGTGGCAAAACTACTACAAAAGAGCTTATTTCTTTATTTTTATCTACAAAGTATAAAGTTCTAAAAACAGAAGGAAATCTAAATAATGAAATAGGTGTACCTAAGACTATATTAAATTTAGATTCTTCTTATGATATTGCAGTTATAGAAGCTGGTATGAACCATAGGAATGAACTTCTTAGAATATCTGAAGCTACTGAGTCTGATACTGTTGTTATTAATAATGTAGAAGAAGTACATATTGCATATTTAGGTTCTTTAGAGAATATTGCACTTGCAAAGAGTGAAACTCTTTATAATACTCAAAAAAATGCTTCTCTAATTATAAGCAAAGATATAAGAGAGAAAGACACTATATTAAAAGAAGCTAATAAAAACAATATAGAAAATATTATAGAATATGATATAGCTGATATTACAAAAATAGATGATAACACTTTTAAGTATAAAGATGTATTGTTTAATCATAACTTGATAGGAGATTTTAACTTAAAAAATATACTAACAGCCTTAAAAGTAGCAGAGCTTTATAATATTAACTTGGAAGATGTTTCTAATATATTACAAACTTATAAAAATCAAAAAAACAGAATGGAAATTTTTAATATTAATGGTGCTACTATTATTAATGATTGCTATAATTCTAATCCTGTTGCACTTAAAAATATGCTTATGTTTTTATCAAAAAGAATAGAAAGTAAAAAAATAGCTGTTATAGGAGATATGCTTGAAACAGAGATGGATAATACTCATTTTCATAGAGATATAGGCCTTTTCATTAATGAGCTTAAAAATATAGATGTTGTTATAGCTTGTGGTGAATGTTCTAAAGATATTTATGATATTGTAAACTCTGAGAAATACTATTTTAAAAGTGTAGATGATAAACTACTATTAAAAATAAAATCTATTTTAACTGTAGATACTGCCATTTTAATAAAGGCTTCTTTTGGAGTAGGTTTTGCAAAAATTATAGACTACATAAAAGAGTTATAATTTACTCTTCTTCACTATTAGTTAAGTCTATAAACATAATATATAATGCACATATATTATTATTCTCATCAATTCCAAAATATGCAGGATAGCACCCATCCCCATATCCACTTGTAAACATTACAATATTATGTTCTGTATTTGGTATAGTCCAATTAAGCCAGTCTCCATACTCTTTTTGATGCTTTGGATTTTCTATAGCATTTTTTGTAAGAAGTTCATCAAAATATTCATCATAAATATTATCAAAACTCTCTCTAAACTTAATATATTCCTTAAAAGCCTCTTTATCACAAACACAAGCCATACCAGCATCAACATTAAAGCCAAAAAAATCATTCTCTTCAATATCAGAAAAATCCTCTTCACCAGTAAGAGCTATTTCATATTTAGTTGGCTTATTTTCTGAAAAAGATACCCTAACTAAAGCATAATCACTTTCTTCTTTATCAATAAGAATAGATACTTTATGTTTACCAGTAGGAACTTTTCTAAAAAAAGGTAAATAATCATCATCATTACAAGATAGAGGGTCTATAGCAATAATATCTCCACTACTAATATTAACACTTCCAATTTCTAATACATCAAGTTCAGCATCATTAATCTTTCTATTATCAAAAGCACTTTCCAAATCGTATAGTGGTGTAAGTAAATGTTTAACTTTTTCAAAATTACTCATCCATTCTTTTGATGTACTACTCATAAATATATCCTAATTATTATTTCTCAAACATTATATATCAATAGATTATTTATATAAAGAATATTTAATTGAAAAATCTTTAAAATAAGATAAAATACTATTCATTAAAAATTAATAGGACTTTTTTATGAAACATACATTAGAGGGTAGCTATACTCCATCAAATATAGAAGAAAAACTTTATACATTTTGGAAAGAAAGTGGATTTTTTAAAGCAAATATAGATAAATCAAAAGAAGCATATTCAATAGTAATACCACCGCCAAATGTTACAGGTGTTCTTCATATGGGGCATGGTCTTAATAATACACTTCAAGATATATTAATTCGTTTTCATAGAATGCTTGGAAAATCTACTCTTTGGATGCCTGGTACTGATCATGCTGGTATTGCTACTCAGAATGTTGTAGAAAGACGTTTAAAAAAAGATGGTAAAACAAAGTATGACTTAGGTCGTGAAGAGTTTATAAAGCTTACTTGGGAAGTAAAAAAAGAACATCATTATATTATTACAAAACAGCTTGAAAAGATTGGTTGTTCTTTAGATTGGGATAGAGAGCGTTTTACTCTTGATGAGGGTTTGAGTAATGCTGTTCGTGAAGTTTTTGTTGAGCTTTATAATGAGGGTTTAATTTATCGTGGTAAATATTTAATTAACTATTGTACTTCTTGTGGTACTGCTTTGGCTAATGATGAGGTTGAGCACGAAGAGGTTAATGGGGCATTATATCATATAAAATATAATATAGAAGGAACTGATGAATATATAGAGATAGCTACTTCTCGTCCTGAAACAATTTTGGCGGATGTTGCTATAGCTGTTAATCCTGATGATGAAAGATATTCACATCTTAATGAAGATAATACTTATTTAATACTTCCTATAGTAGGACGTAGATTAAGATTAGTAAAAGATAATTATGTAGATAAAGATTTTGGTACTGGGGCATTAAAGATTACTCCTGCACATGATCCTAATGACTTTGCTATATCAGAGCGTCATAATTTAGAAATTATTAATATATTAAATCCTGATGGCACTTTTAATGAAAATTGTCCAGAGAATTATCAAGGAAAAACGGTAAAAGAGGCTCGTGAGCTTATATTAAAAGAATTAGAGGGTATTGGAGCTTATGTAGGTAAAGATAATATGAAACATCAGGTTGGGCATTGTTATAGATGTCATAGTGTTGTTGAACCTTATTATAGCGATCAGTGGTTTGTAAAAATGAAGCCTTTAGCTGAAAAAGCTTTAGATGCTGTTAATAGTGGAGATATAAAGATACATCCTGATAGATGGATTAACACTTATAATAGATGGCTTACTGATATTCGTGATTGGTGTATTAGTCGTCAATTATGGTGGGGACATAGAATTCCTGTTTGGTATTGTAGGGATTGTGATAATATGATGGTCTCTAAAGTTGATGTTTGTGAGTGTAGTAAGTGTAAGTCTACTAATATTTATCAAGATGAGGATGTATTAGATACTTGGTTTTCTTCTTGGCTTTGGCCTTTTTCTACTTTTGGATGGCCTGATAGTAATGAGGATTTAGAGTATTTTTATCCTACTTCTACACTTGTTACTGGTTATGACATTTTATTTTTCTGGGTTGCTCGTATGATTATGGCGGGTACTCATTTTATGAAAAAAGTTCCTTTTAAAGATGTGTATTTAAATGGTCTTATACGTGATAAGATTGGTCGTAAGATGTCTAAGAGCTTAGGTAATGGGATTGATCCTATTGAGGTTATTGATGAGTATGGAGCTGATGCTTTTAGATTTACACTTTCTTTTATAACTTCTCTTGGTGGGCAAGATATTTGGCTTGATCGTGAATTATTTAAGATGGGTGGAAAGTTTGCTAATAAGATTTATAATAGTGCTAAGTTTATTTTTGGTAATATTGATAATGAATCTGAAATACTTTCTTTGGATAATTATGAGCTTGAGAGTAAGGATAAGTGGATACTTTCTCGTCTTCAAAATGCTATTTTAAATACTACAGAGAAATTAAAAGAGTATAGATTTGATGAGGCTTCGCAGACTATTTATAAGTTTTATTGGAATGAGTTTTGTGATTGGTATATAGAGATTAGTAAGTTTGACTTGAGAGATGAGTCTAAAAAGAAAAAGACTTTATCTGTTCTTTTATATGTATTAGAAGAGTCTATGGCTATGATTCATCCATTTATGCCATTTATTACAGAAGAGATTTATTCTAATATAGCAAATAAAAATATAGAATCAAAATCTTTGATGATTAGAGAATACCCTAAGTGTGTAGAAAAATATGTATTTGAAGATATTGAAAAAGATTTTAACTTTATACAAGATATAGTGTCTTCTATTAGAAACTCGAGGGCTTCTTTTAATTTGCCACCAAATAAAAAGCTTGATGTTATTATAAGATATAATTCTGATTACTTAAAAAACATATCAGAAACTTATAAAGATATAATATCATCTTTAGCATTAACAGAGTCTTTAAGTATAATTTCTTCTGAAGATAGTGATAGAAAGCAGGGTAGCTTTGTAAAGGTATTTGAGGGTGGTGAGATTAATGTTAATCTTAGCGGTATAATAGATTTGGAAGCAGAGAAAAAGCGTTTGAGTAAGGAAAAAGATAAACTTCAAAAAGATTTGGATGCTGTGAATAAAAAACTATCAAATGAGCAGTTTATAAGTAGAGCAAAGCAAGAGGCAATAGATACAGAAAATCGTAAGAAAAAAGAGTTTGAAGATAAGCTAAGAGGAGTTGAAGAAGTTCTTAACTCTCTTTAATAGGTATGAAAATGAGTAATGAAAATTTTATAAATCAATTATACTATGGTGATAATTTGGACGTGATGTCTGAAAAAATTCAAAATAAATCTATAGACTTAATATATTTAGACCCTCCATTTAATTCTAATAAGAACTATAATTTAATATATTCTACTGCCACAGGACAACCAGTAGAAGAAAATGCTATAGCTTTTTGTGATGCTTGGGAACTGACTAATGATAAGTTAAATGATATAAAAGAATTTGCTAATGAGCTTGAAGTAGAAGATGATAACAAATCTTTTGCTGATTTTTGGAATGCTTGGGTTAAAGCATTGGAATATCAAAATCCAAAAATATTAGCTTATTTAGTTTTTATGGCAAGAAGATTAAGATTGATGAAGTATAAACTTAAAGATACAGGTTCTTTATTTTTGCATTGTGATGCTTCTGCAAGTCATTATATAAAAATAATATTAGATGGAATTTTTGGTCATAAGAATTTTAGAAATGAAATAATATGGCAAAGAACAAAAAATCCTAAAGGTTCTCAATTTAAAGAGAAAAAATTAGGAATATGTACAGATAGCATATTTTGGTATTCTAAAAGTGAAAACTATAAATTTGATTTATCAAAAATAAAAGTGCCTTTGACAAAAGAAGAAATAGAACAAAAATATCACTTAAAAGATGATATAGGTAGGTATTATTCAGGTCCCATAGAGCGTGGTCCTTCTATGGGAGATAGACCTAATTTGTGCTATGAATATAAGGGGTATAAAAATCAGTATCCAAGTGGTTGGAGAATGACTAAAGAAAATCTTATAAAACTTGATGAATTAGGAAATCTTGGTTGGTCTTCGACGGGTAGACCTTTTAGAAAGTTAAGACCAGAAGATGATAAAGGACATCCATTATATAATTTATGGACTGATATTAATAGGCTATATAAATCTAAAGAAAAGTTAGGCTATCCTACTCAAAAACCTACTGATTTATTAGAGAGAATTATAAAAATGTGTACAGATGAGGGAGATATAGTTTTAGATCCTTTTTGTGGTTGTGGTACAACTTTAGAGGCTGCTCAAGAATTAAAGAGAAAGTGGATAGGTATATATATTTGTATGCTATCTACTACATTAGTCGAAAAAAGATTAGTAGAAAAATATCCAGCAACTTTAAAAAAAGGAAAAACATATAAGGTTGATGGAATACCTATAACAATGGAGCAAGTTAAGGAATTAATAAACAAGGCTGATACAAATAAAAATGAAGGTAGGTATCAGTTTCAATATTGGGCTATATAGCAAGTTCAAGGATTTGCTTCTACTAAAAAAAGTGGTGATGGTGGAATTGATGGTGCTATTTATTTTTATAAGGAAGAAAAAACACTTGGTAAAATGCTTATATCTGTAAAAAGTGACAAGAAGTTAAAGGCTTCATATATAAGAGATTTAATAGGAACTATGGAAAATAATAAAGCTGATATGGCAGGCTTAATTTCCTATGCTGAACCTACAAAAGAAATGTTATTTGAGGCTAGTAAAGCAGGTTATTTTAAATTAAATAATGGACTTTTTGCTGATTTTAAATTTCCAAGAGTACAAATATTAACTGCAGAGCAAATATTAAAAGGTGAAAAATTTGCTCTTCCTTATGAAAGATTATATAGAGAAAAGATAACTCAGGATACTTTTTTTAAGTCTTAAAATTTTATTGATATTTCTTTTTTAATATAATATAAACATTATTTATACAATAATTCTCTTACATAGAATTCTATAATATTATTTATAAAAAATTAAATTTGTATATACTATAATATCAAATTATTATGCAGAGTTTATTAAGGCTATTGAGAGTGGAAATATAAATAGAGTTAAAGAGTTTTAAGATAAGCTAAGAGGTTATAGAAGAGGTTTTAATTTCCTTATAATATATTAGTATTAAATTCATTAAGTGAACAATGATATTTTTATATAAATATCAAATACTAATAAAGTTATAGCTTAATTAAAAATAATTTTTAATTTTACCGAAATTGAATCTAAAGACTTAATTTATTTATGATTAAATGGCTTAATTATATAATAGTACTATATTTAGGGGATATTTATGGTAAAAAAACTTTTATTAATTTTATTTTTAAATAGTATAATAGCTTTTTCAATAGATTTTACAATTATTGATGTTAAAGATAGACCTGTTTTTAAAATTGAACTTACAAATAATATAGATTCAAATGATAATATTGAGTTTATTAAGGTTATTGAGAGTGGAAATATAAATACAGTTAAAGAGTTTGTCACTAATAATAAATTAAAAGTTAGTAATATCAGATTTTCATCAGGATATACACCTTTGATGTTGGCTTCACAATATGGTTATACTCAAATTGTTAGATATTTATTAGCGGAAGGTGCTAATGTAAACTCAGAAAGTATTAATGGTGAGACTGCTCTACTTTTTGCATTATACAATAGAAAAGAAATAATTGCTAATATCTTATTAAGAGCTAATGCTAATGTTGATATTAAAACCAGAAATGGTTATACTCCTTTAATTGTAGCTATAGAAAAATCTAGTTCTAATTTAGCTAAATCTATAATAGATAAAAGTAATAATGTAAATACTACAAGTAATGATGGGGTTTCTGCTTTGATTTTATCTGTTTTATCAAAGAAGTATGATTATGTTGAGCTTTTATTAAATAAAAGAGCTGATATTAATACTGTTGCGAGAAATGGTTATACTCCTTTGATGATAGCTTGTGAGTTAGAGGATCTTGATATGGTTAATTTACTCATTAAAAATAAAGCTAATGTTAGACTTAGTTCTTTTGGTTTTTTTTCTAAATCTACTGCTTTAAGTATAGCTGAAAATAAGGGTAATGCTCAAATTGTAGAAGCTTTAAGAAAGGCAGGTGCTATTCAATAATTACTTTTATAATAAAATTTAAGGAGAAAATTATATTATGGATAGTGATGGTGTTTATAGAAGAGTTAATATTAATAAAGTTATAGCAGAGATTCAAAAAAATAATTCTGATATTAGTGAAAGTAAAGCTCAAGAACTTGCTTTGCTTATGATTAAAGAGCTTAATAAGAGAGTTGCTGATATTGTAAAAGAATTTGAAAGTGGTGAGGGATATTTTATGTCTTGCTATTATGATTCTTATGATAGTATTAATTAGTAAAAAATAATTTTTTTGAAACTTTTATATATACTTATTCGTCTAATATTTAAAGTAATGTAATAGGTGTATTTTATGTTTAAGAAAATTATTTTTATATTATCTAATATCTTTTTTATAAGTTGTGCTGGATTTCATATACCTCCTGGACATCATAAAAAAACTCTTTTTCATTTTCAAGCAGGACATTATTTAGCATTTGATAATTTACTTTCTATTATTATTAAAATACTCATAATTGTTATTTTAATATTTGTTATAAAAAGGCTTTATGATAAAAATGCTCGTAAATAATTATTTTTATGTTGACTAATTTAACAAAAAAGTCGGTAATTTTAAAGTTATCATATTTACTTGACAATTTTAGCTTATTTTGTTTTAATTATCTTAAATAATTGTATGTAGGAATAATTAAATTATGGAATTAAACTTAAAAGGTAAAACAGCTATTATTACAGGTTCAAGTAGAGGAATAGGTAGAGCTATTGCTGAATCTTTAGCTAAAGAAGGTGCTAATGTTGTTGTAACGGCTACTACTCAGGATAAGGCTGATTCTGTAGCTTCTGAAATAAAGTCAAAGTATGGTGTAGAGGCTTTAGGTTTTGCTCATGATGTTAAGTCATCATCATCTTGTAAGGATATTGTTTCAAAAGTTGTAGAGAAGTTTAATAGTATCGACATACTTGTTAATAATGCGGGTATCACTAGAGATAAACTTGTTATGCAAATGGATGATGAAGATTGGTCTTCTGTTGTAGATACTAATCTATCAGGTGCTTTTTATATGGCACGTGAGGTTTCTCGTATTATGCTTAAAGCACGTAGTGGTAAGATTATTAATATTTCTTCTGTTATAGGAAAAATGGGAAATGCTGGTCAAGCTAATTATGCTTCTGCTAAGGCTGGACTTATTGGTATGACTAAATCTATGGCTAAGGAATTTGCTGCTCGTGGAGTTTGTGTTAATGCTATAGCTCCTGGTTTTATTCAAACTGATATGACAGATGTTTTATCTGAAGATGTTGTAAAAAATATTATGGGTGCTATTCCATTAAAAAAGCTAGGTAATGTTGCTGATATTGCAAATATGATTTTATTTTTATCATCTGATATTAGTAATTATATCACAGGTGAGGTTATAGCAGTAGACGGTGGAATGTCTATGTAATTATATATGGCATTTTATTTGTTTGCTTAATTTTTTATTTTTGACGATAATAGTTTATAATGTTGCTTTTAATTAATATATAATTAAAGACGCATTTATTATAAAAATAAAATATATTTTAAGGAGTGCAAAATGGCATTAATCGATGAAATTAAAGAAGTGGTTGCAAGCCAATTAAATATTTCTGATATGAGTAAGATTACAGACACTGCTTCTTTTGTAGATGACTTAAACGCTGATTCTTTAGACTTAGTAGAACTTATTATGGAATTAGAAAAGCGTTATGAGATTAAGATTCCTCAAGAGGATCAAGAAAAAATTAAAAATGTAGCTGATGCTGCTGCATATATAGAGTCACATAAAAAATAATTATACTATTTTACCCGTAATGAGATTTCTCTTTTTACGGGTTTTTTATGATTTTATAGGAGTTTTGTTTATGAGTGAACGTAGAGTTGTAATTACTGGTCTTGGAGTTGTAAGCTCTATTGGTAATGATATTAATACTTTTTGGAATAATCTTGTTAATGGGGTTTCTGGTATTAAAACTTTTTCTAAGTATTTTGATCCTGAAAAGGAAGGACTTACTACTAAATTTGGTGGTGAGGCTCCAGAATTAGAGGGGGATTATTATTCTGATAAGAAGATGCTTAGAAGATTAGACCCTTTTATTAATTTTGCTTTATATGCTGCTTATAATGCCTTAACCCAAGCTGGTATCAAGCCTCGTGAAGGTTTTGAGTCTTCTAGAGCTGGAGTTGTTTTAGGTTCTGGTATAGGTGGTATTAATACTTTACTTTCAAATCACAATGCAATTTTAAATGATGGACCTAGTAGAGTTTCTCCATTCTTTGTACCTATGCAAATTATTAATATGAGTTCTGGAATGATTGCTATGGAATATGGTATGCAGGGTCCTAATTATGGTGTAGTTACAGCTTGTGCTTCTTCAAATCACTCTATTGGTATTGGATTAAATCATATTAGAAATAATGAGGCTGATATTATGATAGTTGGAGGTTCTGAGTCTACTCTTAATCCTTTAACTGTTGCTGGATTTAATTCTGCAAGAGCATTATCTACGAGAAATGATGATCCTGTTCGTGCTTGTCGTCCTTTTGACAAGGATAGAGATGGTTTTGTTATGGCTGAGGGGGCTGGTGTTTTAGTATTAGAAGAGTATGAGCATGCTAAGAAGCGTGGTGCTAATATATTAGCGGAAGTGTGTGGTTTTGGTTTTACTGCTGATGCTAATCATATTACTGCTCCTTTAGAAGATGGGGCTATGGGTGCTCGTGCTATAAAGCTTGCTATTGAAAGTGCTAAAATTAAGCCAGAGCAGATTAATTATGTTAATACTCATGGAACTTCTACACCTGTTGGAGATGTTGCTGAGACTAAGGCTATTAAGCTTGCTCTTGGTGAGGCTCATGCTAAGACTATTAAGATAAATTCTACTAAATCTATGGTTGGACATACGCTTGGTGCTGCTGGTGGAATAGAGGCTGTTGCTACTGTTTTACAGATGTTGAATTCTAAATTACACCCTACTATAAATGTAGAAAATCAAGATCCTGATTGTGATTTAGATGTAGTACCAAATAAAGCTGTTGACTATAATATAGGATATGCTGTTAGCAATTCTCTTGGTTTTGGTGGACATAATGCTTCTATAGTATTTAAAAATTTAAAATAATTAATATTTTTTATAAAATAATAAGCTATACTTAATTTATTTAGGTATAGCTTTTTTTTTATTAGTTATTATTAATTTTTATAATCTTAGCTTTTTTCTTTATATAATTTCTTCTTTTCATATCTTTTTGTGATTTTATATTTGCTTCTGCTAAAGTTATAATTTTTTTCTTTTCTGTTTCTTCTTCCTTATTTATACTCACTACTTCATCATTTTCTATTTCAAGTATCAAATCTCTTACTTTATTAATTTTCCACTCTAATTTATCTTCAACAGCAGGAACTATTAATTGATTTAAATTATCCTTGTCAAAATATACTCCAGAACCTTCAATAGAAACCATCTTCATAAGTTTATCAACATTAATCTTAGAATATTTATCTAATTTTATATAAATATTATATTGTCCCTCAACTACAGATAAAACTCTCACTCTTCTAAGAATAACCTTTAGTTTTGCAATTTCAAAAATATCTTCTATTTCCTTAGGAAGTTTACCATACTTATCTATAATATATTCTTTTGCTGTTTTTATATCATCATCACTTTGAGAACGCATAATTAACTTATATGTAGATATTTTATCTTTTACATCAGATATATAAGTTTCTGGTATAAATAAATTATGTTTAAAATCTATAACAGTATCAAAAGTAACTTCTTTTATTTCACCTTTATATTCATTAGTAGCCTCTTCAAGCATTTGAGTATATAATTCATACCCAACTTGATAAATCATTCCAGACTGTTCTTTACCAAGTATATTTCCAGCACCACGAATTTCTAAATCACGCATAGCTATTTTAAATCCAGCTCCTAAGTCTGTATGCTCTGATATAGCTTGTAGCCTTTTATATGCTACTTCTGTAAGTGCCAAATTGGAAGGGTAGAACATATAGGCATAAGCCTCTCTATCACTTCTTCCAACGCGTCCTCTAAGCTGATAAAGTTCTGAAAGCCCAAGTCTATTAGCATTATCTATTAAAATAGTATTAGCATTTGGAATATCTATACCATTTTCTATTATAGTTGTTGATACTAATATATCATATTTATGTTCTATAAAATCATTCATTACTTTTTCTAATTGATGACCTGTCATTCTACCATGTGCTGTACATATTCTTGCTTTTGGGGATAGTTTTTTTATCATAAGTGCGAAAGAGTCTATAGTTTCAACTCTATTATATAAGAAAAATACCTGTCCATTTCTGTTTAATTCTCTATCTATTGCTTTTACTATAGTATCTTCATTAAACTCCATTACAAATGTTTTGACAGGAAGTCTATTAAGTGGAGGTGTTTCTATAATGCTAATATCTCTTATACCGCTTAAAGCCATATTTAAAGTTCTTGGTATTGGGGTTGCTGATAATGTTAGAACATCTGTTTCTAATCTTAATTTTTTTAATTCTTCTTTATGTTTTACCCCAAATCTATGCTCTTCATCTATAACTATAAGTCCAAGATTTTTAAACTTTATATCTTTAGATAGAAGCATATGAGTTCCAACTATTAAATCAACACTTCCTTCTTCTATCATCTTCTTATTTAAATTAGCTTGTTTTGTAGTTATAAATCTGTTTAATAATTCTATTTTTATAGGAAAGTCTTCAAATCTCTTTTTAGCATTATTATAATGTTGTTGAGATAATATTGTAGTAGGGCATAATATAGCACATTGTTTTCCAGCCATAATAGCTTTAAATATAGCTCTAAAAGCTACTTCAGTTTTTCCAAATCCAACATCTCCACATATAAGCCTATCCATCATTTTAGTGCTTTCCATATCTTCTTTTATTTCATTAATAGCCCTTAATTGATCAATAGTCTCTTCATATTTGAAAGAAGCCTCAAAATCATCTTGCCATTGAGTGTCTTCTCCATATACATTTCCTTGTACAGTTGAACGTATAGCGTATATTTTTATTAATTCTCTTGCTGTAGCCTCAGCATCTGCTTTTGCCTTACTCTTAATTTTGTCCCAAGCACTTCCTCCTAATGATGTGAGTGTTGGACTTTCTCCATTGCCAGAAATATATTTTTGTACAAAGTTCATTTGCTCAACAGGTATATATAATTTATCACCTTTGGCATATTCTAAAGTTAAATAGTCTTTTTCTTTTCCATTTGAAGTTTTTCTTGTAAGACCAAGATATTTTCCTATACCATAATTTACATGTACAGCATAGTCTCCAATATTTAAGTCTACAAAAGTTTCTATTAGGCTTTTATTTGCTTTTGGAATCTTTTTTATTTTTTTTCTTTGGCGTCCAAATACTTCCCAGTCTGCTATTAATATTGTTTTTATATCATCTTTGATGAATCCTGATGATGATTCTTCGGTTATTATATAAAAGTTATTTTGATTATTTTTGAAACTTTCTTTATTATTTTGTTTTGTAATTTCTCTCACTTCTATATTTTCTAAACTGTCATCATTTTCTTTATTATTACTTTCTATATTATCATTTTTTTCACCTATAAATGTAGGCTCTAAGTTTTCTAATATTTTATAAAATCTATTTGCTTGTTCTTTATGCGTTGTTGATAAAACTATTAGATAGTCTTTTTTTCTATATTCTTCTACATATTCTACAAACTCTGTTAATTTAGATTTAAATGATTGTCCTTCTATAAAACTAAAGTTTATTGTATTGTCTGTTATAAATGGAGATATATTAATTGCATTTTTTATTTTTTCTTCAAAAGTTTCTATGCTTATATATAAAGATTCTATTGTTGGAATTATTGTAAATATATTGTCTATGTCATAGAAATTTGTATTTATTACTTCTAATTGATTTATAAGATTGTTTTTTAATTTTAGGCTATCTTTTATAAAAATAGTAGAGTAGTCAAAATAGTCGAATATAGTTTCTAAATTATCATAGAATAATGTTATTAAGTTTTCACTGCCTGCAAAGTATTTTGCTTTTAATAGATTTTCTTTTATATCTTCATTTATGGTATTCTTATTTATAAGCTCTTCAACAGCATCATCATCATATATAACTTCTCTTACAGGATATATAGTTGCTTTTTTTATAGATTCAAAAGAACGTCCAGATTCTATACTAAATACTCTTATACTTTCAACTTCATCATCAAACATTTCTATTCGTATAGGGTTTTCACTATCTATAGAAAATATATCTATAATACTACCTCTAATAGAAGCAGTACCTTTTTCTGATACTTCTCTCTCTATTATGTATCCCAAATCATTTAATGCTAATCTTAAATTTTCTAAGTCTAATTTATCTCCAACATTGATAGGTATAGCACATTCTATTAGATCTTTTCTATTTGGTAATTTTCTTAATATTGCATTTATTGTTGTTATTATAATTGCTTTTTCTTTATTTATTAGTTTGAATAGTATATTTACTCTATCTTGTGCTACATCTGTTGTTGGTGACATTTTTGAAAATGCTACTGTATCATAGTCTGGATAATAATAGCTTTTTATATTATAAAACTTAAGAGTTTGATTTAAAAGTAATGCTTCACTTTCTGTTTCTTGTATAATTAAAATACTTTTATTTTTTTCTCTAAAAATTGAAGCAAAAAACAGTGCATCCGATCCACCTTTAAGACCGTATATAGTTTTTGTGTTTTCTATATTAAATGTTTTATATTCTTCACTTTCTATAAATTTTTTTATAATTTCTTCTGATATTTGATGGTTCTTATTTATCATAATACTTATATATTTCTTTTGAATATTCCCTTAAATTGAATTATAATATTTTAATATTAAAAATAATATTATTCAATATTTAATAATCCTTTATTTTTTTATTAAAATATATTACTATTTATAGATATAATAAAAATGGAGTTCTCATTATGGAAAAGAGTAAAATTATAGTTTGGGCTATATGGATATTTTTAGTATTATCTATGCTTATTTATATTATTTATTTAATTAGAGATTGTATTAAAAATAAAGAAAAAATAGAAAAAGATGGCAATAATATTATTATCATTATTACAGCATTTTTTACACAATTTTTTGACACTCTTGGTATAGGCTCTTTTGCTATTATGACTTCTGTTTTTAGAGGTTTTAAACTTATTAAAGATAAAATACTACCTGGTACATTAAATACAGCAGCTACTACTTCTGTAATGCTACAAGCTTTAATATTTATAAAAACAGTAGAGGTAGATACTAAAACCTTGGTATTGATGACTATATCTGCTCTTACTGGTGCATTATTAATGTCTGGAGTAGTTTCTAAACTTTCTGAGAAGACTATACAAATAATTATGTCTATAACATTATTTATACTTGCTTTAATTATAATATCTGCACAGTTAAAACTTACGCCTTTAGGTGGAGATGCTACTGGTCTTTATGGGGTTAAGTTAATTATAGGGGTTATAGGAAATTTTATTTTTGGTATACTTATGACTGTAGGTATAGGGCTTTATGCACCTTGTCTTGCTTTAGTTTATTTTTTAGGTATGAATCCTGCTGTTGCTTTTCCTATTATGATGTGTTCTTGTGCTGTTCTTATGCCTTTTGCTAGTATGAGTTTTATTAAGAATAATGCTTATAATAGAAAAATTTCTATTTTATTTTTGATACCAGGGGCTATTGGAGTTTTTATAGCTGCATTTATAGTTAAGTCTATGAATATTTATTGGATAACTTGGCTTGTGGTGGTTGTTCTAATTTATACTTCATTTAATTTACTTATGACTTATCTTAGAAAAAAAATAAATATATACTATATTGTTTAGGAGTTGTTTTTATGAATAGAATAGAAAGAGTTATTGATAATATGAAAAAAAATAATATATATCAATTTATTATTACAGATGATAAAGCTATATATTATTTAACAAATATTAAGATTCATCCTGGTGAGCGTTTTTTAGGCTTATATATAAATATAGATAATAAAGTTTGCCTTATTAATAATATACTATTTCCTTTAAATGAATCAAAATTAGATGTTTTATTTTATAGTGATACTGAAAGTGCTATAGAGAAGATGTCTTATTTTATAAATAAAAATGAGGCACTTGGTATTGATAAATATATGCCTTCAAGATTTTTAATAGAGATGATAGAAATAAATATAGCTAAAAATTATTTTAATGGCTCATATTTAATAGATTATATTATTATGAAAAAAGATTCTGAAGAAATAGCTAAGATGATTAAAGCTTCTGAAATAAATGATGCTACTATGAAAGATATTATAGACTTTATTAAACCTGGAATGAAAGAAATAGAGGTTCTCGAAGAACTTAAAAGTTTATATATAAAAAATGGTACAAATGAGGGATTTTCTTTTACTCCTATAATAGGTTATGCTTCTAATGCTGCAAACCCTCATCATAATACTGGAGATACTGTTATTGGTAATAGTGGTTGTTTGGTTATTGATACTGGTTGTATTCATAATGAGTATTGCTCTGATATGACTCGCACTATATTTTTGGGAGAACCTTCTAAAGAGGGGAGAGAAATATATAATATAGTAAAGACTGCTAATGAGATGGCTATTGAAGGAGTAAAACCTGGAGTTAAATTCTCAGATATTGATAATATAGCACGTTCTTATATTACAGAAAAAGGATATGGAGAGTATTTCACTCATAGAACGGGGCATTCTATAGGTATGTCTGTACATGAATATGGAGATGTTAGTTCTATACATCACAAAGAACTTGAAGAAGGTATGATATTTTCTATAGAGCCTGGTATATATTATGATAAGGCTAATGTTGGTGTTCGAATTGAAGATTTAATTTTGGTTACCAAAGATGGTTATAAGAATTTAAATAGTTTTACAAAAGAGCTTATTGTAAAATAAACAATATATAATTGATTTTTTATCATTATTAATATATTATCTTTTATTATTTATTAGGATTTTATTATGCATTTAAGTAAAGTTTTTATGCCAACATTAAAAGAGATTCCATCTGATGTTAAGGTTATATCTCATGCTCTTATGCTTAGAGCAGGTTTTGTTAGAAAAATGACTAGTGGAGTTTATTCATACTTACCACTTGGACTTAGAGTTTTTAGAAAAATATCTGATATTATTCGTAGAGAGATGGATAGAATTGGTAGTCAAGAATGTGTAATGCCTATTTTAGTTCCTAAGGATGTTTTGGAAGAAACGGGTCGTTGGGAAACTTTTAAAGCTAATTTATTTAGATTAAATGATAGAAATGATTCTCCTTTTGCACTTGGTCCCACTCATGAAGAATATTTTACTTTAACTGTAAAAAATAATATTCAGTCTTATAAAGATTTGCCTCTTTGTTTATATCAAATTTACACTAAGTTTAGAGATGAAACTCGTCCTCGTTTTGGTGTTATTCGTGGTAAAGAGTTTACTATGAAAGATGCTTATTCTTTTCATTTAAATGATGAGTGTTTAGATAAGACATATAAAGATATGAGTATTGCCTATAGACGAATTTTTCTTTATTCTGGACTTGATACTGTGGCAGTTAAAGCAGATTCTGGAGCTATGGGCGGTGAAGGTTCTGAAGAGTTTATGGTTCTTTCACATATAGGGGAGAATGATATTGCTTTTTGTTCTTCTTGTGATTATAAGGCCAATGTTGAGAAGGCTACTGTTTTAAGAGATAAAAAATCAGATTCTTATACTGATAAACCTTATGAAGAGATGCATACTCCTAATGTTATTACTATAGAAGATTTAGAAAATACTTATGGTTTTAAGAAAGAATCTTTAATTAAAACTTTACTTCTTACTGTTGAGACAGGAGAGACTATTGCTGTTTTAATACGTGGAGATATTGAACTTAATGAGGTTAAGCTTTCTAATCATTTAGGTGGATTAGAAGTTGCTATGGCTGATGCTAAAACTGTAGAAGAAGTTACAGGTGCTCGTGTTGGTTTTGCTGGTCCTATTGGTCTTAAGAAAAAGGTTAGAATAATTGCTGATTATTCTATAGAGAGTATTTATTCTGCTGGTGTTGGAGGTAATAAGGATGATACTCATATTACTTCTGTTAATATAGAGCGTGATTTTACTATTGATGAATGGGCAGATTTAAGAACGGCTAAAGAGGGAGATAAGTGTCCTAATTGTTCTAATACTTTATATGTAAAAAAGGGTCTTGAGCTTGGGCATATATTTAAGCTTGGTGATAAGTATAGTAAGAGTTATGGTCTTGATATAATTGATAATACTGGTAAACCTGTAACTGTTACTATGGGTTGTTATGGTATTGGTGTTGATAGGCTTTTTGCTGGTATTATAGAACAACATAATGATGATAAGGGTATAATATTTCCTATTACTATTGCTCCTTATGAAGTTTCTATCATTGTTATAGATACAAAAGATAGTAATGCTATGGATTTTGCAAATAAGATACATGATGAGTTAGAAAGTAAAAATGTTGAGGTTTTATTTGATGACACTAATGAACGTCTTGGTGTTAAACTTAATAATGCTGATTTGATTGGTATTCCTATGAGGGTTGTTATTGGAAAAAAAGAGATGGAAAAAGGCGTTGTAAGTTTTAAACTTAGACGTGATAGTGAAGCTATTGAAGTTAAAAAAGACGATATTGTAGATTATATTATAAATACTAAAGAACAACTTATTAATGAAATAGTTACTAAAGTTAATAGTGTAAAAAATTAAATACTATAACATTTTTGTTTACAAAAATAATATTTATTGTACAATAATGGATAAATGTTCTATTATTTTAATAATTTTATATCAAATACAAGTCTTAGATACCTATTCTATGCTGTAGATATAGTTTTAGTAGCTATATTTTTCTATTTTTTGTATATATTTATGTATAATACAAAAGCTTATAGTATTGCTATAGGTATAGTGGTACTTGCTTTTTTAACTTTTGTTTCTAAAATATTAGGACTTTCTACACTTTCTTGGATATTTGATAAGTTTTTTCAGGTTGTACTTGTGGCTATTATAGTTTTATTTCAATCTGAAATTAAACATGCTCTTAGAATATTAGGTGGTCCTACTTTATTAAAAAGAACTTTTGGATATAGTGAAAATAATATTAATGATATTCTAACTGCTACTTTTAATTTATCTTATAAAGGATATGGGGCATTAATAGTATTTCAAAGAAATATTTCGCTTCATTCTCTTGCTGATAGGGCTGTTAAATTGGATGCTAAAATTTCTGTTGAGCTTATAGAGAGTATTTTCTTTAAGAATAATCCACTACATGATGGTGCTGTTGTTATTGTTGGAAAAAAGATATTTTTGGCTAGTGCATACTTGCCGCTTACAGATAAGGAACTTAAAGTTCATAATAGAAGACTTGGAACTAGGCATAGAGCTGCTATTGGAATATCTGAGCAAACAGATGCTGTTGTTTTAGTTGTATCTGAGGAGACTCAAGGTATATCTATAGCACATAATGGTAAGTTGGAGTATAATCTAAATAGAGAAGAATTACAAAATAGACTTGGAGAGCTTTTATCTATATAATGAATAATAAAACAAATAAGTTTCATAAAAAAATAGTGAGATTATTTACTTATAATATTCATATTAAATTATTGTGTTTATTATTATCTTTTTTACTATTTTTATATGTGAGATATCAAAAGGAATATTCTAAAGATTTTATTTCTAAAGTTCAAGTGAGAAATAAACCTTCTAATTTAGTTATTATCAATGATATTAAAGATACTATTAATATAAATATTAAAGGGTTTAGAGATAATATATATGATATACCTAGGAGTTTTGATTCTTATATAGATTTGGCTAATGCTAAGGTTGGTAGCAATAATTATAGGGTAGAATTTGATGATGATATTGGTATATATGATAATTTATATATTAGTGTTAATCCTAATATTATTGCTGTTGTATTGGATGAGCTTTATACTAAGGAAGTTCCTATTGTACTTAAAACCTCTTCTACTAATAATGTATCTAATATGACTATTAGTCCTTCTGTAGTAAAAATATCTGGAGCAAAGAGCATAGTAGATTCTATAGATAGTATTAATACTGAGTTTTTATATTTAGAAACTCATCACTTAGATTATACAACTAATTTAAAATTAGAATTATATGATAATATAGAAGCAAATATTAATTCTATAAATGTTGATATTGTATTTAAAAAAGATTTAAAAGTAGTAGAGTTTAATGATCTTGATTTACATATTAATAATTTAAATAGTCAGTATAGTATTACAAGTCCTTCTAATTTAAAAATAGATAAATTGGTTTTAGAGTATAATAGTATATTTTCAAATCATATTATAAGCTATACTAATATATTTTTATCATTAGATTTATCATCTATAACAAATACTGGTTATTATTCAAATATTAAGGTTGATGTAAAAGTGCCAGAGTATGCTAATATTGTTGATGTAGCGCCATTAGGTTTTGATTTGGAAGTAGAAAAAAGATAATTATGAGTTTTATTAAACAAATAAGAGTAGGAGATATTATATTAATTATTTTTATAGTATCTTTTTCTTTTATATATTATAATAGTCTTAATAAGAATAAGAGTGATAAGATAATAATAGAAACTCCTTATAATTCTTTTAGATATGATTTATCTATGAATGATAGAGAGATTATTGTTGATGGAATTTTGGGTGAGAGTAGAATTATTATAGAAAATCATAGTATTAGGTTTGATACTGCTCCTTGTAGAGATAAGCTTTGTATTAGAGCTGGTATATTAAAAAATGCACCTTTAATTTGTATGCCTAATGGTATTATTATTAGGTATGATAGTATTAAGTCTGATGATGGATTAGAAATAGATTCTATTGTACAGTAAATACGAGGTTTTTTCTTTTATGAATTTTTTAGAATGTATTAGCACTCATAGTGGAAAGAGAAGAGTTTATGATATTATATTTTTTGCATTTTTATCATCTTTTATAGCAGCTCTTGAAAATATGTTTCCAAGACCTATTCCATATTTTAGAATTGGGTTTTCTTTTATTGTTATACTTATAATATTAGACTATTTTAAGATTAGTGAATTATTACTTCTTATACTTATTAAAAATGTTTCAGTTGCGATTGTCTTTGCATATATATTTACACCTCCTTTTTATTTGGGGCTTATAGGTGGTTTATGTTCTGTTATTATTATGAAGTTTTTTAGACTTATGCCTAATATATTTTCTTTTTTTGGGGTTAGTTTAATAGGTGCTTTATCTAGTAATTTATCGCAGGCTTTTTTATCTAAATATTTATTTTCTCTTCCAAGTATAAAGTTTTTAATAATTCCTGTATTGATACTTTCACTTATAACTGGCAGTGTGGTCGGATTTTTTACTTTATTTTTTAATAAAAATTTAAAAAAAATTTAGTTTTATTTGTATTTTTTTAGTATTCATAATAGAATATACCTATTCATAATAAGGGGTAGAATTATGATTACAAAAATGACAACTACAGGTACAGTGAATAGTTATATTATTAGAATAGGTGGGGTATCTGTTACTGTTAACAATAATTTTTCAGAGAAAACTTCTGATATTCAAGTAGAGGCAAAAATTACAGGAGGAGCATTAGACGCTCAGGCATAAAATCTATATTTTGTTTAAAAATAAAAACCCTCATTATATAATCTTTTATAATGAGGGTATAATTTTTTCTTAGTTTATATTTAGTTTCTATAAGGAGAGATTTCTCTAAGTCTCTTTACTATTTTCTCTAAAGCATCAGCTACAAGCATAATCTCATCCATAGTGTTATCTAATGATAGAGAAAATCTTGTAGAAGAATGAGCAAACTCAAAAGGAACTCCCATAGCCTGAAGCACTGGAGAAGGCTCTAAAGTACCAGAAGAACAAGCACTACCACTTGAAGTACATATTCCATAACCATCCAACATAAGTAGTATAGCTTCACCTTCAATATTCTTAAAGCTAATATTTGTAGTGTTGCTTACTCTTTTAGCATTTTTACCATTGATTTTTATATCTGTAATTCTCTTAGCTACTTCAGCATCTAAAGTATCTCTTAATTTAGAAGTATGCTCTATAAACTTTGGCAACTCTGCCTTAACCATCTCAGCAGCTTTTCCAAAACCAACAATATAAGGAACATTTTCAGTACCAGCACGTCTACTTCTCTCCTGATGACCTCCAGTAAGAATAGGTCTTATCTTAGTTCCTTTTTTGATATATAAAGCACCAATACCTTTAGGAGCATGCATTTTATGTCCAGCTATTGTAAGTAAATCTATATAAGGTTCATCTTTCATATTAAGTGCAAGTTTTCCAGCAGCCTGTACAGCATCAACGTGGAATATAGCACCAGCACTTTTTACAATTTCTCCTATCTCTCTAATAGGAAATACAACACCAGTCTCATTATTTGCATACATTATAGATACAATAGCAGTATCATCACTTAAAGATTTTTTTAACTCATCTAAATTAAGATTTCCATCATTATCAACATCAAGTAATGTAATTCTATAACCAAGACGTTTTAATGATTTACAAGTCTCAATAACAGCAGGATGTTCTACTTTAGTAGTTATAATATGATTTTTATTAGGATAAGCATCTGTTATACCCTTAATAGCCATATTATTACCTTCAGATCCACAAGAAACAAAACAAACTTCAAGTGGTTCACAGCCTAAAAAATCAGCAACCTGTTCTCTTGCAGTTTCTACATATTTATGAATACCACCAGCAGCAGAGTACATACTAGAAGGGTTGAAATATCCTTCTTTAAAGAAAGGCATCATAGCATCTAATACTTCAGGATATACTCTTGTAGTAGCATTATTATCCATATAAATAATTTTTTTATCTGACATTTTTGTTTATACTCCTATACAATTAAGCACTAACAACTTCTAAATTCTTATCTACTAACTCTTGAAGCTTAGGCTCAACAAAACCTTTCAATGTGTTTTTAGAAGCACCACATCCAGAACAAGCACCCTTAAACTCAATAACAACCTTATTTCCTTGTAAGTCAATAAGTTTGCAGCTACCACCATCCATTTTTAACATAGGATTAATAACAGTATCTAATATATCTTCTATTCTTTTTATTTTTTGAACAGTAGTCATAGGAGCATTATCAGCAATTCTTTGTCTTTCAGCTAATTCTTCATTTAGAATATCTTCTAATTGAGGTAAACAAGCACCACAACCACCACCAGCTTTTGTATAGAAAGTAACTTCTTCTACAGTTTGTAATTTATTTTCTCTGATAACTCTTTTAATTTTAGTATCAGTTACTCCATAACATTTACAAATAATAGCACCTTCATCTTCTTCATGCTCTTCTGTAACAATACCTCTATAATTGTTAATAGCTAATTCTAAAGTTTCCATACCCATAACAGAACAATGCATCTTTTCATCAGGAAGACCACCAAGCTCCATTGCTATATCTTTATTTGTGATATTTGCAGCTTCTGTTAAAGTTTTACCTTTAATCATTTCTGTTAGAATACTACTACTTGCTATTGCAGAAGCACATCCAAAAGTTTGGAATTTTGCATCTTCTATAACTTCAGTATCTTTATTAATTTTTAGAGTAAGCTTTAGAGCATCACCACATACTATAGAACCAGTCATAGCCTCTGCATCAGGATTTTCTATTTCTCCTACATTACGAGGATTTATAAAATGATCTTTTACTTTATCTGTATATTCCCACATAATTATTGTCTCCATATATTTGATTTTTTAGAAGAATACAGATATAGAATAATTATATATCTGTATAAACAAAGTAATAATTTATGTATATATATAAAACAGTGACTTATAAAAAATTACTTTGCTATAAGACACATCAATTTTCTATTTTTAATTAAGACTTAATATAAATAAAAAAACACTTATATTTAGTTTTTAATAGTATTCATTCTTAATAAAATTATAATACTTTTAAAATAAATATCAAGTGTTTTTAAACTAAATTAATTGTTATTGTTTGGAATAAAAAATAATTATAATTTATTTTTCTTAATTTTAGCCTTTTGTAATGATTTATTTTCCCATTCTATTACTATATTATTAATAATTTTATAGTTTAGGTCTTGTTTTAGATTTTCTCTTGTAATATCATTTATAGTTGCTAATCTTGTAGTATCTGGTCTTTCTTCAGATATTACTTTAATAACAGCAACACCTTGATCTAACTTTATAACATCAGATGTATTTCCTGTAGCTACAGAGAATGCTACTTTATTAAACAAGTCTGTAGAAGATTCTGGTATTGCATTTCCATCTGTACTTGATATGTTTCCTTGACCGTATGTAAAAGGCATAGATGATTTATAATATTCTATATTGTTGTTATTATTTAAGCTTATAAAATTATTATTTTCAGCTACTGCTTTTTTTAGTATATCAGCTTGTTTATTTTTTTCTAATTCTATTAAATTATTATAATTGTCACTATAATATTGATTTTTTAATATATCTATATTCACATCTGTATATTTTTCTGGTAATTTTATGTTGTTTACTAATACAATATAATATAGTCCATTATCAGATATAGGTTCTAATAATGTATTTGTATTTTTAGAGCTAAATACTTTTTCAGCTATTTTTAAAGATGGCATTTCATATTTAGTTACATATCCTAATTTATAGTTGTTTGTATTAATACTTTTTTCTAAAGCATATTTATCAAAGTTAGAAGTATCATCCTTTATATTTTTATATAAATTATCAGCAACAGCAGAAGTTTCTACTGTTATATATGAAATATCTGCTTGTGTGAAATTTGTTTTTTTATCTGTAAAATATTTTTCTAAATCTATATCTAATACTTGATTATTTCTTATTAAGTTTGCTGCATTAATATATAATACTTCTATTTCTCTAGTTGTTAAATTTTTTACCAATTCTTTTTCTAAATCTATAGAACTTATTTTTATATTATTAAAGATTTCAGAAGTTAAAGTTTGAGTTAGTATTCCTTCTCTTAATTCTCTTTCTATTTTTATTTTTTCACTATTAGAAGCTCTTTTTAAGAAATTATTATAGGCATTATTGTCGAAATTACCATTAGTATCTACAAACTGACTTTTCATAGCATCAACAAGAAATTTATCACTAACAACTATATTCTTAGAAGCAATATCATTAAGTAGTATAGTAAGAGCCGCACGTCTAAATGCATTTTCTTCTATAAAAGAGTATATTTGATCATTAATCTGTATTCCAAGACTTTGATAATAATTTTGTATATCTTTAAAAGCTCTACCATAAACAGAAGTGCTGGAATAATAAATAGGTTTACCATTTACAGAACCTATGGTAGGTGTTTTTTGTGCTCCTCTAGTATCTACTACCAAGAAGTATATAATTAATAATATAGATACAGCAGCAACACCGAGCCATTGTAAAGTTTTTATAATAGGGTTTTTAATTTCTTTTTGTGTATTATGATTTTTCTTTTGAGATGACATTATTATTATTCCTTATTACATAATTTTTCTAAAAAAAGAAAATATCGTAGTATTTTAATTTATAATCATAAAAAATCAAGTAAATATAGTATTATTATAATATTCTAACAATACTTTTGTCTATATCTGCCAAACTATGAACTCCACACATACTCATAGCATCTTCAAGTTCACTACCTAATTGATTTGCAAAAGAAACAACTCCATCATATCCACCACCATATAAAGCAATGACAAAAGTACGAGCTATTAATACACCATCAGCACCTATTGCTAATGCTTTTAATATATCAGCACCAGTTCTAATTCCACCATCTACTAATATTTTAATTTTTCTATTTTTCTTGCCACCATAAAAAGAATCTACTGCTTCTACTATCTCAGGTAACACTTCAGCAGTAGCAGGTGTTTGGTCTAATACCCTTCCACCATGATTAGATACGACAATAGCATCAGCATTAGCCTCTATTGCTTTTAAAGCTCCTTTAGCTGTCATTATTCCTTTTATAATAAATGGTAGATTTGATATTTGTTTTATTTCCCTAAGTTCTTCTACTGTTTTACTTCCAGCTTTTGGAGTTAAGTTTTTTAGAAAAGGAAGTCCAGCAGCATCTATATCCATAGCAAAAGCAAATGCATTAGAATCTTTTACTAATTTTAGTTTTTCTTCTATTACATTTATAGACCAAGGTTTTACAGTTGGTATTCCCATACCATTTTGTTTTTTTATTTGCTTAGTAGCTTCTATCATTATATTAGAGTTTACTCCATCCCCAGTAAAAGCTAATATACCAGAATCATTACAAGCTTTTAACATAATATTATTATATTCTTCTTCGGTATATTTATCTCCATAATGCTTTTCTACAGCCCCTATTGGACCTGAAAATATTGGGTATTTAAATTTCTTTCCTAAAAAGTCAAACTCTGTGCTAATCTCTTTATTTTCACAAATAGTATCCATATTAAGTCTAATATTTTGCCACTTATCATAATTTCTAATAGCAACATCCCCAACCCCCTTAGCACCAGGTCCTGGTATAGAGTTTTTACATACTTTACCATTACATACTATACAAGCCTTACAAAAACCCATATTATCTTTAGCATTTTCTATTATTTCTTTATAAGTCATTATTTTTTTTATACCTATTTTTTGTGATTTTTTATTATTATAATAATACTATATTATGTTAAATAAAACAATTGAAAAATATTTTTTATGGATTAGAATAGAGGATTTATATTGTTTTATTTTATAAGGATATATTTTTATGAGGAATTCTATTTTTATTTTATTTTCTATTTTTTTATTATCTTGTAGTTCTACTAATAGTCCTACTAAAATATCTAAATTTGCAGGTACATATCAGGGAGCAGTAGTTACTACAAGAGCATTGTCTGGTATTGGTACAGCTGTTGTTACTGTAAATTCAGATGGTGGTATATCTGGAGAAATTAAGATTCAAGATCAGGGTACTACTGAAACTATAGATGTAGAATCAGACCCAGTTTTTATTAATGAAATTACAGAAGACTCATACTCTATAAAGTTGTCTAACTATACTTTAGTTTTGTACTTTATAGATTCTGGTAGTTCTGTAAAAATAGAATGTTTTTCATCTACACGTACTATAACAGGTACTTTAACAAAAAAATAATTCTTAATTTTTTGCTTTTATCGATAATTAACACAATATCTTATTGAAATTAAGTATGTATTTTGTTAATAAAAAAGATTAGTGTTAAGTTAAAGTCTGTAATATATCTATTATTACTATTAATTTTAGGACTTATTTCTATAAGTTGTTCAAGTGTACTTTATATTGGTATTCCAGATACTTATAAAGGATACTATATTAGTACCGAAGCTATAAATCAAGGAGACTACTTACATTTTAGAGTCTTTAATGGTGGATTTTCAATGTGGTTTGGAGATCCTTCAGAGCAAGATGCCTATGGTCTTGACATGATTAGACCTGATTATATAATTGGAAATGGATATGCTTTTTCTTTTGATACACATAATATTAGTGGTACTATTAGTTTTGTAGAGAGTAGGGCTATTGTTACATTTATAAAAAATACAGAGCCATTATTTAGTGTTTACGAAGTTACTTGCGTTATGTATAAACAATAGGTTATAATATATTAAGTTATTTTTTATAGGATTGTTAGTTATGAATTTAAAAAAGAAATTATCTTTTATTGGATGTTTTAGTATTATTTTATCTATATATTGTTTGGGTTGTTCTCTTCCTACTGAAGCTTTTATAGAGAGTACAGAAATAGGGACTTATGTAAGTCAAGTTGCTGTAATACAAGATCAGCATTTATGGGTAAAAACATATGAGGCTAAAATAGAGTTTGCTTTTGTTAAGGTTGATGCATCAGGTAAAGTTACAGATCCTAATAATAATAAAGAAAAAGATACTGTAACGAATATAGCTGGGGTATCACCTAATTATAGCTTTTATAATGGCAATATTAGTGGTACATTAGCTTTTACAGATGAGGGAGTAACGGTTAATTTGTCTAGAAATATATCACCTAGTTTGGTATTAAAAAATATTTTATGTGAAAAGAAGTAGTAATATTGTTTTATAATTAGGATTTTTATTATGATGAAGAATATATATTTAATATTAGTTTTATTTTTATTATTAGGTTGTGCTGTTATAACACCTACAGATATAGAGTCTACTTATGTTGGTATTTATAGAAGCGTTGACGTTGTTTTGCCTGAAAAGTATTTGTGGGTGAATGTAAAAACTACAGAACTAACTATATATTTTGGAAGTCAAAATGAAAAAAGTCTACCTAGTAGTGCTGTAAAAATATCTGGAGATACAGCTATAGCAGGGCTTGATCCTAATTATAGTTTTCAGTCTGGTACTATATCTGGAAGTGTTACTTTTTCTGATAGAGAACTTTATATTACGTACTTGGCAAATACTAGTACTACAGATATTATAGTATTAAAAGATGTAAAATGTGTTAAACAAGAATAAGTGTTGTATAAACTATCATTTATTAGGATTGTTTATATGAAATTAAAGATACTTTTTATTATTTCATTATCTATAATTCTAAATAATTGTGCCTCTCATACAATAACAGAAATTGATAATGAGTTTTTTGGAACTTATATTAGTACAGATATAATTTTACAAGAAGATTATTTATATGTTCGTGTAGATGCTAATGGTATTTTAATTTGGTTTGGTGATAATCAGGTTGTTTCTCCTCCTAGTGGTGATGATGCTATTATAATAGGACCTGACTATATATCGGGAGTATCACCTAATTATAGTTTTCAGAATGTAGATGTTACAGGTTCTTTAGTGTTTTTAGAAAAAAGAGTTTTAGTAACATTTTATAGAAATAAACCACCATATGTAAATGCACAGAATGTTAGTTGCTTATTAATAGAATAGTAATATAATAGTATTATAAAAAGCGATTAGTATTAATTTAAACTAATCGCTTTTTTATTTTTTTATATAAAGTTATTCTTCTAAGTATGCTTTAGAGAAATTGAGAGTTCCCAATGTACTATATTCTATTCCTTTTAATTTTGGATTTTGTAATTGTACAGAAGTATAGTAATATATTGGAATTATAGGTAAGTCTTCCATTAGAGTATCTTCTGCTTTATGTAGAATTTGCATTCTTTGCTGCTGATTATCTGTTTTAGAAGCTTGATCTAATAGATTATCATATGTACTACTCTTATATCTACTATTATTGAAAGCACTTCTACTTAAAAA
Organism: uncultured Spirochaetota bacterium; assembly: GCA_944390575.1. Classification (GTDB taxonomy): domain Bacteria; phylum Spirochaetota; class Brachyspiria; order Brachyspirales; family Brachyspiraceae; genus Brachyspira. The sequence goes on from CALXQJ010000006.1 coordinate 68,368, forward strand.
TACTCCTAAGAATGTAACCGGATCATCATAGTCTGCTATCCATCTATTTCTTGCAATATCAAATTCTCCATTATTACGAGAAGTTTGAAATACAGCCCATTCTTCAGTCATAATAGTAGTGTTAATACCAAGTTGATTATTCCACATATATTGTATAGCTTCAAATATATCAATATGTTCACCAGGATCTGTTCTAAAGTTTAGTATAGGAAATCCTTCTCCATTAGGGTATCCTGCTTCTGCTAATAGTTTTTTAGCTTCTTCTACATTTTTTTCATAATCTTCTTTTTCTACGCTAAAATAATTTTTTCTATACTCTCTAAAATCTTTTCCAGATGATTCTAATACTCCATTAGGAACTACAGCAGCAGCAGGTACTTCTCCAGCCTTTGTTACAGTCTCTACTATGTAGTTTCTATCTATAGCAAGTGATAATGCTTTTCTAATTCTAACATCTTTTAGTACATCAGTCTTTTCTAAGTTTAAATTGTAATAATAAAGTCCTAAATATGGTTTCACTACAATATATCCTTCTTCTTTTAAAGAATTAAACTCTTTAACGGGAACTAATGAAGAATAGTGTATAGATCCATCTTTTATACCTGCTAATATAGTAGAATAACTATCAGTTAATATAAATATTAATTTATTAGGTTTAATATCAGAGGAATTCCAGTAATATTCATTTCTTTCTAATACTATTCTACTATCTATTTTTCTTTCAGTAACTTTAAAAGCTCCATTTCCAATATAAGTTTTAGGATCTAATGACCATCCATCAGGATTAGCCTCTACAATATCTTCTCTAACAGGAAAATAAGTTTGAAATGCTGCTAATTGTTCAAAATAAGGAGTAGGAGATACTAAAGTAACTTCTAATGTAAAATCATCAATAGCTTTTACTCCTAAAGCATCTAAAGGTAATTTTCCCTCTGTTATTTCTTTAGCATTTTTTAATATTTCCATTTGATAGTTATATTCAGAAGCAACTTTAGGATCTACAACGCGTCTCCAAGCATATACGAAGTCATTAGCTGTAACTACCTTTCCATCAGACCACATAGCATTAGTTCTTAAATGAAAAGTATAAACAGTTCTGTCATCAGATATGTCCCATCTTTCAGCAACACCTGGTACTAATGATCCATCTTGTTTTTTATTTAAAAGCCCTTCAAAAATATGTCCAATATATATTCCCCCATCTAATGCAGCATTTAATGTTGGGTCAAGAGTTTTAGGCTCTGTTCCAACATTTATTGTTAATACACCTTCTCTATCTTTATTATTTGTATTACAAGATACTACTATTAATAACAAGACAATCAAATACTTGCAATAACTTATCATAATTAAATTCTCCTATTGTATTAAATTACTCTTTATGGTAATATTATATATAGTAATATTAAATTTTCAATAATAAAAAATAATTTTTTGTTATTAAAAAATTACAGTAAAAAATACTATGAATAGTATTGACAATATGTTTGATGTACTATAAAATTAAGATGTGCTAGAACGTAATATTATTTATATTAGGAAATACGATTATGTTGCATTATATAATAAATAGATTTTTTATATCAATAATTACATTGTTCATAATAGTAACAATAACATTTTTTTTAATGCACACAGTTCCAGGTGGTCCATTTGTAGGAGAGAAACCTCTTAGTGAAGTAGCTATTGCTAATTTAAATAAAAAATATGGTCTTGATAAACCTTTAACAGTACAGTATTTTAATTATTTAAAAAATGCTATTAAAGGTGATTTAGGAACATCTTTAACAAAAATAGGTCAGTCTGTATCTGCTACTATTAAAAGAGCTTTTCCTGTTTCTTTTAGACTTGGACTTTTTAGCATATTTATTTCTACAACTATTGGTCTTTTATTTGGTATAGTAGCAGCATTAAAGCATGGTAAAGTTTTAGATAAAGCTATAATGATTACAGCTACATTAGGTATTGCGGTACCAAGTTTTGTTATTGCTACTGTATCTATTATAGTTTTTTCTGTTAAGTTAAAACTTTTACCTGCTTATGGGTTTGATTCTTTTGCTCAATATATATTGCCTGGTTTTGCACTTAGTTTTTCTTCACTTAGTTTTATGGCAAGACTTATGCGTTCTTCTATGCTTGATGTTATTCATCAGGATTTTATAAAGACTGCAAAGGCTAAGGGGCTACCTCAGTATGTTGTTATTTTTAAGCATGCTTTGAGAAATGCTATAATACCTATAGTTACATATTTGGGTCCTTTATCTGCTGGTATTTTAACCGGTTCTTTTGTTGTTGAGAAGATTTTTAATATACCTGGACTTGGACGTTATTTTGTAGAGAGTATTACTCAGAGGGATTATCCCACTATACTTGGGGTTACTATATTTTATGGTGTTTTTTTGATATTAATGAATTTTATAGTTGATTTATCTTATGGTATAATAGACCCTCGTATTAGGATAGATAATTAGTAATATAAATTTGGGGATTTTATTGCTTATGGAAGTTTTAGACAAAGAGTTATTTAAAAAAGCTACAGATGATGAAAAAAATTTGCTTAATGTAAAAAGAGAAAGTCTAACATATTGGCAAGATGCTTTTAGAAGATTCAAAAAAAATAAAGTAGCATTAGCTTCTATTTTGATTATATTTATAATTTCTATTCTTGCTTTATTTATACCTATATTTTCTGAGTATAGCTATTCACAGATTAATAGAGGTTTTGAAAATAATTTTCCAAGCTTAAAGCATCCTTTTGGTACGGATACTTTAGGTAGAGATTTATTAGTACGTTCTATGATAGGTGCTAGAATATCTATATTGATAGGTTTGCTTTCTTCTACTTTTGTTGTACTTATAGGTGTTATTTATGGATCTATATCTGGATACTTTGGCGGTATTGTAGATACTATAATGATGCGTATTGTAGATATTATTAATTCTGTTCCTACGCTTTTAGTAGTTGTTTTACTTTCTGTTGTATTAAAAGCTCCTATGGATAAATTGTTAGTAGCTACAGATAAATTTAGAGATATAGCATTACTTGGTCCTGGTCTTTTTAGTGTTTTTATAGTAATAGGTCTTTTATATTGGACTAATATGGCTCGTATTACAAGAGCTCAGATTTTAGCTTTAAAAAATCAAGAGTTTGTAACAGCAGCAAGAGCATTAGGAGCATCTCATACAAGAATTATATTAAAACACCTTATTCCAAATTCAATGGGTGCTATTATAGTATCTGCAATGGTACAAATACCAAATGCAATATTCGTAGAATCTTTTTTAAGTTTTTTAGGACTTGGTGTATCAGCACCTATGGTATCTTTGGGTTCTTTAACTTCTAATGCTGTTAGTGGTGTATATTCTTATCCTTATCAGCTTCTTTTTCCTGCTGGACTTATTAGTATTATAATACTATGCTTTAATTTACTTGGAGATGGTCTTAGAGATGCTTTAGATCCTCGTATGAAAAATAGATAATTAAATATAGGTTGGGTTATTTTTTATTATGAAAGATTCTATATTAGAAATTAAAGATTTATCTGTTTCATTTTTTTCTTCACTTGGAGAAGTTAAGGCTGTTAATAATATATCATATACATTAGATAGATCTAAGGTTCTTGGTATAGTAGGGGAGTCTGGTTCTGGTAAGAGTGTATCTTCTTATTCTATTATGGGGCTTATAGAGTCTCCAGGTAAAATTAAAAGTGGAGAAATATTATTTGAAGGTGTAGATTTATTAAAATTATCAGAAGAAGAAAAGAGAAAAATTAGAGGAAACTATATTTCTATGATATTTCAAGATCCTATGACTTCATTAAATCCAGTATATACTATTGGAAATCAATTATTAGAAGCTCTTACTACACATAAAAAAATTAGTAGTGCTGATGCTATAGAGAGAGTATTAGAACTTTTAACACTAGTTGGTATAAATGAACCTAGAAAAAGATTAAAACAATATCCTTATGAATTATCTGGAGGTATGCGTCAGAGAGTAATGATAGCTATGGCTTTGGTTGGAGATCCTAAAGTATTAATAGCAGATGAACCTACTACTGCTTTAGATGTTACTATACAGGCTCAAATACTTGAACTTATTAAAGATATACAAAAGAAAAATAATATGTCTGTTATACTAATAACTCATGATTTTGGTATAGTTGCTGATATGGCTGATGATATTATTGTTATGTATGGAGGGGCTATAGTAGAGAGAGGTAGCGTTTATGATATATTTGAACGTCCTAAACATCCTTATACTATAGGATTATTAAGATCTCTTCCTCGTATTGATGTAAAACAAGAAAAGTTAATACCAATAGAGGGTACTCCTATAGATTTACTTAATATGAATAGTGGTTGTGCTTTTAGTAGTAGATGTTCTGATTGTATGAAGGTTTGTATTTCTCACAAGCCTGATGTTTTAGAATTTGAAGATGGTCATTTTGCTAATTGTTGGCTTTATAATAGACCTAAGTAAGTTTTATAAGGCTTTTTTATGGAAAATAATGTATTAATAGAAATAAGAGATTTAAAACAATATTTTAATATAAAATCTGGCATCTTTGCCCGAAATAATCAAACTATTAAAGCTGTAGATGGAGTTTCTTTTGTTATTAATAAAGGAGAAACTTTAGGGCTTGTTGGAGAATCTGGCTCTGGTAAAACTACTCTTGGTAGAACTGTATTACATCTGTACAAACCTACTTCTGGGAATATATTTTTCAAGGGTGAAGAGATAACTTCTTCAAATTATAGAAATTACTATAAAAGTATGCAAATAATTTTTCAAGATCCTTATGCTTCATTAAATCCTCGTATGACTGTTGGTGATATAGTTGGAGAGGCACTTGATATACATAAACTATACTCTACTAAAGAAGAACGTAGAGAGAAAGTTATTAATTTATTAAAGCTTGTTGGACTAAATGAAGAACATTCTCAGAGGTATCCTCATGAATTTTCAGGTGGACAGCGTCAGAGAGTTGGAATTGCTAGAGCTTTGGCTGTATCTCCTGAGTTTATAGTTTGTGATGAGGCAGTATCTGCACTTGATGTTTCTATTCAGGCTCAGATTATAAATATGCTTATAGAGATGCAAAATACTCTTAAACTTACATATTTATTTATAGCTCATGATCTTGCAATAGTTAGACAAATTTCTACAAAAATAGCTGTTATGTATTTAGGTAATGTTGTAGAGCTTTCTAAGTCGGAAGATTTATATACAAATCCTCTTCATCCTTATACAAAGTCTTTAATATCTGCTATTCCTATATCAGAACCAAAATTAGCAAAGTCTAAAAAACGTATAATACTAAAAGGAGAGATTCCATCTCCTATAAATCCTCCTTCTGGATGTAAGTTTAGAACCAGATGTCCTATTGCTACCGATATTTGTGCTAAAGAAGTTCCTACTTTTAGAGAAATTAGTAATGGGCATTTTTGTGCTTGTCATTTAGTCTAATATGTTATATATTTGATTCTAATATGAGTAGCAGACTAATAGTATTTTATAGTATTGCAATATTTTTACTGTCATCAATTTACTTTATGTATAATAAAGCTATGATGTTTGATCAGTTTCAGCATTACTATGATATGAAGTATTATAATGATGGTAAAATTCCCTATGTTGGAGCAAGGTTATTGGCAACTCCAACTATAGATGAAGCGAGTACTACTCCACGAATACCAGGTGGAATATATTATATTTTATATAAATTTTTTTTTAATATAGCTCAAGAGAATTTTATAAATACAAAAATAATTAATTATATTTTTAATGTATTAATTATTTTTATATTTTTATTTTGGGTCTATAAGAGGTTTAATATATTAGTTTTTCATTTTCTTATGATGATTTTATTGATTAATCCTTTTTTAATATCATCTATAATTGATTTTTGGAATCCTAATTATACTTTAATTTTTAGTTTTATATTTTTAATATTATTATATGAATATATAGCATCGTATAGTATTGTATACGTAAAAATATCTGCTATATTACTTTTTCCTATTTTATCTATTATGTCTCAAACACATATTAATGCTTTTTTATTTTTAGTACCAACACTAATTTTATATTTTATTATAGATATAAAGAAAACAAAAATATATATAAATTATATACTTTTGGGTATACTACTATCTTTTATCTTATATTCTCCTTACTTTATATCAGAGATTAATAATAATTTTTATAATACAAAATTAATATTAACTACATCACATTCTTTAAAAAGATTGGATTTTCCTCCAATACATTCTCTCATTATTTTCCCGACAAATGAAATATCTATAATGTATGGTGGTAGATTATCTAGTATTATTAAATTTTGGTTTTCTGATTATGTTAATAGTTTTATATTTATTTTTTTAATTATAAATTTATCATTTTCAATATTTTGTTTTTGTACTTCTGTATTTTATAGCTTTAAGTTTTATAGTCTAAATAGTATAGAAGAAATAAATTTGACAAAGATAATGAAATTTTTATTTTTATTTTTGTTTATTAATATAGTTATGCTTATTCTTTTGAAGATAAAGTCGGGTCCATTTTATTATCTAAATAGTATTTTTTCATTTTCATTTATACCTATAATATTTGTTTTTACTAAGTATTATAATTTCATCAATAGTAATAAATTATTAAATAATATATTGTATATTTATTTTATTTTTAATATGTTAGCGGTTTCTTTTCAGATGTTTAAATATTATAATAATTATGAAAGGCCTTACAATATCAAAAATATGGAACTATTATTTTCTAAATTACACTGTGAGTCTACTAATAATAACAATATTAAAATTGTAAATATATACATAGGAGAGCATAAAAATCAGTATAGAGATATATCTAGATTTTTTTATACTAATTTTCCTATAAATGAAGATGATAATTCTACAAATATTTATTTTTTATTCGATAAATTAAACTCTTATAACTATAAAGATAGTTATAAGTATAATGATATATTATTATCAAATTCTTTTTGTATATTTAGTAATAATAGATTATATTTGTATAAATATACAAATAATAATTTTAGTTTTTAGGATTTTTATGAAAAAAATAACATTTATATCAATTCTTCTTATTCTTACAGCTATAATATCTAATATATTTTTAGATTACTATATAATACCTAAGAGACTTACAAGAATAGATCAGTCTCAACATTTTTATGATATGAAAAAATGGTATGAAAGTGGAAAATTGCCTGTCACATCAGCAAGATTTATAGCGTCTCAAGTTGTAAATGATGAGCTTACTACTCCTCGTGTTCCAGGAGGAGCTTATTATATATTTTATACATTATTTTATAAATTAGCTTCTGAAAGTTTAATGGGTGCTAAGATAATTAACTGTATTTTTAGTTTGTTATTAATTTCTATATTTTTAATTTGGGTTTATAAAAAGTTTGGTGTTTTTATAACTTCTATACTAACACCTCTTATTATTTGTAATGGCTATTTTGTTATGGCAAGCACTGATTTTTGGAATCCTAATATTACTTTACTTTTTAGTTTTATTTTTCTTATTTTTTTATTTGAGTATATAGAAAATAGTAATGAAGTTATAACAAAAGTTTCTGCCGTTTTAATATTTCCTATACTCGCAATAATGGCTCAAGGACATTTTGTTACTTTTTTCTCTATGATACCAACTATAATAGTGTATTTAATTTTGAAATATAAAAAAACTATTAAATATACATTATACTGGTCTATTGGAGTTTTTATTTCTTTTTTAGAATATTTACCTTATATAGTAAGTGAATTAAAAAATGGTTTTTATAATACTAATTTAATTTTTGCAACAAGGTCTGGATTTGGTAAATTACCTTTTCCACAGATGCATGCTATTACATTATTTCCTACTAATGAAATGTCTGTTTTTTATGGTAATAGTTTATATGGAAGTATAAGTTATTGGATGCAGTATCCAGTTGTTTGGCTTGGGGTGTTATTTTTATTTTTAAGTGTTCTTTTTTCTTTTTTCTGTATAATTAGAAGTATTTATTTAATTATTAGCAAAAAAAATATTATAGATGATAATAGAGTAGAATATACTTTGATTGAGCTTGTAAAAATATTTTTATTGTTTATTCCTGTAACAATAGTTGTCAATATATTAGCAAAATCAAAGCCTGGTACATTTCATTATTTATATTCTGCTTTTTCAATTTCATATATTCATATAATTTTATTTTTGTATCAAAATAAAGATAGAATATTAAGTAGTAAAAAATATTTTTATAGTTTATCATCTCTAGTATTTATAAATATATTTGTTATGTTTATTCAACTTTATACTTATGTATCAAAGTATGAGTATCCTCGTAGTGTTGTTGGGATGGAAAAGGTTGCTGATATTTTATTAGAAAATGCTGGGAATAGCGAGATTAGTATTACTGGAGTATATGCTGATGATAATTATATGTATAGAGATATTGCTATTGCTTATTTTCCTCACAAAGCTTGGAAACAGAATAATACTATAACTAATAATATGTATTTAATTGTTGATAAAATAGGAACTTATTCTAAAAGGAAAGAAAGTGTTTCTAATTATTTTAATAATTACTTTTCAAATAATACTAAATTTTTAGGGGGAAATGATGTTTTACTTGTGTATAAGTTTACAGGTAGCAATAGATTTATTCTTCCTCCAAAGAAATAGTAAACAATTAATTAATTAATTAATGTATAAATTAATGGAGTATCACCCCAGAATATTGTGTATATATACAACTTATTGTCTTTTATCTTAAAAGAATGAGCAGTTTGAAGTATAGATAGATATTGTCCTTCAGCTTTTCTTTTTTCATCATTATCAGTTTTTCTTGTTGTATGTATTGGTTTTATTTCTATTAAATCTTCTTTTACATTGATATCTGCAAAGTACTCATTGATTACAGATTTACCTGATATTTTATTTTTATCAAAGTCTATAGTTAATGTTATATCATAGTTGGTGTGCATATTAGTAAGCTTATATGTATGTACTTTTGGTTTTGATACAATTTTTTCAGGATCTTCTTTTATAGAAACTGCTGTATGAGAACAAGAAATTAATAAGAAAATAATTAATATATTGTATAGAATATGCTTTAGAATAAAGTAAGTTCTCCTTCTTTACTACTTCCAGAATCATCGAATGATTGATCAAATTCTGAAGGTTCATTAGAGTTACCAGAGCTTTTTATTGCATCTTCAAATATAGGAGAGTTTATAAGTCTATTATAACCTTGATTTGTAGACTTTTCAAATTGTAGAGTATGATGCAATTTTAGAGCATGAGCTATTAATAATTTACCAAAACCAACTCTTCTATATGGATAGCTAATATAAATATATTTAAGCATTTCTTCTCTATTTATATAATAGTATCCTTCTATTCTACCATCTATAGTAAGAAGACCTACATTTCTATTATTTGCCTGTATTAATTTATAGAATAAAGGTTCTGTAAATACTTCTTCTTTAGAATCTTTTATTTTTATATTATTAATAAAACTTATAAGTTCATTTTTGTATAAACTATTATATTCTATAACAATAACAGATGGATATTCATCATGCTCTACTGTAACTATTTCCATTTTATTAACTCCAAATACTACTATAACTTATCGGCTAATTGTGTATAAAATTTAATTTTTATTAATAATTTTTCCATTTTTATCTATTAATAATTTTATATCATTATTAAGTTTTACTTGAAAATTTGGTCCTCTTTTTTCTACTTCTTTTATTGTTTTATCATTAAATTGAGATTTTATAGATTTAGATATTTTTATAGGTAATACAGAAAAAGGAATATCTGTACTTTCTGAATATATTTTTCTCCAATTTCCATTACCAACAAACTCTATATATATTCCATTACTTAATTTTACATCGAATGTATTATTGTTATTTTCTACAGATAAAATATTAACTCCTTTAAATGTGGATGATATAAAACTTTTTGCTTGTGTAGGTAAATTGGGATTTGAGTATAGCATTATAGAGCTTATAGTTAATATTATAAATATCTTTTTCATTACATTTATCCAATAAATTATTAATATAAAAAACTGCTATATTAAAAACATTAATTATAGCAGTTTGTTAAAAATTATTTTTTATAACTTTAATTTTGTTCTAATTCTTTAATATACATATTTAAAAATGGCTTGTATATTATATAGTCTATTATTAAAAGAACTATAATTAATATAGGTGCTACAAAATTTAGGTTTGTAGATATAAAAGCTCCAAGTATAGAAGGGGTACTCCAAGGAACTAATGCTACAATCTTTGAAATTAAATTAAACTTTATAAATAAATAAGCTATAGTAGCATTGATCATAGGTGTTAATAGGAAAGGTATAAACATTATAGGGTTCATTACTATAGGAGTTCCAAACATAATAGGTTCATTAATATTAAATAAACCAGGTACAATAGATAATTTTCCTACAGATTTTAAATGAGCACTTTTAGAAATTATCATAGCAATACAAAGTCCAAGAGTTGCTCCAGAACCACCTATATATACAAAACTATTCATAAACTCTCCTGCAAATATTTTTGGTAGAGTCTCTCCATTTGTAAGAGCTGCTTGATTAATAGCTAAGTTTGTTAGTACTATAGGATTTAGTATCGCACTAACTACATTAGCACCATGTATACCACAGAACCATAGTATATCTACTATAAGTAAAATGATGATTATAGAAATTAATCCATCTGATATATTTAATAGTGGTTGTAAAACTTTCATAACAAGATCTGGTATCATTATAAGCATTTTCTTTTGAATAGTTACATTTATAATTTGAAATAATACAGAAATAATAAAAACAGGTATTAATATTTCAAAAGATTTATTAATAGCAGGAGGAACAGAATCTGGAAGTTTGATTATTAGTTTTTTATTAACTAAGAACCTTGAAATCTCTACAGAAAGTATAGCAGCAATAATTGCAACAAAAAGTCCTTTAGCATCCATATATCTTGCATCTAATACACTTACGCTTGTATTTTCAGAAACCAATAAAACTTGAGAAGCAACACCTACTACTTCTACAGCTAATGATTTTGCAGATAATAGTAAGAATGAAAATAAAGCTAAAAATCCATTAGTAGGCTGATCATAATTATAATATCCAGCTAAAGAATATCCTATACCATAAGCTACGAATAAAGACATGATCCCCATACTAACATTAAAAATCTGTATATAATCTTTAGCAAAAGCTTGCACAAAATTATCATAAGCTTTTATATATAAAAAATTAGTAGGATCAGCAAGTGGTAGATTAAATATTAATAATATAAAAGATCCCACTATAATGAATGGAGTTGCAAATACAAATCCATCTTTTATTGCATTTAAATATATATTTGATGATACTTTAGACATTATAGGGAGGAATTTAGTTTCCATAAAATTATTAAATTTTTCTTTCATTTAATTAATCTCCATAAATATTATTTTATAATAAGTATTATAGTAATATAGATTTTAATAATCAATTAATGTAGTACAAATTAATTTCCATATTAATATAGTAATTTTCTGGTTTGAGTTTCTATATATCAGTATTATATTTTTATATATAAATTTTATTTATAGGAGTTTATTTATGGGGTTTAGAAAAGATTTTTTATGGGGTGGTGCTACTGCTGCTAATCAATGTGAGGGGGCTTTTGATAAGGGAGGTAGAGGTTTGGCTAATGTTGATGTATCTCCTCATGGTGAAGATAGGAAGGCTGTTATTAGTGGGAAGATGAAGATGCTTGATTTTGATGATAAGCATTATTATCCTGCAAAGACTGCTATAGATATGTATACACACTATAAAGAAGATATTAAGCTTTTTGCAGAAATGGGATTTAAGGTTTATCGTTTATCTATAGCTTGGAGTAGAATATTTCCTAAAGGGGATGAAACAGAACCTAATGAAGAGGGATTAAAGTTTTATGAGGACTTGTTTAGAGAGTGTTTAAAATATAATATTAAGCCTTTAGTTACTATAACACACTTTGATTGTCCTATTCATTTAATAAAGACTTATGGTGGTTGGAAGAATAGAATATTAATAAAGTTTTATGAGAATCTTTGTAGAGTTATTTTTAATAGATATAAAGGTCTTGTAGAATATTGGCTTACTTTTAATGAGATTAATATGATTTTGCATTTACCATTTATGGGAGCGGGTTTATATTTTGAAGAGGGTGAAAATGAAGAAGAAATGAAATATAGAGCAGCTCATAATGAACTTGTTGCAAGTGCTATTGCTACAAAAATAGCTCATGAGATAGACACTAATAATAAAGTAGGGTGTATGCTTGCTGCTGGTACTTGCTATCCTCTTACTTCTAAACCTGAGGATATATTATTGGCACAGCGTCAGAATAATGAGGCTTATTTTTTTGTAGATGTACAATCACGTGGTTATTATCCTGCCTTTGCTTTGAAGAAGTTTGAGAGAGAAGGTATTGATATTAAAGCAGAAAAAGAAGATTTTGAATTACTTAAAAAATATACAGTAGATTTTATTTCTTTCTCTTATTATACAACAAGATGTATATCATCAGATTCTACAAAAAAAGTTGCTACTAATGATGTTTTAGCTTCTAATATTGAAATAAAAAATCCAGAGTTAAAACAAACTCAGTGGGGTTGGACTGTAGATCCACTTGGATTTAGAATTACAATTAATGATATTTATGATAGATATCAAAAGCCTTTATTTGTTGTAGAAAATGGACTTGGTGCTTATGATAAGGTTGAGGATGATGGTAGTATTAATGATGATTATAGAATAGAGTATTTAAGAGAGCATATCAAAAATATGAGAGATGCGGTTGATATTGATGGGGTTGATTTGATTGGGTATACTACTTGGGGGCCTATTGATTTAGTATCTGCTGGAACTGGAGAGATGTCTAAGAGGTATGGATTTATATATGTAGATAGAGATGATTTTGGAAATGGTACTTTTAAAAGAAGTAGAAAAAAATCTTTTTATTGGTATAAAAAAGTTATAGAAAGCAATGGAGAAGATTTAGAATAATTTATATTAAAAGGTTATAGTCTTTATAATGGGCTATAACCTTCTTTACTGTTGACTTTTATTATTTTTTAATATAATCTATATTTGTATTTTTATAAGAGGATTTTTTTATGAAAAAGTTAAGTTTTCTAAAAGTAATGCTTTTCATTAATAATTCTCATTTTCCAGATATTTATCTTTCATAAGTAGACAGTTTGTCTATTCATCTTTTTACAATAATTAAAATTATATCTTTCTATATTATTCAATAGAATTAAATGGAGTTTTTATGAGAGTAAGAACATTTCACTTAACATTTTGTGCTATAGGTGTAGCTTTAAACATTATATTATCTTTTATATCATCTCATTTGAAAATACCTTTTGTATTTTTTGATGTTGTTGGTACTATTTTAACTGCTTCTATTATAGGTCCATTATATGGTGCTATTACTGGATTTGTTACCAATTTAATAACATCTATGCTTAATAATCCTGCTGAATTACCATTTGCTATAGTTAATATTATGATTGGTATTTTTGTTGGAATTGTTTCTAAAAGATTTGGGTTTAAAATTTATATAGCTATTATAACAGGACTTATTCTTGCAGTATTAGCTCCATTAGTTGGTACACCTATATCTATTATATTATATGGAGGTCTTGCTGGTGGACCTATGGATATTATGACTGGTTTTCTTGTTCAAAGTGGACAAAAAATTTTTACAGCAGCTTTTATACCAAGAATTATAGCAAATATAATAGATAAGCCATTATCTTGTATAATAGTATCTATTATGATTATGAGAATACCTACATCATTATTAGTAAAAATCAATGCAAATAAAAAACTTATAGAATCAAGGAATATATATTATAATGAATAGAAATAAAAAAATAGCTATATTATCACATTGTATTATTAATCAACACTCTGTTGTTGTTGGTGAGTATAGAGATATGAATATTTTTCTTCCATTTATAGAGAAATTGATTAAAGATAATATTGGTATAATACAACTACCTTGTCCTGAAACAGATTGCTATGGACTTAGACGCTGGGGACATGTTAGGGAGCAATTTGATAATTGTGGATTTAGAAAGTATGCTAATAATATTTTGAATGATTTTGCTAACCTTATATTAGAGTATATTAAAAATGACTATGAAATTATTGGAGTTTTTGGTATTGCTGGAAGTCCAAGTTGTGGAGTTAATTTAACTTGTTCTGCTAATTGGGCTGGGGAGGTATCTTGTTATAAGGATAAAGAAGATATTGTTAGTAGGGTTAAGATGATAGAGGGTAGTGGTTTATTTATGGAGATTTTTAAGAATATTTTAAAAGAGAAAAATATAGATATACCATTTTATGATGTTGATGATTATTTAAAATGAGTAGTAGTAATATTATAGAGTTTAATAATATTGATTTTTCTTATGATCATATTAACTTTTTATTTCAAAATTTAAGTTTAAAAATTAAAGAAAATACTTTTTTAGCATTACTTGGTAAAAATGGGTCTGGAAAATCTACTTTAATAAAGTTACTTTTTAATATAGAACATTACTCTAATGGAGAGATAAAAGTATTAGATAGATCTATCATTAAAGATGCTTATGAAGTATATAAAAATATGAGTTTAGTTTTACAAAACCCTGATGATCAAATAGTATCTGATATTGTAGAGCTTGAGGTTGCTTTTACATTAGAGAATTATGGATATTCTTCTGAGTATATGAATAGTAGAATAGATGAAGTATTAGAACTTGTTGGACTTATTAACAAAAGAAAGGAGAAGATATCTTTATTATCTGGCGGAGAGAAACAGAGATTATGTATAGCTTCTTCACTTGTTCTTAATCCTAAAATATTAGTTTTAGATGAACCTACATCTATGCTTGATAAGGAAAATAGAAGTGCAGTTATTGATTTATTAAAAGGTATACATTCAAAAGGAACTACTATTATAATAGTTACTCATCATATTAATGAGATTGAATATTGTGATGATGTTCTATTTATTGAAAGTGGGGGTATAAAATTTTTTGGGTGTAGAGAAGATTTTATTTTTAACTTAATTACTAATGATAATTTTACTGATTTAGATTTACCTATTAATTTTCAATTAGCTTATGAGCTTTATAAAAATAAAAATGTTATTATTAGTGATGATATTTTTGACTATAAAAAGGTTTGTAGTATATTATGCAAGTATCTATAAGAAATTTATATGCAGGATATTCTTTATCTAAAAAAGAAAAAAATATAGTTATAGAAGATCTAACAACTACTTTTGAAAGTTCTAAGTGGCATTTTATAACTGGCATATCAGGGTGTGGTAAATCTACTTTTATAGAAACTTTATCTTTCCTTATACCTAAGATTTCTGGTGATATATTATTTGATGATGTTTTAATAGAAAATAATAAAAAATCTTTAAAATATTTTAGAGATAATTCTGCAATAATGTTGCAATATACAGATAGGCAATTTTTTAATAATACAGTAGAAGAAGAAATAGTATTTAATTTAAATAGAAATAATGAAGATAAAACAATAATAAAAAAAAAGTTATTTGAGGTTTTAGAGTTATTAAATATAGATAAAAAATTATTATTAAAATCTCCTTTTGAAATTAGTGGTGGTGAAAAAAGAATGATAGCTTTAGCTTCTGTTATTATATCTTCTCCAAAAATTTTATTTTTAGATGAGCCTACAGTTGGTCTTGATTTTGAGAGTAAGAATAGATTTATGAATGTTTTATATAGTTTAAATAAAGATTATCATACAACTATAATACAGTCTTCTCATATTTTAGAAGATATAGTTGAGTATGGAGATAGTGTATTTATATTAAATAGTAATAAGGAATTTATTAAGGGTTGTCCTCGTGAGTTATTATTTTCATCATCTATATTAGATAAGTTTAATTTACAAAGAACAGATATTCATTATTATATAGAAGAATTAGAAAATCTTGGTGTAATAAATATTAATAGTAATATAAAAACTAAAAAAGATTTAGTATCAAAATTATTTTATAATAAAGAGTGTTAGTATATGTATACAAGAAGTGCTATTCAAAATAAGTTTGATCCTAGAACTATATTTTTATCAAGTTTATTATTATTTTCTTTTATAGCATTTACAAATAATATAAATCAAATGATATTCTTTTTGTTATTGATACTTATACATAGTATAGTAGTAGGTATAAAAATAGAGTATTTTCTTAAAATACTTATAGCTTCTATATGGCTACTTTTATCTATTGTTTTTATTAATTATTTTTTAATAGGAAGAGATACTCAGTATATTATAATTTTAGTATTAAGACTTTTTGGATTAATATTACTATCTTCAGTTTTTTTATCTTCACTAAGTATTATGGATATAGGTTTTGCTATAGAGGAATGTTTTTATTTTTTAAGATATATAAAAATACCTGTTTATGTATTAAGTTCTGTTATAGTTTTATCTTTAAAGTTTATTGTATTAATAAAAGAAGAGGCATTAAGAATACAGAAGGCACAAAAGGCTAGAGGTTTAGACTTTAAGCTTATGAGTATTAAGGATAAATTATATAATATTATTAATTTATTTATTCCTATAATTATTTTTTCAATACAGTCTTCTATAAAAATAGCAATAGCAATGGAGATACGTGGCTATAGTAGTAATTATAAAAAAACAAGATTATATAAGTCTTATATGAAAGTTAAAGACTATATATATTTATCATTTATAATTATATTTTTTATAGTATGCTATTTTTTATTTCTAAAAAATATTTGACAATACTAACATTTATGTTATATTTAAAATATATAAAAATTAAAAATCTTTGGGGCTAGGTGAAATTCCATACCGGCGGTAAAAGTCCGCGAGCTTTAATATTTAATATTAAAAGCAGATTTGGTGAGATTCCAAAACCGACAGTTAAAGTCTGGATGATAAAAGATTTTAATTATAATAATATTAAAATAGAATTAAAATATAGTTTTATAAACTTATTGAAGCTTTTTTATCATATATTCAGTATAGCCTTATAGATTTCTGTATAAGGTTTTTTATTATGAATCATCAAAAATATATGCAAATAGCTATAGATGAATCTAAGAAGGGTATTGGTTTTGTTGCACCTAATCCTTTAGTTGGAGCTGTTATAGTTAAAGATGATAATATTATAGGTGTTGGTTATCATCAAAGGTATGGTGAGAATCATGCTGAAGTTAATGCTATATTAGATGCTAAAAAACATAATAAAGATATTAAAAATTCTACTATATATGTTACACTTGAGCCTTGTTCGCATTATGGTAAAACTCCGCCCTGTGCAGATGCTATTATAAAAGAGGGTATTAAAAAAGTTGTTATAGGTTGTACTGATACTAATAGTTTAGTTGCAGGGCGTGGTATAGAAAAACTTAAAGAAGCTGGTATTGAAGTAGTAGAAAATATACTAGAAGATGAGTGTAATAAGCTCAATGAAGTATTTTTTCATTATATAAACTCTAAAAAGCCCTTTATTGTTATGAAGTATGCTATGACTATGGATGGAAAAATTGCTACTTCATCAGGCAAATCAAAATGGATTTCAAATTCAAAGTCAAGAGAGTCGGTTCATTATTTTCGTAAGCAATATAGTGCTATAATGGTTGGAATTAATACTGTTATTAATGATAATCCTATGTTAGATTGTAGAATAGAAAATCCTAGAAATCCTATTAGAATTATATTAGATAGTAGTTTGAAAATAGACTTATCTTCTAATATATGTAAAACTGCTAAGGATATAAAAACATATATAGCTACTATTTCTGATGATGAAAAAAAAATAAAAAGCTTAGAGAATTTGGGTATAGCGATAATTAAAACTTCAGCATTAAATAATAGAGTAAATATTAAAGAACTTATTAATATTTTAGGAAGAGATAAAAATATTGATAGTATATTAGTTGAGGGTGGAGCATCTGTTAATGCTTCTCTTTTAAAAGAGAAATTAGTAAATAAAATATTAATATATATAGCACCAAAGATTTTTGGAGGATTTTCTTCTAAAGCTCCAATATCTGATATTGATATAGATGATCCTAATAATGCTATTTTACTTGTAGATGGTGTTATAAAAAATATCGATAATGATTTATTTTTAGAGTATTACTTAGACTATAAAAATTATTAAGTGGAGATTATTATGTTTACTGGTATTGTAGAAGAGATAGGTACTGTAAAATCCATTAATAGTAATTTTATTTCTATTTCAGCTTCTAAGATATTTGATGATATTAAGCTTGGAGATAGTATTGCTGTTAATGGAGTTTGTCTTACAGTTACTCGTTTTGATAAAAATACATTTGATGCTGATGTTAGTAATGAAACTTTAAGACGCACTAATTTTGGACAATTAAAGAGTGGTAGTAAGGTTAACTTAGAGAGGGCTATGCCTATGAATGGACGCTTTGGTGGACATATAGTTTCTGGGCATATTGATGATACTGGTATTATAAAGAGTATTAAGAAAGATAATGGATTTTTAACTTTAGAGATATCTGCTAAAGAAAATATTATGCGATATATTATAGAGAAAGGTTCTGTAACTATTGATGGTATTAGTTTAACTATTGCTAATCTTTATGATAAAAGTTTTGATATTGCTGTTATTATACATACTATAAAAGAAACTATTTTACAGTATAAACGAGAAGGTGATATTGTTAATATTGAAAATGATGTTATTGGGAAGTATGTTGAGAGATTATTATTTAAACAAGATAATATTCATAATATTAAAAAAAATAAAATAGATATGAATTTTTTATTAAAAAATGGGTTTTAGTATTTGTTATTATATAAGGAGTTATTATGGACTATATTTATGATAAAGTAGAAGATGCTTTAGAGGATTTAAAAAAAGGAAAAATTATTATTGTATCAGATGATGAAGATAGAGAAAATGAAGGTGATTTAATATGTGCAAGTGAGTTTGCAACTACAGAAAATATTAATTTTATGGCTACTTATGCAAAAGGTCTTATATGTATGCCTATGAGTGAGAGTATAGCAAATAGATTAGACTTACATAGTATGGTACAAAAAAACACAGATAATCATGAAACAGCATTTGCAGTGTCTATAGATCATATAGAAACTACTACAGGAATATCAGCTTATGAACGTTCACTTACAGCTTTAAAGGTTGTTGATGATAGTAGTAAGCCTTTAGATTTTAGACGTCCTGGACATATGTTTCCACTTATTGCTAAGGATGGGGGTGTTCTTGTACGTATGGGTCATACTGAGGCTACTGTTGATCTTATGAAGCTTTCTAATCTTAAAGAGTGTGGTATATGCTGTGAGATTATGGCTGATGATGGCACTATGATGCAGAAAAAAGATTTATTTGATTTTGCAAAAAAGCATAATCTAAAAATTATTAGAGTTCTTGATATTATTAACTATAGAAAGAAAAATGATATTGTTATGAAATTAGTTTCAAAAGCTAATATGCCTACTAAGTATGGTGAGTTTACTATTTATTCTTTTGTTAATAGTGTAACTAATAAGGAGCATATTATACTTTCTATTGGAGATGTTGAGGGTGGTGATGATGTACTTTGTCGTGTACATAGTGAGTGTTTAACTGGTGATGCTTTGGGTTCTAAAAGATGTGATTGTGGTGAGCAGTATGATTATGCTATGAAAGAGATTGCAAAAGAAGGACGTGGTATTTTGGTTTATATGCGTCAGGAGGGACGTGGTATTGGACTTGTTAATAAACTTAAGGCTTATGAGCTTCAAGATAGTGGGCTTGATACTGTTGAGGCTAATTTGAAACTTGGATTTAAAGAAGATATGCGTGAGTATTATGAGGCTTATCAGATGATAAAGTTATTAAATATTAAGAGTATAAAACTTATGACTAATAATCCTGATAAAATTAATTCTTTAGAGCAGTATGATATAAAGATTTCAAAGAGAGTTCCTATACAGATGGAAGCTTCTAAGTATGATGAGTTTTATTTAAAAACAAAAAAAGAAAAAATGGGACATTTATTAGATTAATTTTTTATTATAAAAATAATTATTAAGGAGTAAATACAATGAAAGTTTATGAGGGTAAATTAGTTTCTGAAAAAGAAATAAAAGTAGCTATTATATGTGCAAGATTTAATGAGTTTATAGTATCAAAACTTTTATCAGGTGCATTAGATGCTTTGGAGAGACATAATATAAAAAAAGAGAATATAGAAATAGCTTGGGTTCCTGGAGCTTTTGAGATTCCACTTATTGCTTCTAAAATGGCTAATACTAAAAAGTATGATACTATTATTTGTTTGGGAGCTGTTATTCGTGGATCTACTACTCATTATGATTATGTTTGTAGTGAAGTTTCTAAGGGTATTGCAAGTGTTGGACTTAAGTCAGATATTCCTGTTATGTTTGGTGTACTTACTACAGAAAATATAGAACAGGCTATAGAGCGTGCTGGAACTAAGGCTGGAAACAAGGGATTTGAAACAGCAATTGGTGCTATAGAGATGGTGAACTTAATTAGAGAGATTGAGAAGTAAAAATAATTTTTTATATTAGTTTATTATATAAAAGAACATTGAAATATTGTATTTCTTTGTTCTTTTTTTATTATTTTTATTCTTAATTATAATTTTAAAGTAATAGATAAAACTTATAAAAAGTGTATTTTTTTGTAAAAAATACTTGATTTTTTTTTTTTTTTTTTTTTTATAATAGAATTATATTTTAAATTAAGGAGACTAATATGAAAACTTATAGTATACGTTATCAATATTCAAGAAACGGTGGTTCTAGTTGGGGAACGGACACTGTTCTAATTAAAGCAGAAAGTGATATGGCAGCTATAGCTCAAGTTCAAAGTAAATACCCTCTGGTTAAAGATATTAAAATTTTGAGTGTTAGATAATTAAAATTTCAATTATTTTCCGATGCAGAAGTTTGTAAATATTTCATCTATAACTTCTTCTGCATCTACCTTACCGCTAACATTAGCAAGTATATTGTTTAATATATTCATCTCTTCTGCTACTTCATCAAGAGAATAATTTTGTTTTGCTTTTTCTATACATATAGATAGTTGTGACAATGCTTTTTCAAGATAGTTTCTCTCTCTATTATTAACATAGCTTTCTTTATTAAATAAATCTATATCTGAAGATTGTATATAGTTTTTTAATGCTTCTAATAGTTTATCTTTACCTTCTTCTGTTTTAGTGCTTATATTAATAGTTTTATTAAAGCTATAATTAAACTTTTGTTTTTCATCGCTTTTATTTATAATGTAGTGAATAGTTTTATTTTCTAATGACTCTAAAAAGTCTACTAAGTTTTTATCATCATCATCTATTTCTCTACTACCATCAAAAACAGCAAGTATAATATGAGCTTCATCTGCACATCTTTTTGCTCTTTCAATTCCCTCTTTTTCTATATCATCATTAGCTTCTTTATGAAATCCAGCAGTATCCATTATATAAAAAGGTATGCCGTCTATATAAATATTTTCACTTAAAAAATCACGAGTAGTGCCTTCTATGTTTGATACTATAGCTCTTTCTTTACCTAGTATCATATTAAAAATACTACTTTTACCAGCATTAACTCTACCTATAATAGAAACTCTTATACCATTGATAAGATTTTCTACTCTCTTAGAACTATTTAATATATGGTAAATATTTTTTTCTATATTGTAGAAATTTTCTATCAATGAGTCGTATGAGAAATATTCAGTTTCATCTTCAGGAAAATCTAATTCTCCATATACAAGTATCAAAGCATTTTTTATACTATCTCTTAGTTTATCTATTTCACGAGTAAGTTTACCTCGCATTTTATATATACTAGCCTTAGCCATTAAATTATTATTAGAATCAATAAGATCATGTATAGCTTCAGCTTCACTAATACCAATACGCCCATTAATATAAGAGCGATACGTAAACTCACCCTTATTAGCAAGCCTTGCCCCCTGTCGTACTAATAGTTTTAATAGTTCATCAATTACAACTATACTACCGTGAGAAATAAACTCCACAGTATCTTCTGTTGTAAATGAGTTGGGACTTAAAGTTGTTAGTATAATAAGTTCATCTATTGGATTATTATTTTCATCTTTTATAAGTGCATAATAGCTTTTTCTGTGTTCAAATTTTATAATATTCTTGTTTTCACTATTAGCATAGAAAGATACTTTAGAAGCAATACTCAAAGCATTATTTCCAGACATTCTAATTACAGCTAATGCACTTTTAGCATAAGGTGTTGCAAGAGCTACTATAGTATCTTTTATATCATAGTAATTAATATTTTGCATAAAATTATTTTTCCATATTTTTATTTTTTTTAGCTTCTCTTTTTAATCTTCTCTTTCTTGCTTTTTCTCTTTTCTTATTTTCTTTTTTATTTATTTTTTCTTCTTTCTTCTTTCTTCTTTATAGTATAAAGATTTCCATGTTCTATTATATAACTTTTACAAAAATCATAGTCTTTTTTCATTATATCTATTTCTGCAAGCTGTTTTGCAAATTTTATATAGTCCGATTTCTCAAGCATATTTATGATATAATCACTATCTTTAAATGATTTATGTTTAAATAAATTATTAACTTCACTTGTAGTCATATCTAAAATATTATGCTCAAATCTTTTAGATAGATACGTTTTAAAAATCATAGTAAGCTCAAAATAGTATTCTGCAAATTTCTGATTTTTATAGTATTCATTATAGTCTATATTACTTAAACTATTTAATGCCTCTATATCTTCTTTTATAATATTTTTATCTCTCATTTTTTTATTAATATATTTAATAATAAATATTATTATAAAAATAAGTATTACTATAATAAAAGATAAAGCTATAATTATTATCCATACATACTCAGGCATAGGAATAGTTACAACGCCTTTCATATTTGGTAATTTATTTCCATCAGAAAAAGGATGCACTAATATAGTTGTATCTTCTCCATTTATTTTATAAATATTATTATTATATAAATATTCTATTTTAAAGGGGAGTATTACAAATTGCCCTATATCATAAAAACCTATTTTGTATTGATATGTTTTTTCTATAAAATTATTCTTTTCTTTTGTGAAATTTGTTTTTGATATAATTCTTGTTTTGTAGTCTCTTGTATCAAAAGATATATCTTCATATTCATATTTTATATCTTTTTTTGAGATTATTTTTACAGTATAAAGAAGATTATCACCTATAATTATATTAGAATCTGTAATAGTTGTATTAATTTTTACTACAATATCTTTATTAATTTTTGTCTCACAAGAGATTATAATAAAAGATAATAATAATAATATATTATAATAATATCTCATTGTACTAAACTAATCCTATAAGATCTACTATCATCACTATTCATTTCTATTTCAAATATATAATATGGTTTTGAGAAATAATGAATAAATTTAGAACCCCATTCTATAAATGATACACCATCTTCTTTAATTTTTTCATTAAATCCAATACTATCAAGATCATCATCACTTTCAAGTCTATATAAGTCTATATGTCTTAATACAGAATTTTCATTATTTAAGATGATATTATATTCATTAATTATAGTAAAAGAAGGACTGCTAACAATATCTTCACATTGCATAATATTTGTAAGTTCTCTTATAAATGTTGTTTTACCAAAACCTAAATTTCCATTCATTATTATTATATCTTTATTTTTTAATATATTTTTTAGGAAATAGGCTATTTCTTTAATATTATCTATATTGATATTTCTTTTTTCTAATAAAATATTTTCTTTCATAGTGATGATTTTGTAGTTTTTATAATAAAAAAGATATTATATTATATTTGTAAGTAATTTCAATATTTATTTATATATGCTTGCTAATAAGATTTATTTGTTATATACTTTTTTATATAAATAAATATTTTAGGGTATTAATTTATGCAAAGTAATATTATAGATGCTTTTCAGATAATGCTACTTGGAATGAGTGTTGTTGTTTTATTTTTGATAATACTTATTTTTGTAATGAAGGTTATTGGTATTATTATTTATCAAATAGATAGTATTAACTCTAATGATTTAGATGATTCTAATAATAATATAAAAAGATCTAAAAAAGATATTAATAATGAAGAAGAAAAAAAGATAGCTTTGGCTATTGCTTTAGCACGTGAACATATTAATAAAAAATAAGGGTTTTATTTTATGGCTAAAAAAGAAGTAAAATTTATGCTTACAGCATTTAGAGATGGTTTTCAGTCTGTTTATGGAGCTCGTGTATTATCAAAGGATTTTATGCCTGTTGTAGAGGCTTGCGTTAATGCTGGTATTAAGTATTTTGAATCTGGTGGAGGAGCTACTTTTCAAAGTGCATTTTTTTACAATCGAGAGAATGCTTTTGATGTTATGGATTCTTTTAGAAATGCTGTTGGTAAGGATGTTGATTTACAGACTCTTGCACGTGGAGTTAATGTAGTTTGTCTTGAGTCGCAACCAAGAGAAATAATTAAGATGCATGCTGATCTTTTTAAAAAGCATGGTATTACAACTATTAGGAATTTTGATGCTTTAAATGATGTTAATAATTTAATATATAGTGGTAAGTGTATTAAAGAAGCAGGACTACATCATCAGGTATGTGTTACTATGATGGCTTTACCTCCTGGTTGTGAGGGTGCACATGATGCTGAGTTTTATTCTAAGGTTTTAAAAGATATAATGGACAATGTAGAATATGATTCTATTTGTTTTAAAGATGCTTCAGGAACTTCTACACCACAAGTAATGTATGAAACAGTTAAGACTGCAAGAAAGCTATTAGGTAAAAATATGCGTATACAAGTTCATAGTCATGAAACTGCTGGAATTGGTGCATTACAGTATAAGGCAGCACTTGAAGCTGGTTGTGATTATATAGATCTTTCTATAGCACCTGTATCTGGAGGAACTTGTCAAACTGATTTAATAGTGATGTGGCATGCTTTAAGAGGTACTGATTATTATTTTGATATTGATATTAATAAGGTTCGTGAAGTAGAGGCATTATTTCAGGAGTGTATGAAAGATTATTTTTTACCTCCAGAAAGTAGAACAGTAGAGCCTATGATTCCTTTTGCACCTATGCCTGGTGGAGCATTAACTGCTAATACTCAGATGATGAGAGATATTAATGTTATGGATAGATTTCCTGAGGTTATTAAGGCTATGACTGAGGTTGTAGAGAAGGGTGGTTTTGGTACTTCTGTAACTCCTGTATCACAGTTTTATTTTCAACAGGCTTTTAATAATGTTATGCAAGGTCCTTGGAAAAAAATGGCTGATGGATATGCTAAGATGGTACTTGGATATTTTGGTAAAACTCCATCTACTCCTGATGCGGAAATAGTAAAAATAGCATCAGAGCAATTAAAGTTAGAGCCTACTACAGAAAATCCTATGGATATAGATGATAGAAACACTAATAAAGGTATTAATGCTGCTAAGGAGCTTTTAAAAGCTAATGGTATTAATGATTTATCTGATGAAAATATTTTTATTGTTGCTGCTTGTAAAGATAAGGGTATTCAATTCTTAAAAGGTGAGGCTAAACTTGGAATTAGAAAAAATACTGTAGAAGAGAAAAAAGAGATAAAAGAAGTTCAAGAGGTTAAAAAGGAAGTAGTACAATCTACAACTTCTAATAATAATATTAATAATGAAGTTTGTGTTACTATTGATGGTATAAACTATAATGTAAAAATTAATAGTGATAATAGAGCTACTGTTGATGGTATTAATTATAAATATAATATATCTAATGGTCATATATCAAGAGATATTTCTAATAATATATCTAATTGTGCACCTCAGTTTGTTGTGTCTGGAGTTAGTGGAAAAGTAAAAAAAATAGTGTCTAATGTAGGTAGTAAAGTTTCTAATGGTGATACTATTATTGTTTTGGAAGTTATGAAGCTTGAAGTTGAGATTAAAGCTTCTATGAGTGGAGTTATTCGAGAAATTAAAGTTAATGTTCATGATAATATAGTTGCAGGACAAGAGCTTGCTGTTATTTCTTAAAACTATAAGGATTTGAATACTATGAAAAAAATATCTATTGTATTTTTGATTCTATTAATATCAGCATCTACATTATTATCTCAAGAAGATAATGAAAAAATAGATATAAAAAAGTCTATTTACTCATTGATAGGTAATACTGCTTTTGGTGCTTTTATAGAAAAAGAAAGTGAAGATTCTACTACAAAAATTTTGAAACAAGAAAAAGAAAAGCAAGATAAATATAAAAGTAAAATAAATGATTTGAAAGTTAAATCTGTACCTTTATGGCAAAGTTTGATAATGATTTGTGTAGGGTTATTACTTGTATATTTGGCTATAGCTAAAGGTTTTGAACCATTGCTTCTTATTCCAATAGGTATGGGAGGTATTTTAGCAAATATTCCTGTTGCAAATATAGCTTCTCTTCCAGTTGTAGAAATTATAAATGGTATTCCAATAACATTGAGTTCTGGAGGATTTCTTGGGCAAATATATTCCTTTGGTATAGAGACAGGTCTTTTTCCACTTTTAATTTTTATAGGTGTTGGAGCTATGACAGATTTTGGTCCATTAATAGCAAATCCTAAAACAGCATTGCTTGGAGCTGCTGCACAGATTGGTATATTTGCTACACTTTTGGGAGCTGTTGTATTATCTGATTATGTACCTTTTATTAATTTTAGTCTTAGAGATGCTGCTTCTATTGGAATTATAGGTGGTGCTGATGGTCCTACTGCTATTTTTACTGCTTCTCGTCTTGCTCCACATCTTTTGGGAGCTATCGCAGTTGCTGCATATTCATATATGGCATTAGTTCCTATTATACAACCTCCTATTATGAAGCTTCTTACAACTGAGGAAGAGCGTAAGATAAAGATGAATCAATTACGTCCTGTTAGTAAGAGAGAGAAAATCATTTTTCCACTTTCTGTTATTATATTAGTAGCTTTATTATTACCAGATGCTGCACCTTTAATTGGAGCATTGATGTTTGGTAATTTAATAAAAGAATCTGGAGTGACTGAGAGACTTTCAAAGACTGCTCAAAATGAATTAATTAATATTGTAACTATTCTACTTGGACTTGCTGTTGGTAGTAAATTGGCTGCTGATAAGTTTTTACGTTTTGAGACTTTGGGTATATTAGTTCTTGGACTTATTGCATTTTCTATGGGTACTGCTGGTGGTGTTTTACTTGCTAAGATTATGAATAAGTTTAGTAAAGAAAAGATTAATCCTTTAATTGGGGCGGCTGGTGTATCTGCTGTACCTATGGCTGCTCGCGTTGCTAGTAAGGTTGGGCAGGAGGCTAATCCACAGAATTTTTTACTTATGCATGCTATGGGACCTAATGTTTCTGGTGTTATTGGTTCTGCTGTTGCTGCTGGTGTACTTCTTGCTATTTTGGGTTAAGTATAATATTATATATTTAAAATTTAAGGAGAGTTATGAATATGACAAGTGTATTAAGAAAGTATAATGATACTCGTGTTTTTTTACTTAATGAGGCTGGTATTTTAATTAATTTAAGTATAGCTTTTATATTTGCTGTTGCTTTATCTTTGGCATCACAACTTAAGATATATTTAGGTTTTACTCCTGTTCCTATTAATTTAGCAACTTTAGTAGTATGTACTTCGGCTTTAACACTTGGTGGTTTTTGGTCTTTTATTTCTGTTGCTATTTTTATTTTTGCTGGTGTAGCTGGTCTTCCTGTTTTTGCTTCTACTAATATTTTTAGTGCTACTACTGGGTATTTAGTTGGATATGCTTTATGTGCTTATATTTTAGGTAAATATTCTGAAAATAGAAAAGATGGTATTATTAAAACTTCTATATTATTATTCTTTGCTCAGATTACTATAGTTCATATTTGTGGTATGATAGGTCTTTATATTTGGGCTTCACATACTGGTCTTAATTATACTATATTAGATGTTATTATGAAAGGTTCTGTTCCTTTTTTAATAGGGGACAGTATTAAGGCTATTATTACTTCTTATTCTATGGCTTATATTATAAAGAAATAATATAAATATATATATAATAGCTCTTATATTTTATATAAGGGCTTTTTTATTGACTTTTTTCTTAATAAAATATATTATCTCTCTTGAGGTATAGTATGACACACAACACAACACAACACAACACAACACAACACAACACAACACAACACAACACAACACAACACAACACAACACAACACAACACAACACAACACAACACAACACAACACAACACAACAAAACACAACACAAAACAA
>CALXQJ010000007.1 GCA_944390575.1 uncultured Spirochaetota bacterium
TTTTTTTTTGTTTTTTTTTGTGTTGTGTTGTGTTGTGTTGTGTTGTGTTGTGTTGTGTTGTGTTGTGTTGTGTTGTGTTGTGTTGTGTTGTGTTGTGTTGTGTTGTGTTGTGTTGTGTTGTGTTGTGTTGTGTTGTGTTGTGCATAAATTATACCGATATCTATTATTTATAAATTATAGCAAAAAAATATTATATTTCAACTATTGAAAGATTATATATATATGATACTCTTATCAAGAATCTCTTATTAAGAAAGACTTTTATTTATGACTTATAATGATGCTTTATCATATATATATTCTTTTATGGGTAAGAAAAATATTCATAAAGATAATAATTCACATATTAGCAATGTAGAGAGTATATTATCTATATTGGGATATAAACAAACTTTTAGAGTTATTCATATTACAGGAACAAAAGGAAAAGGTTCTACTACTTTATGTTTATCTAAGATGATAGAAAGTACAGGATCAAAAGTGGCTACTTTTACTTCTCCGCATATAAAATCTGAGAGAGAAAGGTTTCGTATTAATGGTGAGTGTATATCTGAGTATGATTTTGTTTGTATAGTAAAAAAAGTAAAAAATATATTAGAGAGTGATAATTATAATATTACAGTATTTGAAATATTTACTATTATAGGGCTTTATTATTTTTATATACAGAATGTAAATTATGCTTGTATAGAGGTTGGTATAGGTGGACTTTATGATTGTACTAATATTGTGAAGTCTGATATATCTATAATTACTTCTATATCTTATGATCATACTGATATTTTGGGTGATAGTTTAGAGAGTATTGCTATTCAAAAATGTGGTATAATAAAGCCATATAGTAAAGTTGTGTCTTCTTCTAATATTGAAGTTATAGAAATAATTAAGAGCAAGGCAATAGATAAAAAGTCTGAAATTTCTATTTTAGATAAAGATTTTTATTTTAAGTTAAAGTCAAACACAAAAGATTTATTAAGTTTTTATTATATTGATAGCAATAATATAGAGTATGAGTTTAATACAACATTACTTGGTAATCATCAAGCTGAAAATATATCTTTAGCATTTAAAGCTTTTACACTTCTTTTTGAAAATAGTAGTATTTATAGAGTTGCTATAGATAGTATTAGAGATTTTACTATAGATGCAAGACTTACTTTTTTTAAAAATGATAATGTAGATATTATAGTTGATGGAGCTCATAATTCAAAGTCACTTGAGGTTGTACTTAACAATGTATTATCTTGGTATGATGATATTATTTTATTATTTGCTCCTATTATTGGTAAAGATTTAGATGGTATGATTGGAGTATTAAAAAACTATGATTTTGAAATAATTGTAAGTGCTACAACTTATAAAGAATCTGATAGTGAAAATACTATGAAGTATTTTGAAAACTATAAAAATATAACTCATATATCAGATTTTAAAACTGCTATGAGTTATGCCAACAATATTGCAAAAGAAAAGAATAAAGCACTATTAGTTATAGGTTCTCTTTATAGTGCAAGTGAATATATTAATTTATATTCTTAAAAAAATTTAGAGTGATTATTTATGAAACAAATACTTTTTATAATAATGATATTATATTGGTTTTCACTTTTTACTTATATACCATTTCAATCTACATATTTAAGCTACATAGGAGTACCAAATTCTACTATAGGTATTATTATAGGTATACACGGATTAGCACAAGTATTATTTCGTTTTCCTCTTGGAATATTTTCTGATTATATTTCTAATAGTAAAATTTTTATTATAATAGGGGCATTTTTTATATTAATATCAAGCTTTATTAAATTAATATATACAAATGCTTTAGGTTTTCTTATAGGTGGTATTCTGTCTGGAGTAGGAGCTTCTACTTGGATAATGTATATAGTTTTATATTCATCTTTATTTGATAAAAAAGAAGAACATAAATCTATGACATTAGCACTTTTTGCAAGTGTTATAGGTATGTTTGTTGCTTTTATTAGTGCTACTTTATTTTATTCTAAATACTCTATGAAGTTTTTACTTTTAGAGAGTTTTTTAATGTCTTTTATTGTTATTTTACTTTCTTTATTTATTAAAGATAGTAGAAGAATAAAAAATAAAAAGTATTTGAATAATCTATCTTTTAAAGATTTATTATTAGTATGTAAAAATAAGAGACTAATTATTTTTTCTATTCTTGCTATGATAAATCAAGGTATTCAAACATCTACTGTTTTTTCTTTTACATTAAATAGAATAATAGAAAAAGGAGGCAATTATTCTTTAGTGGGTATTTCTTCTATACTTAATATACTTTCAGCTATGCTTATATCTTTTTATGTTAGTACATCTTTAGCAAGTAAGTTAAGTTCGAGGTTTTATATTAATTTATTTTTTATTATTCTTTCTTTCTATTGTATTTTAGTTATGAAAACTAATAGTGTTATTATTATTGTATTATCTCAGTTATTGGCAGGCTCTTCAAATGGTGTATTATCTGCATATATTACGAGCGAGGCTGTATTAGATATAGAAGAGAGTAAAAAATCTTCTGCTATTGGTTTTTATCAAAGTGTTTATTCTATAGGTACATTATTATACCCAATTATTTTTGGTAGATTATCTTATTATTTTTCTATAGAAATAGCTTTTTTATTTTTATCTATTAGTGCTATTTCTTCATTGTCTTTTAATTTTCTTTTAAAAAAGAAAAATTATTAAAATAATTATAACTTCAAAATTATTTGACTTTCAATACTTAATAAATATACTTAATGATTATAAGTAAATAATATAATTAAAAAAAGGAATTATACTATGGGTTTATTTGGAAAGAAAAAAGATGAAAAACCAAAAGTAAAAACTATAAATATAATAACTATATGTGGCAATGGTCTTGGAAGTAGTTTAATGCTTGCCCAAAATATTAAGAAGTTTTGTAGTGAATCTGGAATTGAGGGTATTAATGTAGAAGCTAAAGACTTTAGTACAGCAAAACAGACTAATGCTGATTTTTATGTTTCTGTAGAAGAGTTTACTTCTCATCTTGATGTTGATTCTAATAAAATAATTACAGTTACAAATTATCATAAAAAAGCAGACTTAGAGAATACTGATTTAATTAATAGAATTAATAGTTTAAGAAGCGAATAATATTAAAGGAATTTTATATATGTTAGAGGGTATTTTATCAATTATTAAAGATATAGCATTACAACCAGCATTGATATTAGGTCTTATATCATTTATAGGTCTTGTAGCTTTAAGAAAACCAGGACATTTAATATTACAAGGCACTTTAGGTCCTATACTTGGATATATTATGCTTGGTGCTGGAGCTTCTATTATAGTTGCTAATTTAGCTCCATTAACAGCTTTAATAGAGGCTGGTTTTAATATTAAAGGTGTAGTACCAAATAATGAAGCTGTAGTAGCCGTAGCACAAGAGACTTTAGGTCTTTCTACTATGCTTATTTTGGTACTTGGATATGTATTTAATTTACTTATAGCTAAGTTTACTAAGTATAAATATATTTTTCTAACAGGTCATCATAGTTTCTTTATGGCTTGTTTATTTTCTGCAGTATTGAGTGCTTTAGGTTTTAGCGGTGTTAGCTTAGTTGTTCTTGGAGGATTTTTCTTAGGTTCTTGGAGTGCTATTTCTCCTGCTATTGGACAGAGAATTACTAATGATGTTACAGATAATGGTGGTATTGCTATGGGGCATTTTGGTAGTATAGGATATTATATAGCTGGACTTATTGCCGATAAGGTAGGTAATAAAGAAAATGCTACAGAAGATATTAATATACCAGAGTCACTTGGATTTTTGAGAGATACTACTATTTCTACAGCTATCATAATGCTCATATTTTATTTGATTCCTACAATAGCTGCTGGTGGAGAATTTGCAAGTACATTATCTAATGGTATGAATCCGTATATTTTTGCTATTCTTTCTGCTTTACAATTTGCTATTGGAGTTAATATTGTTTATAGTGGTGTTAGAATGATAGTTAGAGATTTAGTACCTGCTTTTCAGGGTATATCAGAAAAGATTATTAAAGATTCTGTTCCTGCTGTAGACTGTGCTGTATTTTTTACTTTTGCTCAGAATGCTGTTGTTATTGGCTTTATTAGTAGCTTTATTGCTGGAGTTATATCATTATTTATAATGGGTGCTATTGGCTGGGTATTAATTATTCCTGGACTTGTACCTCATTTCTTCTGTGGCGGTACTGCTGGTGTATATGCTAGTAAGAAGGGTGGGGTTAGAGGTTGTATTATAGGATCTTTTGTTAATGGTCTTATTATATCTTTTTTACCTGCAATGCTACTTCCTGTTTTGGGTAATTTAGGTTTTGCTAATACTACTTTTGGCGATGCTGATTTTGCTTTACTTGGTATTATAGTTGGAAAAGTTGGAAGTAGTGCTAATGAGATTGGAGTTTATGCTTTAGCTTGTATAACTCTACTTGCTTTGATTATACCTAGCTTTATTAAAACAAAATCTAATGTATTAAATAATCAATAATTTTTTATAGGGGTGATAATATGACTTTTGATGAATTAGCTTCTAAGATAAAAATTTTTGCAGATGGTGCTAATGTAGAAATAATGAAAAAACAAAATGATAATCCACTAATAAAGGGTTTTACATCAAATCCTTCTATTATGAAAAGAGATGGGGTTAAGAGTTATAGAGAATTTTCTAATACTTTACTTTCTTTTATAAAAGAGAAGTCTTTATCTTTTGAAGTTTTTTCTGATAATATGGATGATATGGAGAAAGAAGCTTTAGAAATTTCTTCTTGGGCTAAAAATGTTGCAGTAAAAATACCTGTTATTAATTCTAAAGGAGAATCTACTTCTGAGCTTATTAAGAAATTATCAGCTAAGGGAGTAAATATTAATGTTACAGCTATTTTTACTTTAGAGCAGGTTAAGTCTGTTATAGATTGTTTTGCACCAAACACACAGAATATTATTTCTATTTTTGCTGGTAGAATTGCAGATTCTGGTGTAGATCCTATGCCTATAATGAAAGATGCTGTTGAGTTGTCTAAGAAGTATGATAATGTTGAGATATTATGGGCTTCACCAAGAGAGGTTTATAATGCTATTCAAGCTTATGAATGTGGTGTACATATTATTACTTGTGATAGTGCTACTATTGATAAGATGATGAAGATTGGTTCTAAGCTTGAGGATTTATCTTTAGATACTGTAAAAACTTTTGTAGATGCTACTAAGGCTTTAGGTTTTTCTGTTTTCGAGTAAGTATAATATATATTGTGTATATATATTATTAAGTATATATACACAATTATATTTTTATATTCTAAACTTTTTCATATATATAGCTCTTGTACTATCAAGATGACCATAGTATATACATATTATTTTTCCATTATCTTCTATACACCAAGGATATCCACAGTCTGGACTTTTCATTTTATTTTCTATAATAATTTCTTTAGAGTTATTTATTTTTTCTATGTCAAATACTTCTTCTATACTATTTAATATAATACCTCTCACTCCATAGGGCTTTTTTCTATATCCGTATGTTATAAGAACTTTTTCACTTTCTAATATTAATGTATTTATTGGATATCCTAATATGTTAGTTCTTATAGGGTTTGAAAATGTACGCCCTTTATTTGTAGAATACGCTACAGATGTATATGCTTCTTCATTATTTTTATGAGTACGTATAAATGAAGCTATATTATTATTATGTGATATTAGTGATGGCTCAACAAATTCAAACTTATCTTTTTTTATATTTTCAGTTTCAGCTAAAAAGCTTTTTATTTTCCATTTTTTATAATTTTTAGAAGATATAATATAAGATTGATATTTATTTTTTTCTTTTAAAGCATAAATAGGCATTAATATTTCATTTTCTATTTTACACATATTCCCACGTACTGCAAAATTTTTAATATCATTATCTATACGAACAAAATAAGGAGATTCAAAAGTTTCTCCATTATTATAACTCATACATATACCTACACCGCTAAGAAGAGCTATTAGATTTGAATCATATTCTAAGTATGTATATTCTTTTAGATGTTTTTTTGCAGACTGTGGGTGGAATGTATATCTAAAATAATATAGCATTATTGTTTTTTCATCTATTCTAAAAAAGTTTACATCTTGTTTTGCTGCATCATCATCTTCTACTATTTCTTGTATATATTTAATTTTATTTTTATATATTGATACTATCATTATTTTACTAAGAGAATTAAGATGAGAATTTTTTTTACTCTCTTTAGGAGCTAATCTAAAACTTACTAAATAATGATCATTTTCTAATTTTATTATACTTGGAAATGCTGGATAATAATTCTTATCTTCGTAAACTATAGCTTCCTCTAATATTTCTATCATTATGAAAATTCCTTTTTTCTTTATAAAACTTTATATTGTTGTAGATTATACAGATTTTTATTCTTTATTGCAAAGTAAACTTGACATAAATATTTTTATATGTTAATTTAGTCCGAAATAATACTTTTATTTATATTCTTATGTATTTAAATATTAATACACTTAATAATTATTCATCTAAAAAACTATTTGCTAAATATGCAATACCAAATTTAATAGGTATGATATTAGGCTCTACAACTATGTTTATAGATGGATTTTTTGTAGCACATTATATTTCTTCT
Organism: uncultured Spirochaetota bacterium; assembly: GCA_944390575.1. Taxonomy (GTDB): domain Bacteria; phylum Spirochaetota; class Brachyspiria; order Brachyspirales; family Brachyspiraceae; genus Brachyspira. The sequence continues at coordinate 6,675 of CALXQJ010000007.1, forward strand.
GATGCATTTGCAGCTATTAATATAGTATATCCAGTAACAGCACTTTCTTTTGGTTTTTATGTGATGCTTACAGTAGGTTCATTAGCTATTGCAGGAGAGTATATAGGAAAGGGAAATATATTAAGGGCTAATCTTATATTTACTCAAACTATCTTAATAGTATCTACACTTATGAGTATTCCTTTAGTTGTTATATTCATATTTAAAGAAAATATTCTTCCTATTTTAGGTGCACATAATAGTGTATATGATTATGCTCTATATTATATTGATCCAATACTTGTAGCTACATATTTTTGGGGAATTTCTTATGTACTTAGTCAATTTATACGTTTAAATGGTTTTCCTAAATATGCTTCATTTATTCTTATAATGGCATCTTTAATTAATATTTTTTTAGATTATTTATTTATTACAGTTTTAGAGTTTGGTATAAGTGGAGCTGCTTGGGCTACTGCATTAGCTCAAATAATTTCATTTTTGTTTGGAGTTTTATTTCTTTTTAGAAGAGATTTAAAATTAAGAATTATTAAGATATATGGTGCTTGGAATTATGTTTTTAAAGCTTCATTAAATGGGATGAGTGAATTTTGGAGTAATATTTCTTCTGGTATAATACCTTGGATATTTAATATTACTGTTTATAGATTAGCAGGTAATGATGGTATTATTGTATACTCTGTAGCTAATTACACAATTATGTTTTTTATATTGATAGCATATTCTATAGGTGAGGCACTAACACCATTAGTAAGTGTATCATATGGTTGCAGAAATAAAGAAAAAATTAAAGATTTTTTAAGTATTAGTTTGAAAGTTGTTACATACTTTTCTATTTTTCTTTCTATTATTTTATTAATAAGACCAGATTTACTTATAAATCTTTTACTTAAAGATATTTCTATAAATACATTTAATAGTGCAAAATTATTCTTAAGAGCATCTTTACCTGTATTAATATGTGTAGGTATAAATATATTAATGAGTGCATATTATACTTCTATACAAAGAGCAGGCGCTTCAGCAGTAGTATCTATTTTAAGAAGTTTAGCACTTCCTATTATATTAATATTTATACTTCCTAATTTATTTGGATATATTGGCTTTATGCTTGTTCTACCAATTAGTGAGATTATAACACTCATTGTAGCATTATATTTGTATAGAGATAGAAAAGCAGATATTATTATAGTATAAATTATTATTTATCTCTTAGATTGCTCATATTGTTTTGGGTATTCTATGTCTATAGATAAAGCACGAGCAGCCTGTAAAGCCCAAAATGGATTTCTTAAAAGTTCTCGTCCTATATATATAGCATCACAAGCATTATTTATTACTATAGTATTTGCCATTTTATAATCTGTGATAAGTCCACCACCAATACAAGGTAGTGATATTGTATTTTTTAATTCTCTTGCAAATGGAATTTGATATCCTTCATAAGGTATAATTTGTCCATCATTGGTAACAGCACCTGTGCTAACATTTATAGCATCAAATAATTTTTTCTCTTCAAGAGGTTTAAGCATATTAGCAAAGTTTGAAACAGTATTTCCATCTTTATGCCAATCATAAGAAGATATTCTAATTTGAATAGGAAAGTCATAACCAACTTTTTCACGACCTTTAACTAAAACTTCTTCTAAAAACTTAGCTCTATTTTTTCCATATTCATCTTCTCTCTTATTAGATAAAGGAGATAAAAATGTAGAAATTAAAAATCCATGAGCAGCATGAACTTCTATAATATCAAAACCAGCCTTAACAGCTCTTTCAAAAGCCAATGCAAAAGCTGTTGTAGTATTTTCAATATCTTCTTTAGTCATTTCAATAGGTGTTCTATATTTATCACTAAATGCTATAGAGCTTGGAGCATATATTTTATCAAGTCTCTTAGTTTCTGATTTTCTTCCCGCATGATTAATTTGTATACCTATTTTAGCACCATTAGAATGAACAGAATCTACTAATCTTTTTAAACCTTCTATATACTTATCATCAGAAATTAATAAGTCATTATCAGTAATTCCAGCATAATCAAAAATAGCAGCAGCCTCAACTATAATAAGTCCAACACCCCCAATAGCCCTTGTAGTGTAGTGCCAAATATGCCAATCATTAACATATCCATCTTTAGAACTATACATACACATAGGAGGCATTATAATTCTATTTTTAATTTCTAAGCTTCCTATTTTAAAAGGTGTAAATAAGTTATTTTTTTCTTTTTTCATAATACAGATTATCCTCTACTATTTTTTCTTTTTTTATAAGTTCACCATCATCTTTTACTACTATATCATATAACTGAAATTTATCAAATGTTTTTATATGAAAGAAATCCTTTTTCTTTGCTATATATATAATTCTTGGATTTTTTACTTCGTTTAATAGGGTTATATATGCTTTTTTGGGTATAGATTTATATGGAATAGGTTCTATTTCGAGACCATTAATTTCTTTTAATTCACCATCTCTATTAAAATGAAATATTATATCATTATTAAGTTCTACTTTGTATGTACGCTTGTAAACTGTAATATCTTTTATTTCTACTTTTGGAAATACTGTTTTTATTAATTCTTTAGAGGATATTGGTAATTTATCTATATTATTAACATTTGAAAATAAGTAGTTATTATTACACACTATAACAAATATAAATAAGAAAGTTCTTATTATCATAAAATAATACTCCTTGTTATATTTAAAATATTTAAATATAATAAATATATTTTATTTTCGTATTATTTTATTATAGATATAGCACTTAATATTAGATTTTTAGCTTCTTTTTTTGTTTTAGCCTCAGCTATAATTCTAACTATAGGCTCAGTATTAGAAGATCTTACATGTAGCCAAGAATCTTCTAAGTCTATTTTTATACCATCTATATTTGTAATCTTTGCATCTTTATATAAAGTTTTTATAGTTTTTAAGAATGCTTTCTCATCAATTTTTGCAACTTCTATTTTTTCTTTTACAATTTCATATTTAGGTATTTCATTAACAAGCTCAGTTATAGTTTTTTTAGTAGTAGCCATTAGTTGTAGAATAAGAGCTATACCTAAAAGAGAATCACGTCCAGGAGTAACAGCAGGAACTATTATACCACCATTACCTTCACCACCAAAATATAATTTATTTTTTACAATATGAGAAGATACATTAATTTCACCAATCTTTGTTCTATCTACAGAATATCCCTTTTCTTTAGCAATATCTTCAATCATCCTCGAAGTAGATAAATTAACAGCAGCATTTCCCTTACCCTTCATCCATAAAAACTTAGCACATAATGCAAGAGTATATTCTTCACTAATAATACTGCCATCATCAAGTACAATAGCAAGTCTATCAGCATCAGGATCTTGTGTAAATCCTATATCTATTTTATTCTTTTTAGCAAGATCAGATAATGGTTTCATACTCTTAAGAGAAGGTTCTGCTATATGAGCAAATTTTCCAGTATGTTCATTATTAATAGATATTTCTTTTACTCCTAAAGCTTCTAATAGTTGTGGAGTAGCAAATAATCCAGTACCATTTACATAATCACAAGCTACAGTAAAATTTGCAGATTTTATTAAGTCAACATCAACAAATCTCAATATTCTATCTATATGTTCTTGTATAGCAGTATCATATTTTTGATAATTTCCATATTCTAATGCTTTAACAAATCTTGTTTCTTTTTTTTCATATAATTTTGTTAATTCTTTTACAGACTCTTCATCTAAAAATTTCCCACCACGCCCGATAAGCTTTAAAGCATTCCATTCTATAGGATTATGACTTGCAGAAACCATAATACCCCCATGAAGCTTAAGTTTATCTACCATATAAAGCACTGTAGGAGTAGGGGCTATTCCTATATCTATAACATTAATACCACTTGCTGTAAGAGTAGCAATTACAGCATTAAGTATAGACTCCCCAGATATACGAGTATCACGAGCTACTAATATTTTAGATTTTTTAGGGAAAAGACATGCAAAAGCAGAAGTATAATCTACTACAACTTTAGAATCAAAACCATCTCCAATTATTCCTCTTATTCCAGATACACTTATTTTTAAAGTTGCCATTATAATTTATACCTCTTTTTTTATATAATATTGAAAACTAATTTTACACTATATTAAAAAATTTTCTACAGTACTATAGTTATTTTTTACAATAAAATGTTAGTATATGCTAAAATAGTTTTTAAAATTATTTGTAATATTATTAATATAGTATATAATACTTTAGAATTAATTTTTTAATAAAGTATAGAAGGTATAAAGTTATAAATTATGTCAGAAAAAAGTTATAGCTCGAAAAATATTCAAGTATTGGAGGGTTTAGACCCTGTAAGAAAACGTCCTGGTATGTATATAGGTTCTACAGGATCTGCAGGACTTCATCATTTGGTTTATGAGGTTGTAGATAATAGTGTAGATGAGGCTATGGCTGGATATTGTAAGAATATTGTTGTTACAATAGAAAAAGATAATATTATAGAGGTTGTAGATGATGGTAGGGGTATTCCTATTGATATACATCCTAAATTAAAAGTTTCTGCTTTAGAAGTTGTTATGACTAAGCTTCATGCTGGTGGTAAATTTGATAATGATACTTATAAGGTATCTGGTGGTTTACATGGTGTTGGGGTATCTGTAGTTAATGCTTTAAGTACTGAGCTTGTTGCTGAAGTTTCTAAAGATGGTAAATTATATAGACAATCTTATAAAACAGGTATTCCTGATGGTCCTGTAGAAGAGGTTGGAAAAAGCACTAAAAATGGTACTAAGGTTACTTTTAAGGCTGATGGTAGTATTTTTGAAACTACTGTTTATGATTATAAAATATTAGCTAATAGACTTAGAGAATTAGCATTTTTAAATAGAGGTATTAGAATAACTTTAATAGATAAAAGAGAATCTGAAGTTATTAGCAATGAGTTTTATTATGAAGGTGGTATAGAAATGTTTATATCACATCTTAATGAAAATAAAAAGTTGCTTCATGATAAACCTATTTATTTACATAAGGTTGAAGATAAAACAGATGTAGAAGTATCTATGCAGTATGTAGATGCTTATAATGAAAATATATTTACTTATTGTAATAATATCAATACTACAGAGGGTGGTACACATTTAGCTGGATTTAGAACTGCCCTTACTCGCGTTTATACTGACTTTGCAAAGAAGTTGGAACTTGATAAAAAGGCTAAAATTACATTTATGGGTGAAGATACACGCGAGGGCTTGGTTGCTGTAGTATCTGTAAAGATTCCAAATCCACAATTTGAAGGTCAAACAAAGACTAAGCTTGGAAATACTGAAGTTAGAGCTGTTACTGAAAAATTGGTTGTAGAAGGGCTTAGTGATTATTTTTCTCAAAATCCAAAAGTTATTAAAGCTATATTAGAAAAAATTATAGCAGCAGCACAGGCTCGTGAAGCTGCGAGAAAAGCTCGTGATTTAGCTCGTCGTAAAAATGCTCTTGAGAGTGATTCTCTTCCTGGTAAACTTGCTGATTGTACAGAACAAGAGGTTGATAAGTGTGAGGTTTATTTGGTTGAGGGTGATTCTGCTGGTGGTACTGCTAAGGGTGGTCGTGATAGACATTTTCAGGCTATTTTACCGCTTCGTGGAAAAGTACTTAATGTTGAAAAAGCAAGACTTGATAAAATTTTAGATAGTGAAGGTCTTAAGCCTATAATAGCAGCTCTTGGATGTGGTGTTGGATCTTCTTTTGATATTTCTAAAATTAGATATGGCAGAATTATTATTATGGCTGATGCTGATATTGATGGTTCGCATATTAGAACTCTTTTATTAACATTCTTCTTTAGATATATGCGTCCTTTAATAGATTTGGGGCATATATTTATTGCTGTACCTCCTCTTTATAAGATTAGTTTTGATAAGAAGAATTTTAGATATGCTTATTCTGATGAAGAGCGAGATAAAATATTAGAAGAAAATAAAGATAAAAAGTATGATATACAAAGATATAAAGGTCTTGGTGAGATGAATGCCGATCAGCTTTGGGAGACTACTATGAATCCTGAAACTAGACTTATGTATCAGGTATTAACTGAAGATGCTGAAAAAGCTGATCAATTATTTACTATGCTTATGGGTGATGAAGTAAAACCTCGTCGTGATTTTATAGAAGCGAATGCTCGCTATGTAAAAAATTTAGATGTGTAAATAAAAAATATTAGGAGTAAAACATTATGGATAAAAAATATGATTTAATTATTGTTGGTGGTGGACCTGGTGGTATTGCTTCTGCTGTTGAGGCTGTTATTTTAGAAATACCTAAGGTTGTTTTAATAGAAAAGGGTGGTAATCATTCTACTACTATTAGAAAGTTTTATAAAGATGATAAGAGAGTAGATAAAGATTACAGAGGTGAAAAGTTGGATTTGAGTGGTAATATAGATTTTAAAGATGGTACTAAAGAAAGTGTTTTAGAGCTTTTTGATGAAGTATTAGCTACTCATAAGGTTGAGGGTGTATTTGGTACTGAAGTTGAGTCTATTGTTAAAAATGGTGACTATTTAGAAGTTAATACTACTAATAATGATAAGTATATTTCTAAGTATGTTGTTGTTTCTATTGGTAAGATGGGTAGACCTAATAAACCTGATTATCCTATTCCTCCTAGCTTGAATAAGGCTGTTATGTTTAATATTTATAATTGTAAGGATAATGAAAAGATACTTGTTGTTGGTGGTGGAAATTCTGCTGTTGAGTATGCTTATCTTTTAGGTAAAGATAATGATGTAACTATCAATTATAGAAAGCCTGAGTTTACAAGACCTAATGAAAAAAACTTGGCTACTATTACTGAAGATTTAGCTTCTGGTAAAGTAAAAGGAAAATTAGGTGTTGATATTTCTTCTATTGAAGATGTTAATGGTAGAGTTTTAGTTCATTATACTGATGGTACTGAAGATACTTATGATAAAGTTATTTATGCTTTAGGTGGTGTAGCTCCTGTTGACTTCTTAAAGAATTGTAATATTGCTCTTGATGATAATTTCTTACCTATTATAAATGAATATAATGAAAGTTCTGTTAAGGGATTATTTGTAGCTGGAGACATTCTTTATAATTCTGGTGGTTCTATTGCTAAGGCTCTTAATGCTGGATTTGATATTGTTAAGTATATTAAGTCTTTAGAGAGATAATTATTTATAATAGATAAAAATATTAAAATAAGTAATAACTAAAATAAAAGTTATTACTTATTTTTTTTATTTTTTAACTTACTTTTTATTTATTTCTTTTATAATTTCATTTACTGTATTTTCAATAAATGATATACGTTTATCTATATTATTTACAAAGTAATTATAGAATACAACAGTTGGAATTGCTATTATTAATCCTGCTGCTGTTGTTAATAGAGCATTTGATATTCCTGATGCAAGCTCTGTTGGCTTTGTAGCTCCTAATACTGATATAACAGAGAAAGATTGAATCATACCTATAATAGTTCCTAATAGTCCTAATAATGGTGCTATAGTTGATATTGTAGATAGTGCTGATATAAATTTTTCTAAGTTTGATATTTGCTTAGATGATTCTAATTTTATAGCATCTTCTATTTTTTCTATATTTTTTAGACCTGATGATATTATATTTGATAATGGAGTATTATTTGTTTCACAGAGTGCTATAGAAGTTTTTATATCATTTTCTTTTATTAATTTTAATATGTTTGAAGTTAATGTATTATCTGAGGCTTTTAACCTAGTTAGATATATAAATCTTTCTACTATAATTGCTACTGATATTATAGAAGAAATAAATAGAGCTATCCAACAGAATGTTATTGCTGTTGCTAGTATTGTTGTTGTGTTAAAAATATTATTCATAGTTTTACATTATAATAATATTTTTATAAAAAATCAATATTATTTATATTTAGTAAAATAATCTACTACTTCTTTATATTTAGAATTTTTATTTCCAGATAATAGTATATATTTACTTAAGTATGTATATACATTTTTTCCATATTCTTTTTCTTTGTTCTTATCATTATTTTTGACAGCTTCATCATATTTATTTTTATATATTTTAGCTAATTCATAGTTTGAAGTAGGATCTGCTCTAAGTTCTAATGCTTTTTTATATAGTTCTATTGTTTTATCATCTTTATTTTCTTTTGCTAAATATATAGCACCAAACATATAAACATCACCGAGTACTGTGTATGATTGATGTTTTTTTAATTTGTTTATACCTTTAGAATTTAGAGTATTAATTACTGATTTTAATGTAGAATATGATTTTGCACTTCCATCAAAATTACTTAAAGTTCTTGCATATCCTACTATTCTATCTAACTCATTATCACCACTTGGAGGTACTGGTATATTAAGATTTTGTTGAGAAAACATTATAATTGCATTTATCATAAAAATAGTAATGGTTAAATATCTTTTCATATAAGTCCTTTATATTAATTTATTATATTATTATCGTCATTTATCTTAATTCTTAAAAATATTAAAAAGTTGAAAATATATTTGACATAAAGTGTTTTTATACTATACTTTATAATATATAAGTGAGATTAATTTATTTGGAGAATATTAAAATTATGGCTACATCAAAAAAAAAGTCTAGTTCATCTGATAATGAACCTAAAGTAACAAAAAAAGTGTCTGCTACTAAAAAAACAGTAAAAAAAACAGCTAAAAGTGTAGAAGCTTCTTCTGTATCTTCTACAGAAAAAAAGAAAACTACTTCAACTAAGAAAAAAACAGTATCAAAAAAAACTACCACATCTGTAAAAAAGAATATAGAAAATGTAGCTAAAAAAGATGATAATAAAGAAATTATTTCTTTAGATTATGTAGATATAGTTAGAGAATTACCAGATAGATATAATGAAACTAAGTTAGTATTAATGATACGCGATCCTGAGTATTGTTTTTTCTATTGGGATATTTCTGATTATGATTTTAATACTCATCAATTAAAAGATAGACGTATTACAGTTAGATTTTTTCATGTATTTGGATATGATATTACAAATGGTGAACTTCATACAGAGGTAGATGTTAATTATATATATGGTGATAGATATATTAATTTGAATATGCCTCACGCTTATTTTATTGCTGAGCTTGGATACTATGATGATAATAATATGTTTTTAGTATTGGCTAGAAGTAATATGATATACGCACCTCGTGATACTATGAGTAGTATATACGATGAAGAGTGGCTCGTTAATGAAGATATAGTAAAAATATTAAAGACAACGCCTGCCTTAAGAGAAAGTTTATCTTCTGCTACTATTTGTGAGCTTTTAGATTTAAGACAGAATCATTTATCTTCTTCATCTTTATTTAAGAAAAAAGAAGTATTATTATAATAATATAGATATTATAAATGATACATATAGAGTAGAGTCTACTAAAGCAGAGAATATATGTCTATTTACCATTATATTTCTCTTCATAGATATAATAGTTATTATACTAGCATATAAAAATAGTAGGCTATACTTTATATTTATTTGCAACACTTTTGTTATAGTCAAAAGAATAGTTATTATAAATAATACTATTGGAATTATAGTTGTTATTTTTAGTAATTTATCAGCTTCTATATATGAAGTTAAAGTTTTAGCACCTGCTATTTTATCACTTTGTGAGAATCTTATTTCTATTAATGCCTGTCTTATAAATAGTATAGTTATCATCAATATAGTAGAAAATATAAACTGTGGAATACTTTCTAATACTTCACTTTTATTTGTATAATATACAGATGTATTGATTATAGTTATAATTGCTATTGGTATAATAATAGATTTTAATGGTATTGCTTTTTTAAATAGTTTATAAAAGAATGATGTTTTTATAGCAGAGTTTTCATTAAAGCTACTATTATATATTATGCCAAGCAATGTAGCTATTATATTAATCATAAGTACATTTGTATTTATTTTATAAGATAAAAATATAGTAGCAACAGAACTTAACACTATTAAAGTTGTAAATAATATCTTATTCTTTTCATAGAAAATATATCTTTTTTTATCACTAACTTTAATAGTGTGATTAGAATACCCATTTCCTAAACTCAAAAATAAATAATAAAAAGATGCAATCATTCCAATTTTATAATTAAAAGGTATTGATAATATATTAAATATAGAATAAGACATCAAAAATACGCCTATAGAAAATGATATATAACTATAATTAAAGAAATCACATATATTAGCAACAAATTTAGATATTTTATTTGAATATTTATCTTTAATAATTTGAGCAATTTCTTCTATTACCCAATCAGGAGTAGATGCTCCAGCCATTATTCCTATATTTTTATAATTAGATAAGTCTATTTTTTCTAAATCTTCTTTAAACTCTACATAATGAGTAGGTTTTATTGTAGAAGCTATTTTGTATAAATTTTTAGTATTAGAACTTTCAGAACCACCAATAACTAATACAACATCATTTCTTTTAGCAATGTCTAATATTTCAGTTTGTCTCTGTTCAGTAGCTTCACATATAGTATTTTTTACTATAATCTCTTCATTTTCATATTTATTTTTTATTTTATCTACTAAGTTATTAAATACTTTTTCTTGTAAAGTAGTTTGTGCTACTATAATTGCTTTTTTAGACTGTTCAGGTAGTTTTAGAATATCTTCTTCTTTGTATACAACATGTACATCCTCATTAGCATATCCACATACGCCAACAATCTCTGGGTGTACAGGATTTCCAATAACTATAACCCTATACCCCAAAGCACTATGTTTTTTTACTACACTTTGAATTCTTGCAACATATTTGCAAGTTAAATTTACAAGTTTTTTAGCATGCTTTGATAATTTCTCTTTTCTTTCAGGAGAAATACCATGAGCTCTAATAATAACTGTTTTACCATCTAAAACAGACATATCCTCATCTGGCTCATAAGTTTTAACACCACTTTTATCAAGCATCTCTAAAGTTTGAGGATTATGTATAAGATGACCATCTACATATATTTCATTATCATATTTAGCTGCTTGAGAGAATGTATTTTCTACAGCGTATTTTACACCATCACAAAAACCTGCAAATTTTCCAATTTCTATATTCATAATGTATTTATATAATTATTTAGCCTTTGATACTTTATTAGCTTTGATACAAGAAGTACATACAAGTCTTTTTTTTACATTACCATTAACATCTACTTTAATATTTTGTAGGTTTGCATTAAAAGAGCGTTTAGTTTTTATATTAGAGTGACTTACGCTATGACCATTTTGTTTACCTTTGCCACATATTTCACATACTCTTGCCATAATTAAACTCCTCCAAATAATAATGGAGTATAGTATATATCAATACCATATTTAAATCAATAGTTTATATTATATAAAGAAAAATTATTTTGAAATTACTTTTCCTATGATGTGTGAAAAATTAATATTTCCAAAATCTCTGCTATCATATCCATAGTCTCTATTGTCAGACATAACAAAGTATTCATTATATCCAATAATATATGGTTTAAGATTATCTCTTGTAGATATTTTAGCATTTAGAGTTCTGTTGTTTTCATTTATGTTTATCCAAGGCTCATTCAGAAGAATTCCATTAATATATACAGCTTTATCTCTTATTTCTATAGTTTCATTTGGAAGACCTATAACTCTTTTTACTATATATTTGGTTTCTGATATATTAACTTTTCCAAGTGTAAAGAAGTATATAGAAAATGAAATAAAATTTTTAATAGAGCTTTCTTTTTTACTTTTAGGATCAATAAGCAGTACTATATCACCTCTTTTAGGTTTAGAAAAAATAAAAGTTTTGCCAGTTAATTTAGATATGAATGGTTTTATTTCTATTGCATATTTAACTTTTGATATTACTATGAAATCATTTTTTCTAATAGTATATTCCATAGTAGAGCTATTCATTCTTTCAAATTGCAAAAATACTGATATAATAGCGTATAAAAGAAATGATATTAACAAACCAGCTATTATTTTTATAGTAATCTTATATATTATATTATTCTTTTTATAATATATAAAAAGAAAAGGTTTTAATAAAAACTTAAAAAAATTAAAGTTTGTATGATGGTATGAATAACTCAAGATTTTTTATGCTCGCTATTTTCTAAGGCAGCAGGAACCGCAGGCACTACAATATATCCATATTCGCCACTTCTACATAGGCTCATTATAGTTTCATTATCCAAAGTGTCGCCTGGAACATCTTCACGTAAAGCTTTATCAAAATCAATAACATTATATAAAGGCTCTATATTATCTACATTAACAGTAAATAATTCTTCTATAAACTCTAAGTCTTTATTTAGTCTTTTTAGCATTTCATCTTTTTGATTTTCTTCTATTTTTATTCTTGTTTGATATAATAGAGCTTCTAATTCTTCTTTAGTAGTTTTCATCGGCATTAGATCCCTTAAATTTAATAACTGATTATAATATACAATATTAATTTTGATTTTTCAATATATTATTTAAGTTTTTTATAAAATATTAGTAGATTTTAACTTGAAAAGTATAATTTTGTTTATAAACTATGTATTTGATGACTAATTTTTTATAAGGATTTTACTATGAATAAATGTGAAGGAATAGTATCAGCATTAATGACACCTTTTACTAAAGAAGGTAAGTTAGATGAGAATGTTTTAAGAAAGTATGTAAGACATAATATAGATAGAATGAAAGTAGATGGTCTATATGTAGGTGGTTCTACTGGTGAAGGACTACTTATGTCTAAAGAAGAGAGAATTGCTGTTTTAGAGATAACTAAAGAAGAGGCAGCTAATAAGATTGGTTTAATAGCACATATTGGATCATTAGAGTTGGATGCTGCTTGTGAAATGGCTCAAAATGCAGAAGAATTAGGGTATGATTTAATTTCAGCAGTATTACCTTATTATTATCCTTTTAAGTTTCCAGCTGTAAAGAAATATTATGAGACTATATTAAATGCTACTAAGAATGTAGGACTTGTTCTTTATTATATACCTGTATTAACTAAAGCTGAAATATCTGTTGATAATTTTGCTGAACTTTTTGAAAATAAAAGAGTAGTTGGTATTAAATATACTGATGCTGATGTATTTACTCTTGAGAGAATCATAAAAAAATATCCTGGAAAAACACTATGGGCTGGTTTTGATGAGATGTTTATTGCTTATGCTGCTTATGGTCTTCGTTCTGGTATAGGTTCTACTTACAATATTCAAGCTCCTATTATTAAGTCTATTGCTGAGGCTATGAATAATAAGGATTTAGATAAGGCTTTAGAGTTACAACATAAGGCTAATGATGTTATTTCTACACTTTTAAAAGTTGGTATTTATCCTGCATTAAAAGAAGTTGTTACTTATTTTGATCCTACTGCTGTTGCTTATTGTAGAGCTCCTATGATGGCTTCTGTAAAAGATGAAGATAAAAAAGTTTTAAAAGATATGTTTGAAAAGTATTTATCTAACTTTTAATAGTAAATTATAAAGGAACAAAAAATGATAATTCAACCTATAGATGACTATAAATGGAATGAAGAGTTTCAAAGAAATATAGAAAAAGCTAAAGCATACATAAGAAGACATTATATAGATTTAAAAGTTTTACCAGTAGGTGTAACAAGACTTGATGATCAGATTTGTGAAGGTGCTTTTGTAAATGTTATGGAGTATATGAATAAGGATAATCCTCCTTGGGAATCTCATAAAAAATATGTAGATATTCAAATAATTTTTGAAGGTGAGGAAGATTTTCTAATAGCAAATACTAATACTCTAAAACCTAAAGATTATCAAGTAGATTCTGATTATCATGATTGGGAAGGGGAAGCTACTCATAGAATTACATTAAGAAAAGGTGAAATGCTTATATTACTTCCTTATGATGCTCATAGAGTGGGACTTCCTACAAAGAATGGAAAGACTTTTGTAAAAAAAGCTATATTAAAGATTCCTTATAAACAATAAAATAATTTACTAATTTTTTTATAGCAATAGACTTTTATTATAGAGTTTATTGCTATTATTTTTTATACTATTCCTTATTAATAATTCTTTTTAATTGACAATTTTATAGTACTGTTGTAATATATTAACATAATATTTTATGTAGATTTTAGGAGGTCTCAATGAAAGTTATAGATATAGAAAAGAAACCTGAGAGTGAGAAAATATTTTTTGGTGATTTTGGTCATTATTTAAGAGTTGATGAAATTAGTCATGATATTGCACGTAAATTAAAAGAGGCTAGCGAGGGAAACACTTGGTTTGCAAAAGAAGTTGATTATAAGTCTGATAAAACTCGATTTGCTGAACTTCCTATAGATGCACAGAGAGCTTTTAAGCTTAATATAGCATATCAAACTTTAATGGATAGTGGAGTTACTAGTGGTTTTTCTTCTATACTTAATAGAATAGTTACTAGTTCTATTTGGTCTATTCTTTATGCTAGAATTGCTATAGAGGAAAATATACATGCTGAGAGCTATTCTTATGGACTTTCTGAAGTTTTTGGACATGAGGCTACAGAGACACTTGATTTGGTTTATAATGATCCTTTTGTAAGAACAAGAATGGAGAAAGAAGTTGAGTTATTTGGAGAGGTTGATAAGCTTTGTAATTTAGATGGTATGGATGTTTCTGAAGATGATAAGAAGAAGGCTATATTAAAACTCATTATAGGAATATATTTACTTGAAAGTATTAAGTTTCCATTTTCTTTTTTGGTTACATTTACAATAAATGATAAATATGATAATGCTATAACAGGCTTTACTAAAACTATAAAATTAATAGCACATGATGAATTAAATACACATGTACCTACTGGTAAGAATGTTATGAATATTTTGAGAAAAGAAAAAGATCAGGGTTTTTCTCATTTATTTGATAATGGATGGTTTGATGCTACTGCTTTAGAGATGGTTACTTATGTTGTTGAGCAAGAAATAGAATGGGCTAAGTATTTATTTGATGGATATGAGGTTGCTGGAATTAATTCTTCTATTAGTGAGCATTTTATTAAATACTGGGCTGGTGTGAGATTAAAAGATATAGGAGTTGACACTCCTTATGCTAAAGAACCTTCTTCTGATATTATAGATTGGTTTAATAATTATAAAGATATAAATAAGCAAAATGCTGCTTTACAAGAAACTACTAATACTTCATATCAAAAAGGTACATTGAAAAACGATTTATAATATTTATTTTTACATATTAAGTCATACCTTGTTATTATTAATTGATAACTTAATAATAACAAGGTATAATTATGATTTACTATATAAGAAGATTTACTTTTATATTTTATATTTTTATTTTTCTTTCAACTTTACTATACTCACAATTTAATATAAATGCCGTATCATCTAGAGATGTAAAGATTTCTTTTAATATAGAAACAAATGATAGTAATTTAATTATAGTTAAGGCTAATATTCCAAAAGGCTATTATGCTTATTTAGAATCTGAAATAGCTAATAAAATAAAATTCTATACAGATGCTGGTGAAATTAATACCACATATCCAGAAGGTACTAAGCATCATAATGATATTATTATTAAAGGAAGTCAAGAGTTTATACTTAATGATATTTCTCTAAATGATATTAATTTTATTAGAGTTGATTATCAGCTTTGTAATGAAATTAATAACACTTGTTTAAATCCACAAGTAGAGATTTTATTTGGAGATGATGAAAAGGGTTTAGCATTTGATACAAGTTCTATTATTAGTTCTACATCAAAAACTTCTAATAGTATAGAAAATTATATTAAGGGTAATGATAATATATTTATAACTTTATTACTTATTTTACTTGCAGGTTTAGGTTCTATACTACTTCCTTGTACATACCCTCTACTATCTATCACAGTATCTATATTGGGTACTACTACAGATAAGGATAATAATAAAAAGAAAAGTGTACTTGCATCTTTATTATTTTGTCTTGGAATAGTTACTACTTATACTATATTAGGTAGTATAGTTTCTATAGCTGGTTTTGTTTTTCACAAGACTATACTTTTTGGTAGTATAGGATATAATCCATTTATACTTGCTATATTAGTTTTATTATTTTTATACTTTACTTTTTCTCTTGCCGGTTTTTATGAGATTAAGACTCCTGAGTTTTTACAATCTGCCAAAAGTGGGGTATATGCAAAAAAGAATGCTTCTATATTTAATAAATATTTAATGGGGCTTCTTACAGGAATTGTTGCAACTCCTTGTGCTGCACCTATTATAGCAGTTATTTTAGAAATAGGTTTTTTAAATCCAGCTTATGCTACTATCTATATGGCAACTTATGCTATAGGTTTTTCTTCTGTTTTATTTATACTTGGAACATTCGCTTCTATACTTACTAAGATGCCTAAGGCTGGTAGTTGGATGGTTTATGTTAAGTATGTATTTACTTTTTTAATGCTACTTATTAGTTTTTATTATGCTAATATATTATTTGGTGTAATTGGTTTTTCTAAGATAAGTTATATATTTGCTTCTATCACTATTTTAATTTTTGCTTTAGCTGTATATCTTATTAAGAGAAAAGAAATATTTTTTGATGTTCTTGAAAAGAGAATATTTATTTCTGTACTTATTATTTCTATAATATTAGGTTCATCTTATGGATATATAAAATCAAGTCATAGTTCTCATAATAATATATCTTTTGAAGAGGCTTTAGAGGTTGCTAAAAAAGAAGATAAACCTATACTTATAGATTTCTTTGCTGTTTGGTGTGCTAATTGTTATGAGCTTAGAGACAAAGTATTTACTGTGGATGAACTTAAAAAAACTATAGATGATAATTTTATTTTTATAGAAGTTGATGTTTATAAGAGAAAGGATATTGCTAATTTGTTTGATGTTAAGTGGCTTCCTTGGATAATTGTTATAGATAAAGACAAAAATATTTTATATACTAAAAATTCATTTGATAGTTTTGACTCTAAAACAGCATTAAATATAAAAAATGATATTGAAAAAATTATTAACTAAAAATATAATTTTTTTACACATACCATTTTTTAAGGAGTTAAAAATGAAAAAAATATTTTTAACATTAATAACGATTCTATCCTTTATTATATCTTGTTCTAATAAGGTAGATAAATCTAATAGAGATAAGGAGATAGTAGTAAATGTTAGCGAAGAACCAAAGACATTAGATCCTACAATTAGTGGTGGTGATTTTGTCTATCCACGTCATGTTTTTGAGACTTTAGCTATAAAGAATAAGGATGGTAAGGTAGTTGGCGGTGCTGCTGAGAGTTGGGATATATCTGAAGATGGTCTTACTTATACTTTTCATTTGAGAACTAATGCTAAGTGGTCGGATGGTGTTGATGTTAAGGCTTCTGATTTTGTTTATTCTCTACAGAGAGCTGTTGATCCTAATACTGCTTCTGAGTATACTATATTTGTAGAGTATATTAAGAATGCTAATAATATTTTATCAGGTAAGGCTTCTACAAATACATTGGGCGTTAGAGCTATTGATGATTATACATTAGAAATTACTTTAGAAGCTCCTACGGGTTACTTTTTAGATGTTCTAACATATCCTATATATGCACCTGTTAGAAAAGATATTATAGAAAAGTATGGTGTATCTTGGTCATTAAATCCTGAAACTTATATTGGTAATGGTGCTTTTATTATGACTGAGAGAAGTCAGAATGACAAAATAGTTTTAGTTAAAAATACTAATTACTGGAATAGAGATAATATTATACCTGAGAAAATTACTTTCTTACTTCTTTCTGATCCTAACTTAGCTCTTGCTGGAATTAAGGATGGTTCTTTAGATTTTTCTGTTAATGTTTTAGAGCAGGATATTCAAAAATTAAGAAATGAGGGTGTTGTTGAAATACTTCCATATTTTTCTACATTCTCTTTTGGTATTAATGCTACTAATGAGACTTTGAAAGATATTAGAGTGAGAAAGGCATTATCTCTTGCTATTGATAGAAATTATATTGTTGAGAATGTGGTACCTACTGCAAGTAGACCTACAAGTGCTTGGGTTCCTGTTGGTACTTCTGATGTTAGTGGAGATTTTAGAGAGAATGGTGGTGAGTATATTGATATTTCAAAAGATGCTTATGCTAAAAATGTAGAGGAGGCTAAGAGATTATTAGCTGAGGCTGGTTATCCTGATGGTAAGGGTTTTCCTATTTTAGAGTATAAGACACCTAATGGACTTGTTAATATGCAGGTTGCAGAGGCTGTTCAGAGTATGTGGAAAGAAAATCTTGGAATAGACTTAAAGATTATTCCTCTTGATTCTGCTACTTTCCAACAAGATAGAATAGATAAAAATTATCAATTAGTTAGAACTCTTTGGATTGGTGATTATGATGATCCTATGACTTTCTTAGAAAATTATTTAAGTAGTAGAGTTCAAAACACTATAGGCTATAGTAATGCTGAGTTTGATAGATACTTTAATATTGCTTCTACTTCTAATGATAAGGCTGTTAGAATGGAGGCTATGCATAATGCTGAGCGTATATTGATAGCTGAGGATAATATTTTAATACCTATATATAATCCATCAAATCCTGTTCTTGTGAATAAGAGATTTAAAGGATATGTTGTAACTCCTCTTTTAGAACTTAATTTTAATTATGCTTATTTAGAATAAAAAGTTTATAATTTATTAAAAAGCCTATCATTATAATAAATGATAGGTTTTTTTATATATTTTCTTCTATAAAAGACTTTAGTTTTGATAAATACTTTTTTTCATATATGTGAATAGATTGTATATGTTTTGCTTTATCAAATATTAAAATATCTTTTTTACTATTACATAATTTATATAGATTGTAGCACATTTTTATAGGAACTACTTTATCATTTTTGCTATGAATAAATAGTATTGGTAGATTTGAGTTTTTAATATTGTTATTTATATTTACATCATCAAAAGAAAAATCAAATCTTTTTTTTGTAATAATAGATGCTATATTTACAAATGGAAATGCTGGTAGGAAATATGTTTTTAGTAGTCTATATGATAATATTTCTTTTATACTGCTAAAAGGAGAATCTGCCACTATTAGTTTTATATTATTATCTAAAAGTTTATTTGATAATAGTAAAACAGTAGAAGCTCCCATAGATGTTCCTAATAATATTATTTTTTTATTTTTATAATTATTATTAATATACTCTATAGCTTTTAATACATCATACTGTTCATAATATCCTAATGAGCAAATATTTCCTTCACTCTCTCCATAACTTCTTAAATCTATTAATAATGAAGATATACCCATATTATAAAAATGATAAGCAAAATGCTTCATACTATATGAACTACTTCCATAACCATGTACTATTATTGCTATAATATCTGTATTATTATCTTCTATAATAGTTGAATGTATTTTTATATTATCAAAAGAGTTAAAGTATATATCTTTTTTATTATATTCATACCATAATCTAATTTGTTTTGTGTATTTATTTTCTTTTTTGATTTTTTTATTTTCTTTTTTATGTACTTTTGTGAATGTTTTTTCTACTAAGTAATTTGATATTTTTAATATAGTAGATATGATTATAATTATCATTATTTTGTTTATTTATTTACTGAGAGTTGCTATACTTATTTTATTAAAACCAGCATTTTTAATACTATCTATTACAGATATTAAAATTTGAGTTTTTACTTCCTCATCGGCTCTTATCTCTATTACTCTATCTGTAGAGTTTTTGGATAATTCTTGAAAGAAAGTATCTATCTCATTTGCTTCTTCACCATTAACATATACTTTTTCATCTTTTGAAATAGATACTACAATATTTTCTATATTGTTACTACTTTCTTCTGCAGATGAAGATTTTGGTAAATTAATTTCTATTTTAGGATTATCTATAATAGTGGAGCCAATCAAAAAGAATATAAGTAGATTAAAAACTACATCAATCATTGGAGTGAGATCGATTCCACTTTTTATTTGAAAACGTCTTCTAAACTTCATTTTACAGTGATAGTTCTCACATTACTTTGAAAATGCTTTCCCTTGTATAATAAAGAAACTTTATATTCACCTTTACCATAATCTGCCTTAAACTTAGTGCTAACAACAGTATTTCCAGCATCTTTTACAGAGTATATAACAGTTCCCAAATAAGTTTTCCCATCTTCACCTTGTACTTGAGTATTTTTATCTGGTACATCTATTACTACCTGAAAATCAGAAAATGGAGCTCTATTTAATATTCTATATTGTATATTAAGTTCTTCACCTTCTTTTGCAGTATCTTTAAAGTTTACAGATTCTGCTATAATATTAGCAAAAGTAACAGTAGTTAAAACACCAACACCTCTTTTTACAGAACCAACTCCAATAGCATTAAAGTCTTTGCTTAATACAAATCTTTTATAATCTGGACTTGATAATATATTTTTTACTATTTGTTCTGCTGCTAATTTATCTGTAAAAGGTATAACATCTAATTTATTAAATGCTTCTGACACAGTTCCTACCATTTCTGGATATAATTTTACTTGTCTACCCTGAGAATTTAAACCTTCTAAGTCTATATTACTTAAAAAATTATTTTTAGCCATATTATCAGAGTGATATAATGCTAAAGAGTTTAATCTATTATTAACAGGTAGTGGAGGAAGTGCACTTTTACTTCTCTCTAAATTTATTAGTCTTACTATTTCATCTTCTATAGCATTTGCATTTAAAAATAAGCTTGAAATAAATATTAATATTAATGCAATATATGTCTTTTTCATCATTACTCCTTAATACATAAAACTATTTGATATTTTATAGTAGTTTATTAAAAAATCAAATATATTTTATTTGATTCTCTCATCAAATTTCTTTCTAATTCTATCAAACTTATCTTTTACTCTCATTAAAGCCATATTATATTTATTAATAGCTCTTTGATTTGCTGAGTATAAAGTAAGAGATTTTCTTGCATAAGATAAGTATTCTACCTTTTTATCTTCATCATAATTAATAAGCTTTACTATACTATTATAATATCCTTCATTTGCTGCAAACATTCTATATGATTGTAACTCTAGGTTTTGAATATCATCTTCATTGTTTATTTTTGAGTCATTTATAGCAGTATCTTCATAAACAAGATTTTCCATTTTATCTATTAATGTTTCTATGGTATATTTAGTATTTTCTCTAGATATTTCTTCATTTTTGTTTAAAAATACTTTGCTTGAGTTTTCTACACTTTGTGGCATTATTATACCATTAGAGTTAATATTTTGTATATACACTTCTTTATTATTTAATTTATTCTTCTCATTATCTGTAACAATATCTACACTGCCTTCATTTAATACAATCATAGAGTTTCCATTTTCAGAAAATGCAACCTCAAATTCTGTACCTCTTACTAATGTAGATGTATTTGCTGTATGTATTTCTGTTTCTATATCTAATTTTTTATCTATATCTAGCTTAACATATCCTTCTAATAGTGATAATGATATTTTATTATTATCTTTTTTGTTTATAGGAGTATTTACTGCTATTATAGAGTTTTCATATACAATAATATTACCTATTTTATTTCCATTTTGTGATATTAGAACTTCTATTTGAGTATTATTCTCTGTTTTTAATTTATGATCTGAATGTATTTGACTCCCTCTAAATGCTCTTGTTGTTTTTGGGAAGCTTATTCTTTCTATAAAGGCTGTTCCTGTTATTCCTGTTATTTTATATATTATTTCTTGAGAATATAAAATACTATTAGATAGAACTAATATAGTACAATATAGTACAGATATAAAAATACTTTTCATAGTTATTATTATATATAATTCTATATTTTAGCTTAAAAAAGTCAATATTTGCATATCAGGATAATTTGGATATGCGAATATTAAATTAAAACTAAAATCTTTAAGATAAAGAATAATATCTTTATCTTCTGTTATATCTTCTCTATCAAAACATATACTTACTATATATTTTTCATCGACTACAAACGTTGCAAAAAAAAGATTTTCTTTATACTTTATGATTTTTTCTTCTAAATCTACTTCTAAAGAATCTATTATATTATGTAATTTTAATCCTTTCATTTTTATATATGATTCTTTTATAGTCCATATAGAATAAAAATCTAATTCAAGCTTCATAGATTGTTTAAGGTATTCATATTCTTTATTTGTAAAATATTTTTTTGCTATATCTAAGAACTTTCTTTCTTTTATATATTCAGCATCTATTCCTACATTGTGTTTAGACATTATTATTGTAGTTAGATTTTCAGTATGTGTTCCATTAAAAAAGAGTTCTTTTATATTTTTAAAATATGGTTTTCCATTTTCATTTTTATTTATTTCTTTAGTATTTTCTATATTTGCTATTTTTTCATAATGATTAATTGCTGTTTGTTTTGCAAGATTTTCTATATTTATATTTTTATCAAATGTATATTCT
Organism: uncultured Spirochaetota bacterium; assembly: GCA_944390575.1. GTDB lineage: Bacteria > Spirochaetota > Brachyspiria > Brachyspirales > Brachyspiraceae > Brachyspira. Next base: position 29,168 of record CALXQJ010000007.1, read on the forward strand.
ATGTGTATCATAATTCTATAATAATAAAATATATTTTTAATATTGTAAATAAAATTTTATATTTAATTTACAATATTAATAAATATGTTATTATCTAATGCTATGAACAATTTAGTAAATCAAAAATCAAAATATATGGTAATAGAGGGTATAGTCTCTGTTATAATTAATGTATTATTATTTGTTTTAAAATATATAGTTGGGGTAATGTCATCTTCTTTATCTTTAATTGCAGATGCTTGGCATTCTCTTAGTGATTCTATAAGTAGTATAATAATTATATTTGGTGGTATTTATGCTAAAAGACCAGCAGATAAGGATCATCCTTTTGGTCATGGTAGAATGGAATTAATAGCTAGTTTAGTAATAGGTATTATGCTTATATTTATAGGTTATAACTTTTTTTATGATGCTATTTTAAATATACGTTCTAAGAAAATGGCTACATTCTCTAATCTATCAATTATTGTTATGTTGGTTTCTATTATTATTAAAGAACTATTAGCACAATATTCATTTTTTCTTTATAGAAAGTTTAAGCTAACATCTTTGTATGCAGATGCTTGGCATCATAGAAGTGATAGTATCACATCTATAATAATCTTAGTTGGTATTTTTTTTGCTAAGAGTGTTTGGTGGATAGATTCTCTACTTAGTATTATAGTTTCTATAGTTATTCTTGTTTCTGCGTATGATGTTATTAGAAGTAGTATAAAACCTTTAATAGGTGAGTATCCTTCTGAAGAACTTATATCTCAAATAAAATCTATAGCTGATAGACTTAATTTAGATAGTGATAGTCTTCATCATTTTCATATACATAATTATGGTTGTCATTGTGAAATAACTTTTCATATACGTTTTGATAAAAATACTACAGTTTATGAAGCACATAAAGAGGTTAGTATATTTGAAGATATTTTAAGAGAAGAATTAAGATTAGAAGCTACTATACATATAGAAAGTTATTAATATATATTTACATAATATTTTTTTAATATAAAATTATTATGTATTTCCGTTAATTGTTGATATATTATAATTTTTATTTTAGGGTATTTATATTAATGGCTGTAAAAAAAGAAAATGAAATTTCTGTAAAAGAGTTTAATACTTATAAAAAATTAGCTGAGAAATTACAGCTCAAATTAGATAAGTCTGAATCCAAAATTTTAGAACTTAATGAAAAGTATAATAAAGTTATAGATGTACAAGTAAAAAAAATAGAAGAGAAATATAAAAAGGTAGAAGAAAAATATAAAAAGACTATACAAACTTTAGAGGCTAAATTAGAAAGATCTGATAATTCAAAAGTTAATAATGCTGAAGTAGTAAAGTTGCAGAAATTAGTTTCTAAGTTAGAAAATAAGATATTTACTTTAGAGTCTAAAAAATCAGCATTAGAAATAGAGAAAAAAGAAATAGAATTAAAAAATAAAGAATTAGAAAAGAAATTATCTGATAGTATTGATAATAGTGATAATAATATCAATAGAGATAAGGAAATAAAAGAACTTGAAAGTAGATTAAACTCTTTAGAAAAAGAAAAGGCTAAATTAGAGAAAACTAATGAAAAACTAGAAAATAAAAATTTAGAATTAAATAATAAAATAAAAGATGCAAAAACTACAGCAGGAAAAGATAAAGAATTAACACAGGAGATAAAAGATTTAAAGTCTAAATTATCTTCATTAGAAAAAGAAAAATCAAAATTAGAGCAACGTAATCAAAAGCTATCAGAAGAGATAGAAAATAATACAAGTAGTAGTATTTCTAAAGATAAGGAATTATCACAGGAGATAAAAGATTTAAAATCTAAATTATCTTCATTAGAAAAAGAGAAATCAAAGTTAGAACAAAAAAATCAAAAATTATCAGAAGAAATAGAAAGCAATACTAATAAATCATCTGAAGTTAAAGAATTATTAAAAGAAATAAAAGATTTAAAATCTAAACTATCTTCGTCAGAAAGTGAGAGAGAAAAATTAACTCAGAAATTAAAAAAAGCTATAGATGAATTAAAAACACAAAAAAGTTCAAGTAGTGAATCATCAAAAGCTCAAAGAGAAAGTAAAAAAGAAAATTTAGAATTATTAAAGCGTATACAAAAAGAACAAAAATTATTAGATAGAAAAAAAGCAAAATTAAAATTAGAAGAAGAAAAATTATTAGAAATTAGAAAAAATATTAAAAACTCGGCATCAGATATAGCATCAACTATAAGAAATAGCCAAATAAATTATTATGAAAAGCCATCAGATAAAGAACCTACAACAGCAGTAGACTCTAATTTCCCAACAGATAATCTTACAATATCAGACGCTCCTACAGGTGGTAGTTCTAATTTCTTTCCAAAAGAATTTGATGAAGCTACAGAGGCAAGTTTAAGTAAAATAGCTACAATTATGGCTACTGCTATGGATGATTATAGAGAACAAAAAGGTAGTGGTAGTAGAGATACAGAAGTTAAGAAAGTTATTTCTGAGGGAGAAGATAGATTAAACAAGGCTTCTGATATTTTAGAAAATGCTGTAGAAAACAAAATATCTACTGATGATTTTAATGATAAAAGACCTTTTACTATTATAGATAAAATAGAAAATAGTAGAGTAGAAATTAATGAAAGTGTATCTCCACAAGGTCAAACTATAGTAGCTCCTCCAATAGATGAAGCTACAGGAAAAACAGAAGTACCTTTATCAAATGTATCAGCACAATCACCTAATATTACAGTAAAAGTAGAAGCTCCTAAAGAGTCTACAAAACTTGCTAAACCAGAAACACAATTAAAGCCAGCAAGTGAAACTCCTACTATGAGAATGAAACTTTTAGATGATATAGATGATTATGAGAAGAAATTAGTTATTACATACGGCTTTGATAATATGCCTGAAAATACTTATTTTTCTAAATATAAGAAAATATTAAGAAATGCTACTCGTATAAGTTTACTTGGTAATTTACAAGAGGGGCTTGATATGTTTAAGCTTATTCGAGATCAGAATATACCAGAAGAATATAAACAAATGATTGATAAAAATATACAAGATATTACTTATTACTTAAGAGGATTACATAGGGTTAGGATTGAGTAGGGTGTATAGATGTTTTTTAGATTTTTTATATTGATTATTATTTGTGTATTAAATATATCTTGCTTTCATAAAAAAATATCTTCTATAGAGATAGAAGCTGATTATAATAGTAAAGATAATACATATACTATTACCTATCCAGAATATAATAAAGTAAATTCAGATGCTATTAGTTTAAAATTAAAAAAGGCATTAAAAGTCAAAAATGGTATAAACTTAAAGTATAATATATCTTCTGATAATACACCAGTAATGCTTAATATAGATGTATATGAGGATAGTGAAAGAAAAAGATTTACTATAGAAAATCCTGTAGTTGGTAGAAATATTAATTTTACATTTTATGATACTAATTTTAATCCTCCTTTAGAAAAGAATAAAATTAAAGAAGTTTATATTAGTATAGAGAGTGTTGGAAATTATGATACTCGTGATACTGTAAAAATTTCTTTTAATGAAAATAACAATGAAGATTATAAAACTTATATAGAAGGTATGGCTTTAGTATTGCCACGTAGTGGACATGTTGCTAAAAGCAATCCTCCTTTTATGATGTTTAATAGAAAGGCTACTACTATAGATGTTTCTATAGCGAGAGATATTTCTTTTCAGAATGCTTTAAAGTATAGAGTTCGTAATAATAATTCACTTTATATTACAAATGAACTTGAGTATGGTAAGTGGTTTATTGCTTTAGATGAAAACTCAGATACTAATACTAGAAAGATCTATACTTTTTTTATTAATGAAGAGAGTAAAAAAATAGCTCCTATAGAAAATAGATATTTTAATATAGAAAGACCTTTTATTTTCTTAGATGCTACTTTATTTAATAATTTAAAGAATATTTACTTGAGAGGTAGAATACCACCATCAACATTTTTACGTAATATTAATAATTTTAAAAGCTATACAGATTCTCATATAGGTAAATGGTCCTTAAATAATATTACATTTAATAGTAATGATGAAGATACTTCTAAGTTATTATTTGATAATATTCCATCACATATAATGCTTGTTTCTCTTAGAACTGCTTTTGAGGCTACTAATAATATTTTAATTTATGATATGAAGCAAATAGTAAAAGATATTGTTAATTTAGAAGAGGGAAACTTATATGGATATTCCAAAGAAGAGGCTACTTATATACTTGCTAACTCTATATTAATGCCTTTTGATATTTTATATGATATATTTAGTCCTGAAGAGATTGTTTTGATGAAACAAGCTTTTGTTAAATATGGTAAGACTTTGTATGATTATTTAGTTTCTAATGCTTATAAGGCAGCAGATAGAAATATGATAAAGTATGCTACTACTCTTGGTCTTATTTCTATAAATATGTTTAATGAGAACTATAATCAAGAGGATGTAAGGCATTGGTATTATTTCTCGCTTAATTATATTAATTCTATGATATTTTCACTATTTGAAGATGATGGAAGTTTTAGAGCTTCTATTGGTGAGATTTTTGACATTGTTCTTCCAATATTTATATATGCTAATACTTTAAGTTATATAGATATTTTTAATCCTTATACTTTAGATGGATTTATTAATTTTGGAAAATATTTATCTATTGTAGGATATCCTTCAGGTCATACATTACCAGTTGGAAAAACATTGATAGACAGTAGAACTAAATTACGCTTTGACTCACTTTCTCGTAGTGCAATAATGGAGCTACTTAGTAGAAACTATAATAGTATTATTTATAAAAATTATGCTACATTTGGACAATCGGAAGTATTAAATATTAAGTATTTACCATACTTAATTATGTGGAATAATTTTAATATAAGAGATAATTTAAATGTTAATGTTTATTATCAATATGAAACTTCATATTTTAAAAATATACAAACAGCTATATATAATGAAGATATAATGTCTTTTAATAAGCCATATTTTGCCTTATATGCAAAGGGTATAAATGTAGATTCTTCTTATGGACTTAATCATAATGATAGAATGAGTTTTGTTTATTATAATTATGGAGATAATATAATAGATGAGCTTGGATATATTGCTGATACTACAAATAATATAGGTAATGCTAATTTTCATAATACAATTAGTATATCAGATAATAGAACTAATTATACAATTACAGAGAATATAGCAAGTTATTCTTATATAGAAAGTTTGACAAATTATAATAAGCTATTTTTTGCATATGCAAAGTCAAATCCTAATTTTGTATATCCTATAAAATTAAATAATTTTGACAGAAGATTTTATTATTTAAAACCTAATATTTTAATAATAAAAGAGAATATAGAAGCTCTACCAACATTATCTACGGATAAAAAGTATATATCAAGTTATAAGTATAATTGGCGTATTAATAGTAAAAACAAGATAAAATTAGAAGATAATATATTTATAGTAGATGCTCCTAATTCTACAACATATATAAATATTATATCAGAATATGATCTCGACTATAAAGTAGATGAAAATACTGTAGGTAATACTACTATATATACAGCTTTAGTTTCTTCTAAAGAATATATTAGAAAATTTGAATCTTGGATTATAGTTTCTACTGTTCCTAAAGATATTATTCCAATAGCTTTAAGAAGAAATATTTTAGATACTAATATTGATATAGTTTCTTTTAATAGCACTAATCTTACATTTAAATCTGGTTTAAAAGAATATAGTATTAATCAATTAATAAAAGATGAAAATAAAGAGGCAAATAATCAAAATATAATATATACAGAAACAAGAGAAAATGTTATAATAAATTCGTATTAGTTTTTAATAAGGATTTATTATGAATATACATATTTTAGATTCCTATGAAGAATATACAAAGTATACTTCAGATCATATAGTAGACTATTTAGAATATAAGCTTACAAAGCAAGATAAGCTTTATATTTCATTAGCATCAGAGTATGATACAAAAGATATTTATGATGCTGTTACAAAAAGACTTCAAAATAGTAATATTGATTTTAGAAGAATATATTTTCTTCAGCAAACAGAATATGTAGGTATTTCACAGAATAATAAAAATAGTAAAGCTTACTTTTTAAATGAAAATTTATTCTCAAAAATTAATATTCCAAAAGAGAATATATTTTTATTTGATGGAAGCAAATCTGAAAGTCAGATGAAACTTCAAGAAGAATTAATAAACAAAATAGGCAAACTTGATGTAATATGGTATTCTTTAGGAGAGGATTCTACATCGGCAGGAAATGAAAGAATATCATCTTTATCTACATTTTTTAGAATAAAAACTTTAAGTGATAGAAGTAGAGTAGAAGTTAAGAGTTTATTTGAAAATAAAGGCTTTGTACCTACAAGAGTTTATAGTATGGGGATGGGAGTTATTGATATTTCTGATGCTATACTTTTAACTGCTTGTGGTATAGAAAAATCTGAGGCTTTAAAGGAATGTTTAGAATATGGTATTAGTAATTCTTCTCCTTTAAGTAAGCTACAGAAACACAATAATGTTACTGTTATTGCTGATTATCAATCTTCTTTAAGATTAAATGGGGCAATAACTCGTATGAAAAAAAATTAATAAATATTAAAAAGGAGATATAAATTATGAGAATTATTATTACAGATGAAAGTATTTATGAATGGTCTGCATTTTATACTGTAAAGTGTATATTAGATTATAAAGATAATGCTCCTTTTGTATTATCACTTCCTTCTCGATATGTGAGTGAGAGTTATTATAAAAAGCTTATTTCTTTTTATGAAGATGATATTGTGTCTTTTAAAGATATTCATATAGTATCATCTGGTGAATATATAGAAAGTGATTTATCTCAAAAATACTTACAAGAGAATTTCTTTAGTAAAATAGATATAAAAAAAGAAAATATTCATTTATTTGATGGTTTTGCTAAAAATAGAAAAGAAGAATCAAAGAGAATAAGAGATAAAATAGAAGAGCTTGGTGGTATTACATTATTAGTAGATACACTTGCTGAAGATGGTAGTTTTCTTTTTAATACCCCATCTTCTTCACTTAATGGTAGTGTTAGAGACAAAAAAATTAGTGAAATTATTAGAAGTTATGAATCTAAGAAGAATAATTTAGATTTAGAGAAGTTTCCTACAGAGGCTTATACTTTAGGTTTTAAAGAGGCTTTGGAGTCTAAGTATTTGCTTATTATGGCTAATAGCTATTATGTATCAAATGCATTATCACATTGTGTTGAAGGTTCTATTAGTCAATTTTATCCTGCTTCTATATTACAAGAACATAAACAACTTATTGTTGTTGCTGATGAAGATGCTGTAAGTGATTTGAAAGTAAAAACTTATAAGTATGCTAAGAGTTTAGAGAGTAAGAGTTTACATCCTAAGGAATTGATTAAGGGGTTATATAAGGCTTATTATGCCCTTACTAATGTTAGAATATTTGATGGTGAAAAGTTTATAGATGGTCATTGTATTATTATAGAAAATAATGTTATAAAGAGTGTAGAAAAAGAAATTAATGTAGACACTATTATTAGCAGAATAGATTTAGGTGGAAAAATTGTAGCTCCTGGATATATAGACTTACAAGTAAATGGAATAGGTGGATATGATATTAATGCTACTCCAACAATAGAAACATTACAAAATATTAATGAAGTAAATCAAAAATATGGTTGTACTTCTTATTTACCTACTATTATCACAACAAGTGATGATTATATGCTTAAAATAATAGATTTATTTAATCATATAGAAGATATGTCTGTTCTTGGTGTTTTAGGTATTCATTTTGAAGGTCCTTATATATCTACAGAGAAAAAGGGTATACATCCTGAAAATTATATTAGAAAATCTAATGATGAGATGATTGAGCGTATTATATCTTCTAAATGTACTATGGTTACACTTGCACCTGAAAATGTTGATGGGGATACTATTAAAAAACTTGCCGATTCTGGGATAGTTGTATCTTTAGGTCATACTAATGCTACTTATAATCAGGTAAAAGAAAAAATTCCTTATGGAATAAGTTTTGCTACACATTTGTTTAATGCTATGCGTCCTTGGGGTTCTAGGGAGCCTGGTGCTGTTGGAGCTGTATTAGAGACTAAAGATATTTATGCTGGTCTTATAGTTGATGGACTTCATTGTGATTTTGCTTCTGCTGAACTTGCTTATAAATTAAAACCTGGTAAGATTTGTATTGTGACTGATGCTATTGCTCCTGCTGCTTCTGATATTAAAGAATATAAATGGGCTGGTAAGATGATTTATAGACGTGGTAATAAGCTTGTTGATGAAAATGGTACTCTTGGTGGAGCCTCTATTACTATGAGTCAATCTGTTAGAAATGCTGTTCATAAGGTTGGTGCTACTGTTGAGGAGGCTTTGAGAATGGTTTCGCTTTATCCTGCTGAGGCTATGGGGATTGAGGATAAGTATGGTAGAATTAAAGAGGGGTATATTGCTGATTTGGTTATACTTGATGATAATTTAGTTGTTAAGGGAGTTATTGCTAAGGGTGATTATAAAGAATATAATGATGACTATATTTGGGAATCAGATGCTAGTGAATAAATAAATTTTATAAAAAATAATAAAGCAAGATTATATTTATATAGTCTTGCTTTTTTAATATTCATTATTTTATATAAAAATCTAATTATTACAAATCTATACTTTAACCTATTATTTTTCTTTATAAACTTTCTTTTATAATTTTTTATAAAATATATATTGACAATTAACTATTATGTAATACAATATAGATGTACTAAGTATTACTTAATAGCTTAAGAGGTATATAAGTGGAAAATATAACAGAAATGTTAAAAGGTATTTTGGAAGGGTGTGTTCTTGAAATCATAAATAGGGGAGATACTTATGGGTATGAAATTACACGCCAATTAAAGTTGTTAGGCTTTACAGATGTTGTTGAGGGCACAGTATATACAATTTTGGTTAGACTTGAAAAAAATAATTTAGTCAATATTGAAAAAAAACAATCTGAACTTGGACCACAAAGAAAATTCTATTCTCTTAATGAAGCTGGAGCTAAAGAATTAAAATTATTTTGGGAGAAATGGGAGTTTTTATCATCTAAAATTAATGAATTAAAGGAGAAGAGATAGTTATGAAGAAATTTTTTGATGATTATTTTAATATACATAAAATGATAAAGAGTAAGAAGGAATATAGAAAGCAGATGGAGAGAGTAAAATCTATGCCTGAAGATTATCAATATGTATTTAAAGAAATTCAGTCTAATATGTGGATGTTTGTATCTGGAGCTGGGTATGATATGATGAAGATTCATGAAGGATTGATTGAGTTATTTGAGGAGGGTATTTCAGAAGGAAAATCTGTTTTAGAAATAACTGGTGATGATGTTTCTTCATTTATAGATGAATTATTAAAAAATACAAGTACATATAAAGAAGATTATAAAAATAAATTAAATAAAAAAATTAAGAATAAAATTAGTAAGTTAAATAATAATAAAATATATAAATAATATAATTTTATTTCTATGTAGAAAAACTATAAAATAAAGCAAGATTATAAACTATAACCTTGCTTTATTTTATAAAATCTATTATTTATTTTTAATTAGATACAGAGTCATAATAGTTTACTATATACCAATACTCACCTAATTTTCTTAGTATAAATATTCTTTTTACTACAGGATTATATATATTTCCATTATCTGCATTGAAGAATCTATTAAATAATCTTGTTTCTACCATTGCTCTTGGAAGACCATATTCCTCTGTTATTGTTACTTTATCTATTATAAAGTTTAATAATGTATAAGTAGTTGCTGGATTATATTCTTCTTTTATCATATTCAATATTGTAGTATAATGCTCTTTTAATTTTGGCTCTCTTGCTGATACTATATTTCTTTGAAGTTCTGCTATAAAATTATTTCTTAATCTTCTATCGTATGCTGATGCTAGGTATTTTTTATATTCTTCAAATAGTGCTTTTCTGTCTTCTGGTAGAGAAGTTCTATATAAAAGATCAAACTTTATAGCTAATTCTTTAATATTTTGAGATCTATATGCTAATTCTAAATTATTATAAAAATTATTTCCAAAGTTAGTTCTTATATATTGTTGATTAATAGTATTATTAAATTGAGTTCTTAGAAAATTATTAAAATTTAATTCTCTTATTTTTCTATTTAATCCTAAGTCTGTAAAATCTTCTATATAAGTATTGCTATAATCTGTTCTATATATCTCAGCATATCTCTGACTTATACTTATAATAGAAGGCATATGCATATATTGAAAGTATTTATTCCAGTCTTTTGTTTGCATAGCAAATAGTGTATTTGAAACTATAGAATCTGGATATAATACAGGTAATTGATTATCTGTTTGTATTGTATTTGTAATGATATTTGGTATTGTAGAGTAATTATTATTAATATCATTATTTACAGCATCATCTACAAAGAAGTATGTAGTGTCAGCTTTCATCAAAAATCTATCGCTTATCTCTGGCATAGGATTGAAGCTACCTTCTATTCTATACTTTCCTTTTTTATCAAAAGTAAACCAGTTATTTAAATCTATATAATAAGAATAACTCTCACCTTCACTAAGAGTCACAACTCTATCTTTTTCATCTCTTCCTATATCTTCATTTTTATATTTCCATAAACTATAATTATCAGATGGAATTACTTTATTATTATATGTATCATAAACTTCAAATATATAGTTGTTAAAAGGATTAATAGAATTAGTAAAACTAATAGTACCTTTTTTTGCAAATATTTTGATTTCCATAGTTATAGGTTCATTTAGTCTATATCTATTTAAGTCAAAGTGCATGCTAATAGTGTATGATGAATCTGCTATAATTTCATCGTTATTGTATAATCTATCTATTTTATCAAGCATAATAGTATCTAAAAAACCATTATTATCCTGAGAAAATACATTAGAAAATAACAGTAAAGAAGAAGTTAATATAAAAGTCACTATATTTTTCATACAAAATTACCTTATAATAATTATACTATAAATCCTTATCGGAAATATTATAATATTATGTATAATATTTTTTTATTCTAATTCATTATTAATTTTTATTAATGCTCTTTGTATGATATATTTATTGAAGTGAATACTTTCTTTCATAGCTTCATATAGTTTATATGAGTTTATTATAGATTTATGATATTTATCATCTTCAAAATCAAATCCTTCTGTTATCATCTTTATAGTTTTTTGCATAGTGATTCCAAGTAGAGAATTTGTTTTTGTGGTATTTAGTATTTTTATATCAAATGATCCTAATTCATCTAATAGTTTATCTACTTTTCTATGTCTATTAATATCTTCATTTATTTTATTGCATAATTCTATAGCTTTATCTACGTATGGTGATATATTATCAATTTCTATATTAGTTTTAATTAAGTATTCTTTTACTTTTATTAGTATATTATTTTTATTTTCTAAGTCCTTATCAGTTTTGTCTATATCTATTATTATGTCATTATATTTATTTATAATTTCATCAAGAGTAATATTTTCCATAGTCTTTATAATGACACCACCTTCAGTAGCATTATAAAATTTTATATTATCATACTTACTACATTGCTCTTCATACCAGTTTCTATACATATCAAAACGAGAATCTGTATAAACAGTTTCATTATAAATATTTTTTTCTTCTCTTAAATTTCCAGATACTAATACTTTATATATTCTACTATCATAAGAATCTAATTTATTAATTTCTGTAAAAAAATTCTCTTCATGATAACTACCTTTTATATGAGTTTGATGATTTGGAAAAGATAAATCAAGACCAACCATTATTATAGGATTAGCTCCAGTACGTATAGCAAAATCAAAAGCAGATGTAGATACACTTCCACCCATAGTTACATCACCTCTATCACCAAGAGCCTTCATAAACTCTTTTGCTAATGGAAAAATAGAGTCTATAAAGAATATACTACCTTTAAAATTTCTGATAGCCTCATTATCTATAGATGATTCTGCTATCATTATACTATTTGTAAATTTTATATTTCTAAGATATTTAGCATTTTTCTTTTGAGGATCTATTGTTATAATAAAATGTGGCTCTATATTATGAGCTTGAAGAGGTTTTACAGCGGTATCTACTGCTATTATAATAGATTTTGTTTTCATATCTTTTAATTTATTTATATTCTTTTCAAGTGAAGGACCTGCAGATACTATAATAGCTGGTATATTTTTATATTTATTAAAAAATTTGTTTACTCCATAATGAGTTGAAATTTCTACTACATTTGAAGCTATATTATATGCCCATAATTTATCAAATCTTGATATTGTATTTATATTTATAATTTTTTTATCTACTATAGATAAAACTTTTTGTTGATAGAATAATGCTTCTTCTGTGAAAATAGAAGAGTATGAACGAGTGACTAAAAATTTAACTTTTTTTGTTTGTATTAGAGATATATATTTCTCTATATCTTCTATATCATTTCCACCTATAAAAAATGTTATATTATAGTCTGATAATATTTTATCTAATTTAAAATTATTAATAAGTAAATTAAAAAAGTATATAGATGGCTCTATAACAGCTATATTTATATTAAGCTTTTTTATTGAATCTATTAAATAACCACACCCAATTCCAAAAATAAATACAATATCTAAATCATCTTTATTTTCTTCTATCTCTTTTATTAGAGTATTAGCTTCTTTTATAGGGTCATAAGCACTGTGAAGTAATATTTGTTTGTTATTAAAAAATACTTTTGCAGATTTTTTTTCTGACTTTGTTTCTATAACCTCTAAACTTAAGTTATCTATTTTCTCTTCATTATTATTTAATATCTGCAAAAAATTAGTAGGATATGCTTTAATATTTTTTTCTATTGCTTTTATATTTTCTATTCTTTGCATATATTATTAATTTTGTCTTTCCACTATATATTTAGCTAATTCTATTAATATACTCTTTGCATTAGAGTTCTGATAATTATCTAGAGATTTTATTGCTTTTTCTATTGCATCATTTGCCTTATTTTTAGCTTCTTCAAGCCCAAATTGTTTTACATATGTTAGCTTACCAACATTCTGATCTTTACCAGCAGTTTTGCCAAGAGTATCTTTATCAGAAATAACATCCAATATATCATCTTGTATCTGAAAAGCAAGTCCAATATATTCTCCATACTTAGTTATATTCTCTATATTTATACTACTTTGCTCAGAACATAAAGCACCCACTCTAATAGCAGCTCTAATCATAGCAGCAGTTTTTTTTGAATGTATGTTTTTGAGCATTTCAAAGTCTAATTGTTTATTTTCAAAATATAAATCAAGCATCTGCCCCATAACCATACCCTGATATCCTGAAGCATAACTTATTTCATATAGTACTTTTCTTAGAGAATCATTATTTATAGAAGACTTTGTAAGTATCTGAAAAGCTGTTGTAAGTAGTGCATCTCCAACAAGTATAGCATTAGCCTCGCCATATTTAATATGAGTTGTATGTTTACCACGTCTAAAATCATCATTATCCATAGAAGGTAAATCATCATGTACTAATGAGTATGTATGTATAAGCTCTAATGATATTGCAGGAATAATAGCTTTTTTATAATCTTCAGAGAAAAATTCACAAGCAAGTAAAGTTAGAATAGGGCGTATCCTTTTTCCACCAGCATCAAGAGGGTATTTCATCATTTCTAAAAACTGATTTTCCAACTCTATATTACTTTCCTCAAATATATTATCTATCTCTGAGTTTATTTCTTTTAATCTAATATCTATGTATTCCTTAAGTTTCATAATATTTCCATACTAATTTCTAAAGTCTATACTTAATTACTATTTTGAAATAGAAAATCTTTTGAATAATCTACATATTCTTTTCCATCTGTAAGCCAAAATAAGTTGAATCTTCTAAATACTATATCATAATCATCACCTCCCGCATCTGTTGGAGTAGGATTTCTGCTTGTAGTCCATGTTTCTTCAGTTAATGTTGCTATAGTACCATCTGGCAACACTGTTATTACAGGATATCCAGAATATAGTTTATCTCCATTTTTTACTAACTGTTTTGAATAGGCGTACTTTCCATATGATGTTCCATTTCCATTATTAAATTCATTTTTTGTTAGTCTTACATAATGATTTTTTCTTGCAAAAAACCATTTTCCATTTTTTTTAGAGTTTGCATTTATCATTAGAATGTATTTGTTATCTTTAATATGTTTTCCATTAAATTCATAACGTACCATTTCAGCATTATTACCAGGATCATCAACTTCTGGATCTATTCCTTGATAAGTCCAAGTTTTTCCTCCATCTTTTGATATACTCCAAGACCTTCCACCTTCATTAACACTTCTTCTATGATTTAGCATTATAGTTCCATCTGATAATTCTACACCTTTAGTTTCATCTATTGAAGAGCTTGGTTTCAGATTACCTACAGCATTCCAAGTGATTCCATTATCATATGATATCATAGTAGATATAGATACCCCCCCCCCACCATTTTTATCCCACTGAAAATATGTAAACATTATTTTATTATTATTTTTATTTATACCATGTCTTAAAGTTACTCCCTGACCTGATACCCCAAATCCTCTATCCGCATTAGGAATCATACTAGGTGATATTTCTGATACTTTATTCCAACTCTTACCATCATCTATACTTCTATATATTATAGTATTACCTCTAGGAGTTTTTTGTTGCCTTCCGGGCTCTTTTATCAATCCTAATATAATGCTCCCATCATGACCATTTACCATAAAAACATCACCATATGATTTACTTCTATCTTGAGGATTATTACCAGCTCCATCACCAATTAATATAGGTGATGACCAGGAATTACCTAAATCTTCACTTCTTCTTATTAATACATCTACTCTTGTTTTATTTACACCCAAATCTGCTGGAGAATCGTATCTTCTATCTATTGCAGCTATTAATGTACCTTTTTTAGTGACTAATAAAGAAGGAATTCTATAGTACTTAGATCCGAAGTCCCCTTTTTTAAATAAAGTAATTGATTTATTGTTAGGATCAAGAGGCTTCTTTTGAGCATCTTGGGATAATGAACCTCTAGGTAATTTGTAATTGCTTACAACTATAGTTTCATCCTGGTTATTATCTTGATTATCAGGATCATAATTGTTTTTACAATTCATTATTAATAGTATTGTTATCAATATATATATTTTTTTCATAATTAATCATCTAATCTATGTCTAATAATTTTACCATCAGGTCTAATAGTCATTTTTACATTGTTATTTAGTTCTATTTTATAATTTTTACCAATTTTTTCTACATCAATCATAATAGCATCAGAATAAGTAGATTTTACAACATTAGCTACATTCTCAGGTAAAACAGAAAATGGAATAGGGTTATAATTAGAATCTATATTTCTCCATTCCCCTTTATTGTTAAACTCAACTGTCATTCCATTTGATAGAACTACGTCATACCCTATAGTTTCTTTTTCTACTACAGAAATTTTTACTCCTGTAAATGCTTGATTAATGAAATTTTTAGCAGCTTGAGGTAGTTGAGATTCTGGTATAATCATTCCAGCAAATAGTATTGAATTAATAAGCATTATTAATATAAAGATAAATAATTTTTTCATTTTGAACTCCTAATATTTTGTATTTATATATATTATAAATAATATATTCATATTGTCAATTAAGTAATCTTTTTTAATAGTTTTTATATTGAAAGAAGCATTAAATAATATATAATACTATGTTTAAAAAATATAAAAGAGGAAATATAAATTATGAGTAAAAAAGCAAAAGCATTACTTTTACTTTCTGGTGGTTTAGATAGCTCTCTTGTAGGTGCAATACTAAAAAGAGAAAATATAGATGTTACGGCAATAAAGTTTGTTACTGGTCTTGAATATTCTGTTATTAAATCAGAATTATTAGATACTAAAAATGAAGATCCTGCTAAAAAAATTACAGATAAATTGGGAATTCCATTAAGATATGTATCATTAAAAGATGTTTATATTGATATGTTATTAAATCCTAAATATGGATATGGAAGTGCTATTAATCCTTGTTTGGATTGTCATATATTAATGTTTAAAACTGCTAAGAAAATAATGGAAGAAGAGGGTTTTGACTTTGTAGCTACAGGAGAAGTACAAGGACAACGCCCTATGAGTCAGAAATCTCAGGATTTATTAAATGGATTAAAAGAGAGTGGTCTTGAAGGTAGATTACTTCGTCCATTATCAGCTAAGCTTCTTCCTATAACTATTCCAGAGCAAGAAGGTCTTATTAATAGAGATAATTTATATGATATATCAGGACGTTCTCGCCATAAACAAATGGAATTAGCTAAAGAGTTTGGAATAGAAGAATATCCAGAACCAGCAGGGGCAGGATGTTCTATAGTAGACAAAGGGTATGCAAGAAGATATAATGAATTGGTTGCACATAATGGAAAAGATATAATTAATATGGATGTGTTGCAACATTTAGCTATTGGTAGACATATAAGACTTCATAAAGATATTAAGTTAATTGTAGGTAGAAATAGAGATGAAAATATAGGTCTATCAAAGCGAGATACTTTTGAGAAGAATTGGGTTTTATTAGAACCTAATTATGATAAAGGTCCTTCTGCCTTTTTAGAAGTTTATAATGATGTAGATAATTTAGGTGATTTTATCTTAAGAACTGCAAATATTATAGGTTATTTTTCTAAGGAAGAAGCTGATAAACTTTCTATTACTGCAACTTATAAAGATGGTAAAAAAGAAGTTGTAGAGATAATTAATAAAGATTCTAAAAATATAGAATTTGAACAAATAGTTTAATAATATAAAAAATTGGAGTACTTAATTATTATAAAAGTACTCCATTATATATATTATTTTTCAAAATCTTTTAATGACAAAGCTGTATAAGCATTTTTATTAACTTTTAATTTCTTTCCTATTATAGATTTATAGTCTTTAGCAGATATTCCAACATTAGGTCTTAAAGCTATTAAATCATTTTCATTTACAATCATACCAGATTCCATATTATGAGTTAAGTAAATAGCTCTCTTAGCAAAAACAAGTTCTTTTTTTTCTTGTTCACTTAATATATGTTCTTTTTTTAATGAAGTAGCATCTCCAAGCATATCTTTTATTCCATCTAAAGAGTATGATAATGCTTTCATTTCATCTGGAGATAAACTTATAATATGATCTCCTTCTTTTTTTTCTGGAGTAATTGTAAAGTGTTTTTCTATAATTTTTGCTCCAAGTGTAAATGCAATTTTAGGAGCTTCTATACCTATAGTATGATCAGAGTATCCTATTATATTTTTTTTGAATATTTTTCTAAGCACTTTTATTCTATTAAGTCTAGCAAATTCCAAAGGAGTAGGGTATTGTACAGAACAATGTAATAAAGCAACCTCATTTCTTTTTAATATAGATAATGCCCCTTTTATATCTTTATTTAAAGCTAATCCAGTAGATATTATTATAGGTTTCTTAGTTTTAGCAAGTCTTTCTAATAGTGGTAAGTTATCAATATCACAAGATGCTATCTTATATATAGCAACATCATTATGCTCCATATCATCAACAGCTTCCAGAGAAAAAGGAGTACTCATAAATATAATATTATTTTTTTTACACTCTTCTATTAGAGGCTTGTACCATTCCTTTTTGAAAGTAATATTATCAACAGCATCTAATGCATTTTTATCTAATGATAAAGTTTTTGTATATTCTTCAGTTGCAAATAATGTGTCTTTTGTAAAAGATTGAAACTTAATAGCATGAGCTTTTGTTTTAGAAGCCTCTCTCACCATTTGAATTGCATTATCTAAACTACCTTCATGATTACATCCAGCTTCTGCTATAAGAAAATATCCATTCTTTTTTATAAACTCTTTTAATTTCATAATAAAAACCTTTAAAAAATAAAAATCCTTATAAAAATGAAGTTTTTATAAGGATTAAAAATTAAATGAGCTGGTAATGGGACTCGAACCCGCAACCGGCTGATTACAAATCAGCTGCTCTACCAATTGAGCTACACCAGCACTTTTATTAAATAGAATTATACTATAGTAATAATAAATGTCAAGTATTTTTATTTGTTTTTTTATAAAAATGTATAATATTGATGTTTGTAGTATTTTGTATTATAATTTAGTATTGTTTATGCTTAGTTTAGAAGAAATTAATAGTATAGTATCTAAGGACTATAATTCAAAACTTCAAAAAATAACATCGTTTATAGATGATAGTTTGATTAATAATGTTTATATAAAGGATAAGTCTGTATTTGTAGATACTTCTGTTATAAGGTATATTATAGGTAGATATTTAACTATTGATGAAGTTTATAGAATAAAAGATTTAGATATAATAATAGATTCCTTAGATAAAGATAGCTTTTTTTCTGCAATAGAAAGAATATATGATAATTGGGATATGAATATTAAAACTAAAAATATATTATTATTATATTCTATTTTGGGAAATAATTATAGTTTAATAAGCTTGTATAATAGTGCTAAAAATATATCTTCTAATAGGTATAAATTATCTTCTTTTTATTTGGAGGTTATATCTTTAAGCAATACTAACTTGGGATATTATTTTATATATGAAGCTTTAAAAACATTTAAGCAAAATAGTATAAGAGAAAAAGCTCAAGAGATTCTTGATTCAAAAATTAAAGAACTTGATACCACAGAAGAAGAGTTTGTAGATAGTATAATACCAAATTTTAATTTTAATTCTAATGGTATTAGATATTATAATAATGAAGATAATAAGAAGTATAGAATACTATTTAAAGATAATATTAGTTTTTCTTTTTATGATGAAACTAAAGAAAAAGAGCTAAAAACAATACCAAGTGTTTTTCCTGATGTATTAAAAAAAGAAATATCAAATTTAAAAAGTGTTATCAAAAATATTATTAAGATAGAGAAAAACAGATTAATAATAGACTTTATTAGTGGACGTAAATGGAAATATAGAAATTGGCGAGAGATTTTTTGTGATAATCCTATAATCAAAAGATTTGCTATTTCGCTTATATGGTGTATATATGATAGAGATAATAATTATATAGATAGCTTTAGATATATGGATGATGGTAGTTTTAATAATGCTTTTGATGAAGAGATTTTTATTAGTGATGATAGTTATATTTCTTTATTTATTTCGTATAATGTAGATAATGATATTATAAATAGTTGGATAGAACAATTATCAGATTATGAAATAATACAACCATTTCATCAATTGTCTAATATGAATTTTGAAGAACTTAAAGAAAAAATAAGTAATTCTACATCAACATTATCATCATTAAATAAAATGTTTAATGATTTAGGATTTACTAAATATAGTATAGATAATGTTTTTTATGGTTATTATTTATATGATTCATATAGTTGTTCTAATATATCTATTTTTTCTGAGGGAATGTATTATGGAGCATCATATACAGACACTATAAATATTCATATATCTATTAGTACTAATAGTGATAGATTTTTATATGGTATTTATTTTCTTATGAGTAATTATTTAAATTAAAAAATTAATTTAGTGAGAGGTTTTTTATTATGATTATTTTTGGTATTATACTTATTGTTTTAGGTACTATAGGTGGAGTAATTTCAATTATATTTTTAGCAAAGTAATTGAAAAATATTTATTATTTTATATAATCGTAGAATGGAGGTTTTTAATTAATGACACAACACAACACAACACAACACAACACAACACAACACAACACAACACAACACAACACAACACAACACAACACAACACAACACAACACAACACAACACAACACAACACAACACAACACAACAATATAATATAAATAAAATTGTTTTATTATTTATATTATTATTTACATTTTCTTGTTCTAAAGGTGAAATAATTATTAACCCATATGAGCATACTCCTTTATCTGCTATTTATAAGTTAGAGAAAATTAATAATTTTCCTATCACTGTATTAGTTAAAGGATTATACGGTGAAAATGATATATCATATACCTATCCATCTAGGTATGGTATAGAGTTTGATATACATGGACTTTTTCCAGAATCTACTAATACAATTATAGTTAAATATGGTTTATTTGGATTAATGAAAATAAAGAAAGAAGTTTATATACCTGAGATCTATATGGGTACAAACTATATAGAAACTAAGTATCCTGTAGAAATATATAATTTACCTAAAGAGAAAAATATAAATAATCCTGATATGTATTTCGTATCAAAAACTATAGAGCCTTGGAATTGGTTCGTACTTGGAATTTCTCGTAATGGATATTTAAGATATTTTAATAGTATTTCTTATATTTCTAAATCTAAGGTAGATAATAAAAGAACTACTTTGTATGTTGTTGATAAGAATTCTGGAGTTTATAGTTTGATTGGTAAACAACTAGTTAATTTTCCTACAAGAGCACATCATGACTCTATAAAAAAAGGAAGTAATTATATATATTTATCTTTTTCTGATGAAGTTAGAGAAGATGGATTAGTAGAAGTAGATAGTGAGGGGAATATTATTCGAGAATTAAATTTTGGTAAATTAATTAGTGATATAGTCTTGAAAAATAATGATCCAGCAGAAATAAATATTTTAAATAAAATAGTATTTTCTTCTTCTAATCCAGGTATAAATACTGATGGTGTTGAAATACCTGTTAACTGGTTTCATGCTAATTCTTTAGTTTATGATAAAGATACTGATATTCTATATGTTTCTTCTAGAAAACGAGGAGTTTTTGCTATAAATTATTCTTCATGGACTTTAAAGTGGTGGATGGCTGATAGATATTTAAATACTATGGTTGGAGATAAAAATACAGATATTCCATATGATTTACATATTAGGGATTTGAAATCATTAGAACCTTATAGAGTTAATGGAGATGCATGGGTTGATGGTCCTAAAAATCAGCATGCTTTATTTTTACTCAATAATGGTAATATAGGTATGTTTGATAATCAAGGTGATGAATCTAACAATACTAATGGTTCTAGGTATGTTGAATATAGAGTATTTGAAGATTTCAATAATTTTGATTCTGAAAAAATATATGAATATAAATATAGTAATGTATTTTCAGGATGGACATCTGATGTAGATTATTCTGGAGAAAAATATGAAAATATTTTATTAACTTATGGTAATTCTGGAGAACAGTTAATATTAGAAGTTGAAAAAGATAGTAAAGAGGTATTATTTAAGTTGGAGACTAGATCTAATATTAGAGGAGGTTCTTTATATAGAGCTGATAAGATGCCTTTTTATTATGAAGATAATAGAGTATATGCAGAGGATGATAATTTAAAAAATTAAGTTTAATATAAAATAAAACCCTAATGAGTTTTTTTTTCATTAGGGTTTTTTATTATAATTTAATTATCATTATTTTTTATTAAGCTGATAATTTTTTGTGTATTCCAGCAGCAGCTTTCTTACCATCACCAACAGCAAGAATAACAGTAGCAGCACCACGAGCAGCATCACCACCAGCAAATACTCCATCAAGAGAAGTTTCTAAAGTCTCTTCATTAACTACATAAGTACCTTTCTTTGTAGTTTTTAATTCAGGAACTTTTCTAGATATTAATGGGTTAGGAGTAGTACCGATAGCTATAACAACAGCATCTATTTCTATATCTTCTGTCTGACCCTCAACAGGAACAGGCTTACATCTACCATCAGCATCAGGCTCCCCAAGCTCCATAACTTGAGTTCTTACAGCAGTAATATTTTCATTTTCATCACCAAGCAACTCTAAAGGAGAACGTAAGAATCTAAACTCTACACCTTCTTCCATAGCATGATGTATCTCTTCAAGTCTTGCAGGAAGCTCTTTCTCAGTTCTTCTGTATATAACATAAACTTTTTCAGCACCTAATCTAACAGCAGTTCTACAAGCATCCATAGCAACGTTTCCACCACCTAATATAGCTACTTTTTTATGTCTAATTACAGGAGTATCAACTTCAGGGAATTTGTATGCACCCATTAAATTAACTCTTGTTAAATATTCATTTGCAGAATAAACACCACATAAATGTTCACCAGGGATATTTAAGAAAGCAGGTAATCCAGCTCCAGTAGCCAAAAATACAGCATCATACTCTTTTCTTAATTCTTCTAAATCTAATGATACCCCAGCAACCTGATTTACTAAGAACTTAACACCATCTTTTTTAAGATTTTCAACTTCTTTCATTACAAGTTCTTTAGGTAAACGGAACTCAGGAATACCATACATTAAAACTCCACCTACAGTATGTAAAGCTTCAAGTACAGTAACATCATAACCTAATTTTACTAAGTCAGCAGAACAAGCAATACCAGCAGGACCAGCTCCAACAATACATACTTTTTTTCCATTTTTTTCTACTTTAATACCTTCATAAGTAGAATGATTTCTCTCATAATCTGCAACAAATCTTTCTAATCTTCCAATAGCAACAGGTTCATGCTTAATTCCAACAACACACTTCATTTCACACTGCTCTTCCTGAGGACAAACTCTACCACAAGCTGCAGGTAATGCATTTGTCTCTTTAATTTTCTTAGCAGCATCTACAAATCTTCTTTGAATAATAAGCTCAATAAACTCAGGAATCTTAACTCCAGCAGGACATCCATCCATACAATGTGGCTTCTTACAGTCTAAACATCTCATAGCTTCTTGTATAGCCTGCTCTTCAGTATAGCCTAAAGCTACTTCTTCAAAATTACTTCTACGCTCAATAGCGTCTCTTGTAGGCATTTCTTGTCTAGATATTTCACCCAATTTTGATCTTGGTGGCATATAGTTTCTCCTAAAATAAAATAGTAGTATCAATTAATAATAATTAGAAAAAATTATAGCATATTGATATATATAATCAATAGTGATATTTGAAAATAATACTTTATTATATATATACTTTTATATAATAGTAAATTATATTTATAAGTCTTTTTCTTTTATGTATATATTTTACATTGTTGATTTTAAGTATTGTTTGTGTTATATTGTTACTTGTTTACTTTTCTTAGATTAAGAGATATTGCTATGTTTAGAAAATTATTTTTATTGATGCTTATTTCTACATGTTTTTTATTTTCTCAGCAAACATATTTTAGTATGGGGTATAAGTTATTATTAGCAGGAAGTTTGCCAGGACTTGATATTGTCTCTGATAATAAATCTCTTATAGAAAAAGAGTTTGAATCACAGTCTTCTTTTGAATGGGGATTATTATTCCAGCCTACATATAATGTCTTATTTGCAAAAGGAGATAGTTTTTATAATTATACTCTATTATCATTTGCATTTGATTTTGGGTATTATAACGACTCTTTTAAGTTTATAAATTATAATAATAAAAGAACTGAAACACATTTATTTGACAGTATTAATTTAGGTTTATATGTTCAAACTACATTTTCATCATTTTTTATCGGTGCTGGTGGTGGAGTAAAATTAGCTTTGAGTGGTAATTTGAATTATGATTATATAATAGAAGTTCTTAATTATGATAGATTAAAATCAAGGTTTGATGATTTATATATACCTTATATAAAGTTTTTAGTGGGTTTTAAACATATTTATGGATTTTCATCATCTAGTATTAGTTTTTATTTTAATTATGACTTTCCTAATATTAAACTTAAAGCTTCTTATCCTGATATTGTTAAATTTAAGAGTATAGATTTAGGTGTTGAACTTTCTTATTATGTTAATTTTATACCTATTTTATATAAAGAAGAATATAGCGATAAAAAGAGAATTTAAATTATGAAAAATATTAGCATTAAAACTTTACTTTTTTTTATATTAGTTTTTTATATTTACTCTTGCTCTAAGGAAGAAGTAGATAAAGTGAGTATACAGTATGTAGATTATAGTTCTATTAATACAAACAGTAAAATAAATCATAAAAGTATACAGTATAATGCTATAGATTTTATTAAGCAAAGTTATTTTACAAGCTATACAAATATCTCAATAGGGGAGTTAATAACGGCCTTTGATGATATAGAGTGGGATGATTTTATAGCTGAAGATGACTATATGCGTTATATAGATTTGATAGGTATATCCTCAGATTCTAATAAGTATTTTTTTCAGTTTAGAATTATAGATAGTAATCATTGGGAGCTATATGCTTTTGAGATAAATGATAAACCGTACACTGTAGATGGTGTTGCAAGTACTTTATACTCTATTTATGAAAAAAATATAGATATAAAGTAATATATTATTCTATAATATTTCCATCTGCTTTAATTTTTATATATGTTCCATTTTTTAATTTTATAGAATAATATTCTTTGTGATTATGTAAGTGTATTATTACATCATCTTTATATTGTTTTCTAATAGTTCTTTGTACTTCTTTTTCTAAGAAAGTTATCTTAATTCCATTAGGATTTATTACTCTATACCAATCACCATTATTATCTACAAAAACTTTAAGCCCACCTTTAAATATTAAAGTATAATTTCCAAAATCCTCAATAGCTCTATATAGAGTAGAGTCTTTAAAATTTTCATTAACAAAATCTAAGCTTTTTTTTGGTAATTTATATAAAGGTATAGACTCAGCTAATAAAGTATATGTTAATATTGTAAATATTATAAATATTTTATTCATTAATAATTAATACTCCCAAGTATATAATATCTACCATCTGTAGCACCCTGAAATCCAAGATTAAACTCTGCACTGTCAACTTTAAACTTACTAAATATAGCATATTCTAAATAAGCTTTAGTAATATTATTTTTTATATGTATCATTTCTCTAAGAGCAATATTAAGCATATACCATTCAAATCCTTGTTCTAATCTTATATAATTAGCATCTCCTTCTCTCCAAGTATACTCAGCTATAGCATTAATCCACATAGTTTCATTAAGTAATGGTAGTCTAAATGTAGATGAAGCTTGCACTAAAGATTCTGATACATCATTATTCCATATTTCAGGAGCTTTTCTGTTTTCATGTTCATATAATAATCTAAACTCAACATTTGGTATATTAAATCTAAATAAAAATGCTTTTGGTATAGAATGTCTATAGTCTCCTTGAGAATATGCTATTTCATAGTGATTTCCAATAAATCCAACTCTAATACCAGGTCCATTCAATGTTTGAGGTATATAATAATCTGGAGTGTCAATATATGCTGGGTTTAAATTTCTATCATAATAATGAGGCATCAATAAGAATGTAGTAGTATTAATATCATAAGTAGCTCGTCCTCTTGCAGAAACTAATATTCTATCTAAAAATATAGCCTGAACACCACCATCATATATACCAGCATTTCCTTTTATGTATGGATAGTCTATATCAGGGTCATGAGTATCGAAGTATCCATAAGCAGTGATAAATCCAGTAAATGCTATATAGTCATTATGAAAAGTTTGACCTACAGATAGAAATGTATCTCTCATATTAAATGTATTTACTAATATAGAGTATGAAAATCTTGTTGTTAGATGAAGTTCTACAGGATATTTCTCAAAAAAACTTAAGTTTGTTTCATTGTTTAAATCGGGTAATTTTCTTTTATAGTCATCTCTTATATAGTCTGTTTTTATATATTGTGGTAATTTATTATTTCCTTCTCTTGCTATAAAAAAGTCGTATGCATCAGGAAGTTGTGGGAATATGGCGTTTGAA
This sequence comes from uncultured Spirochaetota bacterium, assembly GCA_944390575.1. Taxonomy (GTDB): domain Bacteria; phylum Spirochaetota; class Brachyspiria; order Brachyspirales; family Brachyspiraceae; genus Brachyspira. Next base: position 54,978 of record CALXQJ010000007.1, read on the forward strand.
TATGTATTATTATCTTGAGCATATATTATGTTTACTGTTATGCTTGCTATTAGGACTATGTAAATTATATTTTTCATAATTCTCCAACTTGTTTGTTATGTATTTTTAATGGTGTTATGATAACTTGTATATTGTAAAAAGTAAAGTTTTATTTACATAATATTTTTTTATTTTTTTATATAACATCTTTCAAAATAGTTCTATTGCTTATCATATTATAAGAAGAATATTTTTTGTTGTATTAATATATTATTGACTTTTATTATTTTTGTAGTAAAATTGCTCTTAATTGATGCTGATAAAATATTCAACATTAATCCCAAAAATCCATTAATTTTTTATTAAAGAAAAAAAGGAGAAGAAATACCATGAAACTGCCAAAAATCAATAATTTAGGCTTTTACGAGATCCGTCTCGAAAGTATTGGTGGAATGGGTGCTAATAGTGCAGGTAAAATGCTTGCTGATGTAGGTGTATTATCACAAGGATACTATGGTGCTGCATTTTCAAGTTATGGTTCAGAAAAGAAAGGTTCACCAGTTAAATCTTTCGTAAGATTTTCTGAAAATGAGGTTAGAGTTAACTCTACAGTAGAAGAACCACATGTTTTAGCAGTGTTTCATATGAATCTTCTTAAAGACCCAATGACTTTAATGGGGGTAAAAGAAGACTCTATAGTAATTTTTAACACTAATAAAACTCCAGATGAAGCAAGAGATTTTGCTAAACTTCATGGTGGTACAGTAGTATGTGTAGATGCTATTAAAATTGCAGGAGAATTAAAACTTCCTTCACAGGCTGCAAATACTATAATAATGGGAGCTATGTTAAAGCAACTTCCATTTATTGATAAAGATAAGTTTGAAACAGCTATTAGATCACAGTTCAAAGGTAAAAAGCCAGAATTAGTAGAGCCTAATATCGAAGCTTTTAACAGAGGATATAATGAGTCTATAGTAAAAGAATTCCCAGCAGATGGTAAATATCCTTATATTCCATATAAGAAGCCAGAGCCTATGTATGGTAAGAAAAATCAGCCTATAGGTGGTTATATTAATGCAGCAGGTAACTCTACTTTAAAAGATTTACAAGTTACTCGTACAGGTAAAGTTCCTGTATTCAATCCTAAAAACTGTATTGATTGTGCTCAGTGTGAAATTGTATGTCCAGACCTTTGTATTGTATGGCAAAGAGGTACTGATAGAAAAGACCCTTCTAAGACTAATGTTATGAATATGATGGGTATAGATTATCAATACTGTAAAGGTTGTTTGAAATGTGTTAGAGCTTGTCCTAAGGGGCCTTACGCTGCTAAGCCTTTAGCTAAAGAAGATCAAGCTTTAAGAATAGAATTAGAAGTAGATGTTAATGTAGATGAATTATCTCAGCATATCTATAAGAAATAATTTAAGGAGTAAATAATAATGGCTACTAAATATAATCTTGCTGAACAAGAGCATATACTTGAAAGTGGTAATGAACTTGCAGCTATTGCGGCAGCTCAGATTAACTACCACATAATGGGATATTATCCAATTACTCCTTCTACTCAGGTTGCAGAATACTTAGATGATATGAAGGCTAATGGTCGTCATGAAGTTTGTATGGTTCCTGGTGATGGTGAGCACGGTGCTGCTGGTATTTGTTATGGTGCTACTACTGCAGGTGGTCGTGTATTTAATGCTACTTCTGCTAATGGTCTTTTATATGCTATGGAACAGCTTCCAGTACAGTCTGGTACTCGTTTCCCTATGGTATTAAATGTTGTTAATAGAACTGTTTCTGGTCCATTAGATATTAAGTGTGACCAGTCAGATATTATGATGGCTTTAAATACTGGTTGGATTATTATTATGGCTCATACTACTCAGATGGTGTATGACTTTAATATTTTAGCATTAAAAATAGCAGAAAAAGCTAAATTACCTATTATTGTTTCTTCTGATGGTTTCTTTACTTCTCACCAGAAGAAAAAAGTTTTCCAATTTAAAAATGATAAAGATGTACAAGATTTCTTAGGTGAATATAAACCAGAAGTAACTTCTGTAGAGCCTGGTAGAGTTCCTGTAACTATTGGACCTTACATGAATGAAAATGAGTTAACAGGTAACCATTTACAGTTGGCTGAGGCTTTAGAAGATTCTCGTGAAATTATTAAAGAAGTATTTGAAGAGTTTGCTTCTCTTTCTGGTAGAAAATATGAGCCTATAGAAACTCATAATATGGAAAATGCTGAAGTGGCTGTTATGGTTTGTGGTTCTGCTTATGAAACTGCTACTTTAGCTGTTGATGAAATGCTTAAAGAAAATCCTTCTCTTAAAATAGGTACTTTTGGTATTTCTCAAATACGTCCTTTCCCTGAAAAAGAATTACAAGAATTACTTAAAAATGTTAAAGTAGTTGTTGTTGGTGATAGACAAGATTCTTACTCTGGTATGGGTGGTAATATGTCTACTGAGATTAGAGCAGCATTAAAGAATGATGCTACAAATAAAACTACTGTTATTAGTAGAGTATATGGTCTTGGTGGTACTGAATTCCCTCTTGATAAAGCTAAAGATTTATTTAATTTAGGTTTAGAAGAGTTAAAGTCTACAGGTTCTGTTAAAAAACAGGATTATTTAGAGCAGTATAGGGGACATGAAGGCGTAGAAATGAAGCCTGTTCATGAACCTCTTACTATTGAAAGTCAGAAGTCTGGAATTGTTACTACTTACAATGAAGAGACTAAGAAAGTAGATGTTAAACTTCCTCCTTTAAGAGAGTTAACTGGTAAAGCATATCGTTATGCTCAAGGACATGGTGCTTGTAATGGTTGTGGTATCTTCTCTGGTATTAATACTTTTATGAAAGGTATTGAAGGTGAGATAGTTCTTTTAGTTCATACTGGTTGTTCTATGGTTGTAACTACTGGTTATCCTTATAGTTCTTATAGAACTACTTATGTACACAACTTATTCCAAAATGGTGCTGCTACTCTTTCTGGTATTGTTGAAGCTTATTATGAAAGAAAGAGAAGAGGAGAAATTAATGCTCCAGAAGATCCTACTTTCATTATGATTACTGGTGATGGTGGTCATGATATTGGTATGGGACCTTCTATTGGTGCTGCTATTAGAAATCATAAAATGATTATATTAGAATATGATAATGAAGGTTATATGAATACTGGTAACCAATTATCATTCTCTACTCCTAAAGGACATAGAACTTCTACTTCTAATGTTGGTAAAGCACAAATTGGTAAGCAGTTTAATCACAAAGATGTAACTCAAATATTTGCTGGTTGTCATATGCCTTATATTGCTACTGGTGCTGAGGCTTATCCTCTTGATTTAATTAAGAAAGCTGCTAAAGCTCAGTGGTATGCTCAGAACGTGGGTACTGTATTTATTAAGCTTTTAATTGCTTGTCCATTAAACTGGAAATCTCCTGATGATATGGGTAAGGATGTTATTAAGGCTGCTGTTGATACTTGTTTCTTCCCTCTATATGAAATCGAGCAGGGTATTACTACTATTACTACTATGATTGATGATAGTAAGAAATTACCTGTTTCTGAGTGGTTAGGTATGATGGGTAAAACTAAGCATATGTTAAAAACTCCTGACTTACTTGCTGAGTTCCAAAAAGAAGTAGATAGAAGATGGTATAGATTAAAAGCTATGCACGAATCTCCACTTCTATAAGAATATAAGTTTTTAATATAATAAAGGTAATGGATATATTTGTCCATTGCCTTTTTATTTATATATATTTTTTTATTTTTAATTTATATTATGATAGAACTTTATAAAGAATATAGTAAGAAAATAGATAGATTTGATTTATATAAAAATGTTGCTAATTTTTTTGATATAAAAAAAGCACTTTATCCTGGTTCTTATATTGATATTACTCCTTCTCTATATATAGAAAATGTTTTATATATTGATAATTATAAACATACTTCTAAATTTTTTAATGATAAAAAATCTATATTTTATTATATAGATAATCATAAAATATATGATAATTCTTCTGAAGTTAATTTTTTGTTTGCAGATTATATAAGTGATAATTTAGATATAGACTATGATTTTGATTTAATTATTTCTCAGTATGCTGGTTTTGTTAGCTTTTATACTAAGAAATATTTAAAAGTTGGTGGTATTATTTTATGTAATGATAGTCATTGAGATGCTACTTTAAATTACCTTGATGATTCTTTAGAGTTTATTGCTGTGTTAGAAAATGATAATCTTTTATTTAATAATCTTTCATCTTACTTCAAACGTAGCAAGAACAAGAGTATTGATATAGAAGAAGTAAAAAGAAAGATGAAACCTCCAAGATATATTATAAATGCAGAAAATTATCTATTTAGAAAATTATATTAATTCGTATCTATCTGAGAAGTAAAAAGTTGCTGTAAAGTTTTCATCTATATTATTAACTTTATTATATAAACTACTCATCTTTACTAATTTATCAAACGTATCACTTTTAAATATTTTATTAGAAAAACTGTCTATTACAGCATCTTCTATTAATTTATAGCTTCTAAACTGATTTTTATACATACTATATTTTTCTCCAGACACATAAACATTAACCTTATCACTAAAAATTATATTAGGAAAAGCATTCTCTAAACATATATTAGGTATAAAGTTCATCATCTCTTCTATAATATTGTTATCAGTTATAATACCATTTATATTTTTTATATAAGTATCATAGTGATTATTAGAGTTTTCAAATTCTAAAATGGTTTCTATAACAAAATATTCTATCTCTTCCTTTGAATATGGATATTTTTTATATGTACTATCATCTTGTAATATGAATAAAAATTGTTTAATATATAAAAAATCATAATTTATCTGTTTGAATCTTTCTTCTAATATAGAATTTAAAACAGCATTATCTACATTATTAATACTACAATCTGCAACTATAGTTTCATTAAATACTTTTGTGATAGATAATTTTATGCAATTAACTCTATCATTAGTTATTATATCTTTTATATCTTTTTTTATTATGTTCCATAGAAAATTTGGATTTCTCTCAAGTATTATGTCATAATTATCTACATTATTATATTCATTAGTTAGACTTATAATAGGACTTTCAGATACAGTGTATATTTTTTTATAATTTAATATATAGCTAATAAGATCATGTTGATATACACCTTTTAAAAAACTTATAATGCCATTAAAAGTACAAAAAACAAAACTATTACAAGCAAGCTCTATAGCTTTATATTCATCTGTTGCTATTGATGAGCTATAGTCAAAAATTATATTTTCTATTATAGGAGCTTGCGTATAAAAATATATTGTACATATAACACTATTATTTTTTTCTAACTGAATTATTTTAGATTGTATTGTTATATTATAAGTTAATATTCTTATACTATCATTTTCTATTTTATTGTTTTCATCTATACTCAAGCTTAGTATATTAAGTAAATATTCTTTATATCCTTTTATATTCATATATTTAATTTTTTAGTCGGCAACACCAATTGAAATATATTTTATACCTCTTTCTATCATTCTATTTTTTTCAAATTGATTTCTACCATCAAATATAATAGGCTCTTTTAATAGAGTTTTTATTTTTTCAAAGTTTGGTCTTCTAAACTCATTCCATTCTGTAATAATAATCAAAGCATCAGAATTTTCTAAAGCATCATATGAGTGAGTAGAGTATTCTATATTATCATTTTTGAATATTAATTTTGCACTTTCTATAGCCTTAGGATCATAAGCTTTAATTTTTGCCCCAAGTTCTAATAAAGAATTGATAATTGTAATAGCAGGAGCTTCACGCATATCATTAGTTTGTGGTTTAAAAGCAAGTCCCCATACAGAAAATGTTTTTCCTTTTATATCATTATTATAATACTTTAATATTTTATTTATAAGTATCTTTCTCTGATTTATATTAACTTTATGAGTAGCTTTAAGTAAATCAGAATCTATACCAAAATCAGAAGCAGTTTTTACAAGTGCCTGAACATCCTTAGGAAAACAACTTCCACCATACCCAAGTCCATGAAATAAAAATTGATTTCCTATTCTTCTATCAGTAGCCATTCCAATTCTAACCAAATCAGCATTAGCACCAACCTTTTCACAAATATTAGCTATTTCATTTGCAAAAGATATTTTAGTAGCAAGAAAAGCATTTGCAGCATATTTAGTCATTTCTGCTGATTTTATATCCATTATAATAATAGGGTTTCCTGTTCTTGTAAAAGGGCTATAAATATCTCTCATAATATCAGTAGCCTTTTCACTATTTGAGCCTATAACAACTCTATCTGGTTTTAGAAAATCTTCTACAGCAGCCCCTTGTTTTAAAAACTCAGGATTAGATACAACATCAAACTCTCCAGAATAATTCTTCCTAATTTCATTTTCTACCAGTAAATGAGTACCAACAGGAACAGTAGATTTATCAACTATAACCTTATATTCTTTCATATACTTCCCAATATCATTTGCTACAGAAAGAACAAAGCTCAAATCACAAGCCCCATCATCAGAAGAAGGTGTACCTACAGCAATAAAGCATACAAGTGACTTATTTACTGCATATTCTAAATCATTAGTAAACTCGAGTCTTCCCTCAGCAACATTTGAAAGAATAATTTCTTCTACTCCAGGTTCATATAATGGTGTTATACCATTTTTTAACTTTTTTAATTTTTCCTCATCATTATCAACACATATAACATTATTTCCCATTTCAGCTAAACAAGCTCCAGTAATTAATCCAACATATCCAGTACCAATAATACATAATTGCATAATAAAACTCCTTAAAAATAAATGTAAATATATGTAGACATTTAATTTAATATATAATATAATGATAATTATATATTTTCAAGTTATAAAATAATAACTGTACTCTCTTTTATAAGTATTAAGAGGAGATTAAATGGACGAATATATACAGAGTCTTCTGAAAGACTTCTTTGAAGAAGCATTTGATATGCTTGATAGATTAGAACAGAATATTCTTGTATTAGAAAAAGATAGAAGTAATGTAGATGCTATACAAGAAATATTTAGAGCTGTTCATACTCTTAAAGGAAGTGCTGGAGCTGTTGAGCTTTTTAATACTCAAAGCTACGCTCATGTATTTGAAGACTTGCTTGATTTGATTAGAGATAAAAAGATAGTTATAGATGACTCTACTATAGATGTTCTTTTAAAGGGTATTGATATACTAAAAGAATTAATTGAGTGTGCTAAGGATGGTGTTGAATATAGTGGTGATATACATAATGAAATTAATGTTTTAGTTATATTTAAAAATTTAAAATTAGGGTCTCCTTTATTGCCTAATGATGAAGATGGTACTGATGATATTAATGATCAAACAAAAAATATTTCTGATAATTTAAATATTAATGATATAAATCATAACTTAGAGAATAATATTGATTCTATTGATGTAAAAATAGACAATAGTACTTTAAGTAATAAAAAAATAGACTTGTCTCAAAAATATGCAAAATTAAATTTTGACTCTACTGTATTAGAGATTATTAGAAATAATTTAGAAAATTCTATTAAAACAAAAATAGTAAATGTAGAGTTTAATACAGAAAGCCCTATGAAAACAGTAGGCGGGGTTCAAGTATTTGTGGGACTTAAAGATTTTGGAGATGTTATATATTCTGTCCCTTCTTTACAAGAGTTGGAAGGAGATGAGTTTTATAATAATGTTACTTACATTTTAGAAACTACTTCTGAAGATGATGAAATTATTAAAAATATTACTTTTCCTGAAATAACAGAAAAAATTGTTATAAATGATTTTTTATTAGAAGAATATGAACTGCATAAAAGAGAAGAAGCAAATATTAAAGTAGCTCATAAAGAAGACAAAAGAATAGAGACTAGACAAAGTTCTTTTTTAAGAGTAGAGAGTGATAGAATAGATGCTATGATGAATCAGGTTGGGGAGCTTGTTACTAATAAAAGTTCATATACTCAATATGATGATGATTTTACTTCATATAATAAAGTGGTATTTAATACTATCAATGAAATGAAGAGATATTATAAAGATACAGTTCTTCAAATGCTTAGAAAATTAGAAGAGCATTTAAATAAAACAGAGATTAAATATTTAAGAGACTTATATATTAACGGCTTTAATGAAAAACTTAAAGATCTTACAGCAATGGAGGAAATATATAAGGAGTCATTAAGCAAGTTTAGAACTTCTTATCAATTATTAACTAGAGTAACAAATGAGCTTCAAGAGACTGTTATGAAAATTAGGATGGTTCCTATAGCTCAAACTTTTAATAGATTTCCACGTCTTATAAGAGATTTATCTAAAGAACTTGGTAAGGAAGTAGAACTTGAAATGTATGGTGAGGAGACTGAGCTTGATAAATCGGTTATTGAAGTTTTAGTAGATCCATTAGTACATATTATTAGAAATGCAATAGATCATGGTGTTGAGATGCCAGAAGAGAGAGAAGCAAAGGGTAAGTCTCGAGTTGGTAAAATAGTATTAAGTGCATCACATGAGGGAAACCTTATTATTATTAAAATATCTGATGATGGTAAGGGTATGATTCCTCAAAAAATATTTGAGTCTGCTGTTAAGAAGGGGCTTGTTGATGCTGATGCTAAATTAACAGAACAACAAATGCTTGATTATATTTTTGCACCTGGTTTTTCTACTGCTGAGAGAGTTACAAATATATCTGGTCGTGGTGTTGGAATGGATGTTGTTAATAAGAGTTTGGAGCGTATTAACGGATCTGTTGGTATTGAAACTAAGTATGGTGAGGGTTCTACTTTTATTTTGAGAATTCCATTAACTGTAGCTATTGTTCAAGCTCTTATTATTGACTCTGAAAAAGAGTTTTATGCTATTCCTATTAATAGTATTTTAGAGACTATTAAAGTAGATGCAAGTGATATTCATTATCTTGAGGGTACTGAAGTTATTAATATTCGTGATGATGTTATTAATGTTTTGAGTATTAAAGAGTTATTTAAGCTTCCTTCGCGTTATAAAGATGTTGATTCTTATTATGCTGTTATACTTTCTTCTGATAATAAACAAGTTGCATTATTAGTGAATAATTTGATAGGTGAGCAGGATATTGTAATTAAAACTCTTAAAAATAATATTACAAAATCTGATGGTGTTGCTGGAGCTACTATACTTGGTGATGGTACTGTTAGTTTTATATTGGACATTCAAACTATTGTAGCACTTGGGTCTAAGAGAATTAAAGAGAGAGTCAATACCACAAGTAGTACTACTATGGGTAAAGATGAACTTAGAAACTTTATTAATAAATTAAAGAATGCAAATGCTACTAAACAAGAAGAAGAACAACAGGAATAGTTATTCTAATAAAGTCTTTTGTTTATAATAATTTTGACAAAAATGAATATATTTTATATAATAAAAATTAAATAGTTATTGAATTGAGGAGAACTTATGTTTGACAATAATGTTCATTATATTAGAAAGGAACTTGAATCTATATATAATGTTATCGTAGAAGGATTAGGTAGAGAATTATTAAATAAAGAGCTTAAACATTTAGAGTATGAACCTAAAATGGATAGAATTAATATTAATAATTTTATTTATATTAAACTTACATTTGAAAATATGCCAGATCATAAAGAGTTATTTTATGAGATTTATATTGAAGATGAAAATGGAAATGTTGTTGAGCATTCTATGATTAATGTTGAGCGTCCTTTTACAAGACTTGTAGAAAAAATAGATTATTTGATTAAGTTAGATTATTAATTTTTTGGTTAATAAAAAAGCACTTATTATTTTTAATGAGTGCTTTTTTATTACTTTTTATTTATATTAGCGAGCTTGTATAGATAATAAATACTTCTTATCTTTATGATTATTAGCTCTACCTCCTTTTACATCATTTATTAATTCTGTGAGCTTTGATTTAGCACTACTTTGACTATCTTCTTCTACTATATAAAGAGTTTTTCTATCATCAGTCATATAATAGCCTTCATACTCATAATCATCATCACCTTGCTCTTTTACTTTTACTATAACAGCATTTTGGTCATTATTCCCAGTATTATCACCAGTAGAAATATTTTCTATATGCTGTAAATTAGCATAGTCAGTCTCATCTAATCTACCATTTTCATATTCTCTCTTAGATTTTTTTGAGTCTTGATCAAAGAATACGAATACTTCCTCCGTCTCTAAAACGCCATCATCATAGTCTTCCTCTGATTGATACCAAGTAGAAGAGTATAATCTTTCATTTAATGGGTAAGTTTTATTACCTGTTTGTTGTTGAGCTACTGCTCTTCCTTCAATAGTTCCTCCAGCAGTATTAAACTCTGATAATGGAGTACCTTCTTTTTTAGTTTTGTCTGCACTTGGTACATTTGTAGTTAATGGCTTGTTTACAGTAGGTTCTGATGAGCTATTGTTACAAGAGATAATCAACACAATTGTAGACAATCCTATTAAAATATTTTTTTTCATTTTTAACTCCTTTTTTTTATTTCTATATTATAAAATATAATATACTTTTTTAATAAAAAAATCAATTTTTTATTTGCAAGAAGCTTTCTTTGTTCTCACATTTATTCCACCAGCTTTTTCTATCATATCAATAATTTCTTTGTTTCTAGATTCACAAGCATAAGTGTATGCAGACTTGTTTAATTGTTTACTTACAATATTTACATCAACTTTTTTATCTAAAAGAAACTTAACAGCATCAACTCTATTATTACCAGCAGCAACCATAAGCATAGTCTCTCCATCTCTCTTATCTTGTTCATTTAAGTTTAATTTTCCTTTATATAAAGGATATAGATATTCTATAACATCTATATTTCCACCTAATATAGCAGACTTAAATGCACTTGTAACATCCGCTCTGTCTCCTGCGTATATGTTGGCACCTTTTTCAACTAAGTATTGAACTATATCTAAATATCCAATAAAAGCAGCCCATCCTAAAGCTGTTTGATTAAGACTTGCAGTATCTTGAACTTCTATATTTTGTCCTTCTTCAACCATAGATTTTACAAGTTCTAAATTCCCTTCTTTTACCGCATCAAACCATTTAGCATTTGGTCCTTTACTTGGTTCTTTGTAGAATATTCTATGTGATAATCTACTTGGATTAGCAAGATTTATTAATTGAGCTTCTGTTAATCTTTTAAATCTTGATGTTTGAGCATTTAATGCTGTTATAGATATTAATAAAATAAAAAATATTAATAATGATTTTTTCATTTATATAATTCTCCCGTATATATTATAGATGCTTAATATAACAGTGTATTGTGATATAACGTAAACAAAAAAATTATTTTTTCTTATTATTTTTTAATATTTCTTTAGAAAAAAATACTGTAAGAATTATTAATATAAAAGAGCTAATACCTGCACTTATATATGGATTTATAGAAAATAATAATGATAAGCTTGCAGTTGTTACAATAGCTAATATAATTACTATTATCTGAAATATAATAATAAAAGCAATTTTTTTTGTATCTATTTTCTTTTTTTCTTCTACAGCTTTATAAGGTATTGGTTTTCTCATAGTAGTATATAACTCCTATATTAATTAATAGTTAGTATCTATGTCTAAAGAAGCTCTTGATATCCAAGTTTCTTCTTTTATTATTTTTTTTTCTTCATTGTATGTTTCTACAATTAAATATCCTTCTTTAGTTATATCTTTTACAAAGACATTAGTTTCTATATTATTATTTTTAGCTTTTATTTTTTTTCCTATCATTTTAGTATGAGTTTTAAATAAGTCTATTAATGAATACTCATTATAATATATATCTTCAAAGTATTTAATAAAGTCTTTATAGAAGTTTTCTATTTCTACTTTTTTATTAGTTTCAATAATAAGTGAAGTAGCTTTTTCTTTTATATTATAATCAAAATCTTCTTTTTTATGATATAAATTAATACCAACTCCTATAATACAAGCATTTTGTTTTTTATCATTTGTAGGTATAACTTGTATCAGAGTACCAGATATTTTTTTTGTTTTTATAAGTACATCATTTGGCCATTTTGAGTGTGCATCTATATTATATTTTTCTTTTAATAGTTTAGTTAATGCTATACCAGGTAAAAGACTTATGGGATTTTTTTTATAAGGGCTATATGCTAATATACTACACCATAAACCAAGATTATTATCAGATTGCCAAGAATTCCCAAAGCTCCCTTTTCCATTTGTTTGCTTTAATGCTATATATACACTTCCTTCTTCTAAGTTTAAACCATTATTTAAATCTTCTATCATTTTTGTATTTGTACTATCTATAGATTCAAATATTACTGTATTTCTGCCAAATACTTTTGTATTTAAATTATCTGTAAATATGTTAACATCCATTTTTTTATTATATTACTATTTTTATATAATATCAATAATATATATATTATATATCATTGACATAAGTATAAATATTAATATAATAACTTTGTATATTACTTTAAGGCTATTGTATTATGAAAAAATTATTATTATTAACTACTTTTATTCTAATTTTATTTATATCTTGCAAAAAGGATAATATTAAAATTAATAATGATGTTACTCTATACTATAATGGAAATATTATAACATTAGAAGATGAACTTTATGCTAAGGCTATAGAAATTAGTAATGGTATTATATCTAAGGTTTATTATAATGATGAAGAGTTTAGTAATATTTTAAAAGAGAAAAAGATTAATATTATAGACTTAAAAGGCAAAACATTAATGCCATCTTTTATAGATTCTCACAGTCATTTAATTAATTTTGCAAAATCTCTATCTACTGTGAATTTAACAGGTTCTACAAATATATTAGAAATAGAGACAAAATTATCTAATTATATAGTAAAAAGTAAATTAAATTCAGATGCTTGGGTAATAGGTTTTGGTTATGATAATAATTTACTTCCAAATAAAAAAAATCCTACTAGAGATGATTTAGATAAAATTTCAACAACTCATCCTATATTAATAACTCATGCATCTGGACATGTTGGTTCTATGAACTCTAAGGCACTTGAATATTTTGGTGTTGATGAAAATATTCCTGATATAGCAGGTGGTTTTATAGAGCGTTATCCAGATAGTAGAAAACCTACTGGATATATGGAAGAAAATGCTTATTTTAATTATGTTCATAAATTAAACTTCAAGCTTTCAGATGAAGATCTTATGAACTTTATTAATCAAGCTGAAGATGTATATTTAAGCTATGGTATAACAACAGCACAAGAAGCTTTAATTTCTATTCCTGACTTTTCTATTATTAAAAATATGATAACTAATCATAGATTTAATATAGATGTTATAGGTTTTGTAGATTTAAAAACCTCTTCTTCTTTATTAAAGAAAAATAAAGAATTAGTAGGTAATTATAGTAATAGATTTAAAATTAATGGCTATAAAATATTTTTAGATGGTTCTCCTCAAGCAAAAACAGCATGGCTTTTGGAACCTTATAAAACAGGAGATGCTAATTATAGAGGATATCCTATTTATAGAGATAGTGATGTTGTAAATTTTATTAATATGGCATTAGATGATAATGTACAACTTCAAGCACATTGTAATGGCGATGCTGCTGCAAATCAATATTTAAGTGCATTTGATATAGTAAATACACAAAGAGGTATAACGAATAATTATAGAGCAGTATTAATACATAGTCAAATATCTACAGAAGAAGAATATGCAAGAATGAAAATACTTAACATCATACCTTCTCTTTTTGTAGCACATGTATATTATTGGGGAGATACTCATATTGAAAATCTTGGTATGGATAGAGCTTCAGAGATTAGTGCAAGTTATACTGCATTAACTAATGATTTGAAGTTTACATATCATCAAGATTCACCTGTTATTAATCCTAATATGCTTGAGACTATTTGGGTTGCTGTTAATAGAGTTACAAAAAATGGAGTTTTACTTGGTGAAAATCAGAAGGTTACTGTATTAGATGCTATTAAAGCTGTTACTATAAATGCTGCTTATCAGAATGGTGAAGAAAGTATTAAGGGTAGTTTGATTGAAGGTAAATTAGCTGATTTATTAATACTTGATAAAAATCCTCTTGAAGTGGCTCCTATGAAAATAAAAGATATTAAAATATTAGAGACTATTAAAGAAGGTAAAACTTTATATAAAAATGATTCTATTTAAGGGGTGTATTTATGATTAAAAATATTATTTTATTATTATCAATTTTTTCTCTTGTTTTCATTTCTTGTGAGAAGAAGGATAAAATATCTGATGTTGCTGATAAGGTTAATAAGTCTATAGATAAGGCTAGCGATAGTATTTCTGATGGACTTAATAAAGTAGATGAAACTATTAATAATGCTACTGATGCTGTTAATAATGCTATTGATACTACTTCTAAAGCTTTAGAGGATGGTATTGATAAGATAAATGAAACTGTTGATACTGCTAAAAAAGAGATAGAAGAAGTTAATGATACTTTAAAAAAGTAATTTTTATGAATGACAAAATAGCTTTAGTTGTATGGAGTAAAACTGGAAATACTAAGACTATGGCTAATAGCTTAAAAGATGGAGCATTATCTGAAGGAGTAGAAGTAGAGTTTTTTAAAGCTTATAACTTTACTCCTGAAATTGCTTCTACTTTTGAAAAAATAGCTTTAGGATGTCCTGCTATGGGTGCTGAGGTTTTAGAAGAGACTGAGTTTGAGCCGATGTATCAATCTATTAAACATCTTTTAAAAGGTAAAAAAGTATTTTTCTTTGGTAGTTATAGTTGGGGTAATGGAGAGTGGATGGAAAAGTGGAAAAATGATGCTTTGAGTAATGGTATTAGTATGTTTAGAGAACCTATTATTACAGTTGAGCCTCTGAGTTTTGATATTTTAGATAAGTGTAAACAGGTTGGTATTGACTTAGCTAGGGCATAAAGTTTATTTGTCATTATGAGAGAAGTTTATTTATATATAGCTATGACTTTGGATGGTTTTATTTCTGATAATAATGGTAGTGTATCTTTTTTAGATGATTATAGTGATAATTTAGAAATATTAAATTCTTATAATAACTTTATAGAAAAAATAGATACTGTTATTTTAGGTTATAATACTTATGAAAAAATAGTTAATGAACTTTCTGTTGATGTTTGGCCTTATAATGAATTATATTCTTATGTATTTACTCATCGTAGCATAGAAAATAAAAAAGATAATATAGAAATAGTTAATAGAGATATTTCTGATTTTATTTATCAATTAAAACATAAAAATGGTAAGGGTATTTGGATTTGTGGAGGAGCTAATATTATTAATCAATTAATTAGGAGCAAGTTAATTGATAAGTATTATATTAGTGTTATTCCTAAAATATTAGGTTCTGGTATTAGACTTTTTGATGATAATAACTCTACATTGCTTAAATTAAACTTAATTAATACAAAGTCTTATAATAATGGTATTCTTGATTTAATTTATTCTTCTAAATAGTAATAAATTTGACAAATTAGATTATATTAATTATACTTTAATATGTATATATGAATAGTAATTTAATATATTTTATTACTATTATCCTTTTCATTAAATAATTTTATATTAAAATACTTATTAATACTACTATGGAGATTTTTTATTATGGATAACAAAATTATTATTACTATAAGTAGAGAATTTGGAAGTGGTGGTAGAAAAATAGCTGAAGAAGTTGCAAGTAGACTTAATATAGATTTTTATGATAATGCTATAATAGAGAAAGTAGCTCAGAAAACAGGTTTTTCTAAAGATTATGTAGAAGAAAATGAGCAGAAATTAACTGGTAATTCTTTATTTAATTTTAGTGTATCAGGTTCTTATGCTGGAGCTATGGTTTTTGGTAATAGTGAATCTTTACAAGATACTATGTTTTTTACTGAGAGTAATGTTATTAAGGATTTAGCTTATAAGAGTTCTTGTGTTATTGTTGGTAGATGTGCTGATTATGTTTTATCTAAGATGCCTAATTGTATTAATGTATTTATATATTCTGATATGGATAGTAAAATAAAGAGAGTTGTTGAGGATTATAAAATAGAAGATACAAATATAGAAAAACTATTAAAAGATAGAGATAAATTAAGAGCTAAGCATTATCAATATTATACCGGTAGAACTTGGGGTGATTGTCATAATTATGATATTTCTATTAATAGTGACTTTGTAGGACTTGATACTGCTGTTAATATTATTACAGAGGTTGCATTAAAAAGACTTAATAGATAAAATAATATAATTATGAATAGAGTTATACCTTTTTCTCCACCTGATATTACTAATTGTGAAATTGAGGCTGTTGTTGCTGTTTTAAAGTCTAAGTGGATTACGAGTGGAAATGTTAATAAGTTATTTGAAGATGAGCTTAAAAATTATTTAGATATTGATTCTATAAAGTTATTGTCTAGTGCTACTGCTGGATTATTTATAGCTTTAAAGCTCTATGGAGTAGGTGAGGGTGATGAAGTTATTGTCCCTTCATATACTTATGCAGCTACTGCAAATGTGGTTATACATACTGGGGCTAAGGTTGTTTTTATTGATGCTGTAGATTTTAGAGAGAATAATTTTAATATAGATGTATATAAATTAGAAAATGCTATTACAGAGAAAACTAAAGCTATTATATCTGTAGACATTGCGGGCTATCCTTGTGATTATGATTCTATAATAGAAGTTCTAAATAGAAAGAAAAATTTATTTAAGGCATCTAATAATAAATATCAAAAAGAACTAAATCGTATTTTATTTATATCTGATGCAGCTCATTCTTTAGGGGCTATTTATAAGGGTAGGAAAGTAGCTTCTCAGGCTGACTTTACTTCTTTTTCTTTTCACGCTGTAAAAAATCTCACTACGGCTGAGGGTGGAGCTTTAGCTTTTAATAGTATTGGTAATATTAGTTATGATGAAATATATAGAGAAGTTTCTATGTGGGCTTTACATGGTCAGAGTAAGAGTGCTTTTGACAAGAATAGTGGCGGTAAGTCTTCTTGGAGATATGATATAGTTTATAATGGATTTAAGTGCAATATGAGTGATATTCATGCTGCTATTGGATTATCTCAATTAAGACGTTATGATGATATGCTACTTCATAGAAAAAAGATAGTTGATATATATAATAGTATTTTATCTTCTAATAAAAATATAATTATACCTATATTTAAAGATGATATAAAAGAATCTTCATATCATTTATATACTATAAGAATTAAAAATTTTACAGAAGATATGAGAGATACTTTGATAGATAAGATGTATGATAAGGGTATAATAGTAAATGTACATTATATACCACTTCCTTGTATGACTGCTTATATTAATTTAGGATATAATATAAAAGATTATCCAAACTCTTTTGAATTATATAAAAATGAAGTTTCTTTACCTCTATATAGTACATTATCTTTTGATGATGCTACTTATATTGCTAATACTGTTATAGATTTATGTTCATAATATTTATTATTATAATAATTTTATTAGTTTTTATTTTTTTTGAAGTTAAATTATCATTTACCAAAAATATAAAGAAAGATAGTAGTAAAACAATAGAGCCTATAATTGTTACACTTACTAAGTATGATATTAATGTTTTAAGAAAGATAAATGATTCTAAGATACTTGGTATTATAATATTAATTAATAATCTTGAGATTGAAGATTTAAAAAATTTAATAATAGAAATAAAAAAAATAGTTAAAAGAAAAATTATTATAGCATTAGACGAAGAGAGAGAAGAGACTTATACTTCATTTTATTCTAAAGATTTTAAGGTATATCCTTGCTATATTGGGGAGAAATGTAGTATTGATTATGCTAGAAAAATAGCCATTTTAAGAGCTTCTTTTTTAAGGGATATTGGTGTTAATATGTTAATATCTCCTATTTGTAATATGAATTTTTATATGAATAAAAATATATTTTCTAAAGATGAAGATTTATCATCTAAACTTATTTATCATACAGTACTATCTTATAAAAGTAAAAATATGATAGTAGCATTGAAATATTTTCCAAAGTACTTTGATGATATGTTATTAAAATGTATGAATATAGATAATATTAAAACTTTTGATGCTGGTATAAAGGCTAATGCTGATTTTATTATGATTACTAATAATTTTTATAATTATTATTTGGATATTTTAGTAAAAAAATTTAATTATAAAAAATTAATTATTACAAACTATATAAATAATAAAAAATATTTAGTAGATAATGCTATTAATATTATAAGTGAAGAAATTTTTATGAATTATAATTATAGTATAGATACAAGTTCTATTGATAAAAAATTAGAGGAGTTAATAAATAATATATGAAAAAGGTATTATTATTAATATTTATATTTATTTTTTCTTGTTCTAAAAGAGAGAATATCAATTTATTAAAAAAAGAATATCCACATTTAAGTTTTTATATAGATAAAGTAGCAAATATGACATTAGAAGAACGTAGGGGGCTTCTTTTAATGGTTGGTATTAAAGATAAGGTATTATCTGAAGAGACTATTAAAGTATTAAAAGATAATCATATAATGGGAGTTATATTGTTTGACTATAATATAGAAAGTGAGGTACAGTTAAAGCAATTAACAAAGGATTTAAGAGAAAAAGTAAATCCTAATTTGATAATTTCTGTAGATCAAGAAGGTGGAGAAGTTAATAGAATTAAATTTGATAAGCTTAAATATATTTCTCAAAAGGATATAGGGGATAGTAATAGTGTAGAATATGCTGATTATTATGCTAGAGAAAAATCTAAGTTTTTATTGGATCTTGGCATTAATATGCTACTTGGTCCTGTTTGTGATATTGCAAGTGATAGTAATTCATATTTGTATAATAGAAGTTTTTCTATAAATGTTGGTATAGTTTCTAATTTAGTGTATGCTACAGTAAGTGCTCAAAAAAGTAGCGGAATAATGAGCGTATTAAAACATTTTCCTGGACATGGAGATACTATTATTAATTCTCATAAAGAGTTTCCAGTTATTAATAAAAGTTTAGAAAAACTTAAGACAAATGAGTTTATTCCTTTTATTTCTGGTATAGATGCTGGAGCGGAGTTTATACTTGTTGGACATATTGAGAATAAATATATAGATAAAGAGAATATCTCAAGCATGTCTCGTAAGTATTTAAATATTTTAGAAAATGAACTTGGCTTTGATGGGGTTATTATTACTGATGATTTGGCTATGACAGGAAATATCAAGCGAGGTATTAATTTTGGTATAAACTTAATTAGTAATGTTTATGAAAATGTATCTTATATGTTTAAAAAGTTAAATCCAGATATTATAGTTTGTGCGAAAATATTGAAGATAATAGAAGATAATAGAGTATATAATCAATAGTTTCACACAGATTATTTTTTATTTATGTTCTTTTTTCTTTCTATTACTATTTGGATTTCTTTTATAAGTTAGCGTAGAGTTTAGTCCATTATTTACAAACTCATTTATAATATTAACTACAGTATGATATGTAACATTATACTCTCTTGCTATATCAGTATGTGTAAGACCTGTATTTTTTTTAGAATCTAATGCTAATAATATATGTGCTCTTGATGTTAGACGTTTAGAATTAGACTTATTATTTAGAAATTCTATTATCATTTCTTTTTCATCTTCTTTCAAAGATATAACGTGTTTAGTAGCTATGCTCATAGTGTGCCTCCTTAAAGCTATATACACAATATATATAATAAATATTTTATTATATAAACACCTTACTTATCATATACTTCATTGTATATGAAATAAATTAACTCTCTCCTCCAAATTTTTATATGAAAAATTTATCCTATCTATATATAATAAACTATCTCTTTTTAAATTATGTAAAATATCATTGTTATTTAAAATGCTTAAATTAACATTAATATTTATTATACTTGCTTTAGATGTGGCATTAATTAAAATATAAGCTATTAGTATATCAGCTATTAAATTTTCATTTCCATATTTTAGTACCTTATCAAACTCATAAGTAAGTTCATAGCAATATTTAAGTGTGTTTAATGATATATTAATAAGTTTATTTACTATTTTTTGTTCTTCTTCTTCTTTATTATTTTTTTTTGTTATATTCATATATTCTTGGAAAATATTAGCATCTTCATCTATTATACTTATAAGTCTTTGTTTAATATCTTTTATATTTTTTATAGCCTCATTAAAATAATCTTTATCATATTCACTAAGCTCTTTAAAGCTTTTTTTATTTATAGTAAAATGAGCAACCATTCCAGCTAAAGCACATGCAAGACTTCCTACAAGTGCTACTACAGAACCTCCACCAGGAGTAGGTGTTTTAGAGTCTACTTCACTTATATATTCACTTATTGTTTTTTCTATTAATAATTTATTATAATTCATATATTATCCTTTTCATATTCTTTAAAATTATATAATAATTAAAGTATATAAAAAATATATTAATATACAGCATATAATTTTGTATTTTATTTATTACTATTTTTAATATTTTAAGTTTTTGTATGTATGAAATATTTTATTTTTTTAAGTTTATTATTTATATCTTGCACTAATCTTTATTCTGATGTTTAGAATAATAGTAGTTTTTTTAAGGCTGTTTATAATGGTGATTTAAGACTTGTAGAGAAATTTTTAGATAGTGGTACTAATACTAATATTAAAGATAGTAGTGGTCGTACTGCTTTAATGATAGCAACTTATAATAATGATGTTAATATGGTTGATATGTTGGTGGGTAGTGGAGCTGATGTCAATATACAAGATAATATATTAAACTCTCCATTTTTATATGCTGGTGCATCTGGATATCTTGATATAGTAAAACTTACATATAAAAATTCTGATACTCGTAATGTGCTAAATAGATATGGTGGTAATGCACTTATACCTGCTTGTGAAAAGGGGCATTATGATACTGTAAAGTTTTTACTTGAAAATACTGATATTGATGTTAATTTAATTAATAATTTAGGATGGACTGCTTTGCTTGAAGTTACTATACTTGGTGGAGATGGAGATAATTATGTTAAGATAGTAGAGCTTTTACTTAAGCACGGAGCTAATAAAAATATTAGAGATAAAAATTCTAAAACTGCATTAGATTATGCAAGAGAGAGAAAATTAATAAAAATAGAATTACTTTTAAGATAATTTAATTACTTTTGTATTTTTTTGCCATTAATAAAGTTATAAGCATAATAATTGGAAATACTATAACAGATAGTATACCTATTTTTATTTCAGTATTATTTTGTATAATACTTGAAAATATTATACTCAATTTACTTTTTGAAACTGTTCCAACTAAAAAAGTACCAATAGAGCATCCAATATCTCCAGATAATGCAAGTAATGCAAACATAGAAGTAGCACCTTTTGAATATAGTTTTGCAGATAAACTAAATATAGAAGGCCACATTATAGATACAGATAATGCAACTATAGCACATCCTATTATAGAAATTATAGCATTACTTGCTAATGAGGCTATTATATATCCAATTATACAAAATAAAGATGCAATCATTAAAGAATGTATAATATTTATTTTATCTGATTTTATAGCAAAAATAACCCGCATAATTCCCATACAAAAAGCAAACATAGAAGCACCAAATATATCACCAAAACTTTTATCAATATTAAGAGCAGTTTCTGTAAAAAAAGATATCCATTGAGCCATAGCCATTTCGCTAGCACCAGCACATATCATTAATACTACAAATATCATTACTATTTTTACAGATAATAACTTTCTAATAGAAACTATATTATTTTCTGATGTATGATCATTATTTGTACTTAATGTATTAATAGGTACTTTTGCAAATATAAAAGTATTAATAGCAGGTATAATAGCCCATATAAATGATAAATATTTCCAATTATTTATACTATAAATATTAAAAAATAATGTTGAAAATATTATTACAAACATAGAGCCCCAACAGTAAAAAGAGTGTAATATATTCATAACTTTTGTTTTTTGTTTTTCTGGTAGAGCTTCTACTATTGGGCTTATTAATACTTCTATAAGACCTCCAGATATTGCATTAATAAAAAATACAAGTAATAGTGCATTAAATGGATTTATCATAAATGGTAATATTCCTAATAGTATAAATCCTAAAGTTGATGATATATGAGCTATAACTATAGTTTTTCTATATCCTATTTTTTCTATATACTTAATTGCTAAAAAATCTACTATCATTTGCATTAGAAAATTAAAAGAAGATAAAAATGCTATCTGACTTATTGATAGATTAAAATCATTCTTAAATACAATAAAAATGAGTGTTGGAAATATATTTACTATTGCCTGATTTATATATGCAATATAACTTGCGTATAGAGTATGAGTATATGTAAACATTTATCTTAAAATAACCTTATCACTTTTTTGTATTATTCTTTTTCTTTTGAGTTTTCATCTGTTTTAGTTGATTAATTTTTTCTCTTATTTCAATAGCCTTCTCAAATTCCAAATTATCAGAAGCTAATTTCATTTCTTTTTCTAATTCTTTAATATAGTCATTACTTTGTACTGTAGGATCTAATTTTACTTTTTCATTAAATCTTCTAAAATCAAAATGAAGTTCATAAGAAGTTTCTACTTGTTCTTCACGTTCTATTATATGTTGAATCTTTTTTACTATTGTCTTTGGTGTTATTCCATTTTCTTTGTTATACTCTATTTGTATATTGCGTCTTCTTTCAGTTTCTTCTATTGCTACTTTCATAGCATCACTAATAGTGTCTGCAAACATTATAACACGTCCATTAGCATTACGGGCAGCACGTCCTATAGTCTGAATAAGAGTTGTAGTATTTCTTAAGAAACCAGTTTTATCAGCATCAAGTATAAGTATAAGTGATACTTCAGGTACATCAAGTCCCTCTCTTAAAAGATTAATACCAACAAGTACATCAAAAGCACCAAGACGTAAATCTCTAATAATTTCAACTCTCTCTACAGTTTGAATATCTGAGTGTAAATACCTTGTTCTAACTCCATTTTCATTCAAATATTTAGTTAAATCTTCAGCCATTTTTTTTGTTAGAGTTGTAATAAATATTCTTTCATTTTGTTTAATAGTTTTTTTTATTTCGTCTAATATTTTATCTATTTGTCCATCTATAGGGTATATTTCTATTATAGGGTCTAATAATCCCGTAGGGCGAATAATTTGTTCTACTACTTTTGTACTTTTTTTTATTTCATATTCAGCAGGCGTTGCACTTATATATATTGTATCACTTGTAATATTTTCAAATTCTTCAAAAAATAAAGGTCGATTGTCAAGTGCAGATGGAAGTCTAAAACCATATTTTACCAATGTTTCTTTTCTGCTTCTATCTCCAAAAAACATACCTCTAATCTGCGGTACACTAACGTGAGACTCATCTATTACTGTTAAGAAGTCTTTTGGAAAATAATCGAGTAGGCAAGCAGGTCTATCCCCTTCATTTCTTCCAGAAAGTGGACGAGAATAATTTTCTATTCCAGCACAATAACCCACTTCTTTAAGCATTTCTAAATCATATTTGGTGCGTCCATATATGCGTTCTGCTTCTACTAATTTTCCTTCATTTTTGAACTTATTATATTGTTCATCAAGTTCTTCTTCTATGAGTTTTATACCATTAGCAAGTTTTTCACCACCAGTAACAAAGTGTTTTGCAGGGTATATTACAACTCTATCTTGCTCTGATATTTTAGCACGAGTGACAGGATTAATTTTCATTATACGCTCAACAGTATCTCCAAAAAATTCTATTCTTATAACCTCATCAGAGTAGGCACTCATAATTTCTAAAGTATCACCTATAACTTTGAATTTAGCACGTTCTAAAATATCCTTAACACGTTCATATTGAATAGATACCAATTTTTCTATAATTTCATCCCTATCATAATCTCCATCTTTTTCTATAGCTATATATAACTTTCTATAATCCTCAGGAGAACCAAGACCATAAATACAAGAAACAGATGCTACAATAATTACATCTCTTCTTTCAAGTAAAGATGTAGTAGCTTTTAGTCTAAGTCTATCTATTTCATCATTTACAGATGCATCTTTATCTATATATAAATCCTTAGCAGGTACATACGCTTCAGGTTGGTAGTAATCATAGTATGATACAAAATATTCTACAGCATTGTTTGGAAAAAAGTCTTTAAGCTCTCTATAAAGTTGTGCTGCAAGAGTTTTGTTATGAGACATTACAAGAGTAGGTCTATTTGCTTTTGCTATTACATTTGCGATTGTAAATGTTTTACCACTTGCTGTTACTCCTAATAGGGTTTGATATTTTTCTTTATTTTCTAATCCCCTTACAAGCTCATCTATTGCTTTTATTTGGTCACCTTCTGGGCTAAATTGTGATGCTATTTCAAAATTTTTCATCTTTTACTACCTATGTTTATTTATTATAATAAAATAGATTATAT
Source organism: uncultured Spirochaetota bacterium (assembly GCA_944390575.1). GTDB lineage: Bacteria > Spirochaetota > Brachyspiria > Brachyspirales > Brachyspiraceae > Brachyspira. The sequence continues at coordinate 79,512 of CALXQJ010000007.1, forward strand.
TTTTTATGAAGTCAAGTATATTTGCTAATATAGTTTATATTTGATAATATGTGTTTTTTATCTTTTATATATGTATATTATATGCATAACTTACTATTCTTTTTGTTGTATTTTTGGGATATTAAAAAATTATAATTTTATTAATATAATAGTATTTCAATTTTTATAGATTTAACATATCATATTACTATTACTTTTTTATAATTGGATTTTTTATTATGGCTAATGTTATTAATGAAAGAGATATAATAGGGCTTGTTAGATATACATTTGATTTTTATGATCTTAAAATAGATAAAAAAAAATTCTTAATAGAAACATTTTTTAGTAATTTTGGTGAAAATATGCCAAAGTTTAATGAAATGATAGAAAAAAGTCCACTTAATAGTGGTATTTTAGTGAATACTATCAAAATAAAATTTAATGATATAATAGAAGAAGAAATAAAATTATCACATAATTCTTATTCTAGTATTTTATCATCAGTAGATGAGGATAGTTTTATATCCCCTAAAGTTTATCAGATTCTTATATATTCAATTAGAATTATACAAAAATTAAACTTTTTAGTAACCCCTAAGCGTATTTTCAATGAAAATTCTAACATATCAAGTGAAGAAATAAAAATATTATTAATTTATTTATCTATAATGTTATCTGAAAATGATATAGAAGAATTAAATAATGCTATAAAAAGTTATAATAATTCTAATATTAATATATCGAATGAAATTTTTGATATGTCTTATAAAATAGTAACTTCTTCTATACATAATTTTAATAAGTCTAATAACTTATCTAATATATTCCCTATACTTCAAACTATATCTAAAAGCATGTTATCAAATGGTCTTAGGAAAATGTCTAATAGGCTTTCTGCGGTATTTTTATCAGAATAATATTTAATAATAATAAAAATACACTTAGGTATAAAGGCTATATATCTAAGTGTATTTTTATTTTATTATTTTTTTGCAGTTTTATTTTTAGAGTGTAGATCGTAAATAACAGCGATAGCAATAATAGCACCTCTAATAATCTGTTGTATATAAGAGTCTACACCTATAAGAGTCATAATATTATCTAAGAAACCTACAATAAAAGCTCCACCTAATGTACCTTGTGCAGTACCTATACCTCCAGAAAAGCTAGTACCACCAATGACAGCAGAAGTTAAAGCTTGTAGTTCATATCCAATAGCACCATTAGGTAAACCAACATTATTTCTAGACATAAATAGTACACCAGCAAAACCAACAAATATTCCATTTATAATAAATACTAATATTTTAGACTTATTAACATTAATACCCGCAGCAATAGCAGCCTCTTCATTACCACCAATAGCATATAAAGCTCTACCTAATTTTTTATGAGTTAGAATATACCATGTTATTAATACAAATAGTAGTAAGAATACAACAGAAATAGGAATTCCACCAGGCAAATTTCCTTGTCCTAAAGTTGTATATTTTCCTATCTGATAAATATTTTGTCCATTTGTATACTTTAGTGCAGCACCTCTTGCCATAGTAAGCATAGCTAAAGTTGCAATGAAAGGTGGTACTCTAAATTTAGTTATCATAATAGCATTAATTAAGTTACAAAATACACCAATGATAATAGCAACCAAAATAGCAACTATCATACTTTCACTAGCCTTATAAGAAGCTACAGAAAGAACACCAGCTAAAGCCAATACACTACCACATGATAAATCTATCATTCCCGATATAATAAGCATAGTAGCACCACATGCTAATATTGTAGTTACTGTTAATTGACTTGATATATTACTAAAATTTGAAAAAGTTAAAAAGTTTCTATTTAAAAATGTAGATATAATCATCATTATTAGTAGTATAAAATATATACTATATTTACTCATTATATTATTATATATTTTCTTGAAATCCATATTCTATCCTTTTTTATTTATTTCATATTATTTAAATACTACCAGTAGCTAATTTCATAATAGCTTCCTGAGAAAACTCATTTCTATTAAGCATTCCAGCTATTTTACCCTGACACATAACATATATTCTATCACACATACCTATAAGCTCTGGTAATTCAGATGATACCATTATTAGAGTTTTTCCTTCTTTTACTAAATCTGTCATTAATTTATATATTTCAAATTTAGCACCCACATCTATACCCCTTGTAGGTTCATCCATTATTAGTATTTCTGGTGATTGTAGTATCCATCTTGCCAACAATACTTTTTGTTGATTTCCTCCAGAAAGTGTATCTATACGTACATCATAGGATGCTGTTTTTACATTCATTTTAGAACAATACTTTTGAGTTTCTGATATTTCCTTCTTTTTATGCCAAAATCCTTTATAGAAAAACTTCTTGAGATTTGATAAAGCTACATTTTCTTTTACACTTCTACAAGGAATAATTCCAAATCTTCTTCTATCTTCAGAAAGCATAGCAATTCCATTTTTTATAGCATCATCAACAGATTTTATTTTAGTTTCCTTTCCATTAATTTTTATACTTCCAGAAGTGTAAGGGTCTAATCCAAAAATCACTCTCATTAGCTCAGTTCTTTTAGCTCCCATTAATCCAGCAAACCCTATAATCTCACCTTTCTTACTATAAAAACTACATTCATTAAATACACCTTTTGAATATAGTTTATCTACTTCTAATAGATTGTCACCTATACTAACAGTTTCTTTAGGATAATTGTCTCCTATTTCTCTACCAACCATTAATGATATAACTCTATCTATATCAAAATTTTCTGCCTTGTCAGTAAGAATAGTCTCCCCATCTCTTAATATAGTTATATAATCAGCTATCTTAAAAATCTCATCCATCTTATGAGAAATATATATAATAGCAGCCCCTTTCTTTTTTAATTCATCTATTTTATTAAACAATCTATCTACTTCTTTATTTGTAATAGCAGAAGTAGGCTCATCCATAATAAAAATCTTTGCGTTGTTTGCAATAGACTTGATTATTTCAAGCATTTGTACATCAGATACAGTTAATTCTTTTAATTTTGTAGTAGGCGAGTAGTTTAATCCTTCTTCTTTTAATAGTTTGGTAATATCTTTTCTTATTTTTTTCCAATCTATAGTATTTAATGGTGTTAAAGGCCAATCACCTAATACTAAGCTTTCTTCTATAGTCATTTCAGGCACATAGTTTAATTCTTGGAAAATCATAGATATACCTAATTTTTTTGCTTGTATAGGATTTTTAATTTTTACAGTTTTATTATATATCTGTATAGCACCCATATTAGGTTGATGTATTCCATTGATTATTTTCATTAAAGTAGATTTACCAGCACCATTTTCTCCACATAGTACATGTACAGTTCCCTCTTTTATAGTTAGGTTAATATCTTTTAAAGCTTGTACTCCTGGGAAAAGTTTATATACATGTGATATTTTTAATATATCTTTTTGTTCCATTATTCTTATAAATCTCCATTAAAATTTAGGATATACTTATTTTTATTACAAAATAAATATATCCTTTTATTTATATTCTAATATTCTTTACTTTATAGCACCTGTCTTTTTGTACATATCTATATACATATCTACATTGTCTATAGTAACTAATGGATTATCAATATCTGTATGAATAACAGTTTCTTCTCCAGTAGTAAGCTTATTTACAGTATCCATTACTTTAGTAGCTAAGTCATAAGCACTTTGTAAAGATGTAGAAGTCATTTTTCCTTCTTTAATAAGAAGACAAGCTTCAGCAGTACCATCTACACCATAAGCTAAAATATTTTCATATCCAGCCTTTCCCTTTACAGCTTCTAAAGCACCAGCAGCCATATTATCATTCATAGATATAATAGCATCGATTTTACTATTAGCCTGTATCCAAGTAGCCATATAGTTAAGAGCTTCATCTTTATTCCAATTTGCAATTTGCTCTCCTACTATTTTTACATCAGGTCTTTTTTCAAAGAATTCTTTCTGCCAGCTTCTTCTTCTCTCCTCAGCATGGAAATTTCCTGGAGGGCCGTTCAATACTACTACATTAGCATTTTGTGGTATTTGATCTAAAGCATATACTGCATTAACTGCTGCTTGTTTATAAGGATCAGCATCAACTGAAGATGCTTTTTCTATTCCATTTAAACGAGGATTAGTAGTTATACAAATAATACCAGCATCTACTATCTTTTGAATATAAGGTCTTTGTGCTTCACCATTATTAGGTTGTACTACTATTACATTATACTTATTAACTATAGCATTTTCTATTAAACGATTTTCAATATCATCATTAGCCTGACCATCAAATACATCCAATACTATATTAGGATATTTAGCAGCCTCTTCTTTCATAGAATTAGCAAGCCAAGCTGCAAAAGAATCTGCCTGAGCTCTAGTAATATAAGCTACTCTAATTTTTCCTTCTGTATTAGCAGAAGAACTACTCTTTGTACCACAACTTACAAATACAAACAATGAAATAATGGCACAAGATATAAATAACAACATCTTTTTACTCATAATTTGTTCCTTTATTATTTTTTATTTTTTTATGAAAATTAATTCATTTTAATAACACTTTTTACAATAGTTGACTTTTGATGTACACTTTCATCTAATGCTCTTTGTAGATCATCAAAGTCATAATAGTTAGTAACTATATCCTTAATATTAATAGCACCACTTTCTACAGCTTTTATAGCAGGTGGGAAAATATGTCTATATCTAAATACTGTTTTGAATGTTAATTCTTTATCTAAAGACATACCTACATTCATATTAATTTTTCCAGTTTTACTATATCCAACTAATACAATAGTAGAACCTTTTTTTGCTATTTCTATAGCCTGATTAGTTGTAATTTCACTTCCAGCTGTTTCTATTGTTATATCACTTCCTTTTCCATTTGTTAATTCATATGCTCTTTTTACTACATCTTCCTTAGAAGCATCTATAACAGCAGTAGCTCCAAGTTCTAAAGCTTTTTCTAATCTCTTTTTTTCTATATCTATTACATAAACATCAGATACTCCAGCTGCTTTTAGAGATAATAAAGATACAAGTCCTATACAACCAGAACCAGTAACAAAAGCAGTTTGTCCTACTTTTGCATTTCCTTGCATAGTAGCATGCATACCAACAGCTAAAGGCTCTATTAATGCTCCTTCTATATATGATAATTTATCTGGTAGAATAAAAGATAAATCAGCAGGGTGTGTAACATATTCCTGAAATACTCCATCTACTGGTGCTGTTATTAAGTATTATTTTAATCATTATAAAGGACTTGAGGATAGTACTTATAAAATATTATTAATTAACACTTTTTTAGCTTCTATATTGAGTGCTGAAGAGGATGTTGCTGTTGATTTTGCTAATGCTTCTGGTATGAGCTTAATGGATTATTCTAAGAAAGATTGGAATGATACTTTATTAAACACTGTATCTACAAAAAATCTAAAATCTAAATTGGGTATTATAGATTCTCCTACTAATTCTGCTGGCTTTATAGCTACTTATTTTATAGATAAGTATGGATTTAGCAAAGATTGTATAGTAGGGATAGGTAGTGGTGATAATCCACAAACTAAGGTTTTAGCTAGTGGTGATATATTGTCATTAGGTTCTAGTTTTGTTTATATGCTAAATATAGATAATTCTGTTAGAGATTATGATGGTGTTTCTAATGCTATGTATGATGGTATTGGAAATCCATTTATGATATTTTGTAGAACTAATGGTGCTATACTTTGGGATAGTGTTAGAAAGCTTTATAATAAAACTTTTGATGATATTACAACTTCATTAGAGAGTATGAATGATAGTTTACCTCTATCTTTTTGGCAGAAAGAAAATGAGTCTGTTCCTATTAGTAGAGCTTTTGATATAGTACGATATTATGATGAAGCTAATTTTGAAAATGATTATAAAGGTATTGTACTTAGTTCTTTACAGTTGGTTGAGTATTACTCGCGTAAGTTTAGTAGTTCTAATAGTTTATCAGTGACTGGTGGACCTACTAAGAACAAAGAAATATTAAAAATAGTTGCTAATATATGGAAATGTCCTATAAAAGTATTACCATCTGGAGGTGCTTCTTTGGGAGCTTGTTTATCTGCTACTTTGCTTTTGGATAAAAATATAGTATTGGATGATATTATAGATTCTTTAACTTCTGCTCAATTAATATATCCAGATGATAAATTGTGTAGTAAATATTCTGATTATAGAGATATGTGTTTATCTAAATTTTTTGATATTATAAAATAATATTTATTATACTATTATTATTTAATTGATATTTTTTATATGCTATATTATAATTTTTCAATATTTTATTATAGAATATTGTTGTAGATTATTATGAAAAGAATTTTTATCGCATTTGTACTTTCTATATTATCTTCATTACTTTTATACTCTTTTCCATATAAAATGTATACAGGTATGACAGGAGCATTAAATTTAGGAGGTACTATTTATTTAGATAATAAAAGAATAGCTACTTCTAATTATACACTATCAAGCCCTATTATGCTTAACTTTGGTGTTACAAGAAATTTTGATATTTTTGCAAGAGTAGCTCCTATTACTTATATTCCAGAGGTTGGTGTTGGCATAGTTAATGAACCTCAATTTTCTATTATGCCGAGATTTCAATTTTTAAATGGATTTATAGGTGCTTTGGAAGTTTTATTTCCTGGATCTGATAAACAAAAGTTTGGAATTAATCCTCAGATTCATTATTTAACAGGACTTGGAGATTTACTCACTTTATTTGCTAATTTTGAGGTTCCTATGTATTTTGATGATCCAAGAGGGGTTGTAGAGTCATTAAGACTTAAAACTGCTTTAGGTATTTATCCTGGATCATTATTTGGTTTTTCTCTTGCTGGTATATATTTTGAGTATCATATTGCTTATGATTTTTATAATAAGTCATTTTTATATTTGAATCATCTTGGTATAGGGTTATATTTGGTTCTTAATCAGGATGCGAGTTTATCTGTTAACTTTACTCCGTATTTGGAGCAATTATATAGTGGATTTTATTTTGGTATAGGTGCTTATTTATCTTATACTTTTGATTTTAATAAAGTTATTAATTAATATAATGAATAGTATAGAGAGATATTTTTTACAGAAAAATAAATTATTATTTACTGATATTATACATAAGTCTAACAATAAAAAGATAGTAATAAAAAATATTAATAGTAAAAAGAAGTATGATATGTATCATTCATTAGAGATAAAAAATGAAGATTTGAAGAGTCTTTATGATGAGATAGCTAATTGTTGTAGATGTAGTGAATTATGTTCTACTAGAAATAATATTGTTTTTGGTCGTGGGGTTGAAAATCCTGATATTGTTTTTATTGGGGAGGCTCCTGGTGCTGATGAAGATAAAACGGGTCTACCTTTTGTTGGGCGTGGTGGTAAATTATTTGATAAGTGGCTTGATAAGATGAATATTAAAAATTATTATATTATGAACTCTCTTAAGTGTAGACCACCTCTAAATAGAGACCCTATGCAAGAAGAGAAAGATAATTGTAGAGATTTTTTTATTCGTCAATTAAGTATATTAAATCCAAAAATTATTTGTGCACTTGGTAGACATGGTTTTGGTAATGTTGTAGATTTTGATTTTAAAAAGCCTTTTTCTAAAGCTCGTGGGGTTGTTCATTATTATATTAATGATAATAAAAATATTCCTGTTATTGCTACTTATCACCCTGCATATATTCTTAGAAACTCTAAAGAGGAAGTTAAGGTTATTGAGGATTTAGAGTTTTTACTTAGAGAGCTTGAGAAAATAGTTTAGTTTTATTGGGTATTTTTTTGATTAGATGTTTTTTACTTTTATTCTTTTTATGTACAAATTTATTTTCTGTATCTAATAATACAAAAAGACAATTTAGTATATTTGATATTATTAAGTATAGAAAGAATGTTGATGATCAAATCTTAGCAGTTGAAAACTACTTACATACAAATGGTAATATAAATATTCAAGATAGTAATGGAAATACTCTACTTATGCTTGCTTCTTATAGAGGTAATTATGATTTAGTTAGCTTTATTTTATATAATGATGCTGATATTAATATTACTAATAATATGGGGCAAAGTGCCATTATGTTTAGTGCTTCATATCCATATATATTACAATTATTTTTTAACTATATTAAAAATATAGATGAAGAGGATAATAATAAAAAAACTCTACTTATGTATGCTTCTGAGAGTGGGGAGTTATTATCTGTGAAGCTTTTACTTGAGAATAATGCTAATATTCATAAAAGAGATATTAATGGTAAAACTACATTGATGTATGCTATAGAAAGTAGTAATATTGATTTAGTTAAATATCTAATAGAAGAAGAAAAGTTAGATATTAATGAGAAAGATGATTATAATCAAAATGGAATATTTTATGTTCGTAATATAGCAATGGCACGTTATTTAATTGATAATAATATAGATTATACCAATAAGAATCTTATAGGTCTTAAGGCTTCTGAGGTGCTTCGATATTCTGGATATACTAATGTTTCTACTTATTTACGTAGAATAGAGTAGTTTACATAAGTATATAAAATAATAAAGGTATTTTTTTATTAGTCGAGAATATATACAGTATATTTTGGAGTTTATATGAATATTAAGGTTGTTTTGTTATTTATAGTTATAAATATATTACTTTTTGCTCAGTATACTTCTAATAGTGAAAATGATATACTTGTTAATACAGGAGAGGGTAAGGTAGATTTTACAACCTACACTATATATGCTGATGCTACTGCTGATATTATAACAGATAAAGTATTACACCCTGAAGCATTATTAATATTACAGCAACAAGCAGAAGAAGAGAGTATAAGAGCTTTATATGATACTCTTGGTAGTGTTTTAGTTAATAATGATTATACTATATATAAACTTATGTCTGATAATAAAATACTAATGGAAAATATTATGGGTACCTTAAATAAGGCTAGACTTCTTGGAGTATCATACCCTACAAGAACTAGTGTTAAGGTTCTTATGGCTTTGGATTTGGTTACTAATAATTTGGTTTCTTCTTTTCTTTCTAATGTAAATACTTATAGAACAGAACCTATTGTTACATATTTTGATACTGGTACTGATTATGATAGTTTGGTTATAGATGCTCGTAATATTAATTTTAATCCTTCTTTATTTCCTACTATTTATAATGAGGATGGAGAGGCTATTTATGATGTTTCTTATATTAATAAGGATGTAGCACTTACTAATGCTTATATTACATATTCTACAACTCCTTATCTTACAAATAAGAGTGTTTCAAATATTGTAGGTAAAAAACCTTATAATGTAGTTGCTTGGAGTAGTCGTGGACGTAATAATGCTGATTTGGTTATTGGTAATGAGGATGCTAGTATTATTTTAAGTAGTCGTAAACTTAGAGAAGCTATTAAAAACTGTAAAGTAATTTTTATAATAGATTGAAGATTTAATAAAAGAAGTTATAATTAATAAGATGATAGATATTAAAGATTATATTGATAATATTTTTAAAGCTAATAAAAATAAAGAACTTATAGAAAAATATGTTTTTAATGAAGTTGATACATTGGATATTAATTTAGTTGAAAGTCATATAGATGCTAGTGGGGATTTATTTCATAATTTATTAGAAGACTTTTTCTCTAATAGTGATGAAAAAAGAAAAAAGTATTTTCTACGTTTGTTTGAAGTTATTTCAAAACACAATATAGAAAATATTTATATATTTGAGATTATTATTATTTATATTATTCTTGGCTCTTCTATAGAGGAGGCTATATTTAGATATTATGATAATATGGTGGCTCAAAGAGAAAAAGTAAGCTCTAAAATAATGATTATTTGTTGTTATGCTTATATAAAAAAGTTTTTTTTGGATGACTTGTATATTTATGCTGATGAAATATATAATTTAGATATTAGCTCATTAAAAAATAAATATGAACATAATATACTTATTCCTATTATGAGTCTTACTATAGATTCTAAGTATTATGATAAAATATATGATATTAGTTATGAAATTGACTATATAGAATCTATTATTTTAACTTTAAATAGTGTAAAACGTTCTGATAAGTTGAGGGCTAGATTATTATACCTTATTCATAATGACTTATTAAATGGAGAGGCAAGACTTCTTTTAGAATTTACTTATGCTATGGTTATTTTATTTCTAAATAGAAGAAAATCAAGCGAGTATTTCAAAGATAGAGGTTTTGATGAGTTCTTATTGTATGTTGGTGAGATTAATCTTGATAGTAAATTAGTATTTTTTATTAATTATTTTTATAATTATTATTTAGATAACACAAATAAAAACTATTCTATTATTAGAGAATTATATTCTAAAAATAAAGATTCTTTTTATTCTATTTATAATATTATAAAAAATAGCACTTTAGATTATACTATAGAGCTAAAAGTATTATTAACTAATTTACTATTATTTTATAATGATAAGAATGCAGATATAACTTTAATAGACAGTAATATTAACTATTTTATAGAGAGATTTAAAGGTGAACTTAATATTATTTTTAATAAAACTTATACTGATATTATAGAACTTTTAAATAGTATTAAAGATATATATTTTAAACCTAATAATGTTTCTATTAAATATTTAAAGCAAATGATATTATCGTATAATTATAGTGAGTCTGCTTTTAATGTTTTAAAACATTTACCACATAATATAATTATAGAATATGCGGTTAGAGAGAGAAGTATTTTTTATGACTATGATTATAATTCTATAATTAATGATTTAAAGGAAAATTTTGAAATATCATTATCAGATATAATATATACATATATTAATACTTATCCTATATATATTTTTAAACCTGATAATATTATAGAAATAATTAGAAATAATATAGATGATGTAGATATATTATTTGGAAATGATGAGTTTTTATCTAAGATTAAGGATAAAACTTATGCTATTATAGATTTTTTAGAAATAATATATAAAAGACATAAAAATAGAATATCTGATTATACTATTTGTTATTCTTTATTAAAACTTCATAATGTAGATATTAATAAGGTTATATATTCTCTTATATTAAATGATAGAGAGAATAATGAGCTATATTTAACTAGTAGTATTAATGATTATGATGATAGTATTAAATTAGAGTTTAAGAAGATTATTAAATACTGGAATTGTATAAAATTTCATAGTTTTGATGATATTATTAATTATGTTGATGAGTATTATGATTTTAGCTATGATCATTTAATAGATTTTATAGATAATGAGCTTTTAGGAGAGATTACATTAAAGGATGATTATGATGTTAAAATTCCTATAAAGGTATTAAAGTATATCTTTATAGAATATTTATCTCTTGATACTATTAGAAAGCTTAGAGATGTAGATTGCATTATTAGTTTTTTCGATATTTATTCATTTAGAAATGCACTTGAGAATGTTTATAATTATTGTATAAAAAATAATATTTATGATAGATATAAAAATATAATAGTATTATTTGCTATATATGCAGATAAAACACAAATAAATAATTTATATAAACAAATACTTATATGGGAAGATAATTTTAAAACATCTTTAGTAAAGTATCTAATCCCATCTATTGTATTAAATGGAAATAAATACGCATTATTAATTGCAGATGAGATATATAAAGAAACAAAGAATAATAATATAAAAAGAATAATAAAAGATTCTTTTGTTAATACTGCAAAGAGTTTAAATATTCCTTTAGATTCTTTGTATGAGAAATTGATACCAGACTTGGGATTTAATTATGATAAGAATATAGAATTAGATTATGGTTGTCAAAAGTTTAGGCTTCAATTATTGAGTTATGATTATATAGAAATTATTGATGATATTAATCATAAGATAATTAAAGACTTACCAGATGCTATTTCTGATGATGATTTAGAGAAAGTTGAAAGTGCAAAAAAAGAATTTTTATATATAAAAAATTCTCTTAATTCTATTATTCCATATCAAATAAATAAATTAAAGAAAGTATTAATGAATAGACGTAGGTGGGATTATAAAACATTTTTTGATGTTTTTATTAATAATCCTATTATGAATTCTTTTGCTGTAACTTTAATTTGGGCTGTTTATGATCTTAATAATGAGTTTATAACTTCTTTTAGAGTAATGGAAGATAATTCTTTTGCTGGTATTGATGAATCTTATTTTGAACTTCCTGAGGAGTATATTAATGAATGTTATATTTCATTATATAATCCTATAGATAATACTGATGATTATACTAATATTTGGAAAGAACAATTAAGCTTGTACGAAATATCACAGCCTATAGAACAGTTAGAAATAAAACCTTTTGATATTTCTAATGAATATATAGATAATAATAGTTTTATTTATTTTAAAGGTAGAAGTTTTAATTCTAAGTCTTTTTATAAGTTTGCTCAAGATTTTGATATGAAGGTTAAGAATTCTGATAGTTGTAGTATGTTTTTTATGATGGATGATGTTTCTAATATAATGTGTAGAATATATGCTACTACTTCTGAAAATGATACTTTGATTATAGATCATATTAAGTTTTTTACTTTAGATAATTGTCAAGTTATAGATATTACAAGTATAGATAAAAGATTTTTAAGCACTTTTGTATATTATATATCTTTTTGTATTGATTGATAATAAGTAATAGACTTTTTTCTATATATGTTATAATATACTAACAATATAATAATATTTAGAAAGGAAGTTACGATGAAATATACAGAAATAAATGAAGAATCTATAGATAAATTAGTTAATGTTTTTTATCCATTAGTTAGAGTAGAGCCTCAATTAGGTCCTATTTTTAATGGAGCTATTGGTACTGATGATGAGCATTGGGTACATCATATAGAGAAAATAGCAGGTTTTTGGAAGACTATGATTCTTGGAAAGAAAATGTATGAGGGGGTACCTATTTTTGCTCATAAAGCATTAATGCCATTTGATATTGAATTATTTGATGTATGGCTTGGTCTTTTTAAGGATTGTTTAAATAGAGTTTATGAAGAAGGTCCTGCTAATGAATATTATGCTTTTGCGAATAATATTGCAAATAACTTTAAAATGGTATTATTCAATAGATAATATTAATTAGATTTATAATAAAAGGGAGATTAATAAAAATCTCCCTTTATTTTTTAAAAGAATTCAAAAGGGTTAGGTCCTATTCTTTCATTTTTGTTTATACTATCTATTGCACTTAATTCATCTTTTTCTAAATTAAAATCAAATATATTAATATTTTCTTCTATTCTTTCTTTTTTTGTAGACTTAGGTATTGATACTACATCATTTTCCAAATGCCATCTTAGTATAATTTGATTTACAGTTTTATTATATTTTTTTGCTATTTTATTTAATATTTCATTATCAGCTAATTTATTTCTTGCAATAGGCGACCAAGCTTCTGCAACTATATGATGTTCTTTGCAGTATTTTATTAATTCTTTTTGATTTAATAAAGGATGTATTTCTATTTGATTTAGAACAGGAGCTATAGAACAGTGTGCAAATATATTTTTAAGATGAGGTATTTCAAAATTACTAAGTCCAATAGCACGGGCTTTTTTAGATTGATAAATATGTTCCAAGGCTCTCCAAGTTTCTATACATCTTTCATTATCTTGCCCTGGCCAATGTATGAGTAGTAAGTCGACATATTCCATATCTAATTTTTTTAGACTTTCTTCGAATGATTCTCTTGTAGAGTTGTATCCTTGTTTTGTATTCCATATTTTTGTTGTGATAAATAGTTCTTTTCTTTCTATATTAATTTCTTTTATAACTTCACCTATTATTTGTTCATTTTCATATACTTGTGCTGTATCTATTTTTCTGTATCCAGCATTTATAGCATTTGTTAATGAATCTTTCATTTCTTTTTTATCTGTAATTTTATATGTACCAAAACCTATTATAGGCATTTCTATTGAATTATTAAATTTTACAGTTTTCAATTATAAACTCCTTTATGTGATTATATCATTATTATATGTATTTTTATAGATAATGTAAATATTTTTTGTTTTTTAAGTTTTAAGTTCTTTTTTCTTAAAAAATATGCTATAATATTATCATATAACCGATAATACTACATAAGTTATTAAATAATTTTTTGGGGGTATAATTTGTCTTTCAATAATGGTTATCAAAAATATAAACAAGTAGATGTAACTACTGCTTCTCAAAATAGATTAGTTGTTATGCTTTATGATGGGGCTATTAAGTTTATAGAAACAGCTATAGCTTCTTTAGATAAAAAGCATGGTATAGAAGAAACGCATAATAATATTCTTAAAGCTCAAGAAATAATCTATGAACTACTTTCTTCATTAAACTATGATGCAGGTGAAATCTCAGAAAGACTTGCCGCTATTTATACATATATGACTCAAAAATTAACAGAGGGAAATATTTCTAAAACTAAGCCTCCTCTTTTAGAAGTTGTAAAATATTTAAAAGAATTAAAAACAGCTTGGGAAGGAGTAGAGGAGAAAGTTGCTCGTGGAGAGGTTAGTGCTACTACTCAAGCTACTACTACTAATACTAATAATAATTCAAGTAATAATAATAGTATGGAAAATCGTTCAGCATCTCTTGGTAAGTTAAATATTAAAGGTTAATTTAATATGAAAAAAACTCTTTTTTTAATATTAATAATTATGTTAATATCTATTTCTTGTGGTAAGGATCCTAATTCTGAAACTATAGAAGAGTATGAAGCTCGTATGAAGAAATTAGAGCTTTTGAAGTATTATAATGTTCAAGAAGTTTCTGCACCGAGGGTTGTTGATGATGGAGTTCTTTTTACTTTTGCCGAGAATTATGACTCTGTTGAAATATCTGGAGACTTTAATTTTTGGGAAGATAGTATTCAACTTGTAAAAAGTACTTATGGTGTTTATTATTACTTATGGCAAGGACCTTTGAGGGCTGGAAAATATTTATATAGATATAGAGTTAATGGTGTTTGGATTAATGATCCTTTAAATACTAATGTAGAATATGATAATAATAATCAAGAGATTAGTTATTTTGTATTAGATAAAGATATAGGGTTCTTCAATAAGAATCCTGTTTATAACGATAATGGTACAGTTACATTTTTCTATAGCAATAGTAATGCTAAAGAAGTTATGTTTACTTCTGATAAATTAGCATTCGATTCTTTAAGATATCCAATGACTTATTCTAATAATTTATGGGTTATTACCTTAATTGCAGAACCTGGTGCTTATTATTATAATTTTGTTGTTGATAGAGTATGGGAGATAGACCCTCTTAATATGAATGTTTACAAAGGTAACGATGGAAGACTCCATTCATATACCTTCATAAACTATAATCAAACAAATAATAATTAAATATTATCCTCTTCTTTGATATAATTGATAAAATCTATGTATTTTTCTTTTATATCAGAAGGGGCTTTATCTTTTAAATTTTCTAAATATTCTATAGTTTTATTAATTTCTCCATTTCCATACATATAAATAGCTTTATAAAAATGTGCATTATATACTTCAGGAGATGAACTATATTCATTGAGTATTTTATCAAAGTACTCTAAACTTTCTTCTATTATTCTATTATTTTCAAACATAATAGTAGCTATAGAAGATAAATACTTAGGAATATTATTATTATCTATTTTATTATTTTCTAATAGAGTATCATACATTTCTATAGATTTATCTACATATTGAGAATCTATATAAATATCTAACTTTTTAGTAGTAGCCTCTTCACTTTTAAACTCTTCTTTTACTATATCTACCTTTGCAAGCGCTAAATCTAAAGTATCAGAAAAATTATCAGGTTCTAAATAGCCAACTACTCTTTTGAGTATGAACTCATTATTATTAATAAAAACTATTGTAGGAAACCCATCAACATTATACTCTTTTGTAATTTCTTCATTTGTTTTATTATCTTCAGGATTAATTTTTACAGATATAAAATTATCAAGTTTCTTAACAATATTTTTATCAGCATATATCTTTCTATCCAAAACCTTACAAATAGTACACCATTCAGTATAAAAATATATCATAATAGGTTTATTTTCACTTTGAGATACTTTCAAGGCTTCAGAAAAATCGTTATACCACTGTATACTGCTTTTTTTACTACAGGATACAGTAGTAATAATTATTAGTATTAAAATGTTTATATATTTTTTCATATTATATATTAAAACACAATTCCACCACATAAAGTAATATCACCATCATAACAAACACAAGATTGTCCTTTTGCCACAATAGAAGTAGGTTCTAAAAACTCTATTTTCATTCTATTATCTTCAAGTGGTGTAATTCTAGCCATAGTTCCTTTATGAGCACTTCTTGTTTTTACTAAAGCTTCAAACTCATTTTGTTTAGGTTCTGCAATCCAGTTTACATTCTCAATTTCAATAGTTTGTATAGATAAATGTTCTTTACCACCAACATAAACTGTATTAGTATCACTATTAAGTTCTATAATAAATAGAGGTTCTTTATATGCAATACCAAGTCCTTTTCTTTGTCCAACAGTATAATGCCATATACCTTTATGAGTTCCAAGTACTTCATTAGTATCTATATGAATAATTTGACCTTCTTTATCAGCATCAAATAATCTATGATATTCACCAGCAAAAAAATCCTGACTATCACTTTTATCAGCAACTTCAAGACTAAAATCACGTGCAATTTGTCTTGTCATTTCTTTAGTATTTTCATACATAGGAAACATAATTTTGCTTAATTGTTCTTGATTTAATCTATATAAAAAATAAGATTGATCTTTAGCTAGATTTTTAGCTCTTAATAAAAGATGTCTATTTGTTTTTTCATCATACTTTACACCTGCATAGTGTCCTGTTGCAAATTTATCAAATTCAAGCCCACTATCATAAATAGCCTTAAATAAAGCTAAGAATTTAATTTGACTATTACACATAATACAAGGATTAGGAGTAAGCCCTAATTTATAAGATTTAGCTACATAATCTATAACTTTCTTCTGAAAATCTCCACTAACATTAAAAGCATAATGTTCTATACCTATATCATTAGCATATCTTTTACAATCTTCTACAACCTTTTCTTGATAAGGACCATAACAAGAACCACTAATAGGTGCTCTCTCATCTTTACCATCCCAAAGCATCATAGTAACACCAAAAACTTCATGACCTTGCTCTTTTAATAATTTAGCTGTAGTAGTAGAATCTACTCCAGAACTCATTCCAACTGCTATTTTCATTTTATATTCCTTTTTTATCAATTTTTATTGTTGTTTTCTATATTTTGTTTTCTTTTTTCTATTCTTATTATCAGATTCTTTTCGAGTTCCTTTGCACTATTATATCCCATATTTTTTAATCTAAAGTTTTTAGCTGCTGTTTCTATTAAAATAGAAATATTTCTACCAGATCGTACGGGTATTTTTAGATATGGAATATCTGTTTCTAATATATTATAGAATTTTTCATCTAATCCCATTCTATCATATTGTTGTTCCATATTTTGCCAATGTTCCAACTCTATAACAATATCTAGTCGTTTTCTATCTCTAATAGCACTCATACCAGATAATCTACTAATATCAACAACCCCAATACCTCTTACTTCCATATTATGTTTTATAAACTCATTTTTCTTACCAATAATTCTACCATCACTAAGTTTTTTAAACTCTACAGTATCATCAGATATAAGTCTATGTCCCTTATCTATAAGTTCCAAAGTAGCCTCACTTTTTCCAACACCACTTTTACCTATAATAAGTACACCAACTCCAAAAACTTCTATAAGACATCCATGAATAGTAACAGATTCTATAAATTGTTCTTCTAATAGATCTTTAATTTTAGTATGCATTTCTACAGTTTTTAACGTAGTAGATACTACACATATATTATTTTTTATTGCTATATCTAAAAAAGAATTTGGAGGCATTATACTATGTGTAAAAATACATATAGGTATTTTATGTGCTAATAGATCTTCGAAAATATCAATTTTATTTTCTTTATCTAAAGTTATAACATAGTTTGCTTCACCACGTCCAAATACTTGTATTTTATCATAAGCAAAATCTATGAAGTATCTAAATAATGCCATTCCTGGTCTATTATAGTATGAGCTATCTATTATATTATCAAGTCCAACAGAGGATGTTAAACGTTTTAATTTGAGATAGTTATTTTTTCTATCATTAATATTTAGAAATTCTTCTATTGTAATAGTTGGCATTTTGCTATTATTTATTTTCCTCTTCCTTAATCAAGGAAATAATTTCATCTGCACTTTTTGTATTAATAAGTTTTTCTATAAATGAATGATTATCTCTCAAAATTTTGGCTATAGATGTAAGTACTTTTAAGTTTTCACTTGCAGAATCTTTAGGAGCGAGAAGCATAAAGATTAAAAACACTTTTTTCTTGTCTACAGCTTTATAATTTATACCACTTTTTATAGTAGCTATACTTAAAATAATCTTAGATACAGTATCTGTTTTGGCATGCGGTATTGCTATACCATTACCAACACCAGTACTCATAAGCTTTTCTCGAGCGACAACTGAATGCTCTGTCTCTTCTTTATTAGATACAAGTCCGCATTCACTTAATCTTTCTATCATTTTAGACAAGATACGCTCTTTACTCGTCTCTTGTACATCTATCATTATAGAATCTTTATCAATATAATCTATTAGGCTCATTTTTATTTTCCTAAATAAGATTAAATATCAAATATTCTTATTAATACAAAAGAACTTTCAGATTCTTTATATAATCCTTCTATTTGTCCAGTAACAGAGCTTTCATATACTATAAACTTAGCATCTGTGTTTACTGTAAGATAATGTACAGCTTCACTAACATTATACTCTTCTATTAAGTATTTTCTATAATTAGAAATATCTATATTATTATCTTTAGTAAGAGCAACTTGTTCCATATGCCATTCATTTTCATGACTAAATATTTCAAAAGTATTATCATGATTACCTTTGAAAATAAATACAGGATTTTTACCTATTTTAACACTATATAAATCATCATCTCTAATAATAGGGAAGTATGCCATATAATGTTTTTTATCCGAATTAAAGATAGTAAGAGCATCAAATTCTTCTAAAGGTTTAGAATATATACTAACATTATTTATAGAATATGTATTTTCATCATTATTAGATTCTAAAGTAGCATCTAATCCTTTTTCTACCTGAGCTTGTTTAGATTTTGCTACCATTTTCTCTTTTTCTTGTCTGATTTTTCTCTCTAACTTTTGAAACATAGTATCTATTGCTACATATAAATCATTTTGTTTTTCTTTATCATGAAATACTTTTTTACCAAAAGTTACAGTTCCAACTACAACATATTCATTATTAATATATTCACAAATAATATTTGCATCTATAATTTTATCTGCATGTATTTTAATATTCTGCATTTTTTCAGCAATATGAGCTCTAACATTTTTTGTTATTCTAACATTTTTTCCTATAATATTTTGATGCATATAATTACTCTCCTTTAAAAAGTATTTGTTAAAAAGTAAGATTCATACTTTGTCTATATTTGGCTACTGTACGCCTTGCAATATCAATACCTTCGCTTTTTAGTATAAGTCTTATTTTTTCATCGCTTACTTTAGTTTCAGCATTTTGTATAATGTATTTAATTCTTTCTTTTACTACTGTAGAAGACCACCCATTTCCAACAGATTTTGAAAAGAAATATTTAATAGAAAAAGTACCCCATACTGTTTTTAAGTATTTTAAATTAGATATTCTACTTATAGTAGATTCACTTAAATCAATAAATGAGGATAGGTCTTTAAGTCTTAAAGGTTTTAGATGTTCTTTACCTTTTTCAAAAAAATCTATTTGTAAATTTAATAAGCCTTCTCCTACTTTTAGTAGAGACTTTTTTCTTTGTTTTATTGTACTTATTAAATTTATGGCTTCCTCTTTTTGTTCTTTTAAGGTATCTAATTTGTTATTATTATCTTTAATACTTTCTCTATTAAATATTTTAATATATTCTTTATTAATTTTCAAGTTTGGTATAAAACTTTCATTAGTTTTTACAGTCCAATTATTATTTTCTTTAAAAATGAATAGTTCTGGAATTATATAGTTTACTGTAGATGTATCATATTCACGAGCGGGGTATGGTTCTAAAGTTTGTATTAATTGTAGTGCTTGTAGTATTTTTTCTTTTGTTGTAGATAGAACGCTCGCTAATTTTTCATAATTTTTTTTTGAAAGCTCTGTTATATAGTTTTCTACTATTTTTATTGCTAATTCTTTTATTTCTATTTCATTATCATTTTTTGTTTCTTTATGTTTAAGCTGTGTAGCTAGACATTCTTCTATATTCTTTGAGGCTATTCCTATTGGATCTAATGTTTTTATTATACTAATTAACTGTTCTATCTTTTTTATATTGATATTTATAGTTTCTGATATTTCTTCTATGCTTGTAGTTAAGTATCCTTCATTATTAATGAAACTAATAATGTATTCTGATATTTCTATATCTTTTTTATTATTTAACTTTATCCTTAATTGTGATTTTAGATGTTCTAATAGACTTTCTTTTTCAGTTTGTATCGTATTTTCTATTATTGAGTTTATATCTTTTGAAGATTTTGATTTATAATCTATATCATATTCTAAAAAAGGATTTTCTTCTATTATCTTTTCTATTTTTTCTTTTAACTCAAATGCAGGTATAGATATAATATTAATCCACATTTTAGTTTGATTATTTAGAGATAATTTTTGTTTTATAGATGTATTTATATTTATACTTGATTTTATCATTTCTTTTTATAGGTTATATTAGTTTAGTATACAAGTCAAATATATATTATTTTGTTTATTAAATTTTTTGTTATATTATGCCGTTTTTATATAATATATATTTTTGAGGTTTGTTTTATGAATAAATTAATAGTATTTTTATTATTAAGTATTGTATTATACTCGCAAGAAGCAAATAATAATGAAGAGAATATTATAAATACTCTTAGAACTAATAAAGCATATTTGAATGAAAGAGATAAATTAACTTCAAAATTAAATATATTTACATCTTGGAAAAATAGCTATAAGTATCTTAGAGATAATAAATTTAGATTCTATAAAAGATATGGAAGATCATTAACATTAGAGTTTAAATATAAAAATCCATATATGCTAAGTGTTACAAACTCAACTCCAATAGTTTTTATGTTTGAAAATGGAGGAACAGTACAATTAACTAATATACAATATACAGTTTATAATCCATATATGATGGGTAAATTAAAATATTATGAAATAGAAGTTCATTATAAGTTTAATGCCGATAGTGACTTCTCTACATTTGCAAACTCACCAATAACAAATATACGCTTTAATTTTATAAATTATCTCAATACAGAAGAGTTTGATGATATATCATTTTCTTCTTCTGTATCAAGTAATTGGCAAAGTAATTTTAATTTATTCTATGAAGGTGTGGAGAAATTAGATAGTCTAACTAATAATAATACAGCTACTACTAATAATAACTCAACTACTAATTAAATATTTTCTTTATTTTTAAAACTTGATAGTGGCAAAAATAAAGAAAATAAGAATGATAGTACCACTCCTGATAGATTAAAAAATGAATATGGTAAATACTGTAGTGTAGGAACTCCTAATGTAGCTGTCATATACATTCCTGTTATAGACCAAGGAAGTAATACTTCAGTGAGTGTACCACCTTCCTCCATAGTTCTTGATAATATACCTAAATCTACATCATATTTTTTATATACATCCTTTAATACTGCACCAATAGTGATAAATAAAAACTGTAAACTACTTAAGGCACTATTTATAATAAAAATACTAAACCAAGTAGTTATAATTAAACTTCTAACACCTTTTATTGTTTTTAATAATATTTTTATTAATGTATCTAATGTTCCTATAGATTGTAATAGAGAACCATAAGTAAGAGCAAGAATTAAGAATAATACACTACTCATCATACTACTCATACCACCTCTATTAAGTAGTATAGATAATATATCAGGTATTGTTGTTATTTCTTTGTTTATCATTGATGTATTAAATCCAGTTACAAAAGACTTTGTAGCATTAACAAATCCAAAATCTTGAAATATCATTCCAAGTATAATTGCAATTATACTACCACTAAACATTGTTATAATAGGAGATAATCCTTTAATAGAAGCAATTAATACAAATATAGGTGGAATTAATAGCAGTATATTAAAGTTAAATATAGCATCTAATGAGTTTAGAATATCTGTTGTTTCTTTTACATTTTCTATATTATTAGCTTTAAATTGTAGTCCTAATATAGTAAATAGAATTATAGATATAATAGCAGATGGAATTGTATTTACAAGCATTGATTTTATATGATTTTGTATTGTAGTTCCAGCTCCAATAGATGCCAATACTGTAGTATCCGACATAGGAGAGTTTTTATCTCCTAAGTATGCACCACTAATAATAGCACCTGCTATTAGTGGTAGAGAAGCCCCTGTAGCATTTGCTATACCAATAAAAGCAACACCAGCAGTAGCCACTGATCCCCAAGATGTTCCTGTAAAAATTGATAATAATGATGTTATTATAAATGCTGTTAATGGTATGAATGAAGGGTGTATAAACTTTATTCCATAATATATAAGCATAGGAATAGTACCACTATAAATCCAGGTACCTGCAATTACTCCTATTAATAAAAATATAAAAATAGCAATGTGTGTATCTGTAATCTTTTTTATCATTGCATTTGTTATTTCTTCCCATTTATAGTTTTCCATACGTGCTATTATACAAGATAATACTATTCCGATTATAAGTATAAACTCTATTGGTATAGAAAATTTTACTGTTCCTATTAATACACTAATAAGAACAAATAATAATGGTACTAGTTTTATAATATTATTTTTCATTTTATATATAAACTCCGATTAATTTTATTTCTTATTGCTAATAAAAATATTTATTGTAGCAATTGTAGTATATAAGAAAATACCTTTAATGTAAAGTTTGACAATAAGTGTATTTTACTATATCATTATTATTATTTTATATGTGTATGGAGATTTTTATGAAAATAGTAGATGCAAAAGGTATTCCTTGTCCTAAACCTTTAATATTAGTAAAAACAGCATTAACAAATGCAAGTTTACAAGATGAAATAAAGGTATTACTTGATGATGATGTAGCATTTCAAAATATAAAAGATTTTTTAGATAGTAATGGTATTAATTACACTACAGATTCATTAAACTTCACAATTATAAAAAATAAAGAACTATCTTCTAATAGTAGTAATAATAAAAATACTATAGTTGTAATAGATAAAAATCGTATGGGTCATGGTGAAGATGAACTTGGGGAGCTTTTACTTAAAACTTTTTTATCTACTATTAAGGAGTTAAGCACTAATGTCAGTGCTATTTATTGTTATAATTCTGGTGTAAAAATTGGTGTTGATAAGTCTTATCAAACTATATTACAAGAATTAAGAGAAATTGGAGTAAAGATTTATTTTTGTGGTGCTTGTGTTAAGTATTTTGAACTTACAGAGATAGATACTACAGAGCAAACTAATATGCTTTCTATAATGGAGGCTATGTCTAATGCTACTAATATTTTAAGACCATAATATATATATGAATAAAAAATATTATTATTTTGATAATTCTACTACAAGTTTTCCAAAGCCTAAAGAAGTTGCTGAGTATATGTCGGATTTTATTTTAAACTCAGGTGGTACTTATGGTCGTGTGAATACAGAGAGAGGTTTAGATACTACAAGAAAAATAGAAGAGTGTAGGGAGTTATTAGCTAATATAATAGGAACTAAAAAAGATAATCATATAGTATTTACATCTGGGGCTACGCGTTCTATTAATGATATTCTTATTGGACTTAACTTAAATAATAAAAAAGTTTTAATTTCTACATTAGAGCATAATGCGGTGCTTCGTCCTATTCATCATCTAAGTAAAACTATTAACTTAGAGTATAAAGTACTTGAGCATTTAGATAATGGTTTAATAGATTTAGAATCACTTAAAAATTATATAAATAATTTTAAGCCTTATCTTGTTATAGTTAATATGGAGAGTAATATTAGTGGTATTATCCAAGATATAAAAAAAATTAAAGAGATAATAGGGGATACTTTATTATTAGTTGATGCAACTCAAGCTATAGGAGTTCATAATATTTATGCAGATGAGTGGGATGTTGATTTTATAGCTTTTACCTGTCATAAAGGATTGCTTGGTCCTACGGGTGTTGGTGGATATTTTATTAAAAATCCTTCTATTCTTAAACCTGCTTATTTTGGTGGTGGTTTTGGAGATGAGCTTGAAACTCCTTATAGTATACCTGAGATATATGAGTCTGGCACTCCAAATACGGTTGGTATTATAGGGCTACTTGCTGCATTAAAGCATAAACCCACTTGGAACATTACTATTTATGATTTAATTTCTATTATAAAAAAAATAGAGAGTTTAAATAAATATAAAGTTTTATGGTCTAAAGATATAAGCACTCAGGGATTCGTATTTTCTATTGTTCCCTTTGATAATTCCATCGATATGTCTGATTTAGTTAATAAGCTATATGAGAAATATTATATAGAGTGCCGTTATGGATATCATTGCTCTTTTTTATCTCATAAGTTTTATAATAATTCTAAAGGTGCTATTAGATTTTCTTTTTCTCCATATACTACAAATGAAGATTTAGAGTATTTATATTTAGCTCTAAAGGAAGTTATTGTTTTATAATTATGAGTAAGGTTTATTGTTATTTAAAAACTCCGAGAGAGATTATTAAGGCAGAAAGAATATTATTAGATTCTAATATAGAATTAGTTATTCGTCCTTCTTTAGAAAAAATATTTGGTGTTTGTAGTATGGCTATTGAGATTAACTTGGAAGATAAAGAAAAAGTTATAGATTTATTAAATGACTTTGATGTTATTATTAAGTGATTAAATATTATGTAATTTTATGCTTGACAAAATATTAAATTATTATTATTATTATTATTATTATTATTATTATTATTATTCTATAGTGTACCATTGTTTATATATTATGTACAATTTTTGCATAGGAAAATTGATTGGCAAAAAAAATATTTACAGACAGTGAAGATAAAGGTCATTTAGGCCTATATTTAGAACAAATTTCTTCAATTAGAAGGTTAACAAAAGAAGAAGAATTAGGTTTATGGCAAGAATTGGAGATTTGTAGAGATGAAAAAGCAGACTTAGAAGCAAAATCTCAAGACTTGTATAAAAAAGAAATAGAAGAATTAGATAAAAAAATAGAAAATATTCAGCATAAACTCGTAAAATCACATCTTAGACTTGTTATTAGTATTGCAAAGAGATATTATAATAGTGGAATTCCTTTTATTGATTTGATAGATGAGGGGAATATTGGTTTAATAGAAGCAGTTAAACGATTTCAATATAGAAAAGGATTTAAATTTTCTACATATGGTGTATGGTGGATTAAACAAAGTATTATTAAAGAAATATCAAGCAAGAAGTATATGATACGCTTTCCTATGCATATATCTCGCTTAATAAAAAAGAGTTTTGAGGTTTCTAAAAGACTTGCTCAGGAACTTGGTAGAGAGCCAACTTTGGATGAAATTTCAAAAGATATGAAAGTTGATAGAAAAACATTATCTTCTATTTTAGTATTTACTCAAGATGTTACTTCTGTTGATGCTTTTTATAAGGATGCTTATAATAATGATGTAGCTATTACTATAGAAGATAAAAACTTTCCTCTTCCAGATGAACAGGTTTTATCTGATACACTAAAAGATACTCTAACAGAAGCATTAAAGAGTTTGGATGAAAAAGAAAAAACTATTATTATTTATAGATATGGTCTTTATGGAAATGAACCTAAAACTTTAGAGAATATGGGTAAAGAACTTAATATTACTAGAGAACGTGTAAGACAAATTCAAATTAGTGCACTTAAAAAATTATCTACAATTAATTTAGCAAAAGAGCTTAAAAACTTTTTATAAAAAATTATAAAAAATATATACAATTTATCCGACTATTTACTTATAAAATCATAACTTGGATGTTTAAGAATGAAGTCGAAATTTAAGCCTATTATAATTACGCTTTTAGTATTGGTACTTTTAGTTGCTGGTGCTTTTATTACTAATAGTATTTTAAGTAGTAGAAATATATCTCTTTTTAAGTTTACAAATAATAATGTTAATGATAATTATAGTGATGAATTTCAAAATGATAGTATCCCAGATTCTACAGCTTTAGATGATATATTTGGAGATACTCTAACTAATGAAGAAAAAGATTTTCTAACTACAAATAATAATATAGAATCTACTATACCAAGTAATGATAATAATAATAGTATAGATAATAATGATTCTATAGTATTAGATAATAGTGGACTTTATGAGGCAGATAATAATTTGATTACTAAAGCAAATCCACCTAAAGTTAGCACTTTTGAAAAACCTATTCCTAATAATACTTCTGTAGAAAATGTAAGTAAAGTAAAAAATAATAATAAGAAAACAGAAATAACTTCTTTTATTATTAATTATAATGATAGATTTGTTGCTAGTAGAAAAAATCCTTTATTAATAACATTGGCTGTAAAAGCTCATAATAATGCTAAATTTGCTAAGGTAAGAGTATATGCAAGAAGAGTTGATGCTAATTATAAAATATTAAGTAAGGATTTGATATTCTATTTGCCTAAAATATATGTAATAGATGGGCAACTTCAAACACAATTCTATTTTGCAGGAAGAATTTCTCCTCTAAAAAATTCTAAATATTTACCAAGTGGTAGATACTTATTATACGCAGAAGTTGAAACTGTAGATGCAAATGGAAAGAGAGTAGGTACTGCTGCAAGATATCCTCTTCCTAAATGGAATTATGTTGTAACTTTAAGATAAAAATAATATAATTTTATATATATAAAAAATCCTCTATACTTTTTTAGTATTGTATTGAGGATTTTTATTTGTTTAAAATATTAAAGGATTTATTTTATGCAGGCATTTAACTTAAATGATATGACTCAAATAATAACTATATATTTAATTTTTAATGTTATTATTGCTATTTGTATTATATATATAATCCTATCTATAGTTTTTAGATTTTTATTAAATAAGAAAAAAATATCTGAAGAGGTTTATTCTAAAAGAAATAATAAAAATAAAAAAACAAGAAGAAGAAAAAAAGATATTATAGAATTCTTTTGGGAGGAGGATTCTAATAATAAAATAGCTACTATACTTAAAAGATCTTTTTTAATAGTTGTTATTATAGTTACTATTATTTATATTTTTAATTCTATTAATTTTATTATTGATAATCTTGATATAGTAAAAGATGTTTTATGATTTTATTTTAAATGCTATTAAAGATATTGATAAATATACTATAGCTGTTATTATTGCTACTATAAAGTTTTCAAATGTAGATCCTATAGCAAGAACTGTATTTAAAATAGGTACTACTAATAATCCACTTACACTCATAAGAGAAAATGCTAATGAAAACTCGCTTAATACTGGGCTTTTATAGTCACTATCACATATTTTAAGTAGAGTAACTCCTGTTATTAATACTCCAGTTAATGTACCCCAAGATATTATACTTCTTTCAAATGAATAATCATTTTTGAATAATAATTTTGTAAGTCCAAATACTATCATATATGTAAAAACAAATCCTAATACACACATTGCTATTATTGGAATAATATAGCTTGATATAGCTTTTATTGGTAAACTTATAATTGCTGATATTATTGCAAAGTCTGTAAACAGGTTTATTATTCTTGATTTTACTTTTATATCTATAATCCATTCTAATTTTAATCTTTTTATTATTAAATTTAGTAAAAACATAATAATCATAGAATAAGTCCATACAGGAAGTACATTAAGTCCTGCTATGTTTAATTTCTTTATTATTGATAATACAATATAAGATAAACCACATACTGAAAATATAATGGCTAAATGAATTGTTATTGTATCTATAGAGTTGCTATAGAATATTTCTCTTCCTAAAATATTTTGTGTTTCTATATTTTTATTAAACCCTTTTTTTAATTCTATATCTATATTTTCTTTTATAATATTTGTTTTTCCATTTCTAACAGCAATATTAATAAAAATAATCCCAAAAATTAATCCTCCTATTAATCCTATAGTAGCAGTTGTGATAGATATTCCTTGTGCTATTTCCCATTGAGGTATATTAAAACCTTCTAATAATTTTCCAATAGAAGCAGCATATCCATGCCCTCCAGAAAAACCAGCAGAAAGCTCATATCCAAAAGTTCTATATAGATTAATATTACTATCTATTTTACTAAATAATAAATTTACTCCATATCCAGTAGCTGATTGTATCATAGCCGCACATTGAAATATACCAAACATCATTATAACTTTAAATGGATAAAGTTTTTTTATATCAATCTTTTCATTTAAAAACATTCCAAGTGGAATAGCTGCAAAAATTGGTATAGATAATAAACCTGGTAATCTAGAGAATATTTGATTATAATCTTCACTTATATAAAAACTGCTAAAATGTCCAATTATATCTTTAGAAAATATAAGTCCTATAAAACCACCTATAACAGAAGCTGGTAAATACAAATTTTGAAATAGTTTTACCCTTGCTCTTAATATAACACCTATTAATAAAAAAATAGATAATATAGAAAAAGATTTTATGATAATTTCTGTCATTTTTAATTATTTTTACCTTTTATATTTATAGAATCTCCATAAAATCTTGGAGGTTTATCCATTAGAATATCTACAAACATTAATACTCTTGAAGCAAATTCTCTAGGGAATTGTTTAATTCTGTATATTTTTCTAACATTATTAGCATTATAAGCTATTACATTTATATTTTGTTCTTTTGCTATTAGTATAGCTCTTTCATTGTGAAAAGGTTGTGATACTATGGTAAAATTAGTTAGTGAGAAAACTTTATTTGCTCTAATAATAGAATCTCTTGTTCTAAATCCTGCAAAGTCTAAAAATATATCTTCTTTTGATACTCCTAAGTTTATTAAGTATTCTCTCATCTGTTGTGGTTCATTATAGTATATATTTCTATTGTCTCCACTTACAAGTATAAATTTTATTTTTTTATATTTATATAATTCATATGCAGCATCCATTCTAAATTTAAAATACATATTAAGTTTTCCATTTTTTAAATACTTACTTGTACCTAAAACTAATGCTACATCATTATATGGTATTTCTTCTATTGAAGAGTATATATATTTTTTTGAATATAAAGATACTGATATATAAAATGTAATTATAGATAATATTATTACACTAAATATTTCTACTTTAAAGTATTTAAATATGGATATAAATATAAATACTACATAGTGTAAATATTTTGTAATATTATTTTCTTTCTCTATATTTTTTCTTATGATTTGAAAATTATTCTTTATTTTTAGTATTTTCTTTTTATAAAATTGTTTAATTTTTTTTATCATAATTAAAATAACGTTTATATTATACTTAAATATTCATTATCGTCAATATATTTGTATAGATATATTTTATTTGTAAAAATAGCTTGTTATTAGTATATATTTAATATATAATGTAGCTTTCAAAAAATTAATATATAAGGATAATAAAATGGCTTTGTCAATCGGAATTGTAGGACTTCCAAATGTAGGAAAATCAACTCTTTTTAATGCACTTACTAATGGAAATGCTGAGGCTGCTAATTATCCTTTTTGTACTATAGATAAAAATGAGGCTATAGCTATTATTAAAGATGAAAGAGTAGATAAGTTAGCTGAGTTATTTAACTCTAAAAAAAAGGTATATAATACTACTACATTTGTAGATATAGCAGGTCTTGTAAAAGGTGCTTCTCGTGGAGAGGGGCTTGGTAATAAATTTTTATCTCATATAAGAGAAGTTAATGCTGTTTTACATGTTGTTAGAGTATTTGAAGATAATGATATAACTCATACTCAAGGAGAGCTTGATCCTTTAAGAGATTTAGATATTATTTTAACAGAGCTTATGTTGGCTGATATGGAAACTATTAATAATAGAATAGAAAAGCAACAAAAAGCATTAAAGGGGCCTAAGGCTAAAGAGGCTCAAGAAGAAGTAGATTTATTAAAAAGAATACTTGTGGAATTAGATAATTCTAAGCCTGTATTTACTTTAGATTTAACTGATAGTGAGAGAGATATTATACGTCCATTATTTTTACTTACTGCTAAGAGTATGATGATAGGTGCTAATTTATCTGAGAATGAACTTTCTAATCCTGAACAAAATCCTCATTATTGTACTTTAAAAAAGTATGCAGAAGAAAAAAACGTTGAACTAATTCCGTTTTCTGCAAAGATAGAAGCAGACTTACAGTCATTGGACGATGAAGAGAGAGAAAGTTATTTAGCAGATTTAGGAGTAAAGGAGTCTGGAGTTTCAAGACTTATTAAATCTGGACATAAACTTCTAAAGTTATTAACATATATAACAGCAGGAGAAACAGAGATACATGCTTGGACTGTTCGAGAAGGTGCTTGTGCTCCTGAAGCGGCTGGTGTTATTCATAGTGATTTTGAGAGAGGGTTTATTAGTGCAGAAGTTATTAGTGCTGATAAACTTATTGAACTTGGTAGTTTTGTTAAGGCTAAAGAGGCTGGGGCTTTAAGACTTGAGGGTAAGCAGTATGTAATGCAAGAGGGTGATGTTGTTACATTTAGATTTAATGTTTAAGCTGTAATATCACCATATTCTAAATTATTATCTCCGTCTATATATAATATTAGAGAATGTTGTTTAAAGTAGTCTGGATTAAACATTATATGTAGTGTTGTATCTGGTCTATTTTCATCTTCATCAAAATCTATTAATATTGTATCTATATATATAGAATTAAAAAAGTCACTTTCTGTTATAGGGATGTTTATATTTTGCATCATTGAATTTTGATATGTATTTTCATCTATTTTTTCTGATGTTTTTACCCATTCTTCAGCTATTTTAATAATATCTTTAGAAATTAGGAATGTACATATTTTATCTTTATTATTGTCTATCCAAGATAAAATATCATTAATTTTATTTATATGTTTTGATAGCATTTTTGATTTATCAGCTTCCTGACCAAAGTCTATAATAAGTGATAGTTTTTCATTATTCCATAAACTACATTGAGTTTCATAAGAGAAATAATCTGCATCTTTAAAATCTACAATTTCTTTGTTATCAAACATATATTATATTCTCCTTATTTATTAAATAAAAAAAGATACTACGTATAAATATTATATATTATTAGTAGTATCTTTTCAAATTTATACTTATTATTTATTTTCGTTTATATAAGATAATAAAGTTTCATATTGTGCTTTCATATTTTCTGGTATATCAGGATTCTTTAATAATTCTTCTATATATTGTTTAGGTTCTTTAGTTTGTCCAGATAATACCATTATAACAGCTTTATAATAGTGAGCTATATAAAATTCTTCAGATTCTGGATACTCTTTTATAACTCTATTAAAGAATTCATTAGCAGATTCATAATCAGTTTTTTGAGCTTTCATTAATCCAAACCCTAATATATATTTAGGCATAGATTCTTTTGGTATAGCATTTTTTGATATTAGAGTATCATATATTTCTTTAGCTTCATCCTCTTTTGAAGCTTCCATATATAAATCTAATTTAGCTAAAGTAGGAGTATTATCTTTTAAGATTTTATTTATATCTTCTAATTTATCAATAGCCTTATTCATAAAAGGTAAAAAATTAGTACCTTCTACATATCCACTTACATTTTCTAAAACAAAACCATCAGCATTTATAAAGAGTATAGTAGGAAATCCTTGTACACTATATTGTTGAGCTAATTTAGCACCTTCTTCTGAAGTTTCAGGATTAATTTTTAGTGATACAAATTTTTTTGATAGCTTTACTACTTCTTTATTTTTATAAGTTTTTTCATCAAGTTCCTTACACCAAGTACACCAATCAGTATACACATCTATCATAATAGGTAAGTTTTTTTCTTTTGCTATTTTTTTAGCAGATTCTAAATCTTTTTCCCATTTTATTTCTGCAATAGATTCACCACAAGAAATTATAAAAAATAGGAAAGCAAATAAATAGATTATATGTATCTTTTTCATTTTCTATTTTCACCTTTTTTATTTTTTTATATAGTTGTTAATATTATATAACATTTTTATAATTAGTATGTAAAAATCATATATATTAATTATTGTTATCTTTGTTAATATTTCTTAATTTTTCTTTAAGAGCATTTGTAGATTCTAATGCATCAGTATCTTTGAGTTTAGGCTGTTTAAATACAGATAAAGTTTGATTTAGAATATTTTTAAAACTATCATCTACAATATTATCTTTAGAGTTTAGGTACATCATTTTTATCTGATCTTTCATTTCTTTGTTTTCTATTTTTTCTATTAAGTTAATATTATGATCTGATATAGAAATTAAGTACATATCTTCTATAATCTCTATAATAGATATATATCTATTTGTAGCTATAGTTGTAGTAGCCAATACTTTTATAATATCATTAGAACCTGTTATTTTTTTTGATTTCTTTTTAAGATAAATAAATATTAAATATATTCCAACTAATGTTAGTATAAATCCTAATATTGCTCTAATTAATGTAGATGTAGTACTTACATTAGCACGAGTTTCTATATTTCTAATGTCTTGTAATATAGCAGGTTCATCTGTTTCATTTGTATTATTTATTTCTGTATTAAAATAATTAGACTGTATTTCATTATTTGTTTCTTGAGTTAAGATTGTGTTGTATGTTAGGATTATAGAGGAAATGATTATGAATAATTTTTTAAACATCATTAATCCAAAGAATCGGAGAGAGCGGGATTCGAACCCGCGGTAGGGGTTACCTACGACAGTTTAGCAAACTGCTCCCTTCGGCCTCTCGGGCATCTCTCCATCATTTATATTAAAAAGTTATAAAATAATAACATATATATATTTATAAGTCAATATGCTTATATATACTTTTTATATTTATTATATGAAATATATTGAAAAATATATTTTTATAGAATATAATATATAGGAGATTGTATATAATTTCTTAATTTATATAATTTTGTATTCATACTCTCAATATTTAAATATAAACACTTATGGAATAATTTATGGGTAAGATAAAAATATTAACAATCGTAGATATGCAAAATGATTATATGGAAGGTGGACCTATGGCTATATCTGGAGCCAATGATTTAATTCCTACAATAAATGAAATTATATCAAATGGTGAGTATGATGCTATTATAGCTACACAAGATTGGCATCCATCTAATCATATATCTTTTGCTTCTATACATAATAAAGAACCTTTTACAAATGTTAAAGTTGTAAATCAAGAAACAGGAGATGAGGATTATCTTACTTTATGGCCACGTCATTGCGTTGCACGTACTTATGGTTCTGCTATTGTTGATGGACTTAAAAGACAGAAGGATTATATATATGTTCAAAAGGGGGTAGACTCTGATGATGATGGTTTATCTGGTTTTTCCTATATGCATAAAGAGTTTATAGA
Organism: uncultured Spirochaetota bacterium; assembly: GCA_944390575.1. Lineage (GTDB taxonomy): Bacteria > Spirochaetota > Brachyspiria > Brachyspirales > Brachyspiraceae > Brachyspira. Next base: position 113,290 of record CALXQJ010000007.1, read on the forward strand.
TGCTGCTCGTGATAATAAAGAGGTTTTAATACTTGATTTTGTTGGGGTTGCATTGGATGGTTGTGTGTATCATACTGCTAAGGATACTGCTATTTATGTATCTAATATTAGTGCTGAGTATTTGGTTAGTGTTAATGTTTTACAGTATGCTTGTGCGGCTATAAATGAGGAGAATGTAGATAAACTTTATGATGGTACTTATAATATTAACTTAAAAAAGGTTATGCTTTGAAGATTATTAGGTATGATAATATACTTGATGATGAAATTTTTAAGTTTGTATATAAAAGTCCAATTGGAAATATTATAGTAGAGACTAATAATACATATATATTAAGATTATATTTTTCAGATGATATTAATTTTTATTCTAAAGAAACTTATTATCCTTGTTTGATAAAAAAGCTTTTTTTAGAATTAGATGAATATTTTCTTAAAAAAAGAAAGAAGTTTACTATAAGTATAGGGTTGAAACTTACAGATTTTCAGTATAATGTATTATTAGAGACTTTAAAAATACCTTATGGTAAAATATCCACTTATTCAGATATTGCTAAAGTTATTTCTAATAAGAGAGGGTTTATAAATAGAGCTGTAGCTAAGGTGGAGTCTCAAAATCCTATAGCGATACTTATACCTTGTCATAGAGTTGTTGCTAAGAATATGATGCTTGGTGGATATTTTTATGGATTAGATAAAAAAGAATATTTACTTTCTAATGAGGGAGTTAATATTTTTAATAAAAAAATAGTGTTATGATGTTATTATATGGTAGAGAAATATTACAAAACTAAGAGGTTATTACTTATACCTCCTAATATTCATTTATCTTCTAAAATATTAGATTTTTATGTTCGAAATATGGATTTTTTTAAATCATACGATCCTTATAGACCAAATATATTTTATTCACTATCTGCTCATAAAGGTATTATTAAGAAGGAGCTTAAAGATATTAAATCTGGTAGAATGCTTAAATTTTGGATTTTTTCTATGGATGAAATGATTGATTCTAAAGGAAATATTATAAAGAAAGTAAATAAAAATAAAATTATAGGTATGATTAGTTTTTCAAACATAGTTAGGGGAAATTTATTATCTTGTACAGTTGCTTATAAGTTGGATAAAGATGAAATTAAAAAAGGCTATATGCTTGAAGCACTTGATTTTGCTATTAATATAGTTTTTAAAGATTTAAAATTACATAGAATAGAAGCTAATATTATGCCTAGAAATAGAGCTTCTATCAAATTAGTAAAAAGATTAGGCTTCAATTATGAGGGGACAGCACAGAAATACTTAAAAATTAATGGCGAATGGGAAGATCATATTCATATGGTAAAACTTAATAATGACTTATAATTTACTTATTATTTTTTCTATAAGAATCTCTTCTATTTTTTTATGTAATAATGTGGTTTGTGTGTATATATAGTCTACAGCTATATCTATATTAAATTTAGGCTGAGAAATAAATTTATCATATAGATTGTCGTCTCTATGTAATTTTTCTATTTCTTTAATTAAAGCATAATTATCATTATCTTTTTCCCAGTATAATACAGCATTTTTATTTATAACATCTCCTTCTATATTTTTATCACCATTCCATATTGGTATAGATCCAGACTGAAATGCATTTATTATTTTTTCTGTAATATATCCATCTTCTATACAATTCTCTGGGCAAATATTAAATTTAAATTGCTTTAAGTATTCTATTTTATTATCATTAAACTCTTTTTTTAAAGTATCATCATTATATAAAAGTTTACTTGGGCATTTAATTTCATCTATATTTATAAGATTATTATATATAGTAGTTCTTAAATTATCTATTCCATCCCATCTTGCTATTAGACTTGCAAATTTTATTTTTTTATATTTGGTATTATTGATATTTTTTATTGTTTCTCTTATTTTATTTTTATCTATAGTAGATATAGGTGATATAGGGAAAAACCATAGAGGTAGTCTTATATAATTATTGTTTTTTAAATAATGGAATCCTATAGATAGATCACATATATTTAAACAATAATCTTTGTATTTATTAAATTTTGTTGTTACAGGCTCCGATGTAAAAAAAATTTTTATATTAGAATTTGATTCATATATTTTATTTTTATCTCCAAATACTGAAAATACTTCTATATTTGGATTATATTCTGTATATAATAAATTTATATTATATTTTTCTAATATATTTTTTGATGTTCTAAAAATAATATTTTCTATATATTCTTCTCCAAACCACCAGTTAGTAATTTTTATAAAAATTGTTTTTTTACTAGATTGTTGATTTATATATCTAATTTCTCTTTTATTCTCAAAATAATATTCATCTATTGTATTTTTAAGATTTTTAATATCTTTCTCAAGTTCATTTTTTATTTTTATTATATTGTTTTCATATTCTAAAATATTATAAATTATACTTCTTAATAAGTATCTTAATTTTTTTATTGGTATAAACCATAATATTTTGTCTATATATTTCTTGTTTTCTTCTATAGAATTCATGATATCCTCTTAATAAAATTTAAAATAAAAAATACCATTATTAATAAATTACTAATAATGGTATTATTATTTTTTATATAAAATTTTATAAAATTATGTATGTATGTATGTATGTATGTATGTATGTATGTATGTATGTATGTATGTATGTATGTATGTATGTATGTATGTATGTATGTATGTATGTATGTATGTATGTATGTATGTATGTATCATAAATATAATCTAATATATAATTGATATTTATTGTATATTAGATTATACTTATTTTCAAGTATAAATAAATTATTGTTAAAATTTTCCGAATTATGTTATATAATTTTATTTAAGATATATTTTATGGAATTAGAACATATAATTTTTGTATCAGTTTTCACTATAGTATTATTTTCAATACTTATTTTTATTATTAAATTTCTAAATAAAAAATTTAATAATGATATGGATAAGGTAAAGAAGTATATAAAAGATGGTAAACATAGTCTTGCTATAGAAAAATTAAGACATATTCTATCTAAAAAAAAGTCTTCAGATAAAGATAGAGCAAAAATGCACTATTATATAGCCGAGTCTTATTTCAAGATGAAAGATTATTCTTTTGCAATAGTAGAGTATAAACATGCATTAAATGATGGATATAATTCTCCTAATTTAATATTATCTCTTGGTAGATGTTTAAGTATTATTGGTAAGAAAGAAGAAGCATTATCTCAGTTTTTAACTTTATTAAAATTAGATACTAAGTATAAAGCTATAGTATCTATGGAAATAGCAAAGATTTATTATGATAATAATCAGTATGAGACTGCTTTAGTTTTTATAGAGAATGTTTTAGATGAGGATAATACTGATAAGGTAGCTTTAAAGTATAAGGCTTTTTGTTATGTTTATCTTGAAAATTATAATGATGCTATATCTATAATGGAGTCTATTCTTAGAAAAATACCTAATGATTCTGAGCTAAATTATAATTTGGGATTGGCTTATAAGGCTAAAAAAGATTATAAAAATGCTATTAAGTATTATAAAATATCTTCTAAGGATAAGGCTTATGCTGTTAAGTCTTTATATGATATAGGTTTATGTTATGTTGATATGGATAATATGGAGCTTGCTATTGTAGCTTTAAATACTGCATTAGAAGGTAATAGTCCTGATAAGTCCCTTAAACTTGCTATTTTGTATAAATTAGCTGAGTGTTATGATAAGATACAAAATATTAATAAGGCTATTGAGATATTAGAAAATATAGTTATTATAGATTCTGATTATAAAGATGTTAATAAAAAGCTAAATGATTATAAAGAAGCTAAATATAGTGATGGAATAAAAAAGTTCTTTAAGTTAGATGAAAATGAATTTGCTAATTTAGCATTAAAAGTAGTATCTTGTATGAATCTTATTCCATATTCTCTTAAAACTACAGATAAAAAATATTTAATTATTTTTGCAAAAGATGGTAATGGTGTACATTCTAATAAAAAGATAGTATTTTTCAGAATGTCTTATAATCCTATTTTTAATGAAGAGTTAGTTCAGCTTTATGATTATGCTTTGGGCTATAATATTGTTAATTCTGTTCTTATAACTTGTGCTATGGCTTCTCCTGATGCTATAAGATATGCTACTATTTCTAGAATTGATATAGTGGGTATTAAAAAATTAGAAGGATTAGTTGAAAAGGCAAGTCATATTAGTTTACCTGTAGGCATCACTCGCTCTGAAGAGAAATTAGACTGGATTTAAAAAATTATAAATTATTTTTTATGTAAATAAAAAAAGCTGATACGAAAGTATCAGCTATTATATTATCATATAAGTAAATATTTATGCAAGTGCCTTCTTAGCAACCTCTACAACAGCTTCAAAAGCTTTCATATCATCAATAGCTAAATTAGATAAAGCTTTTCTGTCTATAATAACATTAGCTTTTTTAAGACCATTAATAAATCTACTGTATGAAATATCTAAAGTTCTACAAGCAGCATTAATACGTAAAGTCCATAAACGTCTCATCATTCTCTTTTTCTGTCTTCTATCACGATAAGCATATTTAAGACCTCTCATTATAGCTTCTTTAGCTTGCTTCATTTGCTTGCTATGTGAGCCATAATAACCTTTAGCCATTTTTAATATTTTTTTTACTTTATGTTTTCTAACTGTTCCGCTAACTGCTCTCATTATTAGTCTCCTTAATTAAAATTAAATACTAAAATTATCTACCATAAGGCATTAATCTAGGCATTTCACCCATATTAGTTTCATCTACTATTCTTGCTTTACGATACTTTCTTTTAGTATCAGGTCTTTTATTTAAGAACTTATGGCTACCAAATGCATGAGCAAATTTTACTTTTCCAGATTTAGAAAATCTAAAACGCTTTTTAGCACCGCTATGTGTTTTTAATTTATTCTTCATAAGAATTTCCTTTAATTTATAAATATATTTACTATATGCTCAAACTACTTGTATGATAAGTACAAGCATGTTAGTGGGCTATTTTTTATTTATCTTCTGAAAGATTTTCACTTTTTTTATCTTCAGAAGTTTTCTTTACTTTTAGAGGATTAAGTACAGCAGATAGATTCTTACCTTCTAATTTAGCAGGTTTCTCTATACTTGCTTCATTTTCTAAGTCAGCAATAATTTTATTAATAAGCTCATATCCAAATTCTGTATGAGCCATTTCTCTACCTCTAAACATAATTGTAATTTTTACTTTATTTCCTTCCTCCAAGAATTCACGAATATGATTCATCTTAAAATTATAATCGTGTATACTTATTTGAGGACGCATTTTAATTTCTTTAAGTTGTACTAATTTCTGTTTTTTCTTAGCTTCCTTATTCTTTTTTTGAATGTCAAACTTGTATTTTCCATAATCAATTATTTTACATACGGGAGGCTCGGCATTTGGAGCTATTTCTACCAAGTCCATACCATCTTCTTGAGCTAATTTTAATGCCTCATCAGTAGACATTACACCTAAGCTACCTTTTTCTTCATGTACTACTCTAACTTCTTTAGCAGTAATAAATTGATTAACTCTCTCCATATCTTTTTTTTGAGTAGCCATATTATATTTCTACCTCACGCAGAAAAAATAGAATCATTCATTTTCTCCTTAGATTCAGTTTGAAGTTTAGTTAGAAACTCATCTAAATCTATATCTTTTATTTCTTGACCTGAGCGTGCTCTAATAGATAATTTTCCATTAGATACTTCATTATCTCCTATTATAACTGTATATGGAGTTCTTTGCAAGCGATATTTTTTTATCTTTGTACCTAAATTATTATCAGTTAAATCCGATTCCACTCTAAAGCCTAATGTTTTTAATTTTTCTGTAATTTCTTTAACTCTTTCTATTTGTTTATCATTGTTAAGTACATTAATAACAGCTATTTGAAGAGGTGATAGCCATAGAGGGAATTTTCCATTATAATGTTCTATTAATATACCAATAAAACGCTCCATAGAACCTACTATAGCTCTGTGTAGCATTACAGGAGTATGTTTTTTACCATCTTTACCTTCATAACTAATATTAAAACGTACAGGTAGAGAAAAATCTACTTGAAGTGTACCACACTGCCAATTTCTGTCTAAAACATCTTTAATATTAAAATCTATTTTAGGGCCATAAAAAGCACCATCACCTTCATTGATTTTAAAAGGTATTTCAAGTTTTGTTAATGCATTAATAAGTGCATTAGTAGCAAGTTCCCAAGCCTCATCTGTACCTATAGATTTTTCTGGGCGAGTAGATACAAATATTTCATACTTATCAAAGCCAAAATCTTTATATACAGTCATATAATAATCTATAGTATTAATAATCTCATCTGCTAATTGATCTTCAGTACAGAATATATGAGCATCATCTTGAGTGAAAGCTCTTACTCTAAAAAGACCATGTAAAGCACCTGATAATTCATGTCTATGTACATATCCTAGTTCTGCCATTCTAAGAGGTAAATCTCTATAACTATGCATAGAAGAATTGTATGTTATCAAACATCCAGGACAATTCATAGGTTTTACAGCATAAGGTTCTTCATCTATCGCTGTAAAGTACATATTTTCTTTATAGTTATCCCAGTGTCCACTTGTATGCCATAATTGTTCATTTAGTATAGCTGGAGTTTTTATCTCTTGATATCCTCTTTTTAAGTTTTGTTCTCTAATATAGCTTTCTAAACTCTTATAAACTTCCATTCCACGTGGATGCCAAAAAGGAAAACCAGGACCTTCTTCGTGAAAACTAAATAAATCTAATTCTTTACCTAATTTTCTATGATCTCTTTCTTTTGCTTCTTTAATTTTTTTTATGTATTTATCTAATTCTTCTTTAGTAGGAAATGCTGTACCATATATACGAGATAGCATTTTATTATTAGAGTTTCCTCTCCAATAGCTACCAGCAACAGACATTAGTTTGTATGATTTTATATATCCTGTTGATGGAATATGTACTCCACGACAAAGGTCTATAAAATCACCTTGCTCATAAAAAGATACAGTATCTACACCTAAATCTTCTATAATTTCTATTTTGTATGGCTCATTATGTTTCTTAAAAAACTCTATAGCATCTGAGTTTTTTACTTCTTTTCTTATTATGGGTATATTTTCTCTTACTATTTTTTTCATTTCTTCTTCTATTTTTGGTAGATCTTCATCTGTAAATGGTGTTTCAGTGTCGAAGTCATAATAGAAACCATCTTTAATTGGAGGACCTATTGTAACTTTTACATTTGGATATAATCTTTTCACTGCTTGTGCCATTAGATGGGCTGTTGAGTGTCTTAAAATAGTAAGCCCTTCATCGGAGTTTAGATATATTAATTCTAAGTCGCCATCGGTTTGAGGTGTGTATGATAAATCTATATCTTTTCCATTAAACTTTGCTGCTACTGCATCTTTTGATTCTTTTTTAGCATTTTCTTTAAGGAAGTCGGCAATAGTCTTGCCACTTTCTATTTCATAATGTTGTCCTAAAAAATTAATTTTAGCCATAATAACACCTCATTATAATTATATTTATAGCGATTATAAATTATATCATTAATTAGTTAATAGTCAATATTTTATCATTATCTTAAAGGAGCTTTTGAAATGCTTATTTTTATTTTGTTTTCTGAGTATTTTTCATTTAGTAGAGCTTGAAGATAATCTTTTACAGCCTCTTTATCTTTAATCTTGCTACCTAATATTATTTCTTCTACATATTTATCAAACAGAGGTATGTATTTAATATAAAGTTTATCAATATTTTTATCTACTTCTATAGTTTTATTATCTGGAGTGGTAGTGCATAATATTCTTAATTCTTGCTCTTCATAAAAAGCTTCATCTTTTATGATATATCTAATATTTTCGAATAGAGTAGAGTATATTGCTTCTTTCATTTCTTTAGTGTTTTCTAACTTATTTATATGACTATCTAATTCTTCTGCATTTTTTACTATTTCTAAAAATATATATTTAATAAGTTCTGGAGTGCTTTTATCATCTTTTATATTTTTATCATTTAAATCTATAATTGTATGTTCATATTTAGACTTATTTGGATTGTATATTAATTGATTAGTTTCTTTATTGTAGTATAACACCCAATATAAATCTCTTTTTTTATTTAAACTACTATTCATATATGCAGGCTCTAATGTAGATAAAGTTGTAGAATAATTAAGATTAAAATATGATTTGTCTATTACAATGGATACACCTGTTGCTTCTTCATTTGTTTTTATATCTCTGCCATATAGCCTAAACATATTTAGAGAATCTTTATTTCTTGTAAATGAAGTTTGAAATGTTATCAAATTATTATCTGAGTTTATATTTATATTACAATTATTATTTTTTAATATTTTTTCTAAAACTTTTCCTTCTTCAGGGTCATTAGCCGTTGTTATAGGTGATATTCTAATATAATTATTATTTTTATCGTTATTATTATTTTTTATTATGTTTAATAAATTATGTAATGATGTATGATGATTTATTGTTATTTCTTCATCTCTTACAGCAAGTATATAAAGAAGTAAATATTCTAATAATAAAATTTTTTTATATATGTGTTTATATCTTTATCTATAACTTCTTTTTTTTTATATTACTTATTATGAAATTATAAGTATTATCATTTTCAATTACATTATATTCTTTTATAATACTATTTATTTTTTCATAAATATTTTTACTTTCTATTATTTCAGATATAAAAAAAGTTATAATATTATTAATTAAATATTTATTAAGCCCTACAGCTTTCTGAAAACTTTCATTAGAGTTTTTATTATCATTTAATTTATAGTATGAAATACCGCTATTAAAATATGCTTTACTATCATTATTATTTAGTTCTATAACTTTGTTAAAATCTTCTTTAGCTTCTTTTAGTAGTCCTAAATTTAATTTAGTGATGCCTCTATTATTATATGCTACACTGAAATTAGGATTAATTTGTATAGCTTTATCAAAATCTTCTATAGCTTCTTTATATAAGCTTAAATATTTTTTTGAAATTCCTCTATTATTGTATGCTTCACTATCATTAGGGTTTAGTTTTATAGCTTTATTATAATCTTTAATAGCTTTTTTATGTTCTCCTAAATGTCCTCTAACAATACCTCTATAGTGATAGTATTTATATTCATTTCTGTTTTCTTCTAATGCTTTATTATATAGTTCTATTATTTCATTATATTTCTCTTCTTCAAGTAATTTTTCTACTTTCTTTCTCTGCTCTTCATTCATACCTAAGTCTCCAAACACTAAATATTCGCAAAATATACTACAAATTAATAAATAGTCAATATTTGTCGATAAAGTAGCAATGTTGCAAGATGTTTTTCAATTTTTTCTTTTAATTATTTCAAAAACTATAATAGACCTCTTTAAGCTATTTGGCTCTATTATAATATTTGGTTTTATTCTATATCTACTTGCATCGCTCACAAGAAGAACTTTCGCAAAAACATTAGGCTCAAAAACAGAATTATACATAACAGGGTGGATTGGTACTCCCATTCACGAGCTTTCGCACGCTTTTTTTTGTTGGATTTTTAATCATAAAATAAAAGATATAAAATTATTTACTACAAAGTCGGATACAATAGGATATGTGCTTCATAGCTATGATATTAGAAGTTGGTATCAACAGATGGGAAATTTTTTTATAGGTGTTGCTCCTATATTAATGGGTACTTTTGTTTTGTATGTTTTATTTTTGCTTCTAACTCCAGAACTTAAGGATAATTTATTTGTTATTGAAAATGATGTTTATGAGTTTAGTTTTTCTCATATAGTAGACAGTATTTATAATATGTTTGCATCTACTATACATATATCAGAAAATATTTTCTATAATATTATAAATAATTCATCTTTTAAAAGTGTAGGTTTTTGGATATTTCTTTATTTGTCTATATCAGTAGCTTCACATATGGAGCTTAGTCCTGCTGATATATCGCACGCTTGGAAGGGTGTATTTTTTATTATTATAATAGCATTAATTTTTAATACTATACTTCTTTTATTAAAAGTATTGTTTAATATATCAATTCCTATTTCAGTTATAGCCTCAATAAATAAAATGCTTGAAACTTATAATCTACTTCTAATATTTGCAACTATAATATCATCATTTAATTTTTTACTTTCTTATGTGCTTCTAACACCTATAAGTATTATAAGAAAAAAAAGAATTATAAATCCATTTACAATGAAGTAGAGTTATATATTAAATAATATTAATTGTTTATAGAAGTTTATAATAATGTCGTTAATTTTAAGTATTATTTATAAATAGCTAATAAGGGTATTATATAATATGAGTGATATATTAAGTTTGGAAGAGTTCAAAAAAGAGATTATAGAAAAAATTGATGAACGTAGGAAAGATCGTATTTTAGAAACCGAAAATGCAGAGTTTCTTATTAAATTTATTAACAATGCAGAGACGAAAACAGATGTATTAAAAATCTCAGCACTTGGAATGACATATAAAAGAACAGGTTTCCATTTTGATTTGCGTTTAGAAAAGAATGAAGGTAAAACTATCAAATATCTTAAAAAGAATGATCATCTTAGCTTTAATCAAGGTGGTATTAGTCATAAACTTATTATAGGAGACAATTACCCAGCACTTTTGAATCTACTTATTAACTATAGAAAACAAATCAAAGTAATTTATATAGACCCACCTTATGGTAAAGACCATTTGGGGGAGTTTGCTGATGTAAATTATGATAATGCCATCACGAGAGATAATTTACTTTCAATGCTTTATCCAAGACTAATGCTTGCGAAACAACTTTTACGCGATGATGGCGTCATATTTTGTAGCATAGATGACCGAAACCAAGCTTATGTGAAATGCTTGTTCGATGAAGTTTTTGGAGAAAGCAATTTTATAGCTAATATTATTTGGCAAAAAAAGAAAGGTGGGAGTCAAGATTCTGAATATTTTGCTAAAGAGCATGAATATATTTTATGTTATACGAAACAAGATTGGAGAATTAATGATAAAACAGAAAAACAAGATGAAAAAGATTTTAATAAAATTATTAATGGTAAGAAAGCAAAAATTTTAAAACTTGAAAAATGGGGAAATCATTCTTTAAAAATAGATAGACCGAGTTTATATTATTCAATTAAAGATCCAAATAATAATGACTTTTATCCTTTAGCACCAAATGGTGAAGATGGTTGTTGGCGTAAAAAACCTGAAAATTTAGATAGTGAACATATTTATTGGCAAAAAGATTCTAAAGGAAGATTAACACCTTATGAAGTCTTATATTTTGAAGAAATGAAAGAAAAATATAAGATTATTAAAACAAGAACAATTTTTACAGAATATGGTACAACAACTGACGCTACAAAAGAAATACAAAAAATTTTTGGAGATAAAATTTTTGATACACCAAAACCAACACATTTAATTAAATATCTTATTGATATATCTACTGATATTTCTGAAGACTATATTATACTCGACTTCTTCGCTGGTAGTGGTACTACTGGGCAGGCTATTTTAGAGCTTAATAGGGAGGACGGAGGAAGTAGGCAATTTATTTTGGTTACAAACAATGAAAAGACAGAATTAAATCAAAATGGCATTGCTTATGATGTTACTTCTAAAAGACTAAAAAGAGTAATGACTGGTGAGTGCTATGACAAAACAAAAGATTTTAAATGGTTGGAAAAAAATACTCCTTATGGGGATAGTTTAGAGGTGACTGAAATTGAAACTATTCCATCAAATAATAGAGACATTTTTAATTTAATAGATGAAAAACTTTATAATCAAGATTTTAACGGTAATATTCAAGATAAAATAGATTGGGTATGTAGAGAGTTTGAAATTACTTGTAGTACTATTGAGGAAAAAGAATGAAACAAGAAATAATAGAACTTCAAAATAAAGCTATTAACTCTTTAATATATATTGCAAAAACTGGAAAAGAAAATATTACATTAAAAGCTCCTACAGGAAGTGGAAAAACTTATATGATGGCAAGCTTTATGAATAGAATGCTATTAGAAGATAAAAATTTAGTCTTTCTTGTTTCAACGCCATCAAAAGGGAAATTAGCATCTCAAAACTATGATAGATTTACAGAATTGGCATTAAAGACATTTAGAGAATTAAAAACATTTTATGTTAGTAGTGGTTTAGAAAATGCAAAAAATACAGAGTATAGTTTATATATAGAAACAAACTATAATGTATTTGTATTACCTACTTCTCAATATACTGACTCTAGTAGAATTAATAAAGAAAAAACTTTACTTCAATTTTTAGAAGATTGTAAAAATGCAAAAAGAAAAATAATTCTTATAAGAGATGAAGCTCATATAGCTACAAATAAATTAAATAAGCTTTCTGAATATTTTGCACAAACTATTAATTTCTCTGCAACACCTAAGGATGATATTTTTGATATATGTATTACTGAAGATGAGGCTGTAGAGGCTAGTCTTATTAAGAGTGTTGAATATATTGAAGATGATAAAGGGTTAGAAAATAGTTTAAGTGAAGCTTTGGATAAATTTAAAAATGAAATAAAACCTACATATTTGAAAAATGGAATAAGACCAGCATTTATAATACAAATATCAAATGCAAACTACGCTGATGAAGAAATAGAAATAATAAAAGGAGTTTTAGAGGAGAAAGGACTTCAGTGGGTATATTTTGTAGAGAAAGAAAACGGTTATCAAACTAATAGTAGATTAGGAAAAATAAAAAATAAAGCTTTATGGCAAACTTATGTTAAGCAAAATGATTTTCCTATTGATGTTATCATTTTTAAAATGGTAATAACAGAAGGTTTTGATATTCCAAGAGCTTGTATGCTTTATCAAGTTAGAGATTCAAAATCAAAACAGTTAGATGAACAAGTGATAGGGCGTGTACGTAGAAATCCTGCTTTAACAAATTTTGAAAAGTTAGATAGTCAAACTCAAAACATATTTTCTAAAGCTTATGTATATGGTATAAAACCTGAAAGTCAAGGTAGAAAAAGAATTAAAGTAAACTTAAAAGGTGAAGAACATAAAGAATTATTTAAAAATCAAATTATTGAAGAGTTTACTCCTTTTAAAATTACTACTTTAAAGGAAGTACCATTAAATGATATAGATATTACTGATTGTATTAAAAAAGATAATATGGAGTTCTACACTCAATCTATTTTTGACGCATATAGGATACTTCAAAATACTAGTGATAAAATTAAAGAAAAGCAAAGAGAGTTTGTTACAGACTATGATAAATGGTTTTTATTTAATGCTAATTTAGAGTCTATAAAAGATAAAGTTGCATCGGTTGTAGAAAACTATGATAAATATGGACAAGTTGTAGAAATTGAGATAAGAGAAAATATTGATAGTTTTTTTGATAACAATGGAAATATAGTTAGAATTAAAGATTGGATTTGGGAGACTGATAATGATAATGAATTTTCTTTTGATAGTGAGGTTGAAAAAGAGTGGTTTTATATTCTTGATAAAATAACTAACAAGTGTTGTAAAACTATAGAAATAGATGATAATAGAATATATTTGTTTGGAAAAAATTTTATACATAACTCTAATATTAAATTTGACTATTATCACAATAGAAAGCATACAAGTTACCCCGACTTTATTCTCAAAGATAAGAAAGATAGAATACATATTTTTGAAATAAAAAGTGTAAATAAGACTTCAAATATTATGATTGATGAAGATGAATATAAAGAAAAAATTAGAAAATTAAAAGAAGCGTATATATTTGCAAGTAAGAAAACAGGTTATATATTTTATATTCCAATAAAAGTTAATGATGACTGGTATATTTGGAGAAGTGAAAATGGTATTGCTTATGAAGAAGGCTTAATGAATAAAGATAAGTTTATAGAGTATATTAAAATATAAATAATAATTTAAGATTAAATACTTATAAATTATCAAAATTAAAAATTAATTAAGAATTTTTTATCTCTTATGATAACATTTTATTGAAATTTAATTTTCTTTATTATATGATGAAAAATCAATTTTTATTAATAGGATATTAGTATTATGAAAAATATAGATAAAGTTCTAATATTAGATTTTGGTTCACAGTTTACACAGCTTATAACAAGAAGAATAAGAGAGCTTAATGTATATTCAGAAATACATCCTTTTAATATAGATATCAATTCTATAAAAAAGTTTAATCCAAAAGCTATAATACTATCAGGTGGACCTTCTTCTGTATATGAGGAAGACGCACCAAAAATAGATAAAGAACTATTAAATCTTAATATACCAATACTTGGTATATGTTATGGTATGCAAATAATAGTTCATACTCTTGGAGGTGTAGTAGAGCACTCAGAAAAAAGAGAGTATGGACAAACTAATATTGATATTACTGATAATACTTCAATATTTTCTGGCTTTTCAAATAAAGGACTTGTATTAATGAGTCATGGTGACAGTATTAAACAAGTACCAGAAGGTTTTACTGTTGTAGCAAAGACAGATAATACTCCATACGCTGCTATAGAAAATAAAGAAAAAAATATATATGCAATACAGTTTCACCCAGAAGTTAATCTTACAGAAAATGGAATAAAGATTATAGAAAACTTTTTATTTAATATTTGTAGGTGTGAAAAAAACTGGAATATGCATTCTTTTATAGAGATGGAAATAGAAAATATACGAGAGACTGTTGGAGGTAGTAATGTTATACTTGGGCTTTCTGGTGGAGTTGATTCTTCTGTTGCTGCTGTATTAATAGAAAAAGCTATAGGTAAACAACTTAAATGTATATTTGTAAATACTGGTCTTTTGCGCAAGGATGAGGAGAAAAAGGTTATTTCTATTTTTAGAGATAATTTTAATATAGAATTAATTTATGTTGATGCTTCTAAGAGATTTTTAGATAAACTTAAAGGTATTAGTGATCCTGAAGAGAAGAGAAAAATTATAGGTTATGAGTTTGTCAAAGTGTTTGATGAGGAGTCAAAAAATATAGAAAATGCTAAGTTTTTAGCACAAGGTACATTATATCCTGATGTTATAGAGAGTGTATCTATACGTGGTAGTTCTGCTGTTATAAAAAGTCATCATAATGTTGGCGGTATACCTAAAGATATGAAGTTTGAATTGCTTGAACCTTTTAGAGAATTATTTAAAGATGAAGTTCGTGAAATAGGTTTAGAGCTTAATATACCTGAAGAGATTATTTATAGACAACCTTTTCCTGGTCCTGGTCTTGCTGTTCGTATACTTGGAGAGATTACAGAGGAGTCGGTTAAAATACTTCAAGAGGCTGATGCTATTGTAGTAGAAGAAATAAAGAATGCTGGTCTTTATAGAAAATTGTGGCAGGCTTTTGCTGTATTACTTCCTGTAAAGAGTGTTGGTGTTATGGGAGATGGGCGTACTTATGAGAGGGTTTGTGCTATTCGTGCTGTTGATAGTATTGATGCTATGACTGCTGATTTTGCAAAAATAGATTATGAAGTTCTTGCTAAAATATCAAGTAGAATTATTAATGAAGTTAAGGGCATTAATAGAGTAGTTTATGATATATCTCCAAAACCACCTTCTACAATAGAATGGGAATAAAGAATATTAATAAAAAAATTAAGTCACCTCTAAATAAGACTATAGACTTTGATATTAATAGTGATGAGTATAACAAGTTTATAAAAAATTGTATAATTGATGATGAAAGTTTTCTTTATTATAAGTTTGAAAGTATAAAAAACAAAATTATTAATGGCGACACTTTTAATGTTTTAAAAAAAATAGAGAGTGGTATAGTAGATTTACTTATAGTAGATCCTCCTTATAATATATATAAAAATTATAATGGCTATAGATTTAATGAGAAAGATAGTGATGAGTATGAAAGCTATACAATTAAGTGGATTGAGGCAGTTTTACCTATTTTAAAATCTAATTCTTCTATATATGTTTGTTGTGATTGGAAAAGTAGCCTTATTATTGGAAATATACTATCTAAATATTTTACTATACAAAATAGAATAACTTGGCAAAGAGAGAAGGGAAGAGGTGCTAAGCAAAACTGGAAAAACTCTATGGAAGATATTTGGTTTTGTACTATGAGTGATGTCTATATTTTTAATATAGATAGTGTGAAGATGAGAAGAAAAGTAATAGCACCATACAAGGAAAATGGTAAACCTAAAGATTGGGTAGAAACTGAAAATGGAAATTTTAGAGATACTTATCCTTCAAACTTTTGGGATGATATTTCTATTCCATATTGGTCTATGCCCGAGAATACTTCTCATCCCACTCAAAAGCCAGAAAAATTAATAGCAAAATTAATTCTTGCAAGTTCTAATGAAAATGATTTTATATTTGATCCTTTTAATGGAAGTGGTACTACTTCAGTTGTTGCTAAGAAATTAGGACGAAATTACTCTGGTATAGAACAAAATAGTCTTTATTGTTCTTGGGCAGAGTATAGATTAAAAGAAGCTGATATAAATAAAAATATACAAGGATATATAGATAATATATTTTGGGAGAGAAACAGTGTGAAATTTAATAGATAGTATTTAATTATAAAATTTTAAATATCTTGAAAGAATATTTTATTTAGTATATTATTATATAGATATATTTGTTATTATTAATAAATATTATTAAATGATAAGGAATTTTAATTTTATGAATAATCAATTAGATGAAAATAGAATAAAAGAAGGTGTTGGTGGGCAAGCGGTTATTGAAGGTATTATGCTTAGAAATAAAACACACTATGTTGTTGCTGTTAGAAAACAAAATAATAAAATAGATTATATTAAACAGCCTGTAGAAGAAAATAATAGCAAGTTTAGAAATGTTGTATTTGTTAGAGGTGTTATTAATTTTATTCATATGATGAAGCTTGGATATAAAACATTGATGTTTTCTGCAAATACTGCTGGATTAGAAGAAGAAAAAAAATCTAAAAAAGATGTAGAAATGAGTAAAGAGAAAAAAGAAAAAAAAGAAAGTATTGCTATGACTTTTAGTATGATGACTTCTCTTTTATTTGCTATTGGACTTTTTATAGCACTTCCTTACTTTTTGACAAATCTTATTGGTATTAGTGAGAAAGATAGTGTTGTTGTTTTTAATTTGATACGTGGCGGTATTAAACTAATTATTTTTATTTCATATTTGCTTATTATTTCATTTTTTAAAGATGTTAGAAGAGTTTTTGAGTATCATGGTGCTGAACATATGGTTGTAAATGCCTATGAGCATGGTCTTAATCCTGATAAGACTAATATTAGAGAATTTACTACTATACATCCTCGTTGTGGTACTACTTTTATGTTTTTAGTATTAACTGTTTCTATTTTACTTTATGTATTTACTAGTTATTTTGTTTATTCTGTAATTTTTAATGGTGTTACTCCTGCTAAAATAATTGGTAATCTTACGGTTTTAGCTATTAATATATTATTACTTCCTATTGTATCTGGAATTTCTTATGAGCTACTTAGAGTTGGATTTAAGTTTTATAAGTTTCCACTTTTTAGAATATTTATGATTCCTGGTCTTGCTTTACAGTATATTACGACTAAGATTCCTAATGATGAAGAAATTGAAGTGGCTTTATTTGCTTTGGATAAACTTACAGATACTTCAGTTTTAGATAGAACAGAAGAAGAAGTTCAAAAAGATATAGAAAAAGAAACTTTATGCTCATAAAGAAAAGACTTGTAGAACAAAATGAAAACTACTATGAATATTCTTCTAGGTATATAAGAAAGTATATTGTTATATTTCTTATAATATTACTTTTTATTTCATTAGTTTTTGTAGTTACATATATTCCCTATAACTTAGTACCTGAAAAATCGCTTAGTAGGGCTGATATACCTATTTTAGAAGATGATAATTCTATAATGAATAAGAGGGGAGTATATTATAATGGAGTTTTTAGCAATAATACTCCTAAGTCTATTCCTATATATAATAATATGAATGAGAATTTATATTTATATATTTTTCATGATAATAATATTGTTTTTTGGAAGATTTATAAGTATAAAGATATAAGATACTTTTCTTATAATGCATTTAATATAATAGATGGAGATGTTCAGTCTTTTATTTTAAAAGAAGAAAATAAAGATTTTTTAGATTTTTATGATAATTTCATAAGAGTTCAATTTAAAAAAACTAATGCTAAATTTAATTTGGAGATACCTAATTTCTATAACTCATATATTAATTTAGAGACAACAATAGATAATCTAATAGAAGCTAAATTAAAATTTCGTTTTACAAACTTTAATGCATCAATGATAAATTGGGGTAGAAATAGAGCTTATTATATGGCTAATTATTACGGCTATCCTAATGGTAGTTTAGTTTTACCTGGTAGTGATAATAATATTAATAATACAAGCACTGTATTGGCATTTAATCTTGTAGGTAGAAATCCAACAAGATATATTCATAATATTATAGCAGGTACTATCTATGTTCCTTATAGTTCTAAGGCTATACCAATTTTTATATATGATACTAAGCCATATTCACAAAACTCAAAGACTATAAAAATATACTTTAATAATAAGTGGTATGAGTATAAAGATTTTATTTCACATGAATACAAAGATGTTATAGATTTTTATTCTAAGGAGCATGGTTTTAGTTTTGTGTTTACTATCACAAGTAAGGATAAAATTTTAGAAGATAATTTTGGAAGTGTACGTTTGTTTGACAATAAAATATACTTTGGTGTTTTAAGTGGATATTTCACTATAAATGATGAGCAGTATAATATTACTGGTAATGCAGTTTTGGAAAATCTACATAAGGTATTTTAATTATATTATAGTGTACTTATTATATTACTTATGTTATTTCTATCTATAAAATTTTTATTTTCACCAAAAGTTTTTATAAACAATTTTTCTGATTCTGTTTTTTTGATTTTAAGCATTAAAAATATTTTTAACATACTCATCATAAATCTGTGTTTAGAGTTTAATTTATCAAAGTTGATAGCACCTCTTAAAAAATAAAATTTAATACTTGTTTTTTCATAATCATTAAAATTTTTAGATATAGCATTATTGTAATATTCTATATTAGAAGTATCAGTTAAACCTACTAATATGTAGTATATATTTTTATCTTTTATTTTATTAAATATTTTTTGAATGACTTTATATTTGATAATTTACCAGCATATAATGCTGAAATAAAAATAATCTTATTATAAGAACTTATTTCATCTAATGATATATTTTTATTATATTCTAATACATCAGAGCAAAACTCCTCAGATATATATTTTGCATATATCTGAGAAGTTCCATAAATACTATTATATATTATAAGAGTATCTTTTTTCTGATTATTCATATTATCTATTTTTTATATATTTATGCTTTTTTAAGTGCAGCAGCTAAAATTTTATCTAGTGGTAAAATTTCATCAACCCCACCACGAGCAATAGCTTCACGAGGCATACCAAATACAGTACAAGTCTCTTCATTTTGAGCAATATTGTATGCACCCATATCTTTCATTTCTTTCATACCATTAGCACCATCATCACCCATTCCAGTTAAGATAATACCAATAGCTTTGTTTTTAGCATAAACAGCACCACTTCTAAATAATACATCAACAGAGGGTTTATGACGAGTTACAGGCTCTCCATCTCTAACTTCAATAAAGTATTTTCCATTTTTTACTTTAATCATAGTATGTTTAGCACCACGAGCAAGTACAGCTTGTCCTCTTTCTATACTCATACCATCCTCAGATTCTCTTACTTCTATTTTTAATATAGAGTTTAATCTTTTTGCAAAAGAAGTAGTAAATCCTTCAGGCATATGTTGAGCTATTACTATAGGCGGAGCAGAAGGAGTAACATTTTTTAAACATTCTATTAAAGCCTCAGTACCACCAGTAGAAGAACCTATTAAAATAATTTTATCAGTAGGAACTTCCTTAGAAGGAGCAAGAGGTAATATAATATCAGCAGTATTTTTTTGATGTACTTTAAAACTGGAAGTTTTAGGAGCTTCTACTTCTATAGCAGGAGTTTTAGCTATAGACATACGAGTTTCTTCTGAAATAGTAACACCATGTTTTTTATAAAACTTAGCTCTGTTATTGTAGGCATTTTTAATTTTTTCAACTAAGTCAGTAGCTAAATCCTCAACACCACCTCTAACATTCGCCGATGGTTTTATAACATAGTCAAAAGCACCAATATTTAAAGCATCAAGAGCTAGTTCTCTATGTTTATCAAGTAAAGAACTAAACATTATTACAGGTATAGGATTATTAAGCATTAACTTTTTTAAATAAGTGATACCATCCATTTCAGGCATCTCTATATCTAAAGTAATAATATCAGGTTTTAACATTTTTACTTTACTATCTGCTAAAATAGGATTAGCAGCAGTACCTACCATTTCCAAATTAGGATCAGAGTTTACAATTTTTGTAAGTAACTGCCTAATTAATGCACTGTCATCAATAGATAATACTTTTATTTTGCTCATAGATTTCAATCCTTATTTAATTAAAATAATGTAATGTCTGATTTTGCTTCAATTTTATTTTGAAGAGTTTTAGAGTATTTAAGCTCCTGTTCTGCAGAAAACTCTTTAGTTTTACCTTCTATCTTTTTCATTAAAACCTTATTTTCTGTGTTAAAGAAAAATACTTTACGAGGCCAATTTCCACCTACATCTTCACTAACTATAGGTATTCTTTCATCTGATAAAAACTTTTTAGCAAAAGCAATATTTTTATCAGGCACCTTAAGTACATTAGTACTTCCACTAGCTAAGACATGACCACCACCAAATATTTTAGCAGTTAAATTCTCTTTTTTACCACCAAGTTTAATAATTTCATTTATCAAAACTTCCATAGCAAAAAGTCCATATCTAGTATGATTATAATCATCCTCTGGGTTTTCCCATTCTTTCATTTCTGGTAGCATAAAGTGATTCATACCACCAAATTTCAGCTTATTTTCAAATAAACAAACTGAAATACAACTACCTAACACAGTTTTTATAACAGCAGGCTCTTTTGAGGCATAATAACCGCCTATGTATATAGTTATACGTTTAAAATTTCCATTATTTGCAGCTGCTGGAAAATCTACCATAATAAATAATCCTCTTTATTAAATCTTTTTATAAATATTACTAGCTAAATATTTGAACTTATCAGATATACCAAACAAAGTCTCCGAGTGTCCTATAAATACTAAACTTTCATCTTTCATATATGAATAGAATTTTGTAAATAATTCTGTTTGGAATTCTTTTGTAAAATAAATGATAACATTTCTACAAAATATAAGATCAAATTTTGTTTGTATCTGAAAATCAGAATCTTTAAAGTTTAGCTGTTTGAAGAATAAGTCTTTTTTTAAAATATTTTTTACTTTATAAAATCCTTCATTTTCTCCAGTACCCTTAAGGAAATATTTTCTTAGTATATTATCAGGTATAGGATCTACAGTTTCTTCTTTATATATACCAGCACGACCATGAGCTAATACATTAGTATCAATATCACTTGCTAATATTTTAATATCATATTTTCCATATCTATCACCAAAATATTCATGTAATGTCATAGCAATAGTATATGGCTCTTCTCCAGTTGAGCATGCTGCCGACCATATTCTTAAATTATTAACTCTACCTTCTTTATGAGCTTTTTCCCAATTAGGTAGGAATGTACTTTTCATATATTCAAAGTGTTTATTTTCTCTAAAGAAGTCAGTTTTATTTGTAGTGACAGCATTAATAAAGTTTGTAAGCTCATCATCATCTGCACCATTTTTTAGGAACTCTATATATTCTCTAAAAGAGTTCATTTTTAAAGCTCTAAGTCTTTTCGTAATTCTCGAACTTACTAAAGCTCTTTTATGCTCTGTCATTTGAATTCGAGTTTTATCATAAATAAGTTTTACTAATTCATTAAACTCAGCATCACTAAGAGCTGGCATATTAGAACCTAATCCCTGCATAATAATAATCCAATTTTATTAAAATATTTTAAGCTTTAACAATATCTTCTATAGGTAGTACCATTACTATTTTATTTTCAAGTCTAATAACATTAGATATTTGTAGACCACGCATATTATCTATAGGAGTTTCAGTCATTTGACTTTCAAAAACAGTAATAACGTCACTTACCATATCAGCTAATATTCCAAATCTTCTATTAGAAGTAGAAATAATAATGATAACATCATCATCTATAGAATGACCTTCTTGTCTTTCAAGTCCAAAACGAATTCTTATATCTACGATGTGTAGAATATTACCTCTTAGATTAATAAGCCCTATCATATAAGCAGGACTTCCAGGAACAGGAGTAATATTAGTAACACCAACAATTCCTTCTATACTAAGAACATCAAGAGCATACTCTTCATTATCTATTTTAAAAACCAAAAATTGTTGACTAGGTTCAGTAGAGATATTCTCCTCATCCATAGGACTACCACCAACTTGTGGTATATTAGCAGCATTAATTTTTTGATTATCTAACATATTCAAATCCTTTATTTAACACCATTGTTAATTTTACCCTGTAAAGACATATTAACAAGCCCTTGTATATCTATAATAAGTGCTATTCTACCATCACCTAATATAGTACCTCCAGCTATTCCTGGGTGTTTAGAGAATGCCGAGTCTAAAGATTTGATAACAACTTGTTGTTGATCTAATAATTCATCTACAAATATAGCACATTTTCTATATCCAGCTTCTACAACTACAACAATACCAGTATCAATATCTTCTACTTGAGTATCTATATCAAAAACTTTATGAAGGCGAATAAGAGGTAAGTACTCATCACGAATCTTTATCATTTCGCCTTTACCTTCAAAAGGTTTTACCTGATCACTTTTTACTTTTATCTGTTCTATAATAGAAATAAGAGGCATAATATATATTTGAGTACCTATAGCAAAAGTTATACCTTCTATAATAGCAAGTGTAAGAGGAAGTTTAATAATAAATGTACTACCTTGACCTTCAGTAGACTTTATTTCTATTTTTCCTTTCATTTTTTCTACATTAGCACGTACTACATCCATTCCAACACCACGTCCTGAAATATCTGTAATTTTTTCTGCAGTAGAAAGTCCTGGGCTAAAGATAGTTCTAAATATTTCTGCATCAGAATATTTGCCATCTTTAGATAATAATCCTTTTTCTATAGCTTTATTATAAATTTTTTCTTTATTTAATCCATTTCCATCATCAGATACTTCAATAACAACATGTCCTTCCTGATGTGCTGCAGACATTGTAATAGTACCAAAAGCAGTTTTACCTCTTTGTACTCTTTCTTCTTTTGTCTTTTCTATACCGTGATCCATAGAATTTCTAATAATATGTTTTAGAGGGTCTGATAATTGCTCCAACATATTTTTATCTATTTCTGTAGTTTCACCTTTTAGTATAAGTTTTACTTCTTTGTTTAATTCTAAGTTCAAGTCACGTACATATCTATGGAACTGATTAAATATAGGTCCTACTGGCATCATTCGTATATTCATAACTTCTTCTTGTATTTGACGAGAAGTTCTATCCATAGAGCTAACTGCTTCTTTAAGACCATTATCTATATCTAAATTTTGAGTCAACTGCATTATACGAGACTGTGCTATAACAAGTTCTCCTATTAAGTTCATTAAGCTATCTAATTTTCTAGTATCTACTCTTACAGTAGAAGGAGCTTGAAGTTTAGAAGCATTAGCTTTAGGAGCAGCTGCTTTATTATCTTGATTTTTATTTTCATCAGTAGTTTTTTCTTCTTTCTTACTATCTGCTTCTGCAGTTTGTTTATTTTGTTCAACTTCTGTATTTGTATCTTCTTTAGACTCTTCTTCAACAGGTGGCTTTACTATAGGACCAAAACTACCACCTATAGAAGATATATTAATATCATTATCATCTATAACAAATAAGAATATATTTTGTATTTGCTCTAATGTAGAACTTGTAGATAAGTCTAAAGAGAAGTTTGTATAACAAGTATAAGGGTCTTCTAAGTTTAAAATACTTGGTACATTTGAACTATCTATTTTTAGATTACTAATAGTACCTATAGCTTTGAGGTCATTAATAAACATTAAAGGGTCTATACCATTATCAAATATACTTGGTTTGAATCCCATATCTATGTGGTATAGATTTTCATCTATATTTTCATTACTTGTTTCTTCATTAGAAGAATCTGAAGAAGCATTACTTTCAGTTTTTTCTTCGCTTTTAGTATTAGAATCTATATTAGATACAGAGCTAATATCATTACCATCAGCTATAGCTTTAATTTTAGCTTTTAAGGAGTCTATATTATTAAGACCATCAGCTTCACCATTACCATCTACTATATTTTGAAGCATTAATTTTACAGTGTCTAAGAATTCTAATAATACAGTAATCATTTGTGGAGTAACATCTAATTTACCACCACGTACCTTTTCTAATAAATTCTCAGCAACATGGTTAAGCTCGCTCATAGTAGTAAAACCAACAGTACCAGCAGAAGATTTTAAAGTATGAGCACTTCTAAATATTTTGTTTAAAAGGTCTTCATCGCTTTTATTATCTTCTAATAAAACCAAGTCATTTTCAAGACCTTCAACTATTTCATTTGCTTCACTTAAGAATATGGATATAAATTCATCGCTATCAAACATAATATTAATCCTCTACTTTATTAATTAATTTTAACCCCTAAGCAATAACTAATTTTTAATTTAAAAAACGTTTTACAACATCCAAAAGCTGAGTAGGGTTAAATGGTTTTACAAGCCAGCCACTAGCACCAGCAGCTTTACCTTCCATTTTTTTCTCATCTTGAGATTCTGTAGTAAGCATTAGTATAGGTGTATATTTAAATTGATCAAATTTTCTAACATTTTTAATAAATTCTATACCATCCATTTTAGGCATATTAAGGTCAGTTATAATCATATCAACATTAGGATTTTTACCTAAAACTTCAAGTCCAGTAGTACCATCATCAGCAGATACTACACTATAACTTCCTTTCTTTAAAGTATACTCAACAGACGCCCTAGCTGTGTTTGAATCATCTACTATTAGTATTGTTTTAGACATAATTTAACCTCTTATTCTATTTTATAATATTATATATTTTAATTATTATTATTTAAATATTCTATAAATAAATTATCTAAACCTTCAACTATAAGTTCTTTACTATTTTTAGCAAGTTCCTTTTTTACTGCATACAATATCTGTAGTCCTGCCAAATCCAAAGTAGACTCAGCGGGAAACTTTATAGTAATATCGTCATTATAATCGGCAGATTTAAAAGTATTCTTAAAATACTTCCCCATAGTTCTTATATTAAGATTATCATTTATTTCCAAAGTAGCCATCTTTCCTCCTAAATATCGTTAATTTAAGAATATATATTATTAAAATAAAGTAAAATCTCCACTATCTGAACCTTCTTCTATACTTATATCGTCATTTAGCACACTCTCCCCAGATAAAATACTATTTGCTATTTCTCTTTCCTTTTTAATTGTATAAGAGTTTACAATTTCTAAGTATTTATCACTTTCTATTTTCCAGCTCTCAACTCCGAGATTTTTATATGCTTCTTCTTTCTTCTCTTTTATAACCGATTTTATCTTTTCAAATATTTCTGTTATCTCTGTTATTTTAGTAAGTAGGGTAGTTAATGAACTTAAATCTATTAAAGACTTATCTATTAAAACAAATACTTCTTTTGCATGTGTTTCTAATATTTTTATATTAGAGTTTATTATAGATTTAGAGTCATCTAATCTTTTATGTACATCTTCTGTCATAGCTTCTATGAAAGAATGCTCTGTTGATTGTTTTGATATATTAGATTTAAACTTACTAATAGAATTAAATATTTCTACTTTTATTGTTTGAAACTGCTCTAAACAAGAATCTACTGTTTCTGTAATATTTGTAGCGATACTTTCTATATTTTCTACAGAGAATATCTTAGAGTTTTCAAATATATTAGCTTTTTTTTCTAACTCTATTTTAGCTAAAAAGTTAATAGAGTTAAAAGCTTTACCTATATTTTTAGTTTCTAAGAACATATTTTCTAAGTCTTCTATAGAATCTATAATACTAATATTATTATCATATATTCTGTATTTTGTATCTAAAAACAATTTAAAATTGCTTAAATATAGCTTAATAAAGTTTATATATTCATTAAATAAAGAATCTGATACTGTGAAAGGAAAACCAGATTTTCTATTATCATTACCTATCATATATTCTACTATAGTATTTCTGTCTAATGTTATTTCTGATAAAGTATCTTTTAAATTCTTTAAGCTATTATAAATAAAGTTATTTGTATTATTAATTTCTTCATATATAGATTTAAAGTTTTCAATAATCAATGTAAGAACAAGTTCATCAAAGGTTAACAAATCAAGTAGCCTATGTTCTAAAACCTCATTTTGATTTGTATTATTTTCTATATGTTCAGAATACATATCAATAAAATCTTTATTTTCAGTAATAATAGATTCTATAGAAGATATAATATGTTCTGTTTGCTGTCTTACAATATCTTCTCTTGGAAGCATCATCATTATATCAAAAATAATATCGCAACTATTATCCACTCTCTGAATAATATCAGATATCATATCTGCAAATGTAGAAAAAGAATCAACCATATTAGAGTGCTCTTTATATAGTTTTTCTTTCATTTTAGCAAAGTTATCTTTTTGATTATTATTTGTAGTTATGATTTCAGTTTTAAAGCTTTCAAACTTATTAAATAACTCATATCCAAGCTTATTCATCTGATTGGCCTGATTATTTGAGTTTTCAGACATTTTAATAATATTTTTAGATATCTCACCAAATGCCTTACCACCAGATCCATGTTTTGAAGATATTATAATTGCATTTAGAGAATAAACTTTTATTTGATCTGCTAATTTTCTAATTTGTTCTATTGAATTAATTATTTCACTAATTTTATCAACATCTTCAACAATAGAATTTGATAATTCATTATCTTGATTAAGCAAGTCTTGAAATCTATCAAAAGATTTTGTGAAGTCGCTTTGATTTTCAGCTAAGTCTTTAGCAAAACTTTTATCATTCTCATCAACATTATTAAAGTAAGAGAGTAGATTATTAGCTTTTTCATTTTCACTTTTCATTTCTTGTTCTATTACAGGAAACTTTTCTGCTATAAAGCTATAAACTTTACTTACTTCTAATAGAAAAGATTTTATATCTTTTACTGTTGTATCTAAGATTGATGAGTAATCTAGTATGTATTGACTTATATTTTCTATAGAGTCAGGCTTCGACATTTAATACAATTTTCCTAATTATATAGTTCATTAAAGTATAACATTATACTATTAATTTTGCAATAGTTTAACTCATTATACTTTTTTTAAGGCGTATATACTTATCGGAAAAAGATATTAAATTTTGTACTTCTTTAATAGCTCCACCAAAAGTTCTATTTGTTAATGATAGTATAGGAGGAGACTGTACTCTTTTGTATACAGATATAAGGTGTTGTTTGTACCATTTTTCTAAGTCTTCTATAAACTCTAAGTGTGTATTAAAATATTTCTTTATTATACCTTTTTCACAACCTATATTCTCTTCTAAGCTTCCATCTATATACCATTTTAAAATATCTTCTGGCATAACTCTGTTAAATACTTCTGTAAATGCTTTAAATAGATAATCATGGTAATTATATTTTATAGGGTCGCCTTTTCCTTCATCCACAGCCTGATTTGTAGATAGTTCAGCAGATGGTATAATATCAATAGTTCCTTGCGGTATTACTTCTTTTTTAAATACTTCTTCATTCATATATTTAGCAAGACCATATATTTGATATTTCCATAAATCTGCAAGTGCAGCAAAAAAACCAGCATTATCTCCATACATAGTGCAATAACCTACAAATGTCTCTGTTTTATTTGCATTACAAGTAAATACTGCATTAAATCCTGCAGATATTCCAGCAAGTATACGAGATGATCTATCCCTAGCTTGTATATTTTCAGTCATAAATTGTGTTATAGTTAAAAATGATTCTTTACCATTTTTTATCATTGGTATACTTTGAAACTGATTAATACTAAAATCTACAGATTCTTGAATAGGTACTATCATATATGCACAATTAAGATTATCAGCTAAAGTTTTTGCTAAGTTTTTAGTTGTATTAGAATTATATTTACTTGGCATATTAACAAGAAGTACATTATCAGCACCAATACTATCTACATATATAGCAGAAGATAAAGCAGAGTCTATACCACCAGATACACCAATAACAACTTTTTCAGCACCTATAGTACGCATAAAATTTCTTATACCATACTTAATGGACTCATATATACTTTTATATGTATTTTCATTTTTATATAAACTTGAAATAGTGTTGTTATCTATTTCTAAGTCAATAAAATATAGATTTTCTTCATATCTATTAGCTTCAAAAATTAACTCTCCTTTTTTATTATATGCAGAACTTAAACCATCAAATACGTATATATTTTTAGAGCTACTTTGTATACCTGTATTATTAACATATATAATATTACTATTATGTTTTTTAGATGTGTTTGATAAGTTTTCATTAATTATATTATTATTTCCTATAGAGTATTTATTATTTGCAATAGTTATTATTAAGTCTATATTATTTTCTGTGTAGTTTAATATAGAGTTTTTAGATATAATGTCACTATAAAAAGATATAGCTACATTATACTTTTTAGAGTTTATATCAAGTTCTATAGTATTATAATATTCTTTTATAGTTTTATTATTCTCATAAGCTAAGTCTTTTAGGCTAAAAAAATGTCTATTTTCATTATATTCATTATAGTTTAATAAGTTATTTTTTATTATAAAGTCTGTGTGTTTTTGCTTCACTAATTTACCATCTTTGGCTACAAATATAGAGTTGTATTTTCTGATTCTACCATCTGCACCAATATTATCTTTGTCTATAGCAACAGTTCCAAATATTACGTATATACCATTTGACTCTTCTATTATTTTTTTATTGTACTCATCTATTTCTTCTACAAAGCTTCTACTTTCTAATATGTCATTAATAAAAGAACCTATAGTAGAAAGCTCTGGAAATATAATAATATCAGCATTATTTTGTTTTGCTTTTTTTATAGAATCTATTATTCTCTTAGTATTGTCTAAAATCTCTAAAGTGTTTATTTTGAATTGACATATAGCAATATTCATATAATTCCTCTTTTATAATAAAAAATATAGTTTTAATAATATGAAATTTATTTTATTTGTATAATGAAAAAATATCAATTAATATTTTTTATAGTTTTAGTTTTTAAAATAGCTTGAAAAAAGTATTTTTAATGATAGAATAAAAAAATATATAATGAAGGGATCTAATCATGCAGGCAAAAAAGTATAGTGCAGGTTCGATAGTATATTTTGCAGGTGATAGAGCTGATAAAATATATATTCTAAAAGAGGGTGAAGCCCAAAGTATTTTTATCTCTGAGGAAACTGGGTTAGAAGATAGAGAACCTATAAATGTAGGGGAGTTCTTTGGAGTAAAAAGTATTCTTAGTATTTATCCACAAGAAGACACAGTTCAGTGTATTACTAATTGTATTATTATAGTTATTTCTTATGAAGAATTTGAAGCTCTTATAGAAAAAAATAAGCAAATTATTATTAAAATGCTTAAGGTATTTTCTAATCAGCTAAGAAGAATCAATAAGAAAGTTAATGTTTTTATGGGTACAGAGTTTAGTGAGGATGATACTGCTATATTAGAAGGGTTTTATAATATTGGAGAGTTTTATTTTAAAAGTAAAAAATTTAAAAGTGCACTATATGCTTATAAAAGATATTTTCAATATGCAAATGAAAATGACAGTGCCTATCATACTGTTCAAAAAAAGATAGAAGAGTGTAAAAAAGAACTTAATATCACTGATGACAGCAATATAGCACCTGCATCAGATATTCATAAATTAGCTTCTAAGTATTCAAGTATTAATAATGCTGAGTATAATAAGGCTGTTGATAATTATAATACTTCTAATTATAGTGTTGCTTTAGCTTCTTTTAATAGTTTATCTAAAAGTCAAGATAATGATGTTGCTGAGGCTTCTATATTTTATTTAGCTAAGTGTTATTATGCTATGGAAAAATATAAAGAGACTATAGATATTATATCTTCTGCTATGAGTAAATATTCTAAGTCTAAATATATTAAAGAGGCTATATTATTTTTAGGTAAAGCTAATGAGATGATAGGGGAAAAAGAAAAGGCTAAGATATATTATAAGAAAGTTATCTCTATTTCTCCTGATGATAATTTATCTAAAGAAGCTAATATAAAATTATCTCAGTTATAATTTTTATATATTAGCTATATTTTTATTTAACTAAAGAAGGTTTTATAATTTATGGATAGTAATGTATTAGCACCACATACTAAAGAGTATGATACTGGGGATATTATTTTCTTAGAGTTTGAGAGAGCTGATAAATTTTATATGGTACAAAGTGGCTCTGTTAAGATTATTAAATTTGTCAAAGATGTAGAGAAATTATTAGACATTGTACATGCTGGTAATTTTTTTGGAGAAATGGCTATATTAGAAGATACAATAAGAAGTGCTTCTGCAATAGCTAATGAGCCTACTGTGTTATTAGAATTAAATAAAGAGAATTTTCATAATATATTATCTAATAATACAGCAATGGGTCTTAAACTTTCTAAGATGTTTGCAAAGAGAATATTTGATTCTAAAAGAAGATTGTTAATACTACAGCTTAAAGAACCAGAATTAAGAGTATATGATTCTCTTCTTCTTACTGCTGAAATACAGAATATTGATAGAGAGTCTTATGATAAAACACATGAGCTTATGACAAATATTAATGATATTTCAAATTGGTGTGGATTAAAAACTACAGATGTACAAAGAATATTAAATAATTTACAAAAGTCATCAAGAATAGAATTAAGACCAAATAGTATAATTGTAAAGAGTCTTAACGATCTTAAAAGACAAGTAGATGTAAAGAGAAAAAAACCAGGACATCATTAATTTTTCATAATTCTATGCGATATTAGAATTATAATATTGTATACTAATAAAAGTATAAAAAATATATTCATTGTATTTATAAAACTATCAAAATCTCTATTTCCATTTCTTAGACTAAGATAAGAATATAAAAAGATAAGCATATAAAAGTAAAAAGGTTTATATAGTTTATATGCTAAAGAATAATTAAAAACCAATAATGCAAATCCCAATGAAAATCCAAATAAACAAGCTTTTGGAATTAGTGGTATTATACTTGAGTATCTATCTGTAAATTGAATTAATACTATCTCTTTTGCAAATATAACAAGAAATATAGACAGTAGAATAGAGCATATTATAAAAAATAAAAATGCTGAATATATAATTTTTTTTTCTTTATTTTTATTGTTCTCTCTCATTGCTATTATGATATATGAAAACATTATTGTAGAAATAGGGGTTGCTATATAGAAAAACATTTTTACTATTAATGATATAGTAGAGTAGTATCCAGCACTTATTTTATCTAAATATCTATTTGCCATTAATACATCATTTAATGATATCCAATTAAATATAAAGTTTATTATTATGATATTTATTATTGAAGTTAATAGTATCTGTAATTCTTTTTTATTTATATATTTTTTTATTTCTTTTATTTTTATATAGTATGGTATATTTATTTTCTTTAGCTTTACTATGTGTATTGCTAAATATATTATTGGAAAAAGTAGCATTAATGATGTAGTTTTTACTAAGCTTAGTCCTGAAATAATAAAATATGCTAATAGTATTATTTTTATCAGTAGTGTAGATATAAATGCAGATATGTAGTCATATTTTATATAATTATTAATTCTTAAAATTGATTGAGATACTAAGAATAATATAGTTATAAATGTAGCTATTGCTATTATAAGTATTGATATATAGCTTTTTATATTAAATAAAATATCTATTAGAGGAATAGATAAAATATGTAGTATTGTAATTATAGAAGCAAAAAAGTATGCAAAAGCCCAGTATTTTTTAGCATCTTCACTTTCTTTATAATTATGCATAATATAATATGAAAAACTACTTAAAGTTAATGATATTATAGTGTATATATTTAATAGTCCATTATACTGAGCAAAATCAGAAATAGATAAACTTCTATTTATATATATAGATGATATATAATTAAGAATACTTGTAGATAAATTAATAGATATAAGCATTATATAGTTAATATAATACTCATATCTATTATATATATTTTTGATTTTATTCATTATTTTATAAGTATTTTATCTTCTTCTTAAGAACCAAATTAATATACCTAAAATACCAAATAAACAAGGTAGTCCAATTTGAGCTACATATCTTATAAAGTTAGTTTGTGTAGTAGTTAGAGTAAGATTTCTAACACTTGCTTCTTTTGGTCTAATTGTTATTTTTTGTCTAGCTTCAAGTAGGTATGCTACAGTGTTCATAAATAAATCTTTATTGCCAGCAAATGCAATATCTACAGAAGGACCTTGTTCTGGATTAATATAGGCATTAAGAGCAAAACTTGCATCTCCAAATACAACTATACGAGCAGGATTTTCTCTTCCCTCTATAGGATACTCAGCAGAAACAGCAAGAGCTACAGGACCAGCAATATCAGTTCTAGGGTTGAATCTTGCTCTACTTAAGTCAAAAGTAGCTTCTCTTTTACCATATCCTTGAGGAGTAGTTGTAATTATATTTTCAAATTTACCATTATGCTTATTTTCACCACGAGTAATACTACGAGCTACAACTAAGCAAGCAAATACATTACCTTCTTTTAGAGTTTGTGTAATAGGATGTGCTGTATATTGTGGCACAACATTTACAGGTATTACAGCACTAGATACAGGATCTATTATATAATCATTTCTAGTTTCAAATCCCCACTCAGATAAAAATAAATTAAGATTGCTATTAAACTGATTTCTATCTAAGAAGCTATCATATAAAATTAATAACTTACCACCAGTTCTTATATAGTTATCAAGTTTTTGAAGTTCAAAATTGCTAAAAGATTCTATTGGAGAGGCTATAACTATTAATGAAGCATCTGTTGGTATGTTTTCTAATAATATGTTTAAGTCTCTTACTTTATAATTTTCATTTTCTAAGTATGTTTTTACATAAGATAAACCTTCACCACCTCTGTCTTGAAGTTGTCTCTCTCCGTGTCCTACTGTAAAATATATAACGTATGATTCTTTTTCTAATAGAGAATATATAGCTTGAGTAAATTTTTCTTCACCTACAAATAAAGGCTCAGAGTTTACTTTAGACTGAGTAGTTAAATCCTTTCTATATACTCTAACTTGTTTACCCTGTCCATAACTAAATACTATTTCTCCAACCTGAGTCATTTGATATTTACTTTTAGCAGAAGGTTTTTCTATAGGGTTTATATATTCTATAGAAATATGTTTACTTAATTTTTTGTATTGATCTAATAATAAATCAGCTCTCCAGTCTGCAGAAGTAGGGTCTGTACTTGGAGCTCTTAAAACTATTATTGAAAGAGGATTATCAATTCTTGATAATACATCTGTTGTTTGTTGAGATACTGTGTATGATTTACTTTTAGTTAGATCAAATCTAATAGGGAAGTTTATACTTATAATGTATAATCCCGCTAAAATAGCAAGTGTTATAATTAGAGATAATACTCCAAAAAATGCTTTATGTACAAAACGCATTTTTAGAAGAGATATTATACTTTTTTTCTCTAAAATTAAAGTTATAGTTGTTAATATTACAGTTATAGCCAATACCACCAAAAAAGTAATAGTAGGTCTTTGTGTTACCGCATAGAAAAATATCCAAGCAAAGAATAATAATACCCAAGAGGCTATAGTAGCTATTTTTAAGTTAAACTTTTTATTTGACATTAATATATTCCATTTTATTATTTTAAGAAAAGCGATGATTGATTATAAAAGATAATAATATAAATTTCAATAGATATTATATGTTTTGATTATAAAAATTATATTGTGCTATTGACATTATAATTATATAATTGTATAATGCTTGATATATATTATGGCGGTGTAGCCAAGTGGTAAGGCCGGAGTCTGCAAAACTCTTATGCATCGGTTCGAATCCGTTCGCCGCCTCATTTCTTTTTACAACAAAATAATTCAATAATTGTAAATTATTTATTATTATGGTTAAAAATAATAGAATAACTGTTATATATATATTCATTATCTTTTTTGCATTTCTTACTACTGTTATTGTATACAAGTTAGTTAAATTGACTGTTAAAGAGAGAAAGTCTTTATCAAATTTAGAAACTATAGATAAGCCAAGAGGAATTATATACGATGCTAAAATGCGTCCTCTTACTATTAATATCCCTGCATATACAATATATTTAGATACGCAGTCTATTAATTTAGATAATAGTAAAGAGGGACTAAATATTAATGATGGATACTCTAAGATATTTGAATTATTAAGTCTAACTAAAGAAGATATTGCTAAAAAACTAAATACAAGAAGAAGAACTGTACAGTTAGCTCAAAATATTCATCCTGATATATACAAAAAAATACAAGATGTTAGAAGAGAATATAGTATACGTAGTATTTATGGGCTTGAAAGTTATAAGAGATTCTATCCATACAATGATATATTCGCTCATATTATAGGGTATATGAATAGAACGGAAACAGAAGGCTATGCTGGACTTGAAGCTACATATGAAAATATATTATCAGGACAAAATGATAATCCAAAAGATTTAGTGTTAACAATAGATAGAGATATTCAAACTATAGTACGTAATGAAGTATTAAAAACTGTTGCAGAAAAACAAGCTCATTCTGCTACTTTTATAGTTGCTGATGTTAATACTGGTGCTATTATTGCAAATTATTCTTATCCTTCTTTTGATCCAAATATTCCATTTCAGTATGTAAATAATGAAAGACTTGATAGAAGTATAATGAGTACTATTTATCCTGGATCTACTATGAAGATATTTGCAGAGCTTGCTGCTTTAGAATCTGGGGTTGTTAATGCTGATGAAATATTTCATTGTCCTGGATATTATGATTATAGCACTCAGACACGTATTCATTGTGATTATATTCATGGTAATATAGCTTTTAATGATATTCTTAAGTATAGTTGTAATTATGCTGTTGTTACTATTGCTGAGAGAATAGATAGAAAGTTTTTTTATGATTATTTAAAGCGTTTTGGCTTTGGTGAGCCTACACGTGTTGGACCTTATAAAAATGAGTGGTCTGGTATATATCATGATTTAAAAGATTGGCATAAGTATTCAAGAGGGTATTTGGCTATAGGGTATGATTTAAGTGTAACACCTATGCAAATAATAGATGCTTTTTTACCACTTCTTAATGGTGGTTGGAAAGTTCCTATGCATGTTGTAGATTCTATATATAATGGACAAGTAAAAACAGATTTAACAAATCAACTTAAGAAAAAAAGAATTATAGATGAGCAATATTCTCAAATAGCAAGATATTTACTTAGAAAAGGAGTAGAGGCAGGTTCCACAGGACATAGAGCCAACTTAGTAAATATAGATGTTGTTGGAAAAACAGGTACTGCTATTACTGAGGTTTATAGAGCAGGTTCTACAGAAAAACCTGAGAAATATTATCAATCTATTTTTATAGGTGGTTTTCCATTAGAAAATCCTAAGGTTTCTATTTTGGTATTATTAGAAGACCCTAGAGGGGAAGGCACACAAGCTGCTGGTAGGGTTGCTGCTCCTCTTTTTGCTCAGGTTGCAAATCAGATAATACCGTATTTAGGGCTTGTTGATGGGGAGATTCATACTATTAATACTAATGAGTTTTTATCTTTAATTCCTGTAGAAAATAAAATTGTTATTACAAATAATGTGATGCCTGATATATCTGGACTTTCTTTGAGAGATGCTTTGAATGATATTTCTTATATTATATCAAATAATAATGGTAGAATATCTATACAAGGTGAGGGGTATGTAGCTGATTTTTCTCCTAAGGCTGGAAGTGAGGTTAGTAATAATTCTATTATCAGATTGTTATTAAAGGCACCTGAAAAAAGATAAAAGTTTTAGTTTTTATTTTGGTATAGAGTTTTTAAATCTTATAAAGTCTTTATCATTTGGAAATATTAATAATGCTTCTTCTGATATTGTTAATGCATTATTATATCTTCCAGAATTATACTCTGTTACAGCATAATTATAATATGACACTTTTAAGTTCTTTTTTAGAACATCAGCATTTTCTATTTCTTTTATTCCTATTTTATATATTTGAATTGCACTTGAGAAGTCTTTACTTTGTAAATATCTTGTTCCTACTGTATTGAAATAGTGTATTTGATTATTTCTTGTTAATTGACTTGTAGGGTCGAATATATATGCTTTTTTTAGATATTTGTATGCATCTTTATATTGCATTTTTTTTATATTATCTAATGCCACTCTATTGTATGCATTTATTAGATTATCTGTGTATAACTCTGTATTTGGAGATAGGTAATATGCTTTTTTAGCCATAGTTAATTGTTTTAATAAATCTTTTTCTATATGTTTTAATGTTATAGAGTTTGGGTATAATGTAGCTATTAATGTTAGAATATCTACTTCTTTTCTTCTATTATAATTTTGTTTTGGTACAAATGTTACTATAGTAGAATTTCCTGTATTTCTAATTTCTTTTGTACCTGGATTAAATCCACCTCTGACAGTAGTTTCTACATCTATATTACCTCTTTCTGTATATGATACACAAAAAGCATGATTGCTTGTTAATATACCAGTAGCTTTGAATCCAAACTCAGAATATAAAAGAGCATATAAAATACTAGAACTTAAACAGTTATATTCTCCTTTATATATCAAATCTTGAAATAATGTTGAAGTTTCAAAGTATTTTTTTAAAATTCCACTATCATATAACCAATTTAATAATATACGACCAAACTCATAAGCCCCTTGAGACTTATATTGAGATAATTCATCTTTTGCTTTTTTTCTAATTTCATTTAATTTTTCTTTATATATATTAAACTCATTATAATCTACAATTCCAGAAGCTATTAAAAAACCATCATAATATATTTCTATATCATTAGTTTCTGAGTTGTCTATTTTAGTAAAAAAATTATACTCAAGTTCTGTCATCTCATTAGAATTAAATTTAATTTTATCAGATGGTTTTGTTAATAGAGTATATGTAACAATAAATAAAGCTATTAATATATACCTTATCATATATCCTCTATAAAAAGTAAGTCTTTATTATTAATAAAAACAATTATTCTTCTAATTGGTCAAGCTCTTCTCTATATTTGGCAGCATCTTCATATCTCTCTTCTTTTACTGCCTGTTCTATAAGCTTTTGTATCTCAGCTTTTTTACTACTTTTTGCTTCTTTATTCATACTTTTTGAAGTTTCTTTTTTATTTTCTTTAATCTCTTTAACTTTATCTTTTGCTTTGATTTTATTATCAACTTTATCTTCTCTTTCAAATTTTGGATATGTAAAAGGGAGACTATTTTTTGCTTTAGCTAAGTTTTCATTATCAGATAGTACAATACCCGCATTTTCTACTACATGTTCTTCTATAAAGATAGTAGCATTAAACTTAACAGCAAGAGCAATAGCATCAGAAGGTCTTGCATCTATTAATATATTTTTACCATTATGCTCTATAACTAATTTTGCAAAAAAAGTTTCAGAATGTACATTGTCTATTATAACATTAATTAATCTTATATCACAATTTGTAAATATATTATTAATTAAATCATGAGTTAAAGGTCTTTCTATTTTATATCCTATTAAACTTGCCATTATAGATTGTGCTTCTAAGTATGCTATTGATATATCTATAATCTTTTCACTATTTACTGGTTTTAGCATTATATGAAAGCCAACTTCTGTTATTGCAAGATTGAATATTTTTGCTTCTATCACTTTTAATAAAACCTTTTATTTACATATTGATAATATTAATATTATACTATATCTTTGTCAAGTTAAAATTCATATATTTGTCTATCATTATTATCTTGATTATGATAGTATATTTTTTATGTTTAGAATATATTTTGTTTTATTATTATTTTTTTTTAGCTTCTTGTGCTACTACTTCAAGTGATTCTAATATTGTAGAGGATAATAATTATATAGATTATGACTATATAGGAACTTGGGTTGATTTAAGAGGTAATATTGTGCTTGATATAAAAAATAATGCTACTGATATTATTTTTTATGATAGTGGTATGTTGTACTATATAAATAGTATTAATAAAAAACTAATAATTAATATATATTGTACTTAAAAGATAATAAGAATATTTTTTTATATATAAAATTCTATTCAGACATTTCATCAGAAATATTTATATATTCAGATAACTCTTTAGTATCAAAATTAATCTTAGATAAAGTGTAATTTTTTTTATAATATTTACTTGAAAAAAAATATTAATATTTCTATAATACTTTAACTATGAGGAAGTATTTATTTTTTATTTTATTTAATATAACACTATTCGCACAAGATACAAATGTATCAGAACTATTACCTCCAATGCCTCCAGATAATCCAGAAGTATTTCCATTAAGTGAAGTAAGAGAAGGTATGAAAGGTGTTGGCTATACAGTAATTCATGGTACTAATGTAGAGCCTTTTAATGTTGAAGTTATTTCTGTATTAAAAAAGAGATGGCATGGTACAGATGCTATTTTAATAAAAATTTCAGGACTTAATTTAGAGCATTCTGGTACTGTTGCTGGTATGAGTGGTTCTCCTATTTATTTTGATGGTAAGTTGGCAGGCGCTTTAGCTTTTGGGTGGAATTATGCAAAAGACCCTATAGCAGGAGTTACTCCTATAGAAGAAATGTATAAGCTATATGAAGATCCTAATACGGTTCCTAAGGGTGGCGTTAGCAGTCAAAACTCTCTACAAACTCCATTAATATTTTCTGGGTTTAGCTCGGATTCTTTTGATGCTTATTCTGATATATTTAAAGCTCAAGGTTTTTATCCAGTACAAGCAGGTTCCCCACTTTCTGATACAAATCAGAGTAATAAGTTTTTATTTGGGGACTCTGTTGCTATAGTTTTAGTTGATGGAGATTTATCTATAGCTGGTGTTGGAACTGTATCGCATACTGATGATGAAAAGTTTTTACTTTTTGGACATTCTATGTGGTCTAAAGGGCAGTTAAGAGCTCCTGTTTCTCGTGCTTATATTAATCATATTGTTGCTTCTTTGGCTAATTCTTTTAAGCTTGGTGCTGCTTATAATAATTATTTAGGTTATACTGTTTATGATGGTGCTTTTGGAGTTTCTGGTGTTTATGGTGAAGTTCCTGAAAATACTATGATTCCAATTAATCTAAAAATAGAAGATCAAACTTTTCTAACTAAAGATTTTAATTTTAGAGTTTTATCTGATACTACATATTTTTCTAAACTATTAAAGGTTGCTTTATTTCAGGCTATTTATTCTTCGGCTGGAAATGATGAAGAGGGTATATTTAGCATTAGCTATGAAATAGAAACAGATTATTTTAAAGAGCCTTATACTGTAAAAGATAGAGTTATAAGCTATTCTTCAAAAGATGCATTTACATCAGCTATAGATCAGCTTATAGCACCTATTAATTTCTTTATTTATAATAACTTTGAAAGAGTTGGAATAAAGTCTATTAAGTTTACTGTAAAAAGAAATAATTTAGAATATGCATTTTTAAATGATATAACATTATTAGAACAAACAGCAACAGCAGGTGAGACAGTTCATCTAAGAGTTGGTCTTACAGCTTATAATAGTAAAGAAAAAACATATATAGATATACCAGTAGAACTTCCTATTAATTTAAAAACAGATGTGTATAGTATATATGTTGCTAATGAGTATATTTATAATTATGTAGAGCAATTATTTATGCCTAATAAATATAAAATACGTAGTTTGGATGATGTTAGTAGAATATATGGAAAAAGCTATGATGATAAATTATTAAAAGTATGGCTTTATTCTTCTTCTCGTGGTGTTCAAATAGGAGGAGATTTATTTCCTATGCTTCCTACTTCTAAGTATGGGGTTATTGCAAATAATTATACATCGGATAAGGCGGCTGTTATAAGTCCTATAGATGGAATATATAATATGCCTTATTCTATTTTGGGTTTAATAAAATTAGATATAATAATTGAAGGGGCTAGAAAGTATGAAAATCGTTAAGGTTTTATTGGTAGTTTTTATTTTATCGTACACTAATATTTTTGGAGTTGTTACAAGAAATTTTTCTAGTTCTACTAAAGGTTTTTATAATAATGCAATATATGATGGTGTAATGCTTACAGAGCAGGGTGCTTTAACTTTAGCTCCTAAGGTAAAAAAAGAAAGTAGTATAGATGGTAAGCATATTTGGAAAATATATCCTGCTGATAATGGTGATTTATTTGCTGCTATTAGTGGATCGGGTGCTGAGATTTATAAAAAGAAATCTGGTGAAGAGAATTTTAATTTGTTTGTAAAGTCTACTAATGATAGTGCTTTTACTTCTGTAATTTCTGATAAGTCTGGTAATATTTATGCTACTACAGCTCCTTATGCTGTTTTATATAAGTATGATGCTAATGGTAATGAGATTTGGTCTAAAACTCTTGATGATACTTATGTTTGGGATATGAAATTTGATAAAAATGATAATCTTTATCTTGCTTGTGGTGGTGATAATGCAAGAGTATTAAAGGTTAGTGCTAATGGTAGTGTAAGTCAAGTAATTAAGACAGATGAACAGCATGCTATGAGTTTATATTATGATTCTAAAAATAATGTAATGTATGTTGGTACTGCTGGTCGTGGTTTAGTTCTTTCTATAGATTTATCTACTAATAAAGAAAATCCTACACATAAAGTAGTACATGATACTGCACAAAATGAAGTTTATGCTATTACTATGGATAATATTGGTAATTTATATTTTGGTACTGCTACAAGAGAAGCTTCTTATTTAATATTGCCTTCTATATTGGATGGTAATAAAAAGCCTAATGAGAGAGATAAGGAGTTTAGAAATTCTTTATACAAAGCAGATAGTAAAGGGACTGTACAGAGATTATTTTTCTTAAATCAGACACTTGTATTTGCTTTAAGTAGTGATAAGGATAATAATATTTATTTTATAACAGGTGATTCTGCTGATATTTATAAGATAAATGGTAATGATGGTCTACTTTCTTATATAGGTGGTCTTAAAAATAAAACTTTATCTACTTTTGCTGTTGCTAATGATGGGCTTTATTTTGCTATTTCAAAAACAGGAGAAGTTTATAAAATAGATAGTACATATCCTACTGAGGGTGTATTTACAAGTGATACTTTAGACTTAAGAGTTTTAAGTAAGTTAGGTAGCTTTTCTGCTATGAGTACTATTCCTGATGGTGCTAATATTGAACTTGCTGTTAGAACTGGAAATGTTGCTCGTATAGATTCTAGTTGGAGTGAGTTTAGTACTGTTAATTCTGATGGTAAGGTTTCTGTTCCTGATGGTAGATTTTTACAGTTTAAGGTTACTATGAAAACATCAGATACTAATACTACACCTATACTAAGTTCTCTTGACTTTACTTATGTAGAAAATAATCTTGCTCCTGATGTATTAAATGCTGGATTAGTTTCTTACTATAAACAACAAACATCTACTGATGCGGTGAAAACACCTGCTTTAGAGGATGGTGAGTCTATGATTTATTGGA
Source organism: uncultured Spirochaetota bacterium (assembly GCA_944390575.1). Classification (GTDB taxonomy): domain Bacteria; phylum Spirochaetota; class Brachyspiria; order Brachyspirales; family Brachyspiraceae; genus Brachyspira. Next base: position 155,249 of record CALXQJ010000007.1, read on the forward strand.
AAGGTTCTGACCCTAATGGAGATAAGTTAGTATATAATATAGACTATAGACTTAAAGGCGAGAAAAATTATAGAGTTCTTGCTACTAATTTGGAAACTGCATATTTTAGATTTAAATCTTATTTACTTGCTTCAGGTATTTATGACTTTAGAATTACAGCTTCTGATAGACTTGATAATGCTATAGAAAATGCTAAAACTAAAACTTTAGAAGTATTTAATGTTAAGCATGATAATGAAGCTCCTGAAATTATTGATTTTAAAGTGAGTGGAACTGGTAATAATAGATTAGTTAGTTTTTCAGTTCGTGATAATTTATCATTCTTAAAATCTATTAGATATTCTGATATTTATAGTAATTGGTTTTATGTATTACCTACTGATGGTGTATTAGATTCTACTAATGAGAATTTTGAATTAAAGATAACAGATTCTAATATAAGTTCTATTACAATAGAAGTTTCTGATATTGAAGGTAATATTAAATATTATTCTTTTGTAATTTAATTTTATAGGTTATTTATGAGTACTAAATGTGTTTGGTGTGGAATTGATATTGAAGATATAGAAGGGCAAGCTACTATGGATACTTGCGATAGTTGTGAAGATTTTTTTGAAGATAATATTGATAAAATAACTTCTGTATTGAATGATCTATTAAAGGAAAATGAGAATTCTACTCTTATTAATAATATAGATAATAATAGAAAATCTTGGATTAGCTATTCTCTTATTACAGCTATACATATGCTAAGTTCAAAGCCTCATATAGAGTTTAAAGATTCTCAGTATAAGTCTGATTTGTAAAAATTATTTTATTATCTTTTTTTTATAAATACCGATTTAAGAATATGAAGTAATATTTTTATAAAGTGTGTATAAATGGAAGATATAAAAAAGTATTGGGAAGATTTTTTAGAATTAATTAATGATGAGGGTGAATATACTGCTATTACTCTTTTAAAGGGTAGTTTATTTTTAGAAGATGATGATAGATTTAATATTATTTGTTCTGGAGAATTTGCAGCTAAACATATTAAAAATGATTTTCTTCCTAGAATAAAAGAGTTTATATCAGAACGTGTTGGTTATGATGTTGATATTAATGTTTTAGTTGATAATAATTTAGTTTCTGAGAGTATTGACAATATATCTATAGTAGAAGAAGAGAGTAATAGAGAAAATATAGAAAAAAATATTGTTAATACTAAATTAGAAAAGAATAGAGATAAAACTAATCTTAAAAAAGAATATTCTTTTGATAATTTTATTCAAGGTAATAATAATAATTTTGTATTTGCAGCTTCTAAACTTGTAGCTTCAAATCCTGGTCGTGAGCATAATCCTTTTTATATTTATGGTAGTGTTGGAATTGGAAAAACTCATTTATTACAAGCTATAGGTAATTATTATTTAGCAAACAAACCAGATGCTAAAATACTTTATATAGATGGTAGTGGTTTTAGAGATGAATATATATATGGTCTTCAAATAAAAAAGCCTGAACTTTTTAAGAAGAAATATAAAAATCTTGATATGCTACTTCTTGATGACTTACAACTTTTAGAATCTGCACAAGAAACTTCTAAAGAATTATTTGAGATATTTCAGGCTTTAGATAGTGCTTGTAAGCAGATGGTATTTGTATCTGATAAACCACCAAAAGAGCTTAGAAACATAGAAGCAAGACTTAAAAATAGATTTGAAAAAAGCTTAATTCTTTCTATAGAGCCTCCACAGTATGAAACAAGACTTGCTATTATAGAGAGAAAAATATACGACTTAAATACATCTATAGATAGAGATGTTATGAGTTATATTGCAGAAAATATTACTACAGATGTACGCAAGATAGAGGGTGCATTAAAAGCTTATTTATCTGTTCGTGATATATTAAAAATCACACCAGATGTAGAGCAGTGTGAGAAGATGGAAATTTTTAAAGATTATTTCACAAGTAAGCCAAAATTAAAAAATGCTACAGTGAAAGAGATAAAAAGAATAGTTTCTGATTATTATGGTATAGAGGTTTCTGCTTTAAGTAGTAAGAATAGATCTAAGTTTATTGCAAAAGCTCGCCATGTTGCTATGTATTTATCTTGTGAATATTCAAAAAAGTCTGTAACAGAAATAGGTTTAGAGTTTAATAGAGATCATTCTTCTATTATTCACGGTAGAGACAAGGTAAAAGAAGAAATAGCTACAGGTTCTCGTATTAATAGTGAATTAAATGAAATTATATCTGCTATATCATAAATAAAAATGTATAAAAATAATACAAAATTTAATAATTTGTGTGTATTATTTTTATACTATTCTTTTTTTTCTGTGTCAATTTTTATACTATTTATATTAATTATTTATTAAATATTATAATAAATACTCAAATATTTTCTACAATAAAGCTATTTATTATAAAATAATTGGCATATTTTTTGCTTGTATTATGATGTATATATTATTAATTAAATAAGGAGTTATTTAATAATGTCAGAAGAAAAGAAGGAAGAAATTTTAAATAGTGATGATAATAAGGAGGAATTAGCTGAAGAAGAAAATAATTCCAATGAAAAAAGTACAGATGAGAATGCTGAAAATACTAATAATGAAGAAGATAATATCATTACTACTTTAGAAAAAAGAATAGAAGAATTAGAAAAAGAATTGGCTGATAATAAAGATAAATTTATAAGAGCTCATGCAGAGATGGAAAATATTAGAAAAAGAGCAGAAAAAGATAAGGTAGATACTATAAAAAGAGCAAATAAAAATCTTCTATTATCTTTATTAGGCTTTTTGGATAATTTTGAGAGAGCGATTAAAGAGGGTTCTAAGAATACAGATATTCAAGGTAGTGAGTATTTTAAAGGTATAGAATTAATACATAAGCAATTTATAGATTTTATCTCGGATAATGGTATTACTGAGATAGAGGCTTTAGATTGTGAGTTTGATCCTAAGGTGCATGAGGCACTTACTATGATAGAAGTACCTGATTTAGATATGGAAAAAGTAGTAGAAGTATATGCTAAAGGATATAAACTTAACGATGAGCTTTTGAGAACAGCAAAAGTTGTAGTTGGGAAACCAGCTAATAAATAAATATATATTAGGAGTTTTTTATGGCACATATTCAACTTTTTAGAGCATATTATGAACCTAAAGAGAATAAAAATGAGAGCAAAATACATATACAAAATGTATTGCAAGACCTAACAGATAAAATTAATAATCATATAAAAGATAAAGAAGTAATAAATGTAGATTTAACAACTTCACATCTTGGTAATGGTCACACTGAGTATGTAGTTAGTGTTTTGACTAAAGATTAATTTATGAATATATGTTGATATAATATAAAAAAGGAGATATTAATTATGAGTAAAGTAATAGGAATAGATTTAGGTACAACAAACTCTTGTGTATCAATAATGGAAGGTGGTAAGGCAGTAGTTATTACAAATAGTGAAGGTAATAGAACAACTCCTTCTATAGTAGCTTTTACAAATAAGGGAGAAACTTTAGTAGGACAATCTGCTAAAAACCAAATGGTTACAAACCCAGAGAATACTATATTTTCTGTTAAGAGATTTATGGGTAATACATTTGCAGAGGTACAAGAAGAAAAAGCAAGAATGCCTTATACTGTATTAGAAGAAGATGGCAAAGTAAAAATAAAAACATTAGATGGAAATTTTACACCACAAGAAATAAGTGCAAGAACTCTTCAGAAGATGAAACAAACAGCAGAAGAGTATTTAGGAGAAACAGTAACAGATGCTATTATTACAGTTCCAGCATATTTTAATGATAGTCAAAGACAATCAACAAAAGATGCAGGACGTATAGCAGGACTTAATGTTTTAAGAATAATAAATGAGCCTACAGCAGCTGCTTTAGCTTATGGTATTGAAAAAAAGAAAGATGAAAAAATAGCAGTTTATGACTTAGGTGGTGGTACTTTTGATATATCAATACTTGAGCTTGCTGATGGAGTATTTGAGGTAAAATCTACTAATGGAGATACTCACTTAGGAGGAGATGATTTTGACCAAGCTATTATAGATTGGCTTATAGATGAGTTTAAAAGAGATAATGGAATAGACTTAAATAATGATAAAATGGCTTTACAGCGTTTAAAAGAGGCAGCAGAGAAAGCTAAAAAAGAGTTAAGTAGCTCACTTACAACAGATATTAACTTACCATACTTAACAGCTGATGCTTCAGGACCTAAGCACTTAAATGTATCATTATCAAGAGCTAAGTTTGAAGATTTAGTTAGAGGGTTAGTAGAGAAGACACGTATACCTTGTGAAAAAGCTTTACAGGATGCTGGTTTAACATTAAATGATATTGATGAAGTAATATTGGTTGGTGGTTCTACAAGAATACCTTTAGTACAAGAGACTGTAAAAAATATCTTTAATAAAGAGCCTAATAAGAGTGTAAATCCTGATGAGGCTGTTGCTATGGGAGCTGCTGTACAGGGTGGTATTATTAAAGGTGATGTTAAGGATGTATTACTTCTTGATGTTACTCCTCTTTCTCTTGGTATTGAAACTGAGGGTGGTGTTATGACTGTTTTAATTAATAGAAATACTACTATCCCTACTAAAAAGAATCAGGTATTCTCAACTGCAGCAGACAATCAGCCTTCTGTAACAATTAGAGTATTACAAGGTGAGAGAAAAATGGCTTCTGATAACCGTGAGCTTGGAAGATTTGACTTAACAGATATTCCACCAGCACCAAGAGGCGTACCACAGATTGATGTATCTTTTGACATAGATGCTAATGGTATTGTACATGTATCTGCTAAAGATTTAGGTACTGGTAAGGAGCAGAAGATTAGAATTGAGTCTTCTAGTGGTTTAAGTGAAGATGAGATTAATAGAATGGTACAAGATGCTGAGAAGAATGCTGAAGCTGATAAAAAGCGTAAGGAAGAGGTTGAGACTAAGAACAATGCAGATCATATGATTTATCAGACTGAGAAATTATTAAAAGAGAATGGTGATAAACTTCAAGGTTCTGATAAGAGTGATATAGAAAGTAAGTTATCAGCATTAAAGAGTGCTTTAGAGAGCAATAATTCTGATAGTATAAAGAAAGCTACAGAGGATTTACAAGCTTCTTGGAGCAAAGCTTCTGAGGCATTATATAAACAAGGTGCAGGACAACAGGCAGGTGTAGCTCCAGAGCAAGGACAAGCTGATAGTAACAGTTCATCACAAAACAAAGATGGTGTCGTTGATGCTGACTTTGAAGTTGTTGATGATAATGATAAAAAATAATAATTTATAGAAAATAATATGTTTGGCGGTTAATAGAGTATTAATCGCCAATGCTTTTTATTTGGAGTTTGTATGCTTTTTCTTAAAAGAAGCTTATTTATTTTTTATATTTGTTTATTTTCTATATCTTGTTCTGTTAAAGAGAATATAAGTAATATTGGTGTTTTTGATTTACTTGTTAAGAAAGGTGCTGATATTAATGTTAAAGACAGTGATGGTAATACTTTATTAATTTTAGCTTCAAAAAGTTATAATATAGCTATTGTTCAGCTATTGATTGATAGTAAAGTTGATGTTAATGCTAAAAACAATGAAGGTAAAACAGCATTGATGTTTGCTTGTGAAAATGGTGATACTGCTATAGTGAAACTTCTGATAAATGCTAATTCAAATATTAATGATGTTGATAACTTTGGAAATACTGCATTGATGTTTGCTTCTAAAAAATTAAGTGTTACAGTTGTATCTTTATTATTAGAAAAAGGTGCTGATGTTAATATAAAAAATAATAATGGTGATACTGCTTTAATTTATAGTTTGAATAATTAAAATTGATTAGTAGTTATATCTTTTATTAGAAGAGTTGATTTAATAGAAGATAATTTAGAGAAAGTTAAATAAATATTGACTAAAAATTACTTTTTATAATTTGGGGGATGTTTACATATTTCTGTGCTATATACTTTTTTCTTATATAAATCTACTTTAAAGGGAAATAAAAAATACATAATATTGTTATATTTTTCTATATTAAAAAATAATTTTTATATATTAGGAGTTTTATATATGAGAAGAGTAGATTTAGTAAAGGCATCTAGAGAAGGTAATTTAGATAAAGTAAAGAAAATATTAAGTGAAGGTGGGGAGTATAAGCATAATGAGCTTGATATTGCTTTGTCATATTCATTTCAAAATGGAGATAGAGCTATTGTTATAGAGTTGCTTAAATTTGGTGCCAATATTGATAGAGTAGTTTCTAAGAATTATTTTGAGCTTTACTGTAGTAATATTCATAATTGTAAATCTGATTGTGATGGACTTAATATTTTACTTTATCATTATAGTAAGTATGGTGATATTGAATTGGTTGAATTATTAATAGATAGTGGGGTGTGTATTAATAGTTCTGATAAATATAATAAGACAGCTTTAATGTATGCTTCTGAAAATGGGCATATTGAAATAGTTAATTTATTACTTTTAAGTGGAGCTAAGATTAATGCTACTGACAAGTATAATAAAACAGCTTTGATGTATGCTATTGCTAATGGACATATTGAGGTTTTTAAATTTTTGATTGATAGTGGTGCTGATATTAATATTAAAAATATATATGGTACAACTGCTTTGATGTATGCAAGTGTTTATGGATATATAGATGCTACTAATTTATTGGTTGATAGTGGTGCTGATGTTAATATTAAAGACATATATGGTACAACTGCCTCTATGTATGCTAATGTTAATGGTCATAAAGAGATAGTTGATATTTTAAAAAAAGTTGAGGTTTTATAGAGTATGAAAAAGGAACTTAGACTTATTGAGTATATTAAAGATTCATACTTTGAGATTATTGAGGAGATACTTGAGTGTGAGAATATCAATCTTGATTTTAAAGATAGTAGTGGTAATTCTCCTTTACTAATGGCTTATAAGAAAAATAATTTAGAAGTTATGGAGATGCTATTGGATGAGGGGGCTAATATTAATCTTGAGTATAACAATAATAAAACACTTTTAATTATTGCTTGTGAAGACAATAATGAAGAGGTTGTAAATTTGCTTCTTTCTTATGATGATATTGATATTGATGTTCGAGATAATAATAATAAGTCAGCGATTGATTATGCTAAAGAAAATGATAATCAAAATATTATAAAGATAATTAATAATATAACTTCTTAATAAGTACTAATAAATAAAAATAGGAGTAATATATGTATAATAGTTTTCAATTAATAGATGCGGTAGCTAATAATAATGCTTCATTGGTAGATAGTTTAATTAAAAATGACAGTATAGATATTAATATAAGAGATGATAAAAATAATACTGCATTAATACTCGCAACAAAAAATGATAATGCTGAAATAGTTTCTATACTTTCTAAACACTCTTTATTGGATGTTAATCTTAGAGATGGTATTGATAGTGCTTTAACTATTGCTATTAAGAGAAATAATGCTGAAATAGTAAATATTCTAACTAAGTGTAGTGGTATAGATTTAGATATTAAAGATAAGTTTGGTATAAGAGCTTTATATTTAGCTTATAGAAATGATAATAAAGAGATAATGAATATATTAATAAAAGCTGGAGCTAATATAAACTTACATAATGATGATGGAACAGTTTCTTTAACTTGTTCTGCATTTAATGGGAAAATAGATATTGTAAAACTTTTAGTAGAAAATAATGCAGATATTAATATACAAAACTCACATAAGTCTACAGCATTACTTCTTGCATCATATAATAGACATATAGAGATAGTTCGTTTTTTGATAGAAAATGGTGCTGATTGTAATATTAAGAATGATAAAGGAGCTACTGCTTTAAGTATAGCTTTAAAGAAGGGATTTACTGATATAGCTGGTTTATTAAAAAATGCTGGTGCTTTAGAGTAATTTTTATTGTTACAAAATACTTTGACAATTTATTTTGCTTTTAGTATAATATTTGCTTGAAATAAGGGGGAAATTTTTTATATATGAAAAAGTTTTTAGTTGTTTTTGGAGTTTTATTTATTATGTCTTGTTCTAATAAGTCTAATATTAGTTATGATGATTTATTTGGAAAGAGCTTTACATTAACAAATTTATATACGGATAAAAAGCTTACACTTCTTTTTGCAGATACTAATTTTGTTAGTGGATATTCTGGTATTAATCGTTTTAATAGCTCTTTTAAATTAGAAGGTAATAATATTATATTTGAGAATATGATTAGTACATTAATGAGTGGTAGTGAAGAGGATATGAAAATAGAAGATAGCTATTTAAAGCTATTAAACTCTGCAAAAAATATTTCAATATCAGAAAACACTCTCACTATAGAAACTACAACAGGTACTAATTTAATTTATGAGTATAGTGGTGATGCTAATATTATTATGTAGTAATAATTTTTTAATTATGAGGGGATATATATTAAATGGCGAATAAAAGAGATTATTATGAAGTATTGGGAGTTTCAAAGACTGCTAATTCTGATGAGATAAAAAAGGCTTATAGAAAACTTGCTATGCAGTATCACCCTGATAGAAATCCGGGTAATAAAGAGGCTGAAGATAAGTTTAAAGAAGCTACAGAGGCTTATGAGATATTATCTGATGAAAAGAAAAGAGCACAGTATGATAGATTTGGGTTTCAGGGGGTACATAGTGACTTTGCTGATGCTTATGGTAGTGGTGGTTTTGATTTTTCATCATTCTTTGGTGGAGGCGGTGGTGGCTTCGATATTGATGATATATTTAGTTCGTTTTTTGGTGGTGGGCGTTCTTCGTCTCGTCAAAAAAGAGGGCGTGATATTCGATATGATCTTACTTTATCTTTAGAGGATGCTGTTTTTGGTAAGAAAACAGAAATAAAGTTAGAAAAGAATGATGTTTGTGATGCTTGTAATGGTTCTGGAGCTGAGATTGGATCTAAAAGTGAAACCTGTCCTACTTGTCGTGGTGCTGGTGAGGTTAGGATGTCTCAGGGATTTTTTAGTGTTCGTCAAACTTGTTCTAGATGTGGTGGAAAGGGTTCTATTATTTCTAATCCTTGTAATAAGTGTAGAGGTACTGGTTCTATTAAGAAACCTAAGACTATATCTGTAAATATACCTCGTGGTATTGAGGACGGCACTCAATTAAGAGTTTCTGGAGAGGGAGAATATATTTCTGGGGGTGTTGCTGGTGATTTATATTTAATGATACATGTTGCACCTCATAATCATTTCTTAAGAGATGGATTGGATTTAATTACTGAGGTTGGTATTAATATTGTTCAGGCTACGCTTGGGGATGATATATTTATTACAACATTAGATAAGAAAAAATTAAAATTAAAAATTCCTGCAGGAACTAATAGTGGACAAGTATTTAAGTTAAAGGGTAGTGGAGCTTATCATATTAATAAAAACTTTAGAGGGGATTTACTTGTTATTGTTAATATTGATGTTTCTAATAAATTATCTTCTGAAGAGAAGAGATTGTACTCTGAGCTTAAGAAAGTTATAGATAAAAATGAAGAACCTGTTTTAAGAAAGCCTATGAGAAATATTTAATTATTATAGTAGTTTTCTATAATTTCTAATATTTTATCTGAGGTTTTTACTTCTAAAGTAATATTTGAAGATTGTAATTTTGTATATACTTCTTCAGATATTACTTTTAATTTTTCTGAAAGAGATATAGAGTTTTCACTATTAAAAAACACAATATTATTATTTTCTTTTTTACTTACTATCTCATATACTAATGACTTATTATCTGCAACTACTATCATATCATAATATTCAGCTAAAATTAATTCTATACAAAAACAGTCATTCTTATCATAAATAATAATAACTTTTGACTTTTCTAATATTTCTACTACTTTATCTTTATCACTTTTATTTATTATCTCAACATAAGAATCTATATTAAGTTTTTTTATAATATTATGTAATTCTTTACATTCACCTATAATTTTTAAGTTATATTTCTCTTTAGCTTCTTTAAGATATAAAGCAAAAGCATTAATACATCTATATATAGATTTCACATCATCAAAAAATATAACAAAATTGTTTTCTTTTTTATAATTATTTTTCTTAATATCAGTGTATAGTGAGTAGAAAGGATATATTATCTCTATATTATTTTTTATATTATCATGTATATATAGTAGTTTATTTTTTACTTTTTCTTTTGATGCTAAAAATATGTCTATATAATTTGCACTTTGATAATCTAATTTTCTGTTAAGATTATTTGTTATTTTAAATACTTCATTTTTATAAAGTTGATCTTGAAAGTTTATATTATATGATATAATGATAGGAGAATTATTATATTTCTTTTTTATCATCATTTTTTTTGTTAATGAAGCTACTATATTCATAGGATAATCAATTGCTATTATTGCATATTGATTTTGTATATAGTTTAGTATTTGCTTTGCATATTTTTTGTATGATTTTCCTTTTAATTGTTTTTTTGCTATATATGCTGCAAAGTTTTTATCAAATTTTTTTGAGAATATTGTAACCTTTATATCTTTTTTATAAAGCTCATCCATCAAGCTTATAATAAACTGATTTGTTTTATTGTCTGTACTAATATTATGTACTAAAAAAATAATTTCTTTCATTTTATAATATTTACAATACTCTATTCCGATAGTTTTAAATGCTATATAAATTAGGGAGCATAAATAATTATGAGAATAATATTAAGTATATTTTTTATGTTCTATATCTCGGCATATTCTAGAGATATTTTACAAAATTACAATAGATTAGATGATAGAAATGTTAATATTTCATTAAATAGTATTTATGTTCGTACTAATGATGTTTATGATGTATCTTCTGCTGCTGGTATTTCTGTAGAGAAGTTGCCTGGATATATAGATAGTGCAAAGTCTCTTATTAGTAGTAAAAATTATTTTGAGGCTATAGAGTATTTAAATGACTTAGATGCTAAGTATAAAAACTATGCTGATATATTTTATTTAAGGGGTATTGCCTATTTAAAGGCTGGTGATATTGCTTATGCTACTCGTGATTTTGAACAGTTATTATATTTATATTTTAAAGATGAGAGTATGTATAATACTGTTGGTGAGTTTTTTGAGCTTATTAATGACTATGAATTAGCACTTAGAACATATTTACTTGCATATAAGGTTAGTAAAGATGCTAAATGGCTTTCTCGTGCTGGTCAATTAGCTTTATCTAATGGTGATATTAATGGTGCTAATAATTATTTTAATATGATATCATCATCTCCTTATGGTAGAGAGGGTATTGCTGATATACTTTTTGCTAATAAGGAATATACAAAAGCTATAGAGACTTATTCTAATGCTATGAAACAATTTTCTAATTCTGATGATGATTATAGAGTTGTTAGTAAAATATCAAATACTATGATTCAAATGCAGTTATATTTATGGCAAAATAACTTAGATAGAAAGAGTTATAATAATGCTATATCTATATTAGATAAGATAGTAGATTATAGTTATCAGTATCCAGAAATTACTTTGGCTAGAGCTAAGACTTATTTTTATATGAATAATTATAGAGAAGCTAAAAACTTATTAACAAGTTTTATAGTACAGTATAAAGCTTATGATGAGGCTTATGCATTGCTTGCTCAAATATATTTATTAGAGAATAATGAAAAGGCAGCTATTGAATTATTAGAAAAAGGACTTAGAGATTTTTACGCTAATCCAAGACTGTATGAGCTTTTTGCAAATATATTATATAATATAGGATATTCATACTATCCAAGTAAATTAATTTCTCAGATTATAGATATATATGAAGTATCAGATGAGAATAAAATAGAATATGTTAAATATCTAATAAATACTAAAAAATATACAGAAGCTCATAATGTACTTGCAAAGATTAACTCATATCAGGCTACTGCAAAGGGATTAAAAGATACTATAGAGTATAATAAGATATTAGATAAGGTGCTTATTTTAGAAAAGAGTGATTATTATGTAGATATAATGTCTCTACTTTCTAAGTATAGGTTTACTGGATATGAAGAGCAGATGAGAGTTTATTATATAGCTAAGTCTTATTATAAATTGGGCTCTATAGATAAAGCTATTGACACTTTAAAAGATGCTTTTGAGAGGGGGGATATTAGTGTTAATAACGTTTTACTTCTTAGAGTTCTTTTAACTTTGCGTTCTCAGGATGGTGGTACTATTTATGAGAGTGAAGTTGATACTACTTATATAAAGGCTACTGAGCTTTGGGAAGAAGATTTAGTTGAAAATACTAATTTAGTTTTAGATAAAATATATGAGTATGTTCGTTTTAAGCAGTATGATGAAGCTTTATCTTATATTGATGCTATAAAAACAAGAGGATTTGATTATAGCTTTATTAAGAAACTTCAATCTATAGTTTATGGATATTATGCTTCTAATCTTTATGAGCAGAGTAAATATGATTTGGCTTTATCTGTTGCTAATATTGCTATACAAAGAAATAGAGAAAATTATGATGCACAGGCTATAAAAACAGATATTGATATTGATGCTTATAAAGAATCTGTTGGCGACTATGAGAATACTGATGTTTATGTTAAGCTTTCTAAGTATAGAGAACGTGTATTAAATAAGGCAGTGCCATATCTTGAAAATTATATACTTCTTGCTGAGGCCCTTGTTAATGAGTATGATATTAAGGGGTATGAGATTATTAATAAAATATTTCCTTATATTAATAAGAATGGTGGTAAGGATGTTATTCTTGGTAGAATATATAATAAGAGTAGAATGTATTCATATTCTATTAAGTCTTATAATAAGGCTGCTGCTTATATGAAAATAGATTTATTAAATGAGATTGATAGCTTAATTGCAGCAAGAGAGAGTTCTACTCCATACTATGAAAATAATGCATTAGATGAAAGAGATCATTATGCTTTAGCTAAGCTTTATACTTATATGAAAAGATATAATGATGCATTTAAAAATATTAATACTGCTTTGATATTTAATAAAAATAATTTGGATTATGTATATCAGATTTCATATATTAATGAACTTGTTGGGAATGTTGATCAGGCACTTTCTGGATATAAGTATATTATATCTAGAAACAAAAGACATGCTGCTGCAAATTATAGGGCTGCTCTTTTGTCTTTTCAGGTTTATAAAAACTTTGATGATGCTAAAAATTATGCATTTAATTATATAGCTGTTACTCCTGATGATTATAGTGGTTATGAGCTTTTAGGAAGAATATATCATATATATGCATCTTCTTATGCTACTATAAATAAAAGAACTATATTAAGTGATTCATTAACTTCATATAAAAAGGCTCTAAATAAGGCAGTATGGGCTAAAGACTCAAAGGCAAGAGAAAATATTCTTAGAGAAATTGATTTGGTGTCTACAAAGATTTATGAATAATTATTAAGTAGTTTTACTCTTTTTTCAGGTATAATTCCGTGTATTATATCATCATTGTCTTTTATAGCTTCATCAATCATTTGAAATACAAAGTCTGTAGATATTTTTAAAGCTTCATTTATTGATTTATTTTTTAGTATAAATCCTAATAGTGTAGAAGCAAAAGCATCTCCAGTTCCTGGTATACTTATATTTATTTTTTTGTTGTATATAGTGTTTATATCTCCATTTGAATATGATAAACATCCTATTTTGTCACTGTCTTTTTCTACACTAGTAACTACAATAGTATTAGCTCCCATTTTTTCTAACTCTATACACATATTAACTATTTCATTTTCTGAATACTGTTTTTTAGGATCTTTATCTGTTAGTATAGCTAATTCAGTTATATTTGGAGTTGCTATAGTTGAGTATTTAATTATTTTTCTCATAGCATCAATGTGTTTATCTGTAATTGAAGAATATAATTTGCCATTATCTCCTAATATAGGATCCAACATAATATTATTAAATTTAAAATGCTGTATTAAATCTATAATTATTTCTGGTTGTTTTTCAGATGAAATCCATCCTATATAAAATGCATCAAAGTCAGGTTTTCTTATTTTTAGTTCTTTTACTATATTTTCTAATTGCTCAGTTAAGCTACAAGCATAAAAAGATTCAAATGCAGTATGATTTGACAATATTACACTCACTAATGGAGAAACTTCTATACCTAAATATGAAAGTATAGGTATATTTACAGTTAAAGCAGCTTTACCGTATGTGCATAAATCATTTATTATTAGTATATTTTTTTTCATTATTTAAATATTATAATATCATCACTTCCCAACATTACTCTAAATCCAACACTTTCTGCGTAATAAGCGAAGTCTTCTAGTTTCATGTTGTATGTGTCTTTTATATATTGTTTTGAGATATTTAATTTTTTATGTCCACGCATAAAAGCATCTAAGTCGTATGTATTATTTCCGAATTTTTTTTCTATTTCCATTTGAAATGGGTTTTTTCTGCTCACTTTTAGAATCCTTTAACACAAAAAATATATTATAATACGATGATAATATATAATATAACTATTCGTATGTCAATATAATTTTCTTTTATGTATAGTTTATTTCTTGACATATATTTTAATTAGTTTATAATTATCGAAATTCTTTTTTAGGCACATTAATGAGTAATATAATAGTTATTACAGCTCCATCGGCATCAGGTAAAACAACTCTTATAAAAAAATATATGTCAAATCACCCTAATGCTTTATTTAGTGTGTCATATACAACAAGAGCTATTCGAGATGGAGAAGTTGATGGGCGTGATTATTATTTTATAGATGTACAAAAGTTTGAAGAAATGATTTCTGAAGACTTATTTATAGAGTGGGCTAAAGTTCATGATAATTATTATGGAACTGCTATTTCTGAACTTGAAAAAGCTAATGATAATCAAGTATTGATATTGGATATAGATATTCAAGGTGCTTTATACTTAAAAGAAAAGAAAATAGAGGCTAAGTATATTTTTATAGAACCACCTTCTATTGATTCTTTAAAAGAACGCCTTATATCAAGAGGTAGTGAAACAGAAGAGAGTATTAAGCTTAGACTTTGGAATGCTAAAAGGGAATTAGAGTATAAAGATAGATTTGATATAATTATCAAAAATGAAGATATAGATACTGCTTATAGAGAATTAGAAAATACTATAAATAATTAAAATAATTATAAATATTAGAGGGGGATATAATGGGTATTATTCCATTAGAAAAACTTATAGAGTATAAGGGTAATCGCTATGAACTTAGTAGAGCTATGATAGAATTAGCTAAGACTGGAAGTGGATTATTAAAGGCTGAAACTAAGTATAGACAGGGGAAGTATATTCCTACTGTTATGAAGAATATTCTTGATGGTAATATTAAATATGAGTATACTGATGATAAGTTAAAGATAGATGAAGAGGCTCCTTTTAATAAGTGTGAAAGTGTTTCTTATGATGTTAGCGAATATGCTACTGAGGAACATATTGAAGAAGAAAATGTTGATGCATCTTTAGAAGAAGATTATTCTGATGAAGACTTTGATGATGACGAAGACTTTGATGATGATGATTTTGAAGATGATAATTAATTTTTAACTAATAGTGAAAAAGATTATTTTTATATCAGGGGCTACTGCTTCTGGTAAAAGTAGTTTTGTACATAGTCTTATAGATAATTATTTTCCAAAGGCTACTATTATATCTGCTGATTCTATGCAGGTTTATAAATATATGGATATAGGTTCTGCTAAACCTTCTTATGATGAGAGACTTAAGTATCATTATGAGATGATAGATATAGTAGAACCTTTTATTAATTTTAATGTTAAAGATTATTTAGATTGTTTTGCTAAAGTATTAAACTCTACTAAAGATATTCCTATTTTTGTTGTGGGTGGGACTGGATTTTATATTGACAGTATTAAGTATGGAATATTTGATGATAGTTCTGAAAATAAAGATGATATTTTAAAAATTAGAAATGAACTTTATAGACGTATAGATATTTATGGACTTGATTCTTTATTCTACGAGCTTTTAGAAGTTGATGAAGAGTGTGCTAATAGTATTGATAGATATAATAGCAGAAGAGTTGTACGAGCTTTAGAAGTTTATTATGCTACTGGAAGAAAGTTTTCTGAACTTAAAAAAGAAAGAAAAAGAGCTATAGATATAGAATATAGAAGTTATTTAATAGATATAGATAGAGAAGAACTTTATAATAATATTAATAGTCGTGTTGATATTATGTTTGATAATGGTTTGCTTGATGAGGTTTATAGATTAATAGATATGAAAGTTAATATATCATCTACATCTATGCAAGCTATAGGATATAAAGAGTGCTATGATTATATAGTAAATAAGTCTATGAGCTATGATGAGCTTAAAGATCTTATAAAGAAAAGAACTCGTAATTTTGCAAAACGTCAATTAACTTGGTTTCGCCGTAGTGATGAATATATAAAAATTAAACCTACAAAAGAGTATTTAGATATAGTATCTAAGGATATAGAAGTTTATTATAATAATGTTTGAGTACTCTACTTGACAATTTAAGTTTTTATTACTATATTTATATTATAAAGGGGATTCAATGAGCAGATTATACAATATAGATAATGAAAATGTTAAAAACTATATTTATTCTATATCAAGTAAGTTAATGAGGCATTTTGATTTGGAGTATCAAGTAGAAATAGAAAATGAATATTTTGATCTTTATGCTTTTCATAGAAATGACTTTTTTAAATCTTTTTTAACTCGCTCTACTGTATATGAAGGATATTCTATTTTTGAACATATTTTAGTTCGATATATTCCTGTTTGTAGAAATGAGGATATTGATAATTTTAAGAATATGCTTATTAGAATAAGTCCTCTTTTATCAAAACCGAATAAGTTTCACAAAAGAAGTATAATAACTGGAATTATTATTACAGATAGTGTATTAGATAGTGAGTATTTAAAGTTTATTAAAAAATTTTTCTATAGAAAAAGCTATAAATACTCATTCCACGGCTGGTCTGAAACTACATTGGCTTTGGTTTCTATGAGTGATAATAATATTTATTTACCTAGAGTACGTAAAAAGGATATTTCAAATCTTTTAAATAATTTAAACTAAGGGAGGTTTATTAATGAATGCTTTTTTACTATTATTAGCTGGTATCGTAATTTTTTTCATTGCTTATATTACTTACGGTGCATATTTAGCTAAGAAATGGGGTATAAACCCAGACTTAAAAACTCCTGCTCATACTTTAAGAGATGGTAAAGATTATGTACCTACAGATGCTAAGGTATTATTAGGACACCATTTCTCTTCTATAGCAGGTGCTGGTCCTATAACAGGTCCTATTATTGCTACTATGTTTGGATGGTTGCCTGTTTATTTATGGATTATAGTAGGATGTATATTTTTTGGTGGTGTTCATGATTATGGTGCTTTACTTGCATCTATACGTCATGAAGGTAAGAGTGTAGGTGAGGTTATAAGACATAATATTAATCAGAAAGCTAAAATTATGTTTACTATTTATGCTTTTATTACTATTTGTCTTGTAGTTGCTGCTTTTTTAGATATTACTGCTAGTACTTTTGCTGTTGATGTTAATGCAGCAAGTGCTGATGTTGCTGCTGCTTCTGGTACTGCGAGTATGATATTTATAGCTCTTGCTTTACTTTTTGGTTTCTTTGTTTATAGAAGAGGGGTTAATGTTACTGCTTCTACTATTATAGGAGTAGCATTATTAGTTGGTACTATTTGGGTATCTGATAATTTTCCTTTTGTAGCTTTAACTAAAGTTCAGTGGCAATTAATATTGGTTGCATATATTATACTTGCTTCTTTGATGCCTGTATGGATATTATTACAGCCAAGAGATTATTTATCATCTTTCTTACTTTATGCTATGGTTGTTGGAGGAGTTATAGGTCTTATTATCTTACGTCCTACAGTTGATGCTCCTATGTTTACAAGTTTTACACCTGCTGAAGGTAGTTTCTTATTCCCTATATTATTTATTACTGTAGCTTGCGGTGCTATTTCTGGATTTCATTCTTTAATAAGTTCTGGTACTAGTTCTAAGCAATTAAATACAGAGAAAGATGCTAAGTTAGTAGGTTATGGTGCTATGCTTATTGAGGGTGTACTTGCTATTGTTGCTTTACTTTCTGTAGTTGCTGTTGCTGGTAATGGTGAGGGTACTCCTGCTACTCGTTTTGCTTTTGGTGTTGCTACATTTATGGCTTCTTTTGGTATTCCATTAAGTATTGGTAAGACTTTTGTTACTTTAGCTTTTGCTTCTTTTGCTTTAACTTCATTAGATAGTGCTACTCGTATTGGTAGATATTTAATACAGGAGCTTGGAGAATATACAACTGCTGATGGTAGAGTTAAAAAGACTTTCTTAACTAATCCTTATATTGCTACACTTGTTGCTGTTGCTGTTTCTGTAGGATTTACTCTTTATGGATATACAAGAATATGGCCTATATTTGGTTCTGCTAATCAGCTTCTTGCTGGTTTATCTTTACTTGCTGTTGCTGCTTGGATTAGAAGAAGACATAATAGAGTATCTTGGGAGAATATTATTCCTTTAGTATTTATGTTTGCTGTTACACTTAGTGCTTTAGGTTTAGTTGCTTATTCTAACTTTACTAAGGCTACTTTTGATGGATATGTACTTGCTATAGTTGCTTTATTTATGGCTTTACTTGCTATTATAGAGATTATTATTACTATTAGCTGGGCATTAAACTTATCTAAGCAATCTTCTTTAGATAGTGATATGGTTAAAAATAATAAATAATAATATTTATTAATTATATACTTAAATAATCCACCTTATAAACTTAGATGTTTATATGGTGGATTTTTTTATTGTAATAGAATTCTTATAGTTGTCGATATATTTTATATATTATTATGTTTTTATAAGGGTTTATTAGTATTTATATGTCTAAGAGATTTAAGATTCGAGAGGAGAAGGCTGTATTTGTTGATATAAAATCGGCTATTTCTATTGCACTTTTTGATATGAATGATGATGTTAATATGGATGATGATGTAAAAAAGGCTGTTATGTATAATAGTGTTGTTTTTGAGGATTTAATTAAGAGACTATTTTCATATCAGGCTAGTAGAGAAGATAGAAAAGATAAAGTAAAAGAAAGATCATTAATTAAAATGCTTCAAAAAGATATTAAATCTAATAATAAAAGAGAGAGAGTTTATTATATTGAAAATCCTAATGAGGATACTTTTAATTTTTTAGATGATGTACTAAACAAAGATAAGAAGGTAAGAGGTTATAGCGAGTATATACTTTACTCTTTATTTAATAATTATTTTGACTATATTAAAAATTAATAGTTTTATAGCTTAGGGTTCTTATATTTATGAAAAAAATAGTTATTCTTGGCTTTATATTTTTTAGTTTTGTATCATTATTTGCTCAAAAGGCTGGGCCTAATGATGGTAGGGTTTTTGATAGAGAGTTTTATAATGCTGAGAAATTATTTTTTCAAAAGAAGTATAATTTTGCAAGAGAGGCTTTTTTACTTTATTTAAAAAGAAGACCATTATCTACAAATGATATGCTTTATTATTATATAGGAGCTTCATACTTTCAAGATAAGCAGTATGAAAAAGCTATAGAGTATTATAAGCTTGCTTTTGATATTAATGATTCATATTCTTTTTGTAATAATATAGCTAATTCTTATTATCAATTAAAAAATTATAATGATGCTCTTATTTGGTATAATAGAAGTATAGAGAGACTACATTCACCTTATATAGCTACAATAACTAATTCTCTTCTAACTAATTATATAGTATCACAAAATGTTGTAACAAATACTATTTTTGTTATTGATAATAATAACTCTACAGATGATATAACAAATATTACTATTAGTTCTAATTCATTTATTTCTAATGAAAATATAACAAATGTAGTAGCAACAGATAATACTAATGATATAATTACTTCTTCTACAAACACAGAAAATATAACATCAGCTATTAATATTCAAAATGAAGTTAATAAAGAAGTAAAGTCAAGAGTAGATAATTTATTTACAAAATTACCACTATTCTCAGAAGTAGTAATAACAAATACATTTACAAATGCAAATATATTCACAAATACAACTGTAATATTTGAAAATAATCCAAACTTTGCTCTATCTACTATAGGTGGTATAGAGGCTAAAACAAACTCAGCATTTTCTCCAACAGTAAATTCAAATACAATAGTAGCTATGAATAATAGTACAGTGTTTAGCACTAATACAAATGCAGTTGGAAGTATTTATACTACTATAGAGACTAATGGATATGCTGTTACAAATATTATAATAAGAACTAATATTATAAATAATGGTACTAATGTATCTATACAAACTAATGTAGCATCTGTTGATATGTATAACACTTGGGCTTTATACTATAGTGCATACTTAAATAGAGGACATACATATTTAGCATTAAAAGATTATACAAATGCTGCCATTTCTTATGAAATATTTCTTACAAATGTAGGTAATGATTATTATCAAAAAGAGTCATTAGAAAAAGTTATTAATCTTATCAGAAGCAATGATACTTCTATTCAATTTATTCCTTTTACTAATAATTTTAGAGTTAGTACAAATAATGATGGTAGTATTACAAAAGAAACTATTTATCCTAATTTTGATTATGAAAGAGATACACTATATACTAATGGTGTTAGAATAGTATATGAAAGTTCTAAAAATGATAAAACCACACTTTATTCTAATGATTATCAACTTTCAGATACTCAATATTTTTATGGAAAGAGAGAAATAGAAACAAAGTTTGAAAATGGTGATAAAAAGATAGAAAGTTATTTTTCTGATAATTCAAAAGTAATTAATACAAAAACATCAAATGGTGATATTTATGAATATACATTATATCCTGATGGTTCTTTTATTAATAGAAAAATATTAGATAATAATAATACATTTGTTGTAGAGCGTTCTGATGGTTCTATTACTACTAATTATAGAGATGAGAATGGTGCATTTTTTTATAGTAGAAGTTTAGATGGTACTGAAGTGAAAAAGAATAAAAAGAATAATGGTGAGACTATTACTGAAACAAGAAGAGTTGATGGAGTATATATTATAAAAAAAGAAGCTCCTGATGGAAGTTATGAGATAGTTGCAAATTATATAGATGGAAGTATTGGAACTACTACGGTTGATACCAATGGAAACAGCAGATTAAAAGTTGTATATCCTGATGGTAGAGTAGAAGAGAGGGCTTCTAATGGTGTTGGAGCTGGGCAATTTTCTTATAATGTTAAGGCAGATGATGGTAGTATTATAACTAAGACTTATAATGATGATGGTTCTTTTACTGTTGTTACTAAAAAAGTAGATGGTACTGTTATAACTGATACTGTTGCTGAAGATACTATTAGTGAAATAAAAATGCCTAATGGTACTACTATAAAGAGAATAATAAGACAGGATGGATCTCGTGAAACTACTACACTTCATAGAGATTCTACATCTATAACTGAAGTTGTAGCATCTGATGGTAGTAGTAAAACAACTACTGTAAAGCCTGATGGTTCTACTACTATAGAAAATAAAGACTCAAGAGGAAATAGTGAGACTATATTTACAGATAGACAGGGAAATAAAACTACTACTAATACTTATATAGATGGTAGGGTTGTTTCTTTGGAAGAACGTATTGATGGTACTGTTATAAGTATAGAAAGTGATGATGAAAATAAACATACAAAAGCTACAGATTATGAAGGGTATGTATTAGAAATTAAACAGATTAGAAATAATTATGCTGTTATAACATTATTAAGTCCTCTTGGAGAGAGAGTAGATATAAATACTGCTAGAGATGTAGTAAAAAAAATGCGTATTAGTATTAATGCTGATAGTATAAGTAATTTATTAGAAGAACAAGGTTCTACTAATATTTCTACTGATACTTCTACTACAGAAGATAATACTACTATAGAAAATACAGTTCCTACAGATGATATAAATAATACTACAGAAGAGAATTAAATAAGACCTGTAATTTCTCCATCTTCATTAATATCTATTTTTGAAGCAAGAGGTTCTTCTGGTAGTCCTGGCATATCTATAATATCTCCTGCCATTGCTATGATAAATCCTGCCCCTGAGGCTAATCGAATTTCATTAATACTAATTGTATAATTATTTGGTGCTCCTAAAAGTTTTGGATTATCGGATATTGATTTTTGTGTTTTAGATATACATATAGGTAAGTGTTGATAGCCTATACTTTCTATTTTTTCTATCATTTTTAATGCTTTTGATGAAAACTTTATTTCTGATGCTGAGTATATTTCTCTACATATAGTCTCTATTTTTTCTATAATGCTTCTATCTAATTCATATAAAGCTTTATAGTTGCTTTCTTCTTTTGTTATTTTTACTACTTTTTCTGCTAAGTCTATAGCACCATTAGAGCCTTTTTCCCAGCTTTCGCATAGAGATATTTCTATCTTTTTTTTGCTATAGTAATTTATTAAAAAGTCTATTTCATTTTGTGTGTCTGTACTAAATTTATTAATAGCTACTACTATTGGTATATTATATTTTTGCATATTTTCTATATGTTTATCTAAGTTTTCTATTCCTTTTTCTAATGCATTTATATTTTCTGTTTTTAAGTTTTCTAATGATATTCCACCATGATATTTTAATGCTCGAATTGTGGCTACTATTACTATAGCATTTGGTTTGAGATTTGCTACTCTACATTTTATATCTAAAAACTTTTCAGCACCCAAGTCGGCAGCAAATCCAGCTTCAGTTATAGTATAGTCGCATAATTTTAATGACATTTGTGTTGCAATAATAGAATTACATCCATGAGCAATATTAGCAAAAGGTCCACCGTGGATAATAGCTGGTGTATTTTCTGTTGTTTGTACTAAATTAGGTTTTATAGCATCTTTTAATAGAGTAGTAACTGCTCCTTGAATATTTAAATCTTTTACTTTTAGTGGATTATCATTTATATCATAAGCAAATATAATATTTCCAATTCTTTCTTTTAAATCTATTATAGAATTACATAAACAAAGTATAGCCATAATTTCTGATGCTACTGTTATTTGAAATGAAGACTCCCGTGTTATACCATTTTCACTACTACCAAGCCCTATAACAATTTCTCTTAATGCTCTGTCATTCATATCCAGAGCTCTTTTAAAAGAAATCTTTTTTATATCTATATTTAATTTATTACCCTGTTTTATATGATTATCTATACAAGCAGCTATCAAATTATTAGCACTACTTATAGCGTGAAAATCTCCTGTAAAATGTAGATTTATATCTTCCATAGGTAGTACCTGAGCATATCCTCCACCAGTAGCACCACCTTTTATTCCAAATACAGGTCCTAATGATGGTTCTCTTAAAGTTGCTATACTTGTTTTTCCTATTTTATTTAATCCTAATGATAATCCTATTGTTGTTGTTGTTTTGCCTTCTCCTGCTGGTGTTGGTGTTATTGCTGTTACTAATATTAGTTTTCCATTTTCTTTTTGTTTTAATTTATTTAGAATATTTAATTCTATTTTTGCTTTATATTTTCCATATACTTCATAATCATTTTCTTCTAAGTTTAATTTATCTGCTATTTTTATTATTTTCTCTAATTTACATTCTTTTGCTATTTCTATATCATTTTTCATTATTCTTTGCTCCTAATGTAATTATGATTATTAATCATAAACTATTTTTTTATAATTTTATATAGTAAATAGTATATTTAATTTTTTAATTTCTTCTTGAAAAAGTTTTTTTATAAATTATAATGTTGTAATTAATATTGTTTTAGGATTTTTTGATGAGTAAAGTTAATATAGGTGTTATAGGTACTGGTAAAATGGGTCAGTTTCATTTAAATGTTATTTCCCAAATAGAGAATATTAATTTAACTGGAATATATGATACAGATGAAAATAGAGCATTAGAAGTTTCTAAAAAATATAATACTAATGTTTTTAAAAGTTTAGAAGAGATAATAGATAATTCAGAAGCACTTATAATAGCAAGTCCTACAAAATATCATTTTGAAATAGCAAAAAAAGCTATCAGTCTTGGAAAACATATTCTTGTAGAAAAACCTATGACAGAGACTTTTTTACAAGCTCAAGAATTAGCTTCTTTGGTTAAAGAAAAAAATGTAGTATTTCAGGTTGGTCATGTTGAGAGATTTAATGGTGCTGTTCAAGAACTATCTCATATAATAGAAAATCCATATTTAATAGAGGCTAGAAGATTAGCTCCTTTTACTAATCGTATATCTGATGTTGGTGTTGTATTAGATTTGATGATACATGATTTGGATATTGTTACTTCTCTAGTTAAAAAGCCTGTTATTAGATTTTTTGCTAATGGTAAAAAGATTAAAAGTAATTATGAAGATATTGCAAGTGCTTTACTTGAATTTGAAGATAATACTATAGCTACAATTAGTGCAAGTAGGGTTACTCAAGAGAAAATTAGAACATTATCTGTAAGTACAGAAGAAGCATATTTTTTATTAGATTATTCTACACAAGATATTACAATTCACAGACAAGCTACAAGTCAGAGTAATATTAAAACATCTCTTGGTATAAATTATAAACAGGAATCTATTATAGAGAGAGTTTTTATACATAGAGATAATCCTCTAAAGTTGGAAGATGCTCATTTTGCTAATTGTATATTAAATATAGAAAATAAAATTGTTCCTATAGAAAATGATGTTAATACTATTAGAATTACAGAAGAGATTTTAAAACAAATTAGAGAGACTTGGTAATTATTTTATTATTTAAGAGAGTGTTATGAAAAAAGTTTTTATATTATTTTTATTTAATTTTTTAGTTTTATATTCTCAAACTAAGAAAAATACTATTGGTATTGCTTTATCTAGGTATGATAATAATTATATTAGCTTTATTAAAAATAATATAGAAACATCTTTAAAAAATAAATTATCTCTTATATTAGTAGATTCTCAAAATAGTCAAGCTATGCAAAATTCTCAAATAGATATATTCTTAAATAATAATGTTAATCTAATAGCATTAAATTTAATAGATATTAACTCAGCACAAAAAATAGTAAATAAAATAGCAATTAGAAATATACCTATAGTGTTTTTTAATAAAGAACCTTCTTCAGATGTTTTTAATAGTTATGATAGGGTTTATTATATTGGTGGTAGAAGTTATGATGCTGGAATTACTCAGGCGAAACTTATAGAGAATAGTTGGAATAGTAGGGCTAGTTTTGATAAAAATAATGATGGTGTTTTACAATGTATTATTTTAAAGGGGCCTGAAGATGATGTAGATTCTAATATTAGAACAGATTCTTTAAAAAAGTATTTAAAAAGTAAAAATATAAAACTTCGTGTATTATCTGAGGTAAATGCTAATTGGAGATATACTACAGCTTCAATCAAAATGGAGGAACTACTTAATAAGTATAAAGATAAAATAGAATATATTATTGCAAGTAATGATGATATGGCATTGGGTGCATTATCTACTTTAAGAAAGTTTGGATATAACATTGATAATAGACGAATGCTTAACTTTATTCCTATTGTAGGTATAGATGGTACTAAAGAAGCTTTAGAAGAAATATCTAATTATGGCTTATATGGTACAGTTTTATTGAATCCTAAGACCCTATCTGAGGCATTGTCTTTATTTTCTCTTAATATATCACAAAATAAATCGCCATTAGATGGAACTACATTTATTTTACAAGACAATAAATATATTTCTATTCCATATATTCCTATTACTTATTCTAACTTAGATCTTGCCTTGAGTATATATAAGTAGGGTAAATTAGTTGTTATTTATATATAATATTAAATTCTATTTTCAATTAGAAATTACATAAATTATTTCTCCAATTTAAAGAAAACAATATCGTGTACCGAAAATAAGTATAACTTAATTATTTTTCGGAGTTATAGATTTATGAAAATAAAAAAGTACCTATTTTTATTTACTGTATTGGTTGGATTAAATAGTATAGTAGCATTTGCAACTCCAAATACTATTAGAGTTTATTTAACAGACGTTAAGGCTCCTTATACTATCACATTAAATGGTGACTATAAAGCTTATAATTACAAGTATGAAAGTGATATCATTACAGGATTAACTAATGAGGTTGTTAATATTGTAGAACATCCACTTGGACTTAAAGTAAATGATGTTGGTATATATAAAGAGGGTATAGTATTTGAAACAGATAATGGTTTTAACTTGAATGGTGTAGACTATTATGGTACTATTCGTTTTATTCCATATAATGATACTATGATTGTTATTAATGAGCTTAATATTGAAGACTATGTTAAAGGAGTTCTTCCACATGAGATGTCTCCTGATTGGCCTATAGAAGCTTTAAAAGCTCAAGCTGTTGCTGCTCGTACTTATGCTATGTTTCATATATTAAAGAATGGTGATCAGCGTCCTTATGATGTAGATAATACTACAAGATATCAAGTTTATAATGGAAAAGAAAAAATTAATTGGTCTGTAGAACAGGCAGTTGATAGAACAAGATATGAAGTTGCTACTTATGATGGTAGAGTGATTGCTACATATTTTAGTGCTATTTGTGGTGGTCATACTGATAGTGCTAAGAATGTATTTGGTGTTTCTGTACCTTATTTAGAGGGTGTTGAGTGTCAATATTGTAATGCTCAAATAAAGCCTTGGACTAATGCTTTAAGTTATAAGGAACTTAATACTGACTTTTCTGCTTTTGACTTGAATGTTAATCCTAAGTCTAAGATTTCTGCTACTGTAGATCCAAGAAGTGGTAAGACTACAAGCATTAAGTTATCTGATGTAGATATATCTGCTCGTGACTTTAGAAATACATTATCTCCTACAATTGTACCTTCTCTTAACTTTAGTATTAAAAAAGTTGATAATGGTATTTTACTTACTGGAAAAGGTAGTGGTCATGGTGTTGGTATGTGTCAATGGGGTGCTTATGGTATGGCTTATGTAAAAAAGGACTATAAGGATATTTTGAAATTCTATTATAAAGGTATTGATATTGTTGATTATAATAGATTAAGTGGCGATCTACAACCTGATATTTGGATAGAAAACTAATTTCTTATTTTTAATATTATATATTAAAAGCGTACATTGATTTATATGTACGCTTTATTTTTATAAATTATTTCCAAAAAGCAGATACTCTTTTTCTAATATTTTCTTTTAAATCATAAAAATATAAAGCTACATTGTATGGAGTATAAACACCCTTTGGATAAATAGAGTTTGGAGAGTAGAAATCATTTTCATCGATAGAATTGCATTTAACAACACCTCTTTCTTTATTTACCTTAGCTGATGCAAGTGTATTTATTTTTTTTGCTTCTCCATCTATAATCATCTTTGCTCCTAAACTTAAATTTGAACTTGCAGTAAACTCATCTATAACCCAAGTTATTGGATTAATAGAAATAGAATTGCTAAGTAGTGTTGGATTATATCCTGAATAATTTGCACTTTCTGTATTATAAGAAATTATTACACCAGTATCATATTCACTTCTTGCAAATCTCAAATTGGTATATGTATTTAAATCATCTTCTGTTACAGAGTAGCCTATTATATATGCTGCAACCATTCTTCTTTGAATATTAGAGTTTGTATTTATATATTCTTTTAATATCTCTTTTATAAGCATAGCCCCTTGAGAATCTCCAAACAATATAAAAGGTCTTTGTTTATTATAATTTTTTAAGTAATATTCAAAAGCATTAAAAACATCTTCTTTTTGTATACCATAAAAATATTTATTCTTTTCATCATCACTTATATTATTTTTTTCATTTAATAAATAATTAAAATCTGATTGTCTATAAAATGGGGCATAAATACTACCTACCTCAAAAAATAATTCCTTTTGAAAAGATAATATATTTGATGCTCCTTTTCTCATACTTTCATTATTTATATCAGAAATCATATTTTCACTATTATTAATCCAAGTTGTTGGATATAAATAAAATACATCAACTTCGTTTTCTTGTGCATTTTCGGGTATGTGTAGCCAGTTATTTTCATGTGAATAATCTAATACTGAATATTTTTCTTCTTCTTGTTCTTTGTCTATTAAGTTTTTACAAGATATTGTAAATATTAATAATAGTAGCAAATATTTCATATAATTTTCCTTTTATATTTATATAATCTCAAAATTATAATAATAATATTAATTAAAATCAATTAATAATCTTGAATAAAATATTATATTAATTATAATTGATAATGAGGTTATTAATATAAATGCAATATTTATTTAGGCAAGTATATACTTTATTAGGATATGTTTTTTATCCTTTCATATTTTTATCTTTTTTTATAATAATGTTATTTAATAAGCCTATACGTAAGGGAGCTTTATCAAGACTTGGATTTATATATCCTAAAGAAAGTAATAAAAATACTGTTTGGATACATGCTGTTAGTGTGGGTGAGATTGTTGCTGTTAGAGAGATAGTTTTTTATTTACTTGATAAGGGGTATAATGTTTATTTATCTACTACTACGGTTGGTGGATATGAGATTGCTAATAAAAATTATAAGGATAGTGTAGAGTTATTTTATTTACCTCTTGATTATCCAAATATGATTAATAAGCTTATTAACTTAATTTCTCCTGAATATGTTCTTATTGCTGAGATAGAGATTTGGCCTAATTTAATTTATATGCTTCATAAGAGACTTATACCTGTATATCTAATTAATGGTAGAATAGGGAAAAAAGAAATTAATGGATATAAAAATCTACAATTTTTCTTTAAACCATATTTTAATATGTATACTAAAATACTGGCACAAAGTGATATTGATAAAAGTAATATGATTTCTATTGGTATGCCTGAGAAATTAATTACTGTTACTGGAAATTTAAAATATGATATAAATTATTCATTAGATGATGAGTATATAAAAGAGTTAAGAACTTTAATACCTGAAAATAAATTTATAATAGTAGCAGGGAGTACTCATCCTACAGAAGAAGAGTTAATATTAAAAACTATTAATTCTCTAAATATAAAAGATGATATATATATAGTAATTGTTCCTCGAGATATAAGTAGGGGAGAAGAAATTAAGACTATTTCTTCTAAACTTGGATATAATCTTAGTCTTTATGATGGTGAAGATGAGGTTTATGAGGATGGTATTATTATAAATACTATTGGTGAATTATTAAATTGGTATAGTATTTCTGATCTTGTTATTATGGGGGGAACTTTTGTTTCTAATGTTGGGGGACATAATATTTTAGAGGCTATATATTTTGAGAAACCTGTTATAGTTGGTTATTCTATGTATAATTTTATTGAAATCTACTCCTATATGAAAGATAGTATATTTAAAGCTGATAGTGTAGATAAGCTTTCTGAAGTATTGGATATAGCTTATAGAAATGAAAATTTAAGAAATGAAATGGCTCAAAAAGCACATAACCTTCTTATATCTAATAATGGTGCTTCTATGAGAACTATTGATATAATTAATTCTCATCAATATATTTCATAAATCATTATTTAAATATATCATTAGTAGCATCATACCAAAATACAAAATCTAAAAATTCCATAGGTATTTTTTCTTTTTTAGAGTATTCTAATAATTTTTCTTCACATCTATTATAATTTTTAGTTGTCAAACTTGTTTTTATAGTCATACCATCTGGAAGAATATTTAATTTATCCATTACTCTCATAATATGTCTATCTAAAATAGCAATACTCTGACCAAAACCAATATTACGTAAAAAATGACTTGCTTCTTTTAATCCATAACCTTTAATTTCTTTTGCTAACTTATTTCTTAAATCTACCATAGTATTATTTTCTAAAGCATCATTAATTCTTTCTTTTAAAAGAAATTTGTTATTTTTAAAATAAGTTTCTCTTGCAAGTACAATATTTTTTGCTTTCATATTATGAAAACGTACATGCTTTACCAATACCTCAGCTATTGCTATATCATCTCCATTTATGAGTAGCCCTCTATTATGTAAGTCTAAAATAGCATTAGCTCCACTTCTTGCTTTAGTCTGTGGAGTACATATACAAAATGCCATCTCTGCAAAAAGTCTATAGTCATTATCTCTTTTATATACTCGCTCAAAATAATCAAGTCTTCTTTTCATTCTATTGTATAATATTTTATCTTTATAAATACTCTTTAAATGTTTTGCATATTCTATATTCATATAATCATCCTAAAAATATAATATTTGTTTTTATATTATTTTTATTTTCTATTTTAAATAAATCAAAAATAATATCTTTATATATATTTAATTGTTTTTGATAATATTCTTCTTTTTCTTTTGTATACTTTGTTGTTTTATAGTCTATAATATAGTAGTTGTTGTTATCATCTTTTGTTAATAGATCTATTTGTGCATTTGTTATATATAGAGTTTTATCTTTTATTTCTCTTTTTTGGAATTTATGTTCTCTTGAAATAATAGTTTCTTTATTGTTTATAATGTTTATTATATGCTCATTTTCTAAAAATTTTTTTAAGTAATTATTAAGTCTATATTCTAAATTGTTTATATCATAGAAACTATAATGCTTTATTGTATTATTTATTATTTCTTTTATATATTTGTCTTTATTTTTTATGTAATTATTAAAATCAAAGTATTCAAGTATTTGATGAGTTATAGTACCAATATCTATTGGGGATATTTTTTGTTTATTATTATTTTGATGATTATCATAGCTTGTATATTCTAAAGACAACTTTTTGTTTATTAATTCTTTTATATCTATAAAATTATTTTCATCTTTTTCTGTATTTTCTACTATGGATGGTTTTATATACTTTAATTTTGAAATATTACTTTCTTTTGTATTTTGAGTATTGTGCCTATTATTAATTTTTTCTTTTATTATTTCTATAGTATTATCTACTATTTCCTTATTTTTATTTATGTTAATACCATAAGCATAATAATTAATATATTTATTTGAATTATTTATTTCTATATAATCTATACTTTCTATATTTTCACTTTTATATTCATTATTTAATTGAAAATATGTTCTTATTTCAGGTAAATATGAGTTTATATAATCTCTATATGAAGTATTTTTTTCATTATCTATATTTTTGGGAATCTTTCTAACTTCACAAGGTATTATTAAGTTTTCACTTGCTCTTGTTAATGCTACGTAAAATAATCTCTTCTTTTCAGATAGTTCTGCATTTTTATTATATTCTTTATCATAATATTTATAATCTACAGTATAACTTTTAAAATTATTAATAATAGGTATATTTATACTTGGATAATTTTCTATAAACTCAAATCTATTTATATTATTATTTTTATTATGACTATTATTTGCTAAAAATACATTTTTAAACTCAAGTCCTTTAGATTTATGTATAGTCATAATTTTTACAGCATCTATGTATATCTTTGGAATTGTAGAATATGCTATATCATTTTTTTCTATTAAAATATTTATTATAAAATCATAAGAGTTTTTACCAGATTGATTTTCAAAGTTTATAGCAAGCCTTTTTAATTTTTCTATATTTGATAATGCTATTTCAGCATCTTCTTTTGTCATTAAGTATTCATAATAATTTGTTTTAGTACATATTATCTCTATTAACTCTACTGTTGTTGTAGTGTGTGCTATTTTTTCTAACTCTACTAATATATTTTTTATATTAATTAAATTATTATAGTATGCTTTTTCTTTAGCGACTATCAATGCTTTTTCATAATTATCTGAGTGTAGTGGAAAAAAATCTCTTAAGTCTAAGTTTATTTGTAATAGTGAGTTAGAGAAGTCTGATATGTCATTTATATTATAATTAAAAAAATCAGTCATTATTAGATGTGGTAATATATAATATTCTTTTAATATTAAATATCTTAAAAATAGTATAATATTATTTATTTCTTCTCTCTGAAAAAATCCTCTTCCCCCATCTGTATAATATGGTATATTATATTTAGATAATGCTTCTAAGTATATATTTAATTTTGTTAGAGTTGGAAATAGTATAGCTGTATTTTTATAATCATTTTTTAAGTTTTTCTTTATATATTCTGCAATAGCATAAGCTTCTAATTCTATTTTATCATTAGAGTAAAGTTTTATACTATCATCCTCAAAGTTATTATTTAATAATAATAGAGAAACTTTTTTATTTTTTTCTTCTTTGTTAGATTTTATATTATCATTATCTGTATAATTTATATCATCATTTATAAATACAGTGTTTTGAAAAATTTCATTAAAGAAGTCTATAAGCATAGAATTGCTTCTATAATTTGTTTGTAGATATACAGAATTATTTTTAAATATATTTTGTAGTCTCATAAACTCATTTAAATTAGCATCTCTAAATCTATAAATAGACTGTTTTCTGTCACCTACTATAAGAAGTTTTTTATCATTATTGTATATGTTTTTATCAATATCTTTACTTCCAAATATAAGAAGATTAATAAAAGAAAATTGTAGCTTACTTGTATCCTGTGCTTCATCTAATATTAATGCTTTTATATTCTCTCTAATTTCATCTGATATAAAATCTATTTCTAAAGCCTCTATTGCTATAGATACTAAATCATCATATGAATATGTAGACATTTGTTTTTTTAATTTTTCAAAAACATAAAATGCGTCTTTAATAAAGCTAATAATATATTCATACTTATCTTTATAATAAAGTCTTTCTATATATTCAGACATTTTAGAGTTTAGTATTTTCAGCTCTTTTATTGTTTGCTTAAACTCTTCAGCATTTTTTTTAGAAAGAACAGTCAGTTTATATGATAATGCTATTCTTATTTCTTCAAAAGTATATATATCTATATTATATAATTCATTTTTATTTTTTATGTATTTTAGTTTGTTAATTAAACTTTTAAGCTCATACTTACATTTATCTATAGTTTTTCCTGTAAGGGTGTTGTCATTAATCAAACTTTCAGCATAATTGATAATGGATGTGTATAGTTTTTTATATTCATCATCAGTTATATCAATATAGCTTAAGGATGCTTCTTCAAAGTTTTCTATGCTTTCTAATCTTGGTTTAATTTGTAGAATAAAATTATATATATCTTTTATAAAGAGGTTTTTACTATCTTCAGTATATATTCTAAAAATATTTCTTATTTTATTAGAATATTCTTTTTCATTTAATAATTGTAGTAAGTTTTCTTGTAATGCTTCATAAAAATTTGTGTCTTCTTCTAATACCGAAAATTTAGGTGCAATTCCTAAATACATAGCATATTCTTTTACTATGTTCTGAGCAAATGAATGTATTGTAGATATTTTAGAATGTATTAATATATTTTTATATACACTCTGCCAATATTCTTTTTCCGATGTGTTTGTAGAGTCTATTATTTTTTTTCTTATATTTTGTCTTATTCTTAAAGTCATTTCATTAGCAGCAGCTTTTGTAAAAGTTATTACTACTATATTAGAAACTTTTTCTTTTTGTTCTAATAGTTTAATATATGCTTGAGTAATAGTAGAAGTTTTACCAGTACCTGCTGATGCATTTACAAAGCATTTATTATTATTGATGAATGTATCTATAATTTTTTGTTGTTCTGTATTAAGTTTCATATTATATATTTATCTGCAATACTTCTTAGTCTTTTATTTCCAAGAACATGAAAATGTCTTAATTTGCGTAAGGTTTCTGATGAAAAAGTTGTAAGAGGTACATATACTATTTCTACACCTTTTTCTTTAGCCATATTTTTTAATATATCTGAAGGTGGAGTAGGAGCAATATAGCCTAAATATTTATCTACAGAATAAATAATAGCCGTATATAATAGTAAATCTGCAAAGTTTTCTACTATTCCATCTCTTTTTAGAGTATCAAAATTTCTCCATACATCATAAGGTGTCTGAGGTGGCATTAAAGAAGCATATCCTCCAAAATAACACTTAGATATTCCAGGACCAACAAGTTTATTCCCAGGCTCAGTAGAGTATAATATTAAATCACTATCATCATGAGCTTCACTATACCACACTATATTCCAATTATAATCTATGTCATTATCCTCATCAAAAATAACAACCATATGTCCGATATTCCCTTTTATTTGAGGAATCTCTTTAACATATATTTCTTTTTTATAATAATTGCGTATAGTTTCACGCATATCTATTCCATCTTTTATGCTAACAGTAAAA
This sequence comes from uncultured Spirochaetota bacterium, assembly GCA_944390575.1. GTDB lineage: Bacteria > Spirochaetota > Brachyspiria > Brachyspirales > Brachyspiraceae > Brachyspira. The sequence continues at coordinate 189,540 of CALXQJ010000007.1, forward strand.
GGCTCTATTTTAATTTTTTCATCAATAAGCATATTCTTTATTTTATTTCTAAGTATATTCATATGCTTTTCCATTAGAACATCTTCAGGGATATGTGATAAAAGATTAGTTCTTTTATTCCAAGCATCTTCCCATTCACCTTCATAATTTTCCTTAGGGCGTTTTTTTATGCTTACTTTTTTTAATGCTGTTCTCCATATATTATCATATTGATGTAGTTTTATTTTTTTATTTTTTAATAATCCTTCTATGCCATTAGTGTTTGGATCTCTATTTAGTTTTATATTTGGATAGTTTTCATCTTCTTTGTAGTATGAGTAAAAATCCATGCCACTCATAACTTCAAGAGCATAATCATTATTAATCATACATTTAGCAACTGTAAGCATATCTATATAATCAGGCATAATATGATTGTCTAATATACATATATTTCTTAAATACTTCATCATATTTTTTTGCTGTAGTAGTGATATAGGTAGTTTATATCTAAGTTTTGCTTCTTTAAAAATAGTTTCTATAATATGAGCTTTATCAAATACTTCTAACTCTTTGTTTCTATAAAGCTCATACATATAAGTAGTAAATGGAAATTCTCCAAGCATCTTTTTTATAGAGTCTTTATCTACATTGTAAACTTTAGGTTCTTTATATATAATTTCTTCTTCTAATTCCTTTTGATCTTCTATTTCTATTTTTATTGTATTTTTTTCAAAGTCTTTTAAGTGTTTAACAATATTAGCCCAATGAGACATGCCCACTACAAATAAAACTTTATCATATTTTTTTGATAATTTATATAGATTTTTTGCCATATAAATTTCTCTTTCTTCATCATGTTTTGTAGTAAAAAACTTATAATTAGACTTTACTTGCTTATAAAACTCCTCAAGTCCTATATTTTTTAATATAAAATCATCAGGCATTAAATAGTGAATATTAGGATTTACAGATGTAATATCTTTATCTATAGGAAAAAATGGTATCTCTTCATCAATAGACATTCTTATAGCTTCTATAATAGAATCAGCAGGGTCTATAGGTATAAATACAGCTTCATCATTAAACTCCCTAATAATAAGACTAATATAAGGCAATCTACTAACAGCCTCTCTTAGCACATTATTAAAACTATAAGGATGTTCTACAGCTACAGCATCAGGCTTAAATTTTTCAAAAGCATCTCTAACAGCAAGTGAAAAATAAACACGTGAGTGTATAGAAGGTATAGCAAGTATATTTTTATATTTTAGAAGTCTTGATTTTATATTAACCATTATATTAAAATCCAATATACGAGTCTAATATACTATCAAGATCATGCTGATCTTCTAATATCTTATCACAAATAGTACATACTTCATTAGGAGCCTTATCTCTTACAAAAATCTCATTAGTTAGAGATGTACAAGATGGACTAGGTAGATTTCCACTAACAGTACATATTTGTAGAGTTATAACATCCTTAGGTTTTTTATACCAAGTCGGTTTTACAGTTTTTAGTGACTCAACCATATACTTACCCCAAATAGGAGCAGCAATTCTTCCACCAACTTGATTATTTCCAAGCGAGTATTTAAAAGAGTCAAATCCAATCCATATTCCAGTAGCAAGTTCAGGAGTATATCCAACAAACCAAGCATCTTTCCAATCATTAGAAGTACCAGTTTTACCAGCTCCTCTTCTTGTAAATTTAGCTTCATACATAGCACCAGTAGCAGTACCACCTCTTAGTACACCAGAAAGAATATCACTAATTATATATGCAACTTCCTCGCTAATAACTTGTTTAGGTCCACCCTTATTTTCTATTTCTTTATTTCTTTCTTCCTCAAAATTATCTAATATAATTCCATTTCTATCTGTTACATATCTAATTAGTATAGGTTCTACTTCTCTACCATTATTAGCCAGAGTAGCAAAACCAGTAGTAAGCTCTAATGGAGTAAATAGCCCTGTACCAAGTCCTAAAGTTAAGTCTGCATTAAACATTCTTTTTGATTTTTGTGGATCATTATCTGCTTTGAATATAGGCTCTACATACTTTATTGTATTTGTAATTCCTGTGTAGTTTACTATGTTAATAGTTGCAACATTAAGAGATGATTCTAAAGCATATCTTAAACTAACATTTCCTTTATAGTTTCTTGAATAGTTTTGAGGTATCCAAGCTTCTCCGTCATCTTCATTTATAAATCCAATAGGAGCATCGCTGATTATAGTAGCAGGCGTATAGTTTGTAATATCCATAGAGGCTGCATATACAAATGGTTTAAATGCTGAACCAGCTTGTCTTCTCGCCTGAGTAGCACGGTTAAACTGATTTCTCGGTGTAAATCCAGAACCACCAACCATAGATACTATATATCCATTTCTTGGGTCTATTGATACTAAAGCTCCTTCTATTTGTCTTGAAAGTTGTGCCTCATCTGCCTTTAATACTTCTGTCATAATATCAGAAACTTCTTCCATTCCAAATATATCACTTAGTAGCAGAAGTCCACTTGAAACTGATTTATTTATAGAGTCTCTTACGGCTATATTAAATTTATTATAAGATGTATTATCAGGTAGATTAAACATTAATGTTAATAACTCTATTTTATTTAGTACATCATCAGTATATATAGAGCGAACATCTAAGTCTCCACCTTCATACTTTATATTATACTCTCTTAATGCTTCAGATAATAATTTTTGTGCTACTTCTTGTTTTTCTATATCTATAGTTGTATATATTTTTAGTCCATTTTCTTTTAATGCTTTTTCTCCATATTTATCTACTAATTGTCTTCTTACATATTCTGTAATATATGGAGCTCTGTCTATTGATGCACTATATGCAGTGGAACCTCTTCTTCCTATTTGTCCTGTATAAGTAGTCCAAAATTCTTTATATGCTTTTAGTCCTTCTTGTTTTGTTATAAATTTAAGATCTGTCATTCTTCTAAGAACTAAACTATGTCTTCTCATAGAAGTATTTGGGTTGTTTATAGGAGAGTATACATTTGGTGCAGGAGGTAGAGTAGCGAGCATTGCTGCTTCTGCTAAGTTTAAGTTTTGAACATCTTTGTTAAAATAGAATCTACTAGCTGCTTGTACTCCGTATACAGAGTGTCCAAAAAATATTTGATTAAAATATAGAGTTACTATTTCTTCTTTTGTTAATCTTTTCTCTATTTGAAATGTTACCCATATTTCTTTTAATTTTCTTGTTATAGTTCTTTCTCTATTTTTTAATACAATATTTCTTGCAACTTGTTGTGTGAGCGTACTTGCTCCTCTTGGCCTTTTTCCTATAAGTATATTTCCAAACACACCCACAAACATAGCTTTTACATCTATTCCATAATGTTTCATAAATGTATTATCTTCCATAGATATAATAGCTTGTATTAACTCTTTTGGTAGGTCTGTATATTCTACTAATGCTCTTTGCTCTGAGAAGAACTCTGAAATTACTTGTCCTTTAATATCATATATTTTTGTTGGTATTGTTGGTTTATATAGTTCTACAGCTTGTACATCTGGTTGTGTTATTATATCCGAAATAAGTAATGCGAATAATATAGTTATTATAAAAAATATAGTGCTTAAAGATATAATATAAAATTTCTTAAATTGATTAATATCTATACTATTATATTTGTTAGAAATATTTTTTAATGCATTCAATTTATTTATCCTATATTTTTTATTTTTTAATTATTCTATTTTATAAGAAAAAGTATATTTTATCAATATTTTTTTGTTTTACTCTATATAAATTATATTTTATGTTTAAAAAGTAAAAAAAAAAGTTGACTTTTTATTATAATGTTTTATTATAAATAAACATTACATCGCGGGGTGGAGCAGTTGGTAGCTCGTTGGGCTCATAACCCAAAGGTCGTAGGTTCAAGTCCTGCCCCCGCTAATAGTTTTTATAGATTAATTAATATTCTATAATTCTTAAAACAATAATGGCGGTGTAGCTCAGGTGGTTAGAGCATACGGCTCATATCCGTAGCGTCAGGGGTTCGAGTCCCTTCACCGCTAATCATCTTATTAAAAAGGTAGGTGAGTTTCTTGGTACGTGTTTTTGCTAATGAAGGTGAACCTGTAGAAAGTGTTATTAAAAGATTTAGAAGAGCTTGTGAAAATGAAGGTATTTTACAAGACTTAAAAGAAAAGCAATTCTATAAAAAACCTTCTCTTGAGAAAAAGCTTCAAAGAGAAAAAGCTCTTAAGAGAATGAAGAGAAAAATTAAAAAAGAACGTAGACTTGGTCTTATATAATTTTTCTTAAACACTAAAAGTTAAAAATATTACGTTATTATTTGTTTTGATACTTATTATCATAATAAATAATAACGTTTTTTATTGCTTGAAATATTTTTTGTATAATGTATAATTTTCGTAATTTTTATTAGAAAAATAAATTTATTAATTTTTATAACAAGGAGAATGAAAAATGGCAGCAAAACAGCTATTATTCGATGAAGAAGCTAGACGTTCCCTTATGCGTGGAGTTGATGCTTTGGCTAATGCCGTTAAGGTTACTTTAGGACCTCGTGGACGTAATGTTGTTATAGATAAAAAATTTGGTCCTCCTACAGTTACTAATGATGGAGTAACTATTGCTAAGGAAATAGAATTAGAAGATCCATTTGAAAATATGGGGGCACAATTAGTTAAAGAAGTGTCTACTAAAACTAATGATGTTGCTGGTGATGGTACTACTACTGCTACTATATTAGCTCAGGCTATGGTTAAAGAAGGATTAAAAAATGTGGCTAGTGGTGCTAATCCTATGCTTGTAAAAAGAGGTATAGAAAAAGCAGTTGTTGAGGTTGTTAATTTTATCAAAGCTGAAGCTAAACAAGTAAAAGGTGATGATGAAATTGCTCAGGTTGCTACTATTTCTGCTAATAATGATAAAGAGATTGGTGGTTTAATTTCTGAGGCCATGTCTAAAGTTGGTAAAGAGGGTGTTATTACTGTAGAAGAAGCTAAGTCTTTAGAAACTAGTCTTTCTATAGTAGAAGGTATGCAGTTTGATAGAGGATATATTTCTCCTTATTTTGTAACTAATTCTGATAGAATGACAGCTGAGTTAGATGAAGCTTTAATTCTTATTTATGATAAAAAAATATCTAATATGAAAGAACTTCTTCCTGTATTAGAACAAATTGCTCAAACTGGTAAGCCTTTCATTATTATTGCTGAAGATATTGAATCTGAAGCTTTAGCTACTTTAGTATTAAACAAAATGAGAGGGGTTTTAAATGTATGTGCTGTTAAGGCTCCTGGTTTTGGTGATAGAAGAAAGGCTATGCTTGAGGATATTGCTATCTTAACTGGTGGACAGGTTATTAGTGAAGAATTAGGTATGAAGCTTGAAAATGCTACTTTAGAGCATTTAGGTAAGGCTAAGAAGATTACTGTTGATAAAGATAATACTACTATTGTTGAGGGTGCTGGTAAGAGTGATGATGTTAAGGCTCGTGTTGTAACTATTAAAAAGCAAATAGAAGAAACTGATAGTGATTATGATAGAGAAAAACTTCAAGAGCGTTTAGCAAAACTTTCTGGTGGTGTTGCTGTTATCAATATTGGTGCTGCTACTGAAGTTGAGATGAAAGAGAAGAAAGCTCGTATTGAGGATGCACTTTCTGCTACTCGTGCTGCTGTTGAGGAAGGAGTTGTTCCTGGTGGTGGTATTACTTATTTACGTGCTATTGCTAAACTTGATGCTTTAAAGTTAGAAGGTGATGAGCAGGTTGGAATTAATATTGTTAAGAGAGCTATTGAGGAGCCTATTAGAATGATTGCTGGTAATGCTGGATTAGATGGTTCTGTTGTTGCTATTGAAGCTAAGAAACAGAGCGGTAATATGGGTTTCAATGCTCTTACTAATGAGTGGGTTGATATGCTTAAGGCTGGTATTATTGATCCTGCTAAGGTTGAGAGAAGTGCTTTACAGAATGCTGCTTCTATTGCTGCTCAGATATTAACTGCTGAAGTTATTATTACTGATATACCAGAGCCTGAAAAAGCAATGCCTCCAATGCCTGGTGGTGGAATGGGTGGTATGTATTAATACTAACTACTTGTTATAAGTGTATAAATAAATTAAAAGCTCAGTTGATAATTTTATCGCTGAGCTTTTTTTATTTATATAAAAACTCAAAATTGATATTAATCATATTCTGAGTTTATAATATTTTATTATAGCTAGTTTGTTCTATTTAGAATAAAGTTTTTATCAAATAATCTATTAAAGTTTAATTCTTTTAACTCTTCTTTAGTAAATATTCCACCCATGTTACTATATAGTTTAAATGATTCTTCTCTATTTGTTAAATAATATTTTACATAGTATTGAGTATTATCGTTTGTTATTTTTTTATTTAATCCTAAATTACCATCTTCATGTCTAAAAGCCCTTGTTAAATCTTGATAATATATAGCAGGGTAATTATATTTCCAGTATGCATTTCCTGTCCAATCAATAGGATTATTCTTAGAACTCCAATATAATATATCATTAAAATAATTTCCATCTTTTTCTTCTCTACTTGCAGGTAGTATAGCTTCTTTATTATTTAGTGAATATAATCTGTATATTTTTTCTGTTATATACCATTCTTTTCTTCTATAATTAAAATCTGAATATAACCATTTATAGGTATTTATTTTATTAAAAGAAGTATATACTATATATAGTATTAATATTGAACTTATTATATAATTTAATTTATAATTTTTTACTTTATCTATTGTAAATATGTATCCTATTAGTATAGATAATGATATTAAAAACATTATTCTTGTTAATACTTTTAAATCTCCGTGATATAACCAACTTTTACCTGTTAGTATTAAAGAATAGTTAAAAAAAGATACTCCAAAAACAATTGCTAATGATATTGTTGTTACTCTAATTTTTTTTTCTTTTTCTTTAGATAATAATATTATAAGTAACGTAGATATTATTATCATTAATATTAATATGTTAGAATAATTATCTAAGAATACTACTTTAAACCAATTTTTTGAAAAATCAGGTATTGATGAAATAGCTCTCGCTATTGGATTTTCATTATTAGTATTACCTCTAATAGCAAATAAACTTACAAAATGAGGTGATGAAAAATATAATATATTTGCTATTATAAAAAATATAGAAGGTATATATATTTGTTTATTTTTTATAAAATTAATATTTTTTTCTTTTATTATAAAAAATAATGTAAGCACTATAATAATTCCTATTGATGATATAGTATTAAAATGTGCTGTAACACCTAACATAAAGCATAAAAAAGAATTTTTAATTAATTCTTTTTTTGTTTCTGGTATTTTAGAATTAATAAAGTAATAGGATATATTAAGCCATCCTAAAGCAAACCAAATTAAATTTGATTGATAAGCAAAATGCTGATTATATCTATATATATTAGTTAAACTTATAGTATATATAATAAATAATGATAATGTTATTGCTATATAGTATAGTGGGTTTAATTTTTTTAAATATGGTTTAGAAGAGAATAAAGATATAAGTATTGATAATATTGCTATATTCATACCTGTAACTATTTTTGGAACTATATCCATATCAGGATGTATATTTCTTATTATAGAAGATCCATGAACAACTAATTTCATATAAATCCAACTAAAATATCTACCATGATCTGCAGTTCTAATAATATCCCATAAATTAGGTGTATAAATAAAAGATTGCCATATATCATCATGTTCATATATATCATATCTAAGATATATACCTATTGATATAGATATGATAAGAAATATAATTAAGTTAATAATATTTTTAATTTTCATGTTATATCCTTTTACTTTTTAGGATTATAATATCCTATTGCTACTTTTAGTAGTTGAATTATAATTCTAAAGTTTCCCATCCAGTTTATTTTTGTTACTATTGGACCAGTTGCAGGGTATATTCTTGATTGAGGTATTTCAATAACTTTATATCCTAACTTAGGTATACGAGTTGCCATATACCATTGAAGTTCCCATGTTTTGAAAATATCTCTAAATATGTTTAATCTTTCATCTTTTAGTATATCTACATTAAATCCTCTAAATGCAGACATTGTCTCAGTATATTTGAAACCAGAAACTACAGATAATAATGGATTAGAAAAATATTTTATTGCTATTTCTCTTGCCTTAGGAGTATTTTCATGATATCCACCTTTCATAAACCTAGACCCTTGTACAAAATCATATCCATTTTTTAGTAGTTTTATAAACTCCTCTACTTGTTCTACAGAGTCTTTATTGTTTCCATCTACAGTAAGACAGTATTTATAATCATCTTCTATAGCTTTATTAAAGCCAATTCTATATGAAGAACCTTGTCCTTTAGCTGTAGTAGAACATACTCCTCTTACATGAACTTCTTTTAGAAAATCATCATTGATAGAATTATCAGTAGTTCCACCATCTAATAAAATAATATCTAAAAATGTATATGCACTTACAGAGTATAATCTTTTTAATTCTTTTTGTATTCTTTCACCTTCGTTCCAAACAGGTATTATTAGGATAGTATCATTTTTTTTCTCAAAGAATTCTTTATATGAGTATTTAGGAATATCTTTTTTCATTAATAGTCCTTTTTATGCTATTGATATAGGACCTATTGATATAGGACCTATTGATATAGGACCTATTGATATAGGACCTATTGATATAGGACCTATTGATATAGGACCTATTGATATAGGACCTATTGATA
>CALXQJ010000008.1 GCA_944390575.1 uncultured Spirochaetota bacterium
CATTAGAGAATTTTTTATTAGATAATAAAGAAATGTTTACAACTAATCCTGTTAACAAGATTTATAGTAGAGATTTTCTTATTAAAAATAATTTATTTTTTATGGAGAATACTAAGTTAGGAGTATCAGAAGATTGTGATTTTATATTAAGGTTATTAATGCATTCTCCATCTATTTCATTTAATAATAATGCTATTTATTATTATAGAGATACACCAAAATCTACATATAATACTCAAAGAGAAAACGTTAATTATGGTATAAATGCTATAGAACATCTTACATATACAGTTAATTATTGTAAAGAATATTTTCCTAATTTATTAAATTTATTATATGCTAAAGTTTGGCAAAATCCATATTATATTTTTTATTATTATAATGAAGAAAATAAAAGGTTATATTATCCTCATCTTCATAAATTTGCGAATTTTCTTTATACTTCAGAAGAATTTATAAATAAAAAAGAATTAAATGAATTTAAAGAATATAAATTAATAAAATGTTGTAGTACATATAATGAATATATTTTATATAGGAATATAATTAGTAATTATGAAAATCAGATAAAAATATTAAATAGTAAGTTAGATTTTGTTATTGATAATATAAACTATAGAAAGAATCGTTTTAAATTATTTGATGTTATAGTTAATGATAAATATTTTATTTTAATTTTACTAGGATTTAAGATTAGTTTTAAAAAGTAATTGATTTTTAATATATTATATTTATAATATATTATATTTATAATATATATAGGATTTTTATGAAGCACAGCACAGCACAGCACAGCACAGCACAGCACAGCACAGCACAGCACAGCACTAATATAATATTTTATACATATATTTTTTCACTATTATTCTTATGGGAGTAGTCTGTGAAAAATAATAAACTTTTATTTGTTTTTATTCTTATATTACTTTTTATTTTTATGGTAATACCAAAATATAGAATAGGATATTTAGATAATATAAAATTACATATATATCATACATCACAACTTAATGGTATATCTTATTCTAATCATAGATATACAAATGATCATGGTGAATCAATTAATATCTTTATACTTAATAATAATACTAATAATTTTACTTATGATACATTTAGAGAATATTTATTAACAAATATTAATATTACAAAATACTATTATACTTTTGATATAAAAGATTATAGTTTTTTATTTGTTAGTAACAATGTTTATGATGTATATCTTGATATAAGCAATAGTAATATATTAAGTATTTTTAATAATAAAAAATATCATGGTTACTTTATATCAACAAATTCTATTAATAGTATTAATAAAATAGATAATATATATTATAAATTAAAAATAAAACCTATTTCTTTACTATTATTACTATCGTTTATTATAATAATTTATCTTGCTACTAAGTTTTATAAATATTTATTTAGTTATAAAATTAATTTATCATTAAAATATTTTATAATTTTTTCTTTTTCTATAACATTAATATTATTTATTTTTCAGTATTGGCTTTGTTTTCCTGGTTTTTTTGCAGGTGATAGCATTAATTCTATGCTTGGAGATATTACAAATGCAAATCCTATAATTATTACTATTTTTCTAAAAATATTATATAATACATTTGGATACAATAATTATTATATATTTTTACTTAATTTATTATTATGGTATATAGGTTTATTTTTACTAATTATTTCTTTATACAAAAAGTATAATAATATATTTTTTATTTTATTATTTTTGTTATCTTTTTTAGGCAATATATTCTTTAGCAACATAAATCATGGGAAAGATGTTACTTCTAGTTTATTAATTTGGTTTTCATACTCATTATTATTCTTTATATTTGTATATGATTTTAATAACTTTTATATAAAAATCATATTATATTGTTTTGTATTATTGAGTTTAATAATAGCCATGTTATGGCGACATAATATGATAGTTACAATTTATCCTATATTTATATATATAGTGTACAGAATATTATGTAATAGCTCATTAAGTACTAAAAAATATATTGTTATATATGTTTTAATAATGGTTTTTGTTGCATTATTTTTAGTTACTATACATCTTGTATTTCCTCGTATATTTGTAAACTCTAATTTTTTGAAACGAGATAATCATTATTTAGATTCATTTAAAGATTATGATATTAATCATATTTTTTTCCTACAAATAGCTGCATGTGCAACTCCAAGTAATGATGATTCTTTTATATTAAAAGAATGGTATATGCCTGGAAAAACATTTCAAGATGTTAAAGATTTATATACTAAGCAACCATTTGGAGCTAATGAGTTTTCATTATTTTGGATTGGGGATAGAATATTTAAATCTCATATTCATGGAGTTAAATTATCATGGATAAAGTATATACTTAAGTATCCTAAATATTATATTAAACATATTTTTTCCTACATGAAACAAATATATACTGTAGAAACTTGGAAAATATCATCGCAACAGCTTGAGCACCGAAAAAGAAAACTTGAAGTAGATGAAGATAAAAAATATTTAAATGATTTATTTGTTGGTAAAAGTTTTTCAAAAAATCAAAAAAAGATATATAATTTTATATTTAATAATTTATTAAATATAAATATATCATTTTTTATATTATTTTCTGTATTTCTATTTTTATTTTCATTAAAAGAAATACTTTTTGCATTTTGTAAAAATAAAAAAATAGGTGGTCTATTATTATTTTCTTTTGCTACATCATTTTCTTCTATTTCGACTATTTTGATAGTTGGGTTATTAACCCCATTGGCAGATTATAGATATATACATCCTGTAGTTCCAATTACTATAATCTCTATGATTTCATTTTTGTCTTTTTTATTTGACAATAATAAAAAAGAAAGTTAGAATTGTTATTATGTATTTTTTACAGCACAGCACAGCACAGCACAGCACAGCACAGCACAGCACAGCACAGCACAGCACAGCACAGCACAGCACAAATATAATATTTTATACATATATTTTTTTTCACTATTATTCTTATGGAGTAGTCTGTGAAAAATAATAGAGTATTATTTAGATCTATTTTTATATTATTATTTATTTTATTAGTTTTATTTATCTTTTATATTTTAGGTTTATCAAGTAGGGTTGGATATTTAGATAATTTTCAGTTAAATGTAGACGATACATTAAAAATTAATAATTTATCTTATTCTAATATTTTATATACTAATGACTTTGGAGATATAACAAATTATTATGCATTAGAAAATTATGATTATCGTATTGAAGATTTAGAAGAATACATAATTACTAATTCTAATATTATTAGTAATTATAGTTATAATGTAAAATTAAATTATTATAGTAAAGTTTTTAGGAATTCTGATATTTATGGAGTTTATGTAGATACTAATTATATATTAGATAAATATAGTTTTATTAAAGATATTAATTTTGGTAATTATGGAAGTCCTTTTGGGGTTATAGTATCAGATTCCATTTTATCTTCTTCTATTTTTGATGTTCATTATAAATTAAAATTAAAAATAAATATGATATTTTATTCTATATTATTATTTGTTTTTTTATTTATAATTTTTAATATATTTTTTTGTATTAATATTTTAAAATCTATTTTCCTTTTTCTGTTTGATAAAAGATATTTGATATTTAATTTTTTTAGAAATCTTTTATTTAATAGTAAATACTTTTTTATATTATATTTTTCTTTATTATTAATTTTTATTATTATAATCCTCATTATGAATTATTATGGTAGTTTA
>CALXQJ010000009.1 GCA_944390575.1 uncultured Spirochaetota bacterium
GATTGATTGATTGATTGATTGATTGATTGATTGATTGATTGATTGATTGATTGATTGATTGATTGATTGATTGATTGATTGATTGATTGATTGATTGATTGATTGATTGATTGATTGATTGATCCCATAATAATAAATATTATAATACTAAAAAATTATTTGTCAATAAGTAATAATATTAATTAATTTATATAAAATTGAAAAAATAATTAAATTTTATATATTTACTTAGTTTCATGATAGCTATCATCATCATTAACAGACCATATAGAAGATTTATCTATATTATTATTAATAATACATTTAACAGCAGCCATAGCAGATAACATAGAATGATCCATATTATTATATCTATGCATTCCATTTCTACCTATAAGAAATAAGTTATCTATAGAATCTAAATACTCTCTTAATTTACTAAATTTACTATATATACCTGTATAAGAAGGATAAGCTTTTTTTACTCTAACTATGTTAGAATCACAAACAACATTATCATTATTAATTATATTTAATATCTTTAATTCACTTATAGCAAAATCAATAAAATCATCATCAGACTTAGACCATAAGCTATCATTCTCAAAACACATATATTCCATACCAATATAATATAAACTACTATCTTTAACCATATATGGACTCCAATTATTAAAAAATTGTATTCTTGCAACCTTTACAAATGGTTCTTGTATATATATCCAATTATCTTTAATTTCTTTAAAGTTAATATTTTTAATTAAAATACCTACAGTGATAAAATCTCTATAATTTAATTTTATAGCTATATCATATATATTTTTTGGAACATTATTGGACATAGATATTATTAAGTCCTTAATAGGCATACTAGAAATCAAATAAGTAATATTATCAACTACTAAAAAACTATTATTAAAAGATACAGACACAACTTTATTATCTTTAATATCAATACTATCTGCTTTATAATTAAAATATATCTTTCCACCCATATTCTTTATTTCTTCTGCAACCAACTCCCATAACTGTCCTGGACCGTACTTTGGATATAAAAACATTTCTATTAAACTAGTTTCTGTATCTTTTTGTCTAAAATCATTTATTTTTTTAGGTTTAATGGCATTCATTATAGTTTTATATACAGATAATCCTTTTACTCTCTGAGCACCCCAATCAGGGCTTAATTCTGAAGATTTTACACCCCAAACTTTTTCTGTATAATCTCTAAAAAATAAATTATACAATTCTTTACCAAATCTATTAATATAAAACTTTTCTAAAGTATTAACATTTTTATAAGGAAATATTATAGCCTTAATATAACTTATAGCTATTTTTATACATCTAAACAATCCTAAATTTAATATTAAATTTTTATCTATAGTAATTGGATAATTAAAAAACTTATTTAAAAATAATATTCTAGATAATCTATTTCTAACTAAAATTACTCTATCATTATATTTAGCAGATATATTATCAGACTCTAAAGACATAATATTTGTCCAAAAATTCATAACTATATCACTTTTAGAAAAGAATCTATGTCCACCTATATCCATTCTATTACCATTATTATTAACAGTGCGTGATATTCCACCTATAAAACTAGTTTCCTCATATATAGTAACATCTATATTCTTATTATTTTTTAAAAGTTCATAAGCAGCTGTTAATCCAGCAGGACCTGCACCTATTATAACTATTTTAGTATTGCTCATATTAAACCTCAATATTATTTTTTTTATTAAAAAATAAGACAAATAATTTATTCAAAATATTACTTTCATATAAAAAAACAAAAAATGAAATTAAAGCGAATACAGTAGAGACCACAGTAGGATGAATAAACCTATAATCATCAGCAGCACTGAAAATAGATACTATAATAGCACCCGATAATGCTGAAAAGGACATTGAGAATGAAAGTATAAGTAACCTATTTATAAAAGTAGGAAAAAATATCATAATCATAGATGTAGAAATAAAAATAAGAAGTGATAAAAAAATAAATATAATTGTTGGAATATTAAATAAAATTTTGACAAAAAAATTATATATACGCTCTCTTACAGCTGAAAAATGTATACCATTATTTTTTTCTATAAAATTATATATTAATGTTCTATCTTTTATTGAAGATAAGTAATAGTTATCTAATATATAGTATATATTTTTTATACCTTGTATATTTTTACTACTTAATATAATAAATGGCTTAGTAAATAATGAATAAGAAAATTTAGAAATATACAAAATATAACTTATAGGGTGCTTAAAAATACATCTAACAAATATATTTTTAATATCTTTACTATCGATACTTATAACATCTCCTATTATACTATAAACAATATAAGGTTTTTTATTATAAGCATCTACTAAATCACTAAATGTACTACCATTTTTATAATACTTATCATCTAAGAAATTGTCATCTTTAGATATAACTAAAGTTCCAACTATATGATTAGTTAAGACTTGATATACCTGTCCATGTGAAGGGTTAGGTACAAATAATCTAGGAAATATGTAGTGTATCCCAACTAATACAAATGCATTAAAAAGCATTAATATAAAAAAATACAATAAAAAATTTTTTACTTTATTACGTTTAAGAAAATCATAAGTAATTAATATAAAAAATGGATATATATTCACAATAAAATTATGCCTATAAAGCATTCCTATTATTAATGAAAATATACAAATTATTCTTAATACAATACATAAAAGTCTATTTTGTATATTAGAAACTATAATAAAGAACATTATAGAATAAGAAAATATTAGAAATAAAACAGATAAATAATCTTTATAAAGGATAATATTATCAAAAAATATATTTGGAATAAAGGCTATAAAAAATATAAAAAAAGAATATCTATTTTGATATCTCAAAAATAAAGATATTACTATTAAAAATAAACTAGTATATTTTAAAAATAATGAAAGAAATAAAAAACCTTTCATTCCTATATTTAACTTATCAAAAAATCCTATAGTTAATTGTATTATAATTGGGTGCCAATCACTTTTAAAGTCATATAAATAATTTAATACAGAGCCCCAAAGATCAAAACCTTGATAGTATCCTGGGTATAACAATGAACAATTCAATATAAATAAAGTTATAGAAAATAATAAAGAAAACAAAATAAAATTTGTATAAAAATAATAAAATATTTTTTTTATATTAAAAATTAAATAAATTAAAAATAATAATATAAATAAATATAATAAAATATAACTTTTTAAAAAAAGCTTATAATAAATATACATATTACTATTTAATTGCTTAGATGAATAAAGAATACCAAAAGGGCTACCTAGTTCATTTATACTTAATTTATTTATAAAACTATAATTACTAAATATATAGTTAGTATTTAAAATAACACCATAAATATCATTATTTTTAAATAATGTATTTTTATTACTATAAGTAACTCTAAAACTATATATATAATTATTTATATATTTATTATTCAATAAATAGTATTCTAAATTACTATCATCAATATTAAATGATTTATTATCTATAAAAACTCTATCGTCTACTATATAAAAGTCTACTTTATTATACAAAAGAGTATCATTGATATTTAATTTAAACTCAGATAAATAACCTACTCTAGATATATTACCTAAAACAAAAAGAATAAACAATAAAAAGAATATAAATGATATAAATATTATGAAAATTTTATTTTTGAGCATAGAGTACTCCATAAATTGTGTAGATAAAGATATAAATTAATTTAGATTGATTGATTGATTGATTGATTGATTGATTGATTGATTGATTGATTGATTGATTGATTGATTGATTGATTGATTGATTGATTGATTGATTGATTGATTGATTGATTCCATAATAGAAACTATTA
>CALXQJ010000010.1 GCA_944390575.1 uncultured Spirochaetota bacterium
ATAAAATGTTTATTTATAAATTGTAAGTTTTTTTTGTTTTAAGTAAATAAGTATTTGATGTAGTTTCCAATAAATTTATGATTATGTTTATATTTATTATTAGTAGTAAAACATTTAATACATATATAAGTACATTTTTATATTAGTGTTTATATATTATAGTTTATACTATTTTTTTTGAGTTATACTTTGTATATATAGATTTTATGATATTGAAAAATATATAAATATACTTATACTATTTTAGTATAGAGTGTTGGAATTATGGTTTTAATAGTTGTATTTTTTATTTTATTTTTTATCTTACTATTTAAGGTAGATTTTTCTAATTCAAATTATAACAATAGTAGTAATTATAATAAGAAAGGACAGAAAGGAGAATCTCAAGTTAGCCGTGTATTAAGCATGGTTTGTATTAAATATATAGATAATCTACTTGTAATTGATGAAAATAATAGAAGTCATCAGATAGATCATATAGCAATAAGAAAGAATGGAATATTTTGTATAGAGACTAAAAATTATAATGGTATAATTTTTGGTAATGAAAATGATGCTAATTGGGTTCAATGTTTTAATAGAGGTAGAAAAAATTATTTTTATAATCCTGTAAAGCAAAATAACTCTCATATTTTTCATTTAAAAAAGATACTTGGTAATAAGTACTATATTCAGTCTGTAGTAGTATTCATAAAGGATAATGCTTATAATATTAAATTAGATAATGTCATTGGTTTATCTGATTTGGATAATTATTTAATTAATTATAATAATAATACTAATTATAGTGATGAAGAGATTAATTATATTTATCAAAAATTAATATCAAGTCATAAAGAATTATCTAATGATGAACATATCAAAAATATAAAAAATATGCGTAGAGATGTTAAGTCTGGTTTATGTCCTCGTTGTAATAATAAGCTTGTTTTAAGAAATGGTAAATATGGAGATTTTTTTGGTTGTACTAATTATCCAAAATGTAGATTTTCCACTAAAAAAATATTAAATTGACAAATATAAAAAGCTATTTATAATATTTTACTAATAAATATTTTAAGATTTTGTATATGTCTAATAAGAAAAAAGAAAAAAGTAAATCTACAGTTTCTTCTGGAGAGATAATTAAAAATAAGAAAGCACTTTTTAATTATGAGGTAGTTGAAAAATTTGAGGCTGGTATTGTACTTGTTGGTACAGAAGTTAAGGCTTTACGTGAGAGATCTGTTAATATTACAGAGGCTTATGCTACTTTCAAAAAGGGAGAACTTTTTGTTGTTAATCTTCATATATCTCATTATTATTTTGGCAATCGTAATAATCATGAACCACTTAGAGAAAGAAAGTTATTATTACATAAAAGAGAATTAAAGCGTTTATATGGAAAAATAAAGGAGCAGGGATTAACACTTATTCCAATTAGTTTATATTTTTCAAGAGGTAAAATAAAGTTAGAATTAGGGCTTTGTAAGGGAAAGAAGCTACACGATAAGCGAGAGACTCTAAAGCAAAAAACATTAGATAGAGAAATGGAACGCTATATGAAGAGATAGTTTTTTATACACTATTTTTAATTATGTTAATTTTGCTTGACAAAAATAATTGTTGGGTGTATTATGTGTTCGATGTACTTTATATTTTAAGATGCTTTTAAGGAGATAAAAATGGCAGTACCTAAACATAGGAAATCAAAGTCGAAAAAAAGATCAAGACAAGCAGCAAATGATAAAAGATTTTTAGGTCTATTATCAGTGTGTCCACAGTGTGGTACAGAAAGACTACCTCATAGAATATGTCCAGAATGTGGTTTTTATAAAGATAGAGTTCTTAAAGCTCCTAAGAATCAGAATGCTGGTTAATAATTTTTAGGATTTTTTTATTATGAATTTAGCTATAGATATAGCGAGTGGTGAAAACCCCTTAGAGGAATTGGTTTTAGGTTCTGTAGCCTCTCTTAACTATAATGATGATATTAATCTAATATTAGTAGGTAATGGAGAAGAGATTAGTAAAGCACTATCTAAAACTAAGTATGATGCAAATCGTGTTCAAATAGAACATACTGTAGAAGTTATAGGTATGCAAGAAAGTCCAGCAGTTGGTATCAAACATAAAAAGAATGCATCAGTTCTACTCGCAGCTAGGCTCGTAGCAGAAAAAAAAGCAGAAGGTTTTTTCTCTCCAGGTAATACAGGAGCAACTTTGGCAGCTGCTCTTACAGAAATAGGTAGAATAAAAGGAGTTTTACGTCCACCTTTAATTTCTGTTCTTCCAAGAAATGGTGGAGAGTTTTGTATGCTCGATATGGGTGCTAATGTGGATTGTACCCCTGACTATTTAGCACAGTTTGCAGTTATGGGTCGTGTTTTTGCTAAACGAGTATTGGGTATCGATGATCCTCGTGTAGGATTGCTTAATATAGGTGAAGAAGATAGTAAAGGTAATCAGGCTACTAAAAAGGCTTTTGAACGTCTTGAAAAAATGAAAAAGATTAACTTCATTGGTAATATAGAACCTAATGATATGCTTAAAGAAGATGTTGTAGATGTTGTAGTTGCTGATGGCTTTGACGGTAATATTGTATTAAAGACTATGGAAGGTGCTGGTAGATTAGTTGTTAATTTGATAAAGTCTGAAATAAAGAAAAATCCTATATCTACTGTTGGTGCTTTAATGATGAAACCTGTATTTAAAACTTTAAAAGATAAAATGAGTTCAGATTCTTATGGATCTGCTGTTTTACTTGGGCTTAATGGTGGAGCTTTTGTTGGACATGGTAAAACAAGTGGTTCTGGTATGACTAATGCTATATTAAATATGAATAAGTTTTTATCAGCTAAAGTTAATGATAAAATAGCTAAAGAATTACAAAATACTGGTGTGAAAAGAAGAATTTTTTAAGGGAGTGTTAATTATGGTATATATTAAGTCTTGTAAAAGTAATTATGAACAAACACAGACTCGTATGCCCGCTTCTGATTTAGCTTTAAATACAATCAAGGAAGTTATTAAAGATATAGAGCTTTCTAAAATAGATGCTATTATATGTGCTACAGTTACTAAAGATTATATTTATCCTTCCACTGCTTGTGTACTTGCAGGTAAATTAGATATTCACAATGCTTTTTGTTTTGATATAGAAAGTGATTTTACAGGTTTTTTATCAGCTTTAAAAATAGCTTATGCCTTTATTAAAAGTAATAGATATAAAAATATATTAATAGTAGCTACAGAATCTTTTTATATATGTGATGATTCAAATAGGTTTAATGATGCTTCAGTTGCAGCTCTTATTACGAATGAACCAACAAATATAGAAGTTAATTTTATAGATACAACTACAGATGGTTCAGCTCTTACAAATTGTTATATACCTATGGGTGGTACAGCAAACCCCTACACTAAAGAAGGAATTTTAAATAAAGAACATTTCATTTCAATTAAAAATAACACAGTTTTTATAGAAGAAGCAAAACAAGCAGCTATTTATACAAAGGAAGTATTAGCTAATAGGGATATAAAACCTGATTTTTATATACCATCTTATTCTACTAAAGATGCATATTCTTCTTTTGTAGATGCTTTAGGTGTTTCAGAAGACTTAGTATATTCAAAGATGGCTGATGCTAACTCATCTGTTAGTGCATCCGCTGGAGTTGCTTTCGCAAGTGCTATATCTGATAATATTCTTGCTAAAAATAGTATGGTTGTATTATCTGGGTATGGTAGTGGTTACACCAAGGCAGTTGCAGTTTTTTCTATACTATAATTACTATAATTTTAATGAAGGATTAAAATATGAAATTAGGTAAATTCCGTTTTGGTGGTATTCATCCAAATGATAGCAAAAATTCAGCAGAAATTTCTTCATCAAAACTTTCAAATCCTCCTAAAACAGTTCTAATATCTATGGCTCAACATTTAGGAGCTCCTGCTAATTTATTAAAAAATAAAGGTGATGAAGTAAAAAGAGGTGAACTTATAGGAGAAGCTAATGGTTTTATTTCTGGAAATGTTTCTTCTTCTTTTTCTGGAAAAGTTGCTTCTATTGATATTGCTCCTCCCCCACTTGGTCGTGGTGCTAATGCTGTTTTAATCAATGTAGATGTTAGCGATGGTTTACCTGAGTATTTAGAAGTTCCAAATTATATGTCTTTGTCTTCTGAGGAAATTTTAGGTAAAATATTTAAAGCTGGTGTTGTAGGTATGGGTGGAGCTACTTTTCCTACTAATGTTAAAGTGTCTGGTGCTTCTAAGAGTAATTGTGATACTCTTATTATTAATGGTGTTGAGTGTGAGCCTTATATTACTTCTGATTATAGATTAATGCTTGAATATACTGAAGAACTTTTTAAAGGTATAGAAATAATTAGAAAAGCTATACCAAGTATAAAAAGAACTGTTGTAGGTATAGAAAATAATAAACCTATTGCTATACAAGAGATGTCAAAAATAGCTTCTCAGTATAATGTAGAGGTTATGCCTTTGAGATTACAATATCCTCAGGGTGCTGAAAAAATGCTTATAGATGCTACTACTGGTAGAGTTGTTCCTGTTAGTAAGTTGCCATCTGATGTTGGTGTTATTGTTGTTAATATTGCTACTTTATATGCTATATATGAGGCAGTTGCTAAAGATAAACCTTTAATTGAGAGACTTGTGACAGTTTCTGGAGATGCTATAAAAGAAGAAAAAAATGTATGGGTTCCTCTTGGTACTCCTTTGTCGCATATTGTTGAGGAATGTGGTGGCATTAATGCTGAAAATGTTCTTGTATTATCTGGTGGTCCTATGATGGGTGCTAGTGTTCCTAATTTAGATCAGGCAGTGAATAAGGGTGTTAATTCTTTGCTTTTCTTAGATAAAGATAAAATGGCTAAAGATGTAGAGCATCCTTGTATTAAGTGTGGTAGATGTGGAAGTGTTTGTCCTTTAAAGTTAGATCCTACAGGTATAGCACATGCTTCTAAAGCTTTACTTCCTGCAGAAAAACTACATTCTCTTGATATTATGACTTGTTTTGAATGTGGTTGTTGTTCTTATATTTGTCCTTCTAAGATTCCTCTTGCTCAGTGGATTAGATTTGGAAAAGATTCATTAAGAAGATATAGTTAATAATTATTGAAGATATAGTTTTAAGGAGTATTATTTTATGAGATTTTTTACAGAATCTTCACCACACATAAGAGATAATGACACTACTGATAAAATTATGATAAGAGTTATTATCGCTCTTATGCCTGCTATTGTTTATAGTGTTATTTTGTTTGGATTTAAGGTTGTTATTTTATATTTAACGGCTGTTTTAAGTTGTTTACTATCTTCTTTTATAGTTAAAAAGATGAGAAAAAAAACTATTCATTTTGACTATCCAGCTGTTATTACTGCTTTACTTTTGGTTATGACACTTCCTCCTTCTTCTACTGTTACTATGGTTGTTATTGGTAGTGTTATTGCTATTGTTTTTACTCGTGAAGTTTTTGGAGGACTTGGCTCTAATGTATTTAATCCTGCATTGGTTGGTCGTGCTTTCTTACAGACAGCATTTCCTGCACAGATGAGTATGTATAGTTCTCCTGTTAATGTTCCTTTTAATTCTATTTTTAGCGATATATTAAAACATCTTGAAATTACAGTATCAGGAGCTACATCAAGTGTAAGTGCTTTAGGTGCTTTAACTCAATCTACTCCTCTTACTTTAATGAAGTTTGGTGGTATTGAAATGTCTAATAATATTGCAGATCATATTTATTTTGAATCTCATTATTATTTACAATTATTGCTTGGTAGTACAGCTGGTGCTATAGGTGAAACTTCATTTTTACTAATTTTAATAGGTGGTATATTCTTAATTGCTACTAATACTATAGATTGGAGAATACCTGCTGGTATGACTATTTCTTTACTTGTAGTTAGTTCTTTACTATTCTTATCGGAACATACAAGAATAGCTTCTCCTATATACAATTTATTATCTGGTGGATTTGCACTTGGAGCTTTCTTTATGGCTACAGATATGGTGACTTGTCCTAGCAATCCTAAAGGTGTTTGGATATATTCTTTACTTATAGGTTCTGTACTTGCACTTCTTAGAGTGTTTGGTTCTTCTCCTGAGTATATGATGTATTCTATCTTAATTGGTAATATGTTTATGCCTTTAATTGTTATGCTTACTCGTCCTTTACCTTTTGGTAAGAAAGAATTTCTTAATATAAAAAAGGCTGAAGCTAATAGTAATGGAGGAAATAAATAATGGAAGCTAAAAAAGAAGTTAGTTATAAAGCGGTTATTTCTGTAACAATTACAGCATTATTTTCTGGGTTTTTACTATCTTTTATATATTCTTCTTTTGAAAGAGATATAGAGGAAAATAATAAAAAAACTATAATAAATGGTGTAAAAGCTGTTATTCCTAATGCTTCTTCTATAGAAGGACCTTTAACTGAAAATTCTATATTTGAGTATTATATAGGAAAAAAAGAAGATGGTTCAGATGCTGGATATGCTATTCTCTCTTATGCGAGTGGTTATAATGGTGACAATAAGGTCTTAGTTGGATTTAATGAAGATGCTACAGAGATAACAGGTATAGTTGTAACATCTCAAGCTGAAACTCCAGGTCTTGGTGCTAAAATAGTAGAGGCAGACTTTAGAAAACAATTTGAAAATAAAAGCTCTGTAGTAGAATTAAGTGCAGTAAAAGGTATTAAAGCAGAAGAAGCTTTGGATGGTCAAATAGCTGCTATTAGTGGAGCTACTATATCTTCTACGAGTGTTGTTAATGCAGTTAATTCAGCTCGTAATGAAGCTATTAACTTATTTTTGAAGTAAATAAAAAATTTGTACTTGATAAAAATAAAAATTATGTTAAACTACATACTGTTTTTTAACTGATAGAGATAATAATCAAATTAAATATAGAAAATAGGAGACTATAAATGGATCAACAGATTAGACTAGTTGAAGCTAAACATAAAAAAGAAGCTATTTTACCGTTTGAAATAGGTGATACAGTAAAAGTTTGGGTTAAAATTGTTGAAGGTGATAGAGAAAGATTACAGGCTTATGAGGGTGTTGTTATTTCTATCCGTGGTAAAGGTATTAATAGAAGTTTTGTTGTAAGAAAAATATCTTATGGCTGTGGCGTTGAGAGAATTTTCTTAGTTAATTCTCCTAGAATTGATCGTGTTGATATACTACGTAAGGCTAAAGTTAGACGTGCTAAGCTATATTATTTAAGAAATAAGGTTGGTAAAAAGGCTCGCTTAGTTGAAAGATTAGGCGTGAAAATCCCTAAACATTCTGATCTTCTAAAAGAACAGAAAGAAGAAAATAGCTGATTTTATTCTTAAACTATATAATATTTGATTATGGTAGGTCTTAATTTTATAGATAAAAATTAGGAGGAATACTTTATGGGTTACAAAATAGTAGCTAGAGAACAATGGTCAGAAAATGTTTTTATGATGCAGGTGGAAGCTCCAGATATAGCTAAGCATCGTAAAGCTGGTAACTTTATTATTTTTAGATTGAGTGAAGAAGGTGAGAGGATTCCTCTAACAGTTGCTGATGCTGATCCTGAAAAAGGTACTATTATGATAGTAACTCAGGCTATCGGATATTCTACAAGAAAACTAATGGAACTACAGGTAGGTGATGAAATATTAGATATTATTGGTCCTTTGGGGCAGCCTACTCATATTGAAAAGCATGATGGTATTGTTTTATGTGTTGGTGGTGGTGTTGGTGTAGCACCTTTACATCCTATTGCTGAGGCTCATCATAAAATGGGTAATAATGTTGTTTCTATACTTGGTGCTAGAAATAAGGATCTTATCATTATGGAAGATAAAATGAGAAAGATTTCTAGTGATGTTCTTATTTGTACTGATGATGGTTCTTATGGTGAAAAGGGTCTTGTTACAGATATGATTACTCGTGTGTATAATTCTGGACAAAAGATTTCTGAGGTTATTGCTATAGGGCCTGCTATTATGATGAAATTTGTTGCTAAGCTTACTAAAGAGTATAATTTACCTACTATGGTTAGTTTGAACCCTATTATGATAGATGGTACTGGTATGTGTGGTTGTTGTAGGGTTCTTGTTGGTACTGAAACTAAGTTTGCTTGTGTGGAAGGTCCTGAATTTGATGGTCATTTAGTAGATTTTGATCTTCTTATTAAGAGACAGGCTATGTATAAGAAAGAAGAGCATGAGTGTAATTTAAGATTAGGATAATAAAAAATAATAATAGCTATTGCTGGGGGAGTATAATATATATTATATTGCATAGTTATTTATATAAAATAGTAATTTTTTATTTAATTTAGAGGAGAATATGGGATTTTATTCCTTATTCTCCTTTTTTATTGTTAAAAAATTAAGAAAATTTAAATTTTTTATAAAAAAATTCCTATATTTATGTATATAGGTATTTTATTTATACAATATTATGACTGATGTTAATAATTATGTTTTGGAGGAATTAATTAATGAAAATAAAGTTATTTATACTTTGTTTTATTTTTCTAGCTAAGACAGTTTTTCCAGCTGACTTTGAGCTTGCAGTTGGAGGAAGTGTTAACTTAGGTAGCATTATGAATTTTACATCTGCTGTAGGAGCCTCTGAGGAAAGACCAGAGGGATTTCAGATGGGTAGTGGAATCAATGCTTCTGCTATGGTAGAGCTTGGTCACCATTATAGAGTATCTACTGAAGGAGCTGTTAGAACTATTAGTGTATCTGTAGATCTTGGTTACAACTTTTATAGTGGTGAAAGAGATACTATTTTTTCTACATACCATAACTTATTATTTGGACTTGTTGCAAAAGTTAACTTCAATAACTTTATGGCATTAGGAATAGGTGGAGGAGCTTATATGCCTCTTACATTCTCTTTAAATCATCCAGATCCAGACTTGATAATTTTAGGAGAAAGTGATATTGTAAGTTTCAATATGGATTATATTAAAGCTATGTATAAAAACCCATTTATGCCTTATGTTAAACTTGTATGGGATAATTATATATACTTTAATGAAAAGTGGGCTTTAAAAGTAGATGCTACTGTACTTTATAACTTAGGTATGGTGCTTGATACTGAAAGTATAAATCGTGGTGCTACAGTAGGTTATGAAAAATATAGTTTCTCTGCACTTTCTATTGAAGTAGGTGCTTCTATTGCTTTTGGTAGACCTATGAAATAAATATTTGAAATAAAGATTAATTTATAGTCTCCTTTATTTTATTTTCAATATTTTATATTGACTTAAGGGATTATATGTATTACTGATAAGATAAAAACTATGCATAAAATTCCTATTATGCCTTATATTAAGGCTATTGTTGAAAAATATTTTTATCTTAAAGATTCTTTAGCTATTAAAATAGATGCTAGTTTACTTTATAATTTTGGTATGAGTTTGGATACAGATAAATTAAAACAAAATACAGAAATGATGAATAATATTTATAGTAGTTATAGTTTCTCTGGCCTTTCTTTAGATGTTGGTATATCTGTTGCCTTTGGTAGACCTAAAGAATAATATTTTTTATTTATTATTATATAGATTTTTTTGTATTATAAAATATAATTCTTTAATATTTACATATTTGGAATTGTTTTAATGAATATATTAGATAATATAAGCGATGTACAAAGAGATGGTATTATATATATTGACACTCCACTTTTATTATTAGCTGGTGCTGGAAGTGGTAAAACGCTTGTTATTACAAAAAAAATAGCGTACTTAATAAAAGAAAAAAATATACATCCAGAACATATCATGGCTGTTACATTTACAAATAAAGCAGCTAATGAAATGAAAAATAGAGTTTGTAATATACTTCCAAATATTAAGCCATATAGACTTTTTATCAAAACTTTTCACTCTGCTTGTCTTAAAATCTTAAAAGAAAATTATGAGTATATAGGTTATAGAGAAAATTTTATCATATTAGATGATACGGATAAAATTTCTATTATAAAACAATTAATGAAAGAAGAGGATATTCCTAAAAGTATTACGGTTAAGATGATATCTAATTTTATTTCTAATGTAAAAAATGAACTTGAAGATGGTATAACTTATGATAGAGAATTTTTTGAGCGTATATATCATAGTTATTTAGAGTATTCTATTTCAGAAAATGTTATGGATTTTGATGATTTGATAGTTAATACTATAAAACTATTTGAAAATAATATTGAGATACTTAATTATTATAGAAATAGATTTAAGTATATTTTAGTAGATGAGTTTCAGGATACTAATTATTTACAGTATAAACTTATTAAGTTGTTGTCTTTTGATAGTAATAATATTTGTCGTAATAATTTGACTGTTGTTGGTGATGATGATCAGAGTATTTATGCTTTTAGAGGTGCTAATGTATCTAATATACTAAATTTTGAAAAAGATTTTCCAAATACTAAAATTATTAGACTTGAAGAGAATTATAGATGTAGTAAAAGTATAGTAGATGTAGCATTAAGTGTTATACAAAATAATTCTCATAGACATACTAAGAATGTATTTTCTAATATAAAAGATGAGTATAGTATAGAAAATTGGGTTTGTTATTCTGATTTGGATGAGGCTAAATCTGTAGTTGATGAGATAGAGAGATTATTTTGTGATGGTTTTGAAGCTAAAGATATTGTTATTTTGTTTAGAACTAATAGTCAATCACGTGCTTATGAAAAAGAGCTATTAGCACATTCTATTAATTATATTGTTGTTGGAGCTTTAGAATTTTATAAGCGTATAGAGATAAAAGATTCTATTTCTTTTTTAAGACTTCTAACTGGTTTTGAAGATAATTTTAGTTTTAGAAGAACTATTAATACTCCACCACGTGGCATTGGAGAAAAGACATTATCAAATATAGAAGATTTTTCAAATAAAAAAAATATTACCCTATACAAAGCTATAGATTTTATAGATGAATGTAAGCTAACAAAGAAAGTTATAAATGCTCTTAAATATTTTAAGGATATAATAGAAGAATATAAAAATAAGATTAAAGATGATATTGATAATAATAATGGTATTGAGATAGAAAATATATTTTTTGAGTTTCTATTAGATATAGATTATTTTTCTATATTTTCTTCTGAAGAGGAGAGAAGAACTATAGTTGCAAAGGAGAATATAAAAGAACTTTTTAGAGCTTTTTATAATTATAGAGCTTTAGAAAACAATTCTGATATTATTAATTTTTTGGAAGAGATTAGTTTGTATAGAGATATTAGTAATAATTCTGATAATAATAATGATGATTCTATTACTTTAATGACAGTACATAATGCTAAAGGTCTTGAATTTGACGTTGTGTTTATTACTGGTTTAGAACAGGGAGTATTTCCTCATTATTTCTCTCTTGAAGAAGAAAATGGTATTGATGAAGAGAGAAGACTTTTTTATGTTGCAATAACTCGTGCTAAGAAAAAACTATATTTAACATATTCTAAAAAGAGAAGAATTAATACTGGTATATTAGAACAATTACCATCTCCATTTTTATTTGAGATACCAAAGCATTTATTAGACAAAAAAGAAAAGAATAATTATAGATATGATAATTTTATTGATATAGATGAGGATGCTTTTATATATTAAATATAAAAAAATTTTAATAAAAAATATTGAGTTTTTTTACATTTTATATATATTATCTGTTAAATAAATGTAATAAATTTTAGTAAAGGTATATGTAAAAAATGAAAAAAATATTACTTGCATCATTACTTTTAGTTTTTGTAGCTTGTGGTAAGAAAGAGACTACTACTACTACAGATAACAGTTCTCATTCTGGACATGGAGCTTCTGGTTCTGAAATTATTGATTTAATGCATGCACCTATGATGGCTCAAGCTTTTCAGAAAACAGATAATCCAGATGTTGATTACCTATATAATATGATTCCTCATCATCAGGGAGCTATTGATTCTTCTAAGAAATTATTAGAAACTACTACTAATGAGCAGTTAATTTCTTTAGCTAATGCTATTATTGCAGAACAAGAAAAAGAAATAGCTGAGTTTACAGCTTTAATACCAGAGCTTATGGCTAAAGCTACTAGCTATGCTGAAATCGATACTAAAGCATTTGCTGATAAAGCAGAAATGTTAATGTATCAGATGATGGCTGAAATGACTAAAATTACTATTTCTGCTAATGATGATATTAACTTTATTCAGGGTATGATTCCTCATCATCAGGGTGCTATAGATGCTTCTAAGCAAATATTAGAAGTTACTAAAGATGATAAAATTAAAGAAATTGCAAATAGAATAATTTCAGCTCAAGAGAAAGAAATATCTACTATGCATATGTTATTAGCTTCTTTACAAGGTAATGAAAATAGCAATCCTCATGCAGGTCATTAATTTTGTATAATAATTGAATAAAATATAGAGGCTCATTATAATAATAATGTGCCTCTTTTATTTTTATATATTATTATTGTTTTTTACCTTTATGCGTTCTTACAGTTTCTGGTATTGTAGTAAAGTCTAAGTACATAGTTACTGTTGTATCTGTATCAAATGTTAATGTAACATTTCCTGTTGTTACACCTGATTTAGCATTTTCTATAATAAACTTATTTTCACTTTCTTCTTTTGGGGTACCTTCACTAAAATAAGAACTACTAATTTTTCCGTCACCATCTATAGAAAATAGTTCTCTTCCAGTTCTTTCAGAAACCCAAGTACCAGAATACTTTTTTAATCCTTCACTTGGTGAAGATGGTGATGTACATCCATTTATTATAATAGATAGTATAAACATAGAAATTAGTGATTTTAATATTTTTTTATTTTTCATAAAAAAACTCCTTGTATAATATATATATTTAAGTATATATATTGTTAGAATCACCTAACAATATGATTGTTAGAATGATAAAACATTTTTAATATAAATCAATATGAAATTATCATAATTATGTGTTTTTATTCTAAAAAAGAGTTTTAATTGAGAGCCGTGAATTCATCAGCAGACATTATTTGCACCCCAAGCTCCTCGGCTTTTTTTAGTTTACTACCTGCCTTTTCACCTACTATTAGAATATCTGTATTTTTTGAAATAGAAGATTGAACATTCGCTCCAAGTTTTTCTGCTAACTCTTTTGCAGATGTTCGAGAATATCCTTCTATAGAACCTGTAATTACAACATTTTTTCCTGTGAGTATTGATTCTTTTATTTGAATTTTTTCAAAGATAGGATTAACTCCAACGGCGATTAGACTATTTATAATATTTTTTCCTTTATCACTATTTATAAAATTAAATATGCTTTTTGCACTAATCTCGCCGATACCTTCTATATTTTCTAAATCTTCTATAGATGCTTTTTTAAAATTTTCTATACTTGTGAAATATTTTGCAAGCAAATCGGCAGTAGTTTCACCTACTTGACGCATACCAAGAGCATATATAAATCTTTTTAATGTAGTTTGTTTACTTTTCTCTATAGATGATAGCATATTACTTGCAAGCTTATCACCCATTCTATCAAATTTATCTAAGTCTTCTTTTGTTATCTTGTATAAATCAGCAGGATTTTTTACAAGTCCACTTTTAGTAAAGATAGCAATCCATTCTTTACCAATGCCATCAATATTCATAGCACTTTTAGATACAAAGTATTCTATATATTTAGTGACTTTATTAGGACATTCTTCATTAATACATCGTACAATAACATCTCCATCAGTAATAGCAGTTTCACCACCACAAACAGGACATTTATTAGGAAATATAAAAGGTATACATTCAAGTGTACGCTTATCAAAAACAACCCTTGTAATCTTAGGAATAACATCACCAGAACGTATAACAACAACAGTATCCCCTACTCTAATATCTTTAGATTTTATTTCATTAGGATTATGAAGTGTAACATTAGATACTGTAACACCTCCAACTTTTACAGGTTCTAACTTCGCAACAGGTGTTAAAGCACCAGTACGCCCAACTTGAATATCAATAGATTTTATAATAGTTTCTTTTTCTTCAGGCTTAAACTTAAAAGCAACAGCAAAACGAGGAGCTCTTGATAAAAATCCCAATTTTTCTTGATATGAAACATCATCAACTTTAATTACAAGTCCATCTATTTCATAATCCATAGAGCTTCTTTCTTTTTGTATTTCATTATATACCCTTAGTACATCAGAAGAATCTATACTGCTATGAACACCTTCAACTGTAAAACCTAACTCTTTTAACATTTCCATTGCTTTATATTCATTTGTAATATTAAAATCTTTATAATTTGCTATTTGATAGGCAAAGAATTTTAATCTACGTTTTTTACTCTCAGAACTATCTAATTGACGAAGTCCACCAGAGGCTGCATTACGAGGATTTGCAAATGGAATTTCTTCTAATTCATCTCTTTCTTTATTTAGAATTTGAAAATCTTTTTTTGTAATTAGAGTCTCTCCTCTTATAATAATTTTTTCTTTTAATTTAATTGTTTTAGGTACATTATTTATCATCATTACATTATTTGTAACATTTTCACCCACTTTTCCATCACCACGAGTGCTTGCTACAATTAATTTACCATTTTCATAAATAAGTTCTAAAGCAAGTCCATCAAACTTATTTTCTACAGTATATTTAATATTATTAGTATTAAGTTCTTTTTGCATTCTTAAATCAAAATCCAAAAATTCTTCTTCATTCATAACATTAGAAAGAGAATACATTGCTATAGGATGCTCAAACTTTTCAAATTTTTCTAATACACTTCCACCTACTCTATTAGTTGGACTATTTTCTAATTTTAATTTAGGGTATTTAGCCTCTAATTCTTCAAGTTCCCTAAACATTTTATCATATTCATAGTCTTCTATTTCTGGATTATCCTGTTCATAATATAGTTTATTATGATAATTAATTTTATTTATTAATTCTTTTATTTTTTCTTTTATATTTTCCATATTATATAAGTAATCTCCATACTATATATTTAGAAGCTATAATTTGTCTGAATAAATAATTCTCCATTTTCATCTACAATATATGCTTCTTTATATATAAAGTTTGTATTATTAAAGAAGTTTGTACCAAGTAGGAATGCTATTGTTGATAGAGAATCAGCATCTTCTGCATTGGTATGAACTATTGTTGCTGATATTGCATTTGTACTTGGATATCCTGTTATAGAGTTTATTATATGATGATAGTTTGTATTATTTTCTATAAAAAATCTCTCATAGTCTCCACTTGTAACTATTGTAGTATTTGTACTTTGTATGAGCCCTAAAAATCCATCTTCATCATTTCTTGGATTTCTAATTGCTATTACCCAAGGATTGCCTTTTTGATTGACACCATTAGCATAAGTGTCTCCACCATAGTCTATTAGATAATTTTTTATATCAAATTTATTAAATATGTTCTTTATTTTGTCTATTATATATCCTTTTCCAGAAGCTCCAAAATCAAAAGCTAAAGGAGAAGATAAGTTAATATATATATCATCATTATCATTTGTATATAGCATAGCTTTTGTATAATTAATGTTTAATAGTGCATTATCAATTTCTTCTTTTGATGGTACAGTTTGATTTGTTTTTACTCCAAATCCCCAAAGCTCTATTAGTGGACGTATAGATATATCATATCCATCAGCTAATTTAGAGTATTTAAGCCCTGTAGATATAATAGAAGCTAATTCTTTTGATACTTTTATTTGAGTTTCCCCTTCTAAACTTTTTTTATTTAATATAGATATTTCACTTTCTGTATTGTATGGATTTATTATAAAATCTATTCTATTAATTTCATTAGTGATAGCATTAATTAATTTTTCCATATTTCTTTCAGTAGTTTGAGCTTTAATATTTAATATTGTATCACTTATTAGAACTGTTTTTGTTATATACTTTTCTTTTTTATTGTATAGAATAATAGCTATAATTAATAATACTACTATTGTTGCCATATATATTTTTAGTTTCATATTTTTATACCTACAACAGATTAAATCTTATAAATGATAACATATATTTTTGAAATTTAAACTATCTCTTAATAGATATTGACAAAATATGAATATAGTATATATTATGTACACTTCTGCGGTAGTCGAATAGCGATTATTTTTGCGCCAGTATAAATTTGCTTAAAGGGAGTCTATATTCCTTAGTATCAATGATAGGCTCGCCTTTTATAAGGTTTAGAGAAATCAAGGTCATACTAGTGCGACGCCCACCTGACTATATACTGTCAGGCGCAACTTTCGCGTACGCTACTGCGGATCTTTTTTATATATATGTGGCAAAATAGAAGCTATAATAACAAGTAGTATCCCTATTATAGAATACAAATCTATTATTTCATTTAAGATAAATAATCCAAATAGATATGAGAAAACTATTCCAAATTCACTATATATGCTTACTGTAGATATAGGTGCTTGTGTATAGGATTTTGTTAAGAAAAACTGACCAAAACCAGCAAATATACCTATTAGTATAAGCATAATAAGCTCATATATATTTGGTATTTTGAATGTCATAATAAAAAATGATGAGAATACAGTAGAAAGTAGTGAAAAATAAAATATTATAATGCTACCACTTACTTTTCCTTTTAAATGCCCTATCATTGTATATGCTAATGCAGCAAATATTGCAGAACCTAAAGCTACTGATATTTGAAAGAAATTTGAGTTTAACTCTGGCTTTATTACAAATATAGAACCTATTATTGCTATTATTATTGCTATCCATTGTATTTTTAGAACTTTTTCTTTTAATATTACAAATCCTAAAAATGTAGTCCAAAATGGTGATGTTTTTTGTATTAATGATGCGTCTGCTAAATTCATTGTTTTAGTAGCATAAAAGAATGATATAACGCCTAAATATCCAAAAATAGATCTTAGTAGAAGAGGAATTATAATTTTTTTATTTGGTATAATATTTTCTTTTAGTTTTATAATAGCTATAATAGTAATTATAAGTATAACAGCATTTCTTGCAAATACCTGTTGCATTACTGGTATACTACTTGCTGATATTTTTACTATCAACTGCATAATACTAAATGATAATGTAGAGAGTATCATATAAATAATAGCTTTATAATATTTACTTTGCATTATATATTTTTAATTAATAGTGTTGAAATTTAATATATCCATTTTCTATAGAAAAACCATAAATCCCATCATCAAACATACTTATACTTCTTAACTTATTTACATTGTCTAAGCCTATATACTCTTTGCTATAATTTGGAGATATAAATGGATTTGTTCTTATAAAGAAATAAAGTCCATTATCCATTCCAGTGTATATAATTCTTCCAGTGGATGATATACCTATAGCAAGTGAGTTGTCTCTTGATGGAATTTTATATTCTTCTTTCATTTTTATATCTTCTATATCTGAAGTATATAATGAGTCTCCATGATGTTTTCCATTTATAACATTCATAACGAGTAATGCTATTTTATTTTTATCTTTTATATAATTAACATCAACTATTCTTTTGTATGATAGACTTTTTGAGTCTGTACTTTCTATATCATTAAGTATATATTCTTTTTCTTTAATACCACTCTCACTATTATATATATCTATTACAGGCATTTGGTTTTTATTTCTTTTTAGTACAGCAAATTTACTATTTGTAAATTCAACAATTTTAATTAGATTTTCATACTCATTATCTACTATTCTGTTTATACTATATAGAGTTTTACCTTCAGGAGATAATTTATTTAAAGATACAAACCCTACCCTCGTATAATTAGTATTTGTAACAGCTACAGTATAAGTCTCTATTTCAGGAATGTCATTTCCCTCAAAAATAGGTGTCTCAGATGGTAGTGACATAATAACATTAGTAATAGTGACATCTCCTATATATCTTAATTCATATCCCACTATATAAATATTATTACTAGCATCTATTAATGATATTTTTGATTTTTCTAAGTTCTCATACTCTAATGGAAATGAAGTTATATTATCTCCATCAGCAACAACAATCCTTTCATTACTTACATCCAAAGCATATACAGTATCATTTTTTATATAAAAAAAGTTACCAAAATAATACTCATTATCAACATTATATATTTTAGTATTATCTAAATTAACAATTTCATTTTTATAAACATATATATCTTTGTCAATTTTAAGTTCTGAAATAATCTTTGCAGGTATAATTTCTCTATTAGGTAAGCAAGAAACTATATTAATAATTATAAATATAAAAATTATTTTTTTCATAATTCACTCATAAGTTCATCTATAGTTAATGTAGAAGTACCTTTTTTTCCTACCACAATTCCCGCAGCTATATTTGAAATCTGTGCAGACTCTATAAATGAAAACCCTATAGACATACACATAGCAAGTACAGAAATTACAGTATCTCCAGCTCCAGAAACATCAAATACTTCTTTAGCCCTTGTAGGTATAATATAATTTTCCTCTTTTATATTTTTATCAAATAATCCCATACCATTAGCACTTAATGTTATTATAAGCTTTTCTAAAGATAATTTTTTTACTATATCTTTACCCAAATTATATACTGCACTTCTATCAAAATTATATGATAATAATTTACTATCCATTCCCTCTATAGCTTCTTTTAGGTTTGGTGTCATTAGTGTGGCTTTTTTATAAAAAGAAAAATGTTTAATTGCAGGATCTACTAATACATATATATTTTTTTTATTACATACACTAATAATTTTTTTTGCAAAACTTTCTGTTATAATACCTTTAGCATAATCACTTATAATTACTGTGTTATAATTATCTATATTTTTTAAGAAAACTTTTTCTATTTGCTTTGATATATCTTTATCAAAAGGTCTTGTATCTTCTTCGTCTATACGTACTATTTGTTGATTTGACGCTATTATTCTTGTTTTAGTAATAGTGTATCTACTTTTATCTACTACTATATTTTCATCGCTTATATTATGATATGCTAAACTCTCTCTAATCATACTTGCGGACTTATCATCACCAACAACCCCAATAAGAGCTATATTGTTATTGTTTTTATTATCAAGTAAAGAAGCGATATTTCTTGCAACATTTCCAGCACCACCCAAATAATACTTTTCATTATTAACATGCAATACAGGTACAGGAGCTTCTGGTGATATACGAAGAACATCTCCATAAGTAAACTTATCAAGCATTAAGTCCCCAATAACTAATACTTTAGATTTTTGTATATTATCTTTGATTTTCTTTTTCATTTTGTTTAAGTCCATACTTATTATAATCTATTTTAAATTTTTAATAAAATATTCTACTGTTTTTCCAACAGCTTCTAATGTATTTTTATCTATTTTATCTAAAGTATCCTCTGTAGTGTGATGATACTTATAATTTATATCTATGATATCAATAAATGGTATCGACTTTAACACAAAAGGTATATGATCATCTAATATACTTCCTGATGAATAGTTTCTAAAGTAGTTTGTATATCCTAATAATTGAGCTGTATTCCATACTTCATTATATATAGATGAGAAGTATGTATGTGATATGCTTTCATATTTAAAGTTTGCATTTTCTCCACCTACTATATCAAGCAGTATTCCAAACTTTATTTTTTTTAAATCTATAACGTTTTCATCTACAAATGCAATACTACCTTGTATCCAGTCAGTATCTAAAATATTATTGCCATCAACATCAAATAAATTACCATCATCCTCTAAGTCAAATAAAACAAAACATATACTATATGGTAGCTTGTAGTTTTTTAATACCCTCATAAGTTCTAATAACACCCCTGTACTACTTCCACCATCATTAGCACCTATTATAGGACTATTTCTTTTACTTGTATCAGCATCTTTTTCAGCAACACTTCTACTATCATAATGACTTGCTATAACTATATATTCGTTTTTTTTCTCATTACCCTCTAAAAATGCGTATATATTTTCTCCTGCTCTATTTTTTATTTTAGGAGCATTAAATTTATGTGAATATACTTCATATCCCATATTAATCATTTCACTTTTTAATAACTCTCTTACTTTTTTATGAGCCTCACTACCATAATTTCTTGGACCTAAATCTGTTTGTAGTTTTATATATTGATATGCGCTTTCTTTTGAAAAGAGTAATGTATTTACAATATCATTTGTATTTGAAGCTGTTGCATTTTTACAAGATATTATAAATAAGAATGCTATGATTATGTATGATATGTATTTCATTTTTCTTGTTTCTGTTATATAAGTTTTTTATTTTAGTTAAATAATATATTTATTTATAATAATTTCAAGATGTATTAGGTGATAAAGAAAAATTATTAATTATCGGCATATTTTTTTAGAAAAATTAGTATTTACTTTTTTTTTATTTGATTTATAATAAGAATCAGTTCATAAAGTTTATATTATGTATTGCAATTAAGTAGGGGATGACTTTTTTGTATAAAGAACAACATAATAGAAAACGGCTTATAATAATTACAAATATTTTATAACTATTCATGGAGGGTAGTAAAATCATGATTATCAACAACAATATTTCTGCATTAAATGCAAACAGACTTCTTAATGTTAATGGTTCTTCTATGGACAAAACTATTGAGAAATTATCTTCAGGTCAGAGAATAAACAGAGCTGGAGATGATGCTTCTGGTTTAGCTGTATCAGAGAAAATGCGTTCTCAGTACAGAGGTCTTCAACAAGCTACTAGAAATGCTCAGAGTGGTATTTCTTTCATCCAAGCTACAGAAGGTTATTTAAATGAAACTACTAACATTATGCAGAGAATGAGAGAATTAGCTATTCAGTCTGCTAATGGTATTTATTCTGATAGTGATAGAGCTTTAATTCAGGTAGAAATTAATCAATTAGTTTCTGAAGTAGATAGAATCGCTTCTCAAGCTGAGTTCAACAAGATGAATATGTTAACTGGTAGATTTGCTTCTGATGGTCAAACTCCTGTTACTTTCCACATTGGTGCTAATATGGATCAGAGAATTTCTCTTAATATCAATGCTATGACTGCTGCTAACTTACAAGTTGGTGGTGACACTCCTGTTTCTATTTCTTCTGTAGAGACTGCTAACCAGGCTTTAGGTAGAATAGATGAAGGTATACAAATGGTTGTAGCTCAGAGAGCTGAATTAGGTGCTGTTCAAAACAGAATGGAGTCTATGGTTAAAAGCTTAATGATTGCTACTGAAAATACTATTGCTTCTGAAAGTATTATACGTGATGCTGATATAGCTTCTCAAATGGTTGCTTACACTCGTGAGCAGATCTTACAGCAAACAGGTGCTGCTATGTTAGCTAATGCTAATATGAAAAATCAGTCAGTATTAAGAATTATTGGTTAATAATTTTTTGATAGACTTTTATAAATAATTAAAAAAGCCTTTTAAAACTAAATATGGTTTTAATAGGCTTTTTTTATAGCTTTTAATTACTATTTTTTCGTATATTGAAAAAACTAATATTTCTTTATATACTAAAAAATAAGTATTTTAAATTATAATATGAAGAAAGGAGTTATTAAGTATGGAAGAAGTAAAAAAGAAAAAAGATTTTCTACTTATTAAACTTTTTATAGGGATTGTTCTTGGTATAATAATAGGTAATTATGCCAATGAGGCATTAATTAATGTTATACAGTCTGCTAAATATATTTTTAATCAGATAATTGCATTTATGATTCCTCTTATAGTGTTAGGCTTTATTGCACCTGCTATTACAGATGTAGGTCAAGGTGCTTCTAAGATGCTTGGAACATTATTCTTAATTGCTTATTTGTCGTCTTTATTTGCTGCTTTGCTTTCTATGACTTTAGGATATGCTATAATACCACATTTTAATATACCTACTTCAGTAGAAGCATTAAGAAAATTGCCAGAGATAGTTTTTAAATTAGATATAGCACCTATATTTCCTGTTATTTCTGCATTATTTTTAGCAGTCTTTTTAGGACTTGCTGTAGTAAAAACTAAGTCTACTTATTTTACAGGTCTTTTTTCTGAGCTTAATAATATAATGTTATTTTTAGTTAATAATGTTGTAGTTCCTATACTACCTTTTTATATAGGTACTACATTTGCTACTTTATCTTATGAAGGTACTATTATTAAAAGAGTTCCTGTTTTTCTTATAGTAATATTAATGGCTATTATTATACATATAGTTTGGATTAGTATTTTATATATTATAGGTGGTATACTTAATAAGGTTAATCCTTTTAAGGTACTTAGACATTATGGTCCTGCATATATGACAGCTGTAGGTACTATGTCTTCAGCAGCTACATTACCAGTTGCATTAAAGTGTGCAGGAAAATCTAATGTACTTCATAGAGATGTTATTAATTTTGCAATACCAATGTGTTCTACAATACATTTATGCGGATCTGTAATTACAGAGTCTTTCTTTGTTATGACAGTATCTAAAATGCTTTATGGTACATTGCCATCTTTACCTACTATGATTTTATTTATTATACTACTTTGTGTATTTGCTGTTGGGGCTCCTGGTGTTCCTGGCGGTACGGTTGTTGCTTCTTTAGGAATTATTGCTTCTATTTTGGGTTTTGATCAAGATGGACTTGCTTTAGTTGTTGCTATATATGCTTTACAGGATAGTTTTGGTACTGCTTGTAATATTACTGCTGATGGAGCTTTGGCTTTAATTCTTCAAGGTGTATTTAAAAAAGACTTTCAAAATATATAATAAATAATATATATAAATACTCTGTTGATATTATTAAATATATCAATGGAGTTTTTATACTTGATTTTTAGAAAAAAATCTTTAATATTTACATTGAGTTTATATTTATAAGGGATTATATGAAATTATTTTCTTATAGAACTATATTAGGAATTTCTGTTATACTGATAGGTGTTTATATTTTATTTCAATATATATTTCAAATATATTTTGAACCTTTAGCTAATGTACCTATTTTTAATATAGTAATGTCTTTAATAGTATTAACGTGGGGATTAGCTGTTATATTTGGTCATGGTTTTTATTCTTCTAAGATAGTTGTTGGTTTTTTTATTATTTTACTTAGCTTTTATATATTTTTTAGATATTCTTTTAATTTTAATATACCTTTTGTATTATATAGCCCTATTTTTAGAGTATTAATTTCTATGTCGGTTATTTTTTTAGGTGTGTATATTTTAATAGGTGTTCATTATATTAGAGATGATATTTCTATATCTAATAATCTTTTTTATAAATATAATTTTAAAAATAATATATTAGTAGATACAACAGAGTTAGACCTACATAGAAATATTAATTTTACTATAGACTCTACTTTTTCAGATATTGTAGTTTTAATTAGCTCTGATATTAAGGTTAATATTAGATCGTATAGTATTTTTGGTAATATTTTATTTCCTACTGGAGATAGCTTGGGTTTTGGAGAGATGAATATTATTATGAATAATGATTCTGATAAGACTTTGTATTTAAATCTTAATAGTGCATTTTCTCAGATAAGAGTTTTATATAAAGAATAGATTTTATATCAATAATTAGATGTGAGTTTATTATTATGGATAAATTTCAAAAACCATTGGTTGAGGATTTATATAAAGAAGAGCTTGAAATTTTATTAAAAAATGATAAGTATAATAAGCCACAAAACTGGAAACTTTCTCCTCAAGCTATTAGAGATTTTATATTAGGTAATGATAATCTTAATATAAAAAAGAAATTCTATGGTGATGATTCTTTAGTAGAACGCTCTATTATAACTCTTGCATCTAATAGAGGGCTTATGCTTATAGGTGAGCCTGGCACTGCTAAAACTATGCTAAGTGAATTACTTTCAGCAGGTATTAGTGGTATTAGTACTAATACTATTCAAGGTACTGCTGGTATAAATGAGGATAATATAAAATATTCTTGGAATTATGCCACTCTTTTTGCAAATGGTCCCATAGATAAGGCATTGATTGCATCTCCTATTTATATAGGTATGAGAGATGGTATTATTACACGATTTGAAGAGATAACAAGGTGTGCATTAGAAGTTCAGGATTCTCTAATTAGTATACTCAGTGATAAGCTATTAAATATACCAGAACAAAATAAAATTCTCTTTGCAAGTAATGGATTTAATATAGTTGCTACTGCCAATACTCGAGATAGGGGTGTCAATGATATGAGTAGTGCCCTTAAGAGA
Source organism: uncultured Spirochaetota bacterium (assembly GCA_944390575.1). GTDB lineage: Bacteria > Spirochaetota > Brachyspiria > Brachyspirales > Brachyspiraceae > Brachyspira. Next base: position 24,199 of record CALXQJ010000010.1, read on the forward strand.
AGATTTAATTTTGAGATTGTGGAGCCTATTAAAGATAAAAAGATAGAGGGTGAAATTATTTCAAGTCAGTGTGAATCTCTTTTTGAAATATCTAATATAGATATGAAAATAGATGATGATGTTATTGATATACTATCTACTACATTTAATGAGCTTAGAAGCGGAGTTAGTGAGGAAAATAGTAGAATTGAGCCTTTATCTTCTGTTATGAGTACTGCTGAAGCTGTTAGTGTATATTATCAATCAGCTCTTCATTCTTATTATTATGATGATAATAAAAAAATAAATATGAAAACTTTAACTTCTAATTTAGTTGGTAGCGTAGTAAAAGAAAATAAAGAAGATATAGATAAATTAAAGCATTATTTTAATAATTCGGTAAAGATAAAAGCTCAAAAGTATGGAAAGCTTTGGAATGATTTTTTTGAAAGTAGAAAATTATTATAGTTTTTAGTATTTAATTTTCTTTATAACTTTATTCAAATTGCTTATCATAAAATATTGTGCTATAAAAAATCCAATACCTACAGTTAAAATAGCCCCTATTGTAGACCACAATATCATATTTGTACCATTTTCATGTACCATAACATTAAATCTGTTTCCAGCCTCTTTAATTCTATTAGCATTTTTATATATCCAGCATAAATAATATATACCACAAGTTAAAATTGACAATATAAATACTATTAAAGAATTAGGAGCATTTTGTCCATCATTACACACTTTATTTAAGTCTTTAGTATAGCTATTCCAAAAGAATAAAGCATATATTCCACAAGTTATAATAGATAAAAATATATAAAGTAAAAAATTTCTATTTGCTTTTAATGTAGTATCATATAAATTAAGATCATATTTCTTACTAAATACTAAATCAGCTCTACCATTTTTCTCTTCTAATACACTTTTTCCACAAGAAGGGCAAAATCTAGCATTATATCTAATATATGTTCCACACTTTGAGCAATACATAATAATAAAAAATCCTTTTTTAAATATTAATTAACATAAGTTAAATAATATATAAAAAAGGATAAAAATCAATAATTAACTTAAAAAAATTATGTTAATTTACCTTGAAATACCAATTATTTCTGATAACAGATTTAGTATAATCTTTATATGTAGCTATTTTATAGTTAAACACACCAGCATTTATATTTTTTCCAGGAGTAAATAATATATGTGCAGGAAATGCAGTTCCCCAAATAGATCTATCACTTCTAAATATAATAGCTTCATCATAAAACATTTCTTGAGTTTTATCATATCCATAGAACTCAGTATTTATCATATATACCCCAGCTACAGTATATTTTCCAACTAAACTACCATTAAAGTTATTTGGTACTTGAACAATAGTAACACCTTTATACATTTTATCAAAGTGTATAGTAGTTCCTTGGTTTTTCTTTGTATTATATATATGGAACGGTTTAGAAGATCTAAATTTATGAGTAGAAGTTCCATTATAAGGTCCTAATTTATATACACCTTATGTTGGATTATTATAAGTAGTAAGAATTTTCCACCAAATATTTTCTAATAACTTATATCCTTCAAGGTCATCTGTTATATTCCAGTTTTCACTTGTATAGGTTTTTCCATCTATATACATAGTTATTTTTGGAGTTGTGATTTTATAATGCGGTCTATCTACAGGGTTTGAAGTGTCTACTTCAGTATTTCCACCACCATTATTATTATCGCCACTATTATCGCCACCATTTTCACTACCGCTACCATCACCATCTGTTCCGCTATTATCACTACCAGAATTATTTCCTTCTTCAGTTGGATATAAAGGTGGTTCTTCTCCACCATTAGGAACATCTTCTATAGGATCATATTCACTTGGCATTTGTGTAGATTTTCCACAAGAAGTAATAATTAATATAGAAGTTAGTAATAGTACTAATATTATAGTACTAATATTATAGATAAATATTTTTTCATTTTGTCTCCATTTATTATACTTAATTGTATTATATATTTTCAATACTTTATTTGATAAAATACCAGTTATCTTTTATAACAGATTTTGTATAGTCTTTATATGAATTAGCTTTTGACTCATCTACATCTATGTTTTTATATGGTTTATATAGAAACTGAGCTGCATAGTATGTATTACCATCTTTTAGTAGTTTAATATCTGCTCTTAATACTATAACTTCATCATTGCCATCTGCTTGTGTTCTATCTAGTCCACCTCTATTAAAGTTTACAGTATATACACCACCTACAGTAAATTTACCAGAGAATGATCCTGTCTTTTCAGGTATTTGAACAATAGCTACACCTTTAAAAGCTTTTATTCTTGTGTAATATGGATAGCTTAGTTTATGATCATATCCATAAATATCTAAGTTTTCTCTTTTTGAAAAATCTCCATCACTACCTTTAAGTCTTGCTTTTATTTTTCCCATTTCAGTATAGCCTCCATAGTTTGGAGAAAATGCTAATATGTATCTTTCTATACCACCACCTGTATCTTTTGATTTTAAAGAATATTCTTTAAGAATTTGAATATATATAGATCTTAATTTTTGATATCCTTCAGCATCATCTTTTATTTCCCAAGAAGTAGAAGTTACACCATCAAGTGTAATAGAAGGAGTCTCTATGGTATAAACATTTATACCAGACCCATCAGGTTTTCCAATAGGAAGACTTCCACCAGTTGGTATATCAACCTCTTCTTCAAATTCGCTTCTTGCTGTTAGATTTTCTGTGTAATTACATGATACTATAGATACAATAGTAAATATAGAAACGACTAGTAATTTAAGATATTTTTTCATTTTATTTCCTTGTAGTTGTAATGATATATTTCTATAATTAAATATAATAAAAAAATATGAAAAATTCAATATGTTTTTTTTATTTTATATAAATATTAAATTTTTAGTATCAATTTATCTATTTTGTATACTATTATAATAGCTTGAAATTTATAGATTATTATATTATATTTTAGTTCGAGTAAAATATAAATTTTATAAGGAGTTTAATGTGTCTTACATCGAAAATATTGTAGCAAGAGAAGTATTAGATTCTCGTGGTAATCCAACAGTAGAAGTTGAAGTTTACTTAGAGAGTGGTGCTAAAGGTAGAGCTGCTGTACCTTCTGGAGCTTCTACAGGTGAGCATGAAGCTGTAGAGTTAAGAGATGGTGATAAGTCTCGTTATTTAGGTAAGGGAGTTCAGAAAGCTGTAGATAATATTAATGAAACTATTTGTGGTGAATTAATAGGAATGGATGCTTTAGAGCAAGTAGAAATAGACAGAACTATGATAGAGCTTGATGGTACTGAGAACAAAAGTAAGTTAGGTGCTAATGCTATATTAGGGGTTTCACTTGCTACTGCACATGCTGCTGCTGACTATTTAGGTTTACCTTTATATAGATATATAGGAGGAACTAACGCTAAGACTTTACCTGTTCCTATGGCTAATATTTTAAATGGTGGTGCACACTCATCAGCTCCTATAGATTTCCAAGAATATATGGTTATGCCAGTTGGTGCTCCTACTTTTAGAGAGGGTATTCGTTATGTTGCTGAAGTATTCCATAATTTAAAGAATATTTTACATGATAGACATTTAAGTACTACAGTTGGTGATGAGGGTGGTTTTGCTCCTAACTTAGCTGATAATGAAGAGCCATTAAAAGTTATTATGCAGGCTATTGAAAAAGCTGGTTATAAGCCTGGTGATGATATTATGATAGCTATGGACCCTGCTTCTTCTGAGTTTTATAATAAAGAGAAGGGTAAATACATATTTAAAAAGTCTGACAATAGAGAATTATCTTCTACTGAAATGGCTGATTTTTATGTTGATTTATGTAGCAAGTATCCTATCATCTCTATTGAAGATGCTTTAGCTGAAGATGATTGGGAAGGTTGGAAGTATTTAACTGATAAAATTGGTAATAAAGTTCAGTTAGTTGGAGATGACTTGTTTGTAACTAATGTTAAGCGTTTACAAATGGGGTTAGATAAAGGTGTTGCTAATTCTATATTAGTAAAAGTAAATCAAATAGGTACTTTAACAGAATCATTAGATGCTATTGAATTAGCTAAGTCTCATAACTATACTTCAGTAGTTTCACACCGTTCTGGAGAAACAGAAGATGCTACTATTGCTGATATAGTTGTAGCTACAAATGCTGGACAAATAAAAACAGGATCAGCTTCACGTAGTGACCGTATCGCTAAGTATAATCAATTATTAAGAATAGAAGAACAATTAGGCGATAGAGCAGTTTATTTAGGTAAAAATGCTTTCTATAGCTTAAAGAAATAATAGTTTTTATTACATAAAAATATATTATTTTATTTTTATATAATTAAAGGGTTTAAAGTTTATGTACTTTAAGCCCTTTTTTATTTTTTCTTTTAATAAAAAATATGTTAAGTGTTTTTTTATTAAACCGATGTTTATTCTGTAAGAAAAGCATTGCAAATAATAGTTAACATAAGTATTGATATATTTGTATTGCTATTATATAATAGAACATAATATATTTTATATAAGAGAGGTCTAATATGGCAGAAGAAGAAAATTTAGATTTAGAAGAAGGTGAAGAGGAAGAAGAAGAGGGTGCAGAAGCTGCTGCTCCTAAGAAAAAATTCTCTTTAAGCCCTGCTATAGTAAAAGTTCTAATGATTGTAGCTGCCATTTTAGTAGTAGCTTTAATATCAGGACTTATAGCATTTTTTGTATCTAAGGCAGTAGGAAGAGCTGCAGGAGTACAGGGCGGTGTAGTTGATAATATGATAAAACAACCACCACCAACTTATTTCCCTATAACTCCAGAGTTTAATGTTAATACTGCAGATATGGATGTTCCACGCTATGTTAGAGTAAGTATTGTTCTTACATATACTACTAATATTAAGCAATTACAAGTAGAACTTCCAGAAAGAGTTTATATGATAAGAGACAGAATCTATGCATTACTTAGCTCTTATACTTATGATCAACTTAGAACAAATGAAGGTAGAGAACAGCTTAAGGCTGATTTAAAAAGAGAAATTAATAGTATGCTTAGAAATGGTCAAATAGATGATATATTATTTGATAGCTTCTTATTAAGTTAATACAATATTTTAATTTGATAAAATATTACTGAGGAATTGTTTTATGACAGAAGTATTGTCACAAAGTGAAATAGATGCTCTATTGAGTGCTATATCATCTGGTGAGAGTGTAGATAATATTGATACTAAAAGAGTAGAAGTAGAACATAGAAAGATTAAGATATATGACTTTAAGCGTCCAGATAAGTTTTCTAAAGACCAAATTAGAACACTTCAGATGATGCATGAAAACTTTGCACGTGTTACTACTACATCACTTTCAGCACAGCTTAGAACATTAGTAGGTATTCACGTTGCTAGTGTAGATCAGCTTACTTATGAAGAGTTTATTAGAAGTGTTAGTAATCCTTCTACGCTTGCGATTGTCAGTATGGATCCCCTTAAAGGTAGTTCTATTTTAGAGATAGATCCTTCTATTACTTTTACTATTATAGATAGACTTTTTGGAGGACCTGGAGAGAGTCCTAAGAATTTGAATAGAGAGCTTACAGATATTGAGTTATCTGTTATGGAAGGTATTATAGTTAGGATACTTGGTAATTTAAGAGAGGCTTGGTCTCAGGTTATAGATTTACGTCCAAGACTTGGTTCTATAGAAACTAATCCTCAATTTGCTCAGATGGTTAGTCCTAATGATATGGTTGTACTTATTACTTTAGAGACTAAGGTTGCTGATGTTGAGGGTATGATGAATTTTTGTATACCTTATATTACTATTGAACCTATACTTTCTAAATTCTCTGCTCAGTATTGGTATGCTTCTGTTAGACGCGGTAGTAGTAGTGAGAATTTGAAAATCATAAAAGAAAAACTTCAAAATATATTTGTAGAAACTTCGGCTGAACTTGGCTCTATGCAATTACCACTTTCAGACATTCTTAATCTTCAAAAGGGAGATGTTGTACAGTTTACAGATACTAAAATTACTGATCCAGTTATATTTAAAATTGGTAGCAGGAGAAAGTTCTTATGTAGACCTGGTATATCTGGTAGTAGAATGGCTGTACAGCTTACTGGTGTTATGGCTGGAGAGACGGATATCACTGAAGATGATTTATTAAAAGAGGAGGAGTAATGTTATGATGAGTGATGGTGCATTATCACAAGATGAAATAGAAGCTTTACTTAATAATGGAGGCGATACAGCTAGTAGCTCTCCTTTTAATGATGCTAAGCTTTTTGCTGATGCTGCTAAGATTATAGTTGATAGTCATTCTATATCTTTATCTACTATAACATCAACTCAGGCATCTATTAGTAATGTGGATGTTAAAGTTGGCAATATTGCTAATATTAAAGAAATTTTATCTGGAAGAGTGATACAGGCTAAGGTTGCTTATACTGGCTCTATTAATGGTAATTTCTATTATTTTCTAAATGAGTCTGAGGCTTTATCTATTGCTTCTTCTATGAGTGGTACTGAAGAAGTTGAAATAAATGATGCTGTTAATAATACTTTAACTGAAGTATTTTCTCAGATGATAGGTGGATCTGATAATGCTTTATCTGCTAAATTTGGTGGTGATTTTGCTAATGCTCCTGTAGAAGTTTCCGTTATTGAAGATATACAGGGTGTAAATATATCTGGAGATTTAGTTGTAGTTAATTCTGCACTTTCTATAGAAGGAAAAATAGATAATGCTCCTTATGTGTTTGCAATGGACCTAAACTTGGCACAGAAATTAGTGAGTAATACTAATAATAATGCTATGAATAATTCAAACGGAGTTGATACTATGAGTGCAGAAAATACTGAAAATACTTCTGTGAATAATAATAATAATAATCAATTAGGGGTTCAGTATGCTGAGTTTAACTCTCTAATGCCTGCTTCTGATGTTCAAGGTACTGGTAATATCGGTCTTTTGATGGATGTTACTATGAATATGACTGTAGAACTTGGACGTGCTACTATGACTATTAAGGACATATTAGGATTGGGTGAGGGTTCTATTATTGAGCTTCAGAAATTAGCTGGTGAGCCTGTTGATTTGCTTGTTAATGGTAAGCTTATTGCTAAGGGTGAGGTTGTTGTTATTGACGAGAATTTTGGTGTTCGTGTTACTGATATTATTAACCCTATGGATAGACTTAGAGGTAAGTCTTCTAAATAAGATATTATAGAGATTTCATATAATGAGTGATATACTTTTTTAAGTATATCACTTTTTTTATGTATAAATAGTAGTGAATAGAAATAATAATAAAGAGGCCCCGCATTAAAAGCGAAGCCCTTAAAATATTTTTATTTTATATTAATTATTGTAAATCTGGTAAATACCAAGTTACACCAGTAGAAGTAGCAAATGAAACTTCTTGGCTTGTATTAGGATCTGTTTTAGAACCAGCATCAACCTCGAAATACCATTCTAAGTTTGGTAATGGTGTTAAGTATATTTCACCATAAGCATTCCAAGCTAAAGCATGACGTAATTTATCACCTTTTAAACCACTATCAGCAGCTCTATAACCTAAACCAGGCTCAACATAAACTGTTACTATATCAGTGCTTGCTGTAATACCTAAAGTAGGTAATACCTGTATTGCATAAGGATCTCTATCATAAGTAGAAGGTATTCCAGAACCAGAAGAAACTACACCAAATTCATCAGCAGCTGTTACTCTGTAGCTAGTTGTACCTATTTTTCCTTTAGCATTTAAAGCTGTATCATAAGTTACTCTAATAAATGGAGCAAGAGCAAGCTCATCTACATTAGCACCAAAATATGCTCTGAAATCTACTCCAAGTGAAGAAGTAGAAGATTTTATTTTATCATCACTACCATTTAATGCTGTAGTATATTCTTTTTCATTCATACCATACTTAATATATAATCTTATTTGAGAGAAAGCATCCATACCAGTATAGTATCTTATATGAGTATCAGTACTTATACCAGTATATTTATAATTTCTAAATCCTTCTGAAGACTTATCAGTCATAGCTATAGAAACAGGAACAACTATTCTTAAGTTATTATCTAAGAAATTAAGCATTAATACAGGAGTATGAGTAGATAAATTCTTATTTTTATAAGTATAAGAATATCCTAATCCTACGCTAACAGCATCAGAAGTATACCCTATTCCAGCAGAAGCAGTAGGAGTGAATTGAAAAGGACCACCATCATCTACGAAAATTACATTGTTACCTTTGAATCCAAAAGTACCCTTGATAGTTCCGTTACCGATAGTTATACCAAACTGCTCCACTCTTGCTCTAAGTTGATTTCCATGTGTAAGGAAATCTACCCAGTCTGAATCTGGTGAATACATACCAAATACCGATGAAGCCATTATAGCTATTAGCACCATCATACTTAACATTAGTTTCTTCATTTTTATCTCCTAAATTTTAGTTTGATATGATATGTAAATACTACATACAGTACTAATTATAGTTATAAAAAGATAAAAGTCAAATAAAACAGTTAAAAATATATAAAAGTAATATATTTTTTTAGATTTTTTGTATATAATTATAATTATCATCTTTTAATTTTTTATATAAAAGTTTTTCTTTTTTATCCGAAATTAATAGAAATTTCTTTATTAAGGTTTGAGTTATGAGAAAGATGCACAGCTTATCGTTTAAAGTTCCTGTTGTTATTAGTGCTATAATATTTTTGACTATTCTAATAGTTTCTATTGTTATTATTCAAGTTGCTTCTAAAGAGATAGCAACTACAGCTTTTGCAGGATTTGATAGTACTGTAGAAGGGTATTCTTCTATGATGGAAATGGTTCTTCATGAGCAGTTAGCACTTGGTCAAACTTTTGTTCAATCTAGAAATTTAAAAAGTTTATTTGCAGATACTGTAAGTCCTGAACAATTCACTGTATCTTCTAATCTTCTTGTATCTTATAATAGGGTTAATTCTTATGCAATAAATATAGGGCTTGCTACTATGGATGGAGTTATCATTATTGATAGTTCTAATAGTAGTTTGGTTGGTAAAGATTTAAGTATGATTCATAATTATCTATATAATAAAGTAAAATCTAATAATTATGGTTTTTTTATAGATAATGCATTAAGTAAATCTTCTACTACTGGTGGTGAAGCATTACTTGTTATGGGTGGTATTAGGGATGATAATAATAATGTTATTGGACTTTTATATCTTAACTTAGATGTTTCTAAAATAAGTAAAGGATTTATAGAAACATTAGATTTACCAGATGGTACTTTGCTTTCATTTGTTAATGAAAATAAGAGGTTTATTTTATCTACAGAGTCTAAATTAATAGGTACTGATGTTTCTTCTGTTTATGATGATATATTTAAGTCTAATAAGGGTAACTTGATAAATTATAAAGGTCCTTCTGGAGAAGTTCGCTCTGCATCATTTACAACTGTAAAAACAGCTCCTTGGAAGGTTATTATTTCTAGAACAAATAAAGAAATTTATGCTAATGTTAATAATATGATTTATTTAAGTGTTATAGTTGGAATTATAGTATTAGTGCTGTCTACTCTATTATGTATTTACTTTGTACGTAGAGTTACTCGTCCACTTAATATATTAGTAGATATGGCTGGTCGTATTTCTAATGGAGACTTAACAGATTCTGGAGAATCTATAACAAGACAAGATGAGCTTGGAATATTGGCTGATTCTTTTAGTTCTATGCGTACTAAATTGCTTGATATTATTGTGAGTGTTAGAGAGGGTGCTGAAAATATTAATTATAGTTCTATAGAATTATCACAAGGTTCTAATGACTTATCTCATAGGACAGAATCACAAGCGGCTAGTCTTGAAGAAACTGCAGCTTCTATGGAAGAGATGGCTTCTACAATTAAGTCTTCTACAGAACAGTCTGTACAGGGTAATCAGATGATGGTAGAATCTAAGGATGCTATTAGTGATGCTGGTGAAATTATTTTAGAGACTACTAAAAATATTGAAGCGGTATATGAGGCAAGTACAAAAATTAAAGATATTACAAAGATTATTGAAAATATTGCTTTTCAAACTAATATATTAGCTCTTAATGCTGCTGTAGAGGCTGCAAGAGCAGGTGAGCAGGGTAAGGGTTTTGCTGTTGTAGCTAGTGAGGTTAGAAACTTAGCTCAAACTACTCAGTCTTCTGTAAAGGATATTACAGACTTAGTAGATAATGCTTATGATAAAATTAATAAAGCTACAGATTCTGCTCGTACATCTCAGGATATATTTAATGAATTACAAGCTAAAATAGAAGAAACTGCTAAAATTATGCAAGACATTAGTTCTACTGCAGTTGAACAACAGACTGGTGTAGATCAGGTTAATAGGGCTGTTGCTGATATGGATGCTGTAACACAGCAAAATGCTGCTTTAGTAGAGGAGTCTTATGCTTCTACTATGTCTTTATCTAATCAGGCTCAAGAGCTTCTTAATGCTATGAGTTTCTTTAAGATAAATGCTGATGAGGTTGCTAAGTCGTCTTCAAAACCTAGTACTTCTTCTTCTAATAGTACTTCATCTTCTACTTCTTATAAGAGTAAGGCTACTGAAGAAAAATCCACTACTACAAATACAAGTAGCTATGTTGAAGAGCCTGTTAGAAGTAAGGAGTTAAAATCACCTGTTGCTTCTTCTAATAATAGTGAGTTTGGTAATACTTTTGTTCAAGATGATGATGATGATGAAGGATTTTCTACTTTTTAAAATATTTTGTTACCATAAAAAATAAAAAAGTGTTATCCTTAAAAAAGAGCAGTGGAGATATATTATTCCATTGTTCTTTTTTATATAAGGGAATTTAAATTATGAATTTTTATTTTTATTCTACTATATTGCTTTTTGTATTACTTTTTATCTTTTTAATTATTAAAATATTTTTTTCAAGAAATGATTCTAATAACACAAGTAAAAATAATGATGCTTCTAATATTAGTAAAAAAATATTAGAACTACAAAGAATAGTAAATGAAAAACCTGATGACTATTATTCTCTACTTGAACTTGCTATGCTTGAAGATAAGATTGGAGATGAAATTAATGCTTTAAATAGGTATGAAAAATTAATAAAAGATGGTTATTTTGATTCTAATTGTAAAGAGGCTTTTAATATTTTTAGTAGACTTTATGATAAGTATATAAAAGAAAATAATAGAGCAGAAATTCTGAGATATGCTACTCAACTATTACAATTAGATCCATCAAATGTTGAGTATGAGATAAAAATAGCTACTATATTGGGTATAGAAGGGCAACATTTACTGGCATCTCAATATTTTGCTAAGTTATTATATTCTAGAACAGATTTTAATATTGAACAATTAAAAGTAGCAATATTTACTCTTTATAAGGTTAAAGACTTTAAAAAAGTTGCTTTATTTTTAGAAGAACTTTATAAAAAATTATATAAGTCTAAAGATTCAGGCAGTAAGAGTGATATTAATAATGTTGCTAAATCTTTAATTTTGGTTTATTTGATTTCTAAAGATTATAGTTCTGCTAAGTCTTTTATAGAGAATTTATTATTAGAGAAGGGACTTAATTCTAACTACAAATTATTACTTGATAGACTTTTATTATTTGTTTTATATAAGCTTAACAATAATAATAATTTTATTAATTTTTATAATCTTCTACTTAAAATGTATAATATTGAAAAGAGTCCTACTTTAGCTTTTGATTATGGATTTTATTCTTATTTTTTAAATAAAATTACTGAGGCTATAGAATATTTTAAGTTAGTGCTTTCATTGGATTCTGAAAACTTTTCTAAGTATGATGTATCTACTATAATCAAGTATTTATCTGAAATTAGCTTAGCATCTATAGAGAATGATTATAATTATGAAAGATATATAGATAAAGATTATATTTCACATTGGGAGAATGTTTTAGAATTATGGGAATCTTCTTTTTTAAGTTTTAATTATTTAGATAGTATTATTAAAGTTGATAAGACTATTAATTCTATAGATAGTAAATTATTTAAAGATTTATCTTTAGGACTTAATTCTGATACTGTTTCTAATAAATCTTCTAATATTAATTATAGCAAATTAGAGGCTATATATAGTATGAGCATTGATGAGTTTAAGTCTTTAACTATTAATATTATTAATAAACTTGGATATGTTATTATTGATGATTATATATCTACTAAGAAAGAATCTTTTAAGGATGAATTTAATTACCTTACATACTATAAAAAAGGAAATAAGAAGGATACTACTTTAATATCTTTTAAAAGGTGGGATAAGGTGAAAATAGGAGAGCTTGTAGTTAGAGATTTTTTAATTCTTATTAGAGAATGTAAGGCTAAAAATGGTATATTACTTATTCCAACAGAGCTTAGTAATAGTGCTAAGAGCTATGTACGTCATAATGATGATATTACAGTTTACTCTAAAGATCAGTTTAACAACTTATTGAAAGATTTATAATTTTTATATTGCTATTAAATAAATAATTTATTATAATATACCTATATTAATATTTAATAGTATTATATTTTATATGTTTCTCTGCTTTATAAATTATTTTATAAGAAGTGGGTGTTGTAGTAATACTCACTTCTTATTTTTTATTAACATTTTTATTTTTTCTCATTATTTTTTCATTAATGCAGACTTAGTTATATAATTTATCAAATCTATATTGCTACTTTCCATAGCATACATTAAAGCATTTCTATTATATTTATCTCTTATATTAATATTAGCACCTGCTTCTATAAGTTTTATAGTAGCCTCATAATCAGAATTTTCACAAGCATACATTAAAGCAGTTTTACCCTCATTATCAGTGATATTAAGATCAGCTTTTGCTTTTATAAGAGTTTCTATAACATCATTTCTTGAATTAATACTAGCCCATATTAAAGCAGTTCTACCATCTTTTGATTTATGATTAATATTTGCCTTTCCAATTAGAAGATCATTAACAATATCATTAAGTCCAAGAGCAGACGCCAATGCTAATGTAGATATATTACCAAATTGCTTGTATGAAGAGACTATATTAGCATCAGCACCATACTTTAATAATATCTTAGCAATATTTTCATTTCCCTTAGCTATAGCATAAAATAAAGCATTAGCCCCATATTCATTTATACGATTAACATCAGCACCTTTATTTACAAGTAGTTCTACTATTAAATCATGATTATTATAAGCAGCTATCATAAGAGGTGTCATATTATAACTGCTATTATCTCCATCTCTATATAATCCAGCTATTTTTAAGTCTGCATTTTTATTTATAAGCATTTCAACTATAGAATAATACCCCTTACCAGAAGCTTGAAGTAGAGCAGTAGTTCCATTATTAACTTTTACATTTGGATTTGCATTTTTAGCAAGTAGGTATGATACTATATCTATATATCCATTATCCACTGCATATATTAAAGCAGTTTTCCCATGTACACACGTATGATTAAGGTTTAGATTTTGTGATAGTAGCAATAATACTATATCTTTATAACCTTTTGCAGAGGCTGTAATAAGTGCATTATGACCAAAATGATCGCCAAAGTTTATATAGTTTGTAATATTTCCTTGTTGTATGAGTTTTTTTACACCTTCTACGTTTCCTGTATTGGCATATTCTAATAATTGATCTAATCTTCCTATATTGATATTTTGAGAAAATACTGAAGAAGTGTATATTACAAGTACTATAAGTATGTATTTTATATAACTCATATTTTGTAGCCTACTTAAAAAATTAATACTATATATTAATCGGAAATATTATGTTATTAGTTTATATTTTAGTATAAGATTATGTAAATACATTTCTTTGACAAAAAGTATCTTTTTTGTATAATTAGAAAATTAAAATATACTATTGTAAATATTTTTATATGATAAGAAATTGTTTTATTACTTTTATTCTATTTGCAAATATATTATTTTCTCAGAAAACTATTGCTATTATAAAACCATATAACACTAATGATTATATGAGTTATGCAGTTTATGATTTGATACAAAAAAATCTTATTATACACTCTAAACTACAAGTGCGACCAATTTATTCTGATAATAATTTTTTTAAGATAAAAGAAAATATAAATAAACTAACATTAGAAAATGATGTTGATATTACTTTAAGCTATAATATTACACCTTTTAGAGATGGATATTTACTTCATTATATTATTTTTGATATATCAAAACCAAGTGAATGGATAGAAGATAGCATTTATTCTACAGAGTATAGTTTTTTTAACTCTATTAATGCTATATTAAAAAATATTTATCCTATTCGTAAAGACTATTCTATTAAAGAAGAAGAGTATTTATCATTAATAGGATATTATAATTCTATATTAGATAATACAAATGCTACAACTAATAATATATATACTTCATTTTATAATTTTCATAATGATAATATTTATTTTAATATGGATTATTTAGAGTATTTAATGAATTTGCAAACTAATAGTGTGGATGTTGATAGTATAGTTACAAACTTTGAGAATAATTTGGGTAAGAATCATCATTTATATTTTTATGCACTTGCTTGTAGTTATTATAATAAGTATAGAGTTGATGCTTTGAAATCGGATATAGATAGGAGTATACATTATTATAGCAGGGCTTTGAGTTTAAAAAATAATTATTATCTTTACTATAGAAGAATAGCTGATGCTTATATTATTAATAATGATTATGATAGTGCTAAGAGGGCTTTTGAGAGTTCTATTTATTATAATGATTATGATTCTAAGATTATTAGGGATTTTGTTGTCATTTTAAAAAGAGATATTAGTAAGAATGGTAATGATGTTATAGAAAACCTAAAAAGAATAATTAGTATAGATACTAAAGATGATAATATAATTGAAGAGCTTGCAAGACTTTATGAGCTTATAGGTGATTATGATAATGCTATATTTTATTATAATAAATTATTAGATGTTATAAATTATCATTTATTTATTATTAATAATGAAACTAAAGATGCAGTTGCGTATGATAAATATATTGCTAAGAGAAATAGAATAAGAGTTCATACAGATAATTTATTAAAAAAGATTAATAATTCTAATTGATTTTTTTATTGTAGGTATTATACTTGTATATTATTATCATACAAGAGGTTTATAATTATGATGAAAAATATTTTTATTTGTTTACTACTTTCTTTGTTAGTATTATCTTGTAATAATCCTTCAGATCCAGAAGAAGTTAATGTTTCAAAGTATAAAGGTGATTGGTATCCTGTAGAAAATGGTTCAGCATCTGCTAAAGCAATAATTACAATTAACAATGATGCTTCAATTACTGTTTATGGTGCTCAAAATGATGTGAAAAATATACCTGCGTCTGATGTTAAGAAAAATTCAGATAATAATTATTCATTTAATTTTCAAGGGAGCAGAGGTGCTATTTCAGTTACTTTAGTTTTTGATTCTGATTCATCAGGTACATTTTCTTATAGCGTAGGTAATGCTAATGATTCTGCAGCTATAGTGAAGAAATAATATATTTTATTTAAAATATAAAAAATACACAGTATCTTTTTTGTTTAAAATTTCTATTGAAAATATCGAGAAATAAAGATATAATTATATAAACATAATTATTTTAAAAATATTTTCAATTATTAGGGATATAGAATTATGGAATATGAAGCAGTCATAGGTTTGGAAGTACATTGCCAATTAAATACAAAAACAAAAGCATTTTGTTCTTGCCCAAATGTTTTTGGAGCTCCAGCTAATACGCTTACTTGTCCAAGATGTCAAGCACATCCTGGTACATTGCCTGTATTAAATAAAGAGATGGTTCATAAAACTATAAAGGCTGGTATGGCTACTAATTGTACTATAGAGCATACTAGTAGATTTGCAAGAAAGCATTATTTTTATCCAGACTTGCCATCGTATTATCAGATAACACAAATGGATGAGCCAATTTGTACTAATGGACATATAGATATTACAGTGATTAATGAAGATGGTTCTTCTTATAATAAGAGTATTAGAATTAATAGAATACATATGGAAGAAGATGCTGGTAAGCTTGTGCATGATGATACTGGTCGTCCTTTAAGTTATGTGGATTTAAACCGTGCTGGTTGTTGTTTAATAGAGTGTGTGTCTGAGCCTGATATATCTTCTGGAGAAGAGGCTTATCAGTATTTAACAGAGCTTAAAAAAATATTACAATATATAGATGTTTCTGATTGTAATATGGAGGAAGGTTCTTTACGCTGTGATGCTAATGTTTCTATTCGCCCTAAGGGTAGTAAGGAGTTTGGTACTAAGACTGAAGTTAAGAATATGAATAGCTTTAGAAATGTACGTCTTGCTATAGATTATGAAATAAAGCGTCAGATAAAGCTTCTTAATGCTGGAGAAACTATTAAGGCAGAAACACGCCTTTATGATGCTAAAGAAAATACTACAAAGAGTATGCGTTCTAAAGAGGGTGCTGCAGATTATAGATATTTACCAGATCCTGATATACCTATTTTAATATTAAGTGAAGAGGATATAGAGAAAGCAAAAAAAGAATTACCAGAGCTTCCTCAAGAGAAAAGATTAAGACTTAAAAAAGATTATGATTTACCAGATCAGGATATAGTTGTACTTACAGAAGATATTTATTTAGCTGATTATTATGAAAAGGCTGTAAAGGCATATCCTTCACAACCTAAGAAAATTTCAAACTGGATTATGGTTGAGGTTAATGCTTATTTGAATAAAACTCTTCAAAATATAAGAGATTTTAAGCCTACTCCAGAACATATTGCTGAGATATTTAAGCTTATAGATGAGGGTGTTATTAGCGGAAAGATTGCAAAAGAGATTTTTGAAGATATGTGTGAGACTGGTGAAGCTCCTTCTGTTATAGTTGAGAAGAAGGGGTTAAAGCAGATGTCGGATACTACTGAGCTTGAAAATATTATTAAGCAGGTGCTTGCAGAAAATGATAAATCTGTTCAAGACTTTAAAGCTGGAAAAGAAAAGTCTTTTGGATTTTTAGTAGGACAAACTATGAAAGCTACTAAAGGTCAGGGTAATCCAAAGCTTGTAAATGATTTACTTAGAAAGATTTTAAGTGAATAATATATTTTATATATAAATATAAATAAAACCTCAAATAGATGAATAGTCTTTTGAGGTTTTTTAATTTGCATTATATAAAGTAGAAACACATATTCCGCAAGTATTTTTACCTATTAGTGTTGCTACTACAATTCTTGCTGTATTTTTATCTTCA
Organism: uncultured Spirochaetota bacterium; assembly: GCA_944390575.1. Lineage (GTDB taxonomy): Bacteria > Spirochaetota > Brachyspiria > Brachyspirales > Brachyspiraceae > Brachyspira. The sequence continues at coordinate 41,500 of CALXQJ010000010.1, forward strand.
AAATAGCATACATCACTATAATTATGATAGTATTTGTATGATTTACTGTCTACTACTACTTCATCTAAGTGTAGATTTTTAAAATTTGTATTTTTATCTATCTTATTACAATTACTCTTTGCTTTCTCTATTTTTATATCTATTATAGTTTTATCTGAGTTTTGATTTGTAATAGTAGATGGATATATATGATATGTATAGTCTTTATTTGAGTTTGCTACAAGTGCGTATGCCATATAATTTACTTTAATTTTTTATTATATATTTTTATGTTAAAAATTAATAAAAATCAATTAATTATTTTTTATCATTGTATTATAATATATATTATATTATAATTATTTTTATTTTAAGGTTCAAATTATTATAATGAGTGTATTAAAAATTATATCTTGGAATGTTAATGGTATTAGAGCTGCATATAAAAAAGGATTGGTTGATTTTATAAAAAAAGAAAATCCAGATATATTATGCTTACAAGAGACTAAGGCTTTTGAAGAGCAACTTCCAGATGATTTAAAAAATATAGAAGGATATGAGTTGTATATTAACCCTGCAGACCCTGAGATTAGAAAGGGCTATAGTGGTGTTGGTATATTTACTAAATTAAAACCTATTAATGTTGTAAAAAATACTTTAGGTGATAGTTTTGAAGATAGAGAAGGACGTATACTTTGTTTAGAGTTTGATAATTTTTATATATTTAATGTTTATTTTCCAAATGGTGGTAAGTCTAAGGAGCATTTTGAATATAAGCTTTCTTTTTATGATGCTATAACAAATCATCTTACAAGTCTTAAAAAGAATAAGAATGTTATATTATGTGGGGATATGAATATTGCTCATCAGGCTATAGATTTAGCACGTCCTAAGGAAAATGAAAAGAGTATTGGCTTTTTACCTGAAGAGAGAGCTAAGATTACAGAGTTTCTTAATAATGGTTTTACTGATACATTTAGAATGTTTGTTCCTGAAGAAAATGGATATTATAGCTGGTGGGATATGAAAACTAAGTCTCGTGAGAAAAATGTGGGATGGAGAATTGATTATTTCTTTGTGAACAATGAAATAACAAAAGATATTAAAAGGGCTGATATTTTAAAAGATGTTATGGGTTCTGATCATTGCCCTATTTTGATTGAATGGAAAATATAAATAATAATAATTGATTTTTTGTTAAACAAAGTATACAATTATACTTTATTTAATAGTTAAGGAGAACTTGTGCGTATTTCTATAGAAGATGATAAGAAGATAGCTATTTTTTATATAGAAAAGAATATGATTTCAGAAGATGTTGATGAGTTGGAAGAGAAGATTAATTCTATAAGAGAATCTAATATATCGAGTTTAATTTTTGATTTTTCAAATGTTGAGTATATGTGTTCCTCTGCTTTGGGACTTATTGCTTCTACTTTGAGATTTGCATCTGAGAATAATGGTTCTATTTATTTTTCTTCTTTGTCTAAACAGTTAGAATCTTTATTTGAATCTATTAAGTTTCTTTCTATAGTGAATGTTACTAAAACTTCTCAAGAGGCTTTAAATATTATTAGAGGTTAATTTTTTTTATGTTAGGCTCTTTTATTAAGTTTATATATATACTTCTACTTCAGTCTTTGAGGCTTTATTCTTTTATATGGCTTATATGGATTGTTTTAAGTTGGCTTACTGCTTTTGGGGCTTTGAGATTAGATTATTATAATCCGCTTGTTAATTTTTTACATAAAGTGACTGATGGGGTTGTAGATAAAGTTTTTGGAGATTTTAGATATAAAATGCAAATAGGCATGATAGATTTATCTCCTTTAGTATTTCTACTTATTTTACAGCTTGTAGTACCTACACTTCTTAGAATAGTTTTTTCTTTTCTTCTTCGTGTAGTATATTAGGTTTTTATTTTAGATGAGTTCTTTAGATGATATTAACGACTATATAGAAAGTGGTGATTATAAGAGAGCTTTAGAGCAATTAAATATTATAATATCAAAAGAACCTAATAATGCACTTGCATATTATCTTAGAGGAAAGTCTTCTTTTGTAGCTATTCAACTTTCTAATAATAATTCTAATTATGATGCTAATACTGCTTTAATTTATTCTAATATAGAGCTTGATTTAAATAAGGCTATAGAGCTTGATGATAGTATTATAGATGCCTATAGAGGGCTTATGTAGTTAAATAGAGCTATAAAGAATATAGATGAAGAGCGTTTATATGCACAAGTTTTGATTGAAAAAGATCCTAAGTCTTATGATGCTTTTCTTTTGCTTGGTAGTAGTTACTTAAATAACGGTATTAGTGAAGCAGATTTTCATCAGGCTATAGCTTATTATAATGAGTTTATTAATAATATGTCTTCTTCATATTCTAAAGTTGCACGGTTTGAGCGTGGGCTTTGTTATTATAATTTGGGTATTTTTGAAAAGGCTGATATTGAGGCTAATAAACTTATTATTGATTTTCCTATGTATGATGATGCTTATTTTCTTAAAGGAATTACCCTATCTAAGGGTTTTGATTATCGTTTTTATGATGATACTATATTTTTCTTAGAGAGGGCTTTAGAGCTTAATGAGAATAATTATAATGCTATGTATGAGGCATCTGAGTGGTATTTTAATAAAGAAGAATATAAAAAGGCTATTTGTTTATATGATAAGTTATTAGATAATAATAAATATACTTTGGAGGCTTTGGCTGGAAAGGCTGAGGCTTTACATGATATGATAGTATATGATAGTGGTAAGTATTATGATTCTAATATTGATATATATAATGACATAGAAGAGAATATTCGCATATTAGATAGGGTTATTTATATACTTGGGGATAATAGTTTGCAGTATAGATATTATAAGAGTAATATTTATATAGCAAAGAAAGATTTTGGTAGTGCTAAAATAGAATATCATAATGCTTTAAGAGATATAAAAAATATAGATTCTTGGTTTTATGAGGCTATTGCTGAGTTTTATTATAATTATGCTGATTGTATTAGTGATTATAAAAATGCTATTAAGTATTTAAACAAAATAAATTATTTAGATAGAAAGATTTCTACTTACAACTTATTTGTTTTTATTTACAATGAGTTAAAGGATTATAGAGGTATAATTAATATATGCGATGAGTTTTTTCTTAAAATTAACTCTAATAGTTTTAATAATGATGATCTTTATAATGATTATGAGAATATTTATTATATTAGATTTATGTATGCTTATTCTCTTGAGATGACATTATCTACAGATTATGAACTTATTATAGAAAATTATCGTTTTTGTTTGAACTCTTCTAAATTGGACAAGGCTTTGATATATTGTTCTATTTCTAAGATAATGATGGATAATCTTATAGGTAGGTATTATTTTATAGCTATGGATTATTTAAAAGAGGCTATGAAGCTTGATAGTTCTTATGCTTATTATCTTTATGCTAAGGAGTTATTTTTTGGAGATATTATATCTTCTTATCCTGAGGTTTCTTTTGAGATTTTAAATAATATAGTTCTTGTAGATAGAAATTTAGATGTTGCTTATGCTTTACTTGGTATGTGTTATGAGCTTGGTAGAGGAGTTTCTAAGGATGAGAATAAGGCTTTTGAAATATATTATAGATGGGATAGATATATAGAAATTAATAATTCTAAGTCTACTGTATTAAAGGGTATGCTTGCACATTGTTATTATAATGGTATAGGTGTTAATTGTGATAGAGATATTGCTTTTAATATAGTTAGAAGTGCTGTTTATAAGAGAGGCAAAAATTGTGATATTTCTATTATACTTCTTTACTCTTATTTTGCACTTATGGGTTATGATGGCTTTGTTATTAGTAGGGCATTATTATTATTTAATGAAAATCTACCATACTATAGAGATTTAGCTACAATAATGATGATAAAGAGACTTTATAAAACACTAAATAAGAAAAAAGAATTAAAACTTGCAATTAAAAAAGAAATATCTACAATTAAAAATACAGGAGAGTTTTCTCTGCTTTATTTTCGTCCCTATCTTAAAAATTTTAATATATTCTATCCCTTTATTAGTGGAACAAAAACGGAAAATTAATATATTGTTTTTGACAAAAAATAATATATTATATACAATATAATATATCAGTAAAATTACAAATAAAATAGGAGGTTTTTGTATTTATGATAAGTAAAGATATGAGTATTGGTGAAATTATACAGGCTTGCCCTGATTCTGTAGAGATAATGATGAGCTATGGACTTCATTGTATAGGTTGTCACGTTGCACATTGGGAAACTTTGGAAGAAGGTGGACGTGGACACGGTATGGATGATGAAAAAATTGCTAATATGCTTAAAGATATTAATGAAAAATGTTCTAAATAAACCTTTTTCATTTTTATATTTTACTTTTTGTTAAAAAAGGCTTTATAATATATAAAAAATTATATATTATAAAGCTTATTTTTTATGTTTAATTATTTATACTTGTTTGTTAATTAATGTAGATAATTTTCTGTTTATTATATGTTCTTTTCCTTTATTATCATATCCTATTTTTTTGCTGTCGTGTAGCACATCTTTCATATTTGTGAAGAAGTCTAATACATCATCAAAAAGCTTTGGTGCTAATTTATTTAAGTGTTTTAATCTTGCCATTAATGTTACTAACTCTAATCTTAAAGAAGATATTTTTGAAGTTTGTGCTATTGGTATTCTTTTTATTATATCTGAAAGAGTTGCTTTTTCAGATAGATGTGGGAATTTATTTAGGATAATTAAGTCTATAATAGATTCTCTCATTTTTCTAAGTTCATTTGCTTGAGTCATTTTCTCTTGTTGATGCTCACAATACATATGTACATCTTGAAGTTTTGTATTGATAATAGCATTAACTTTTCTCTCTTCTGTATCTAATATAACTTTATAAACTTCTATTTCTTTTTCTAATAATATTTCTATTTTTGAAATTTCTTCTAATAAATTAAACATAAAAAATACACCTTAAAAAATAAGTTATATTAAATTCTCGACTTAGTTATAATTTGTTTTAGTATTTTTTGTTAAAAAACTAATTTTTTATTATGTTTACTAAAAAATCATAAATATGATGTCGAATAGCTTTTATAAAATTATAACAGGCTTTATATTTTCTGATGGTTTTTCTTTTATAGATAAAAGCCCTTTCTCTAAATTATCCCAACCATATTCAATACTTGAAAAAATAGGATTTACATCAATTCTATTAAAGCTAAGTAAATTTGCATATTTTTCTGTTTTATATCTACCTCCAGGCATAAGTGTACCATATATAGCTTTATGTCCCATACCAACTCCGTATGCAAGGCGAGGTATTTCTATAAACTCACCATCATCTATATAGTTTACATTACTAATAATCACCCCAGCTCTAACTATATTAATAGCATCTTTAAAAATTTTAGATTTTCCACCACATATTATAACTTTATCAACGCACTTTTTATTAGTTAAATCAAATACCTCATTAGTAATATCCCCATCTATATCATTAATAAAATCAGTAGCTCCATACATCTTAGCAACATCAATATATTTTTTATGGCACCCCACAACTATAATTCTACCCGCTCCACGTAGTTTTGAAGCTGCAATAGCAAGTAGTCCAACACATCCTATACCAATTATAACAACACAGTCACCATATTGAATATCAGCAATTTCAGCCCCCAAAAAAGCAGTAGGTATCATATCTGAAAGCATACCTCCTTCAGCATAGGTCATATTTTTAGGTAGTATAGCTAAATTACCATCAGCATCATTTATATGACAAAAATCAGCATAAACACCATCTTTTATATTAGAAAACTCCCACCCAGCATTCATACCATTAGAATTTGAAGGATACCCCATCTGAGCTTCAATACTACTCCAATTAGGAGTGACAGAAGGTATTAAAACTTTATCCCCAATCTTAAAATCTCTAACCAAACTTCCAACCTCTACAACCTCCCCAACAGCCTCATGTCCTAAAATAAGGTTTTTTCTATCTCCAATAGCTCCACCCCAAACGGTATGAACATCCGATATACAAATAGCAACAGCAAGTGGACGTACAATAGCATCTCTATACCCACAAGTAGGCTTTTCCTTTTCTATCCACTGTGTTTTACCTATTCCCATCATAGCATAACCTTTCATCATAAAACTATACTCCTATGCGTTTATATATTTTAATTATTTACTTAATAAAAAATATTAAATAGTATATAATCAAATACTAATAAATAAAAGGAAATAAAATATATACTAATATGAGATATATAATAGAACTTCTAAATTTAAATGTTATAAACTCATCTCTAACAGACTTTCAAAATATTATAATATCATCTATTTTAATTATAATATTAGGATTTGTATTAGGAAGACTAAAAGTATTTACAAATGAAACAGCTCATTCTATTACAAATATACTTCTTAATTTAACTTTTCCAGCATTATGTTTTACAGCTTTTATACAAGATATAGATAAAAATATCATTATGCAAAGTATGAGTTTATTAATATTTGGTTTTATTGTATATATAGTTCTTATTCTAACATTTGGCAAATTATACTTTAACTATAAAGAAGACCCTAAAATAGCATTAACAATATGTACAATATTTGGTTCTACTACAACCTTTGGATTTCCTATAGTATATTCACTTTATGGTTCTGAAGGTCTTATTTATGCGAATATATTCAACTTGTCATATAGGGTATTTTTATATTCGTATGCATTAATAAAAATGAGTGGTATAAAATTTAGATTAGAGAATATACATGAAATGATATTTAATCCTATTTTATTTTCCACTTTTTTAGGACTTATAGTATGGATATTTCAAGATAATTTTCCACATATTAGCATAGAAAAGAATAATATAGTTTCTTATGTTTCTATAGTAAGAATAGATCATACTCTTCCATCAATTTTTCACACATTAAAATTATTGGCTTCTTTAACATCAGCACTTGCTTGGCTTTCCATAGGTATTACATTATCAAATTTATCTATTAAATCAGCATTACTTTCAAAAACTTCTTGGTATTATTCTTTTAATAAAGTCATATTTTTACCACTGCTAACACTATTAGTATTAATAGCATTAAAATATTTTAATGTTATGGATATTTCATATATAGCAGTAGTAGCAGTTGTTATATTAATGGCAACACCAACAGGTGCAGTAGTAGCTGCTTATTCTCTTAAATATGATAAAGCACCAGTTTTAATTTCTAATTGCTATTTTCTATCTACAGTATTAAGCCTTATATTAATTCCACTTTGGATTATTATTCTTGAAATCTTAAAAAGTGCAGGTATTTTATTTTAAAACTTCTTTTATAGCATTAATAACTAAATCTTGTTCTTCTTTTAGAATGTCATTATCTATTGGAAGAGCTATATTATGTTTTGAGGCATATTCTGCAATAGGAAAATCTCCTTCTTTATATCCAAACTTATCTTTCATAATAGGTGCTAAGTGAATAGGATTTGGATAGTATAAAGCAGTTGGAATATTGAGTTTATTTAGTTTTTCTCTAATATCATCTCTATTTTCTACCTGTATTACATATTGAGCATATACAGTTTTATTATATGAAGCTACTTCTGGAGTTTTTACAATATCTTTTAAATTTTGAGTATAATATTCTCCAGCTTTTCTTCTATGCTCCATATCATCATCATATCCTTTAAATTTCTCTAATAAAATACCAGCCTGTAAATTATCAAGTCTTCCAGTAGTTCCTAATTGAACATGTACCATACCACCGCTATCACCATGATGACGAAGTTGTTTCATACTACTATAAAGCTTTTCATCATTTGTAAATATCATACCCCCATCACCAAAACAACCAAGAGGTTTAGCAGGAAAAAATGAAGTAGTAGCAATTTCACCAAATTGTCCACTACAAGATTTTATATTATTATATGTAGCACCAAATGACTGACAAGCATCTTCTATTACAAATATATTATGTTTTTTTGCAATATCTAATATAATATCATAATTAGCACATTGCCCAAATAAATTTACAGGTATAATACCAACAGTATTTTTATTAATAAGGCTTTCTAATTTGTTTGTATCAATATTAAAATATTCATCAATATCACATACAACAACCTTAGCACCCAAGAAAGCAGGAGCTTCAGCTGTAGAGAAAAATGTCATAGCAGGAACAATAATTTCTTTTTTAGAGTTATCCTCATCAGGCTTAATTCCAAGAGCAATAAGAGAAAGTACAATAGCAGTATGTCCAGAAGATATTCCCAAAGCATACTTAGCCCCAACATATTTTGCAAGTGTGCTTTCTAATTCTTCTAATTCTTCTCCAAATATAAATTGACTTCTCGATATAATAGAAGATATTCTACTGTCTATACTCTCTTTTCTTTTTTCATATCCTCTATATAGGTTCATATATTTCATAATTTAAATATCTCCTAATATATTTTTATTTTTTTATAAATTATAATTAAATATCTTTTTATAGTTTATAATTATTATACTATAATAGTACAATAATTATAACTCTTTTTATATAGAAAAATAAAAAAAATTATGTTATACTTCATCAATTAAAAAATAACTTTAATAAAAAAATAACTTTATCTAAAGGTACAATTATAATGAAAAACATAGCTATTATAGGGCGTCCTAATGTTGGTAAGTCTACTCTTTTTAATAGACTAGTTGGTAGAAGAAAGGCCATAGTAGATCCTATAGCTGGAGTTACAAGAGATGTTTCTATTGCAAGTATGTATATAGATGGTATTGAGTTTAATATTTTTGATACTGGTGGACTTTTAGATATTAGTGATGATAGCTTGAATGATAAGGTTAGAGAAAAGGCATTGAAAACTGCTTTTGAAAATGCTGATATATTACTATTTTTGGTGGATGCTCACCAGACTCATCCTGATGATAGATACTTTCTTAATGTTATAAGAAAATCATCAAAACCTATTATACTTACTATAAATAAAGTAGATTCATCTTCACACGAAAATCTTATAAGTGATTTTTATTCACTTGGCATTAATGATATAGTTACAATTAGTGCAGAGCATAATAATGGTATCAATGATTTAAAATATAAAATATTAGAACTTTTAGATATAGAACCTACTCAGGAGTTTATGGATCTACTTAGAGGCAAGAAAACAAAAAAAAGTAAAGAGGCTCTTGAAGAAAGCTATTATGAAACAGATGAAGAGATTTTAGAAGATGAAGCTACAGAAGAAGAAAAGCTAATAAATATAGCAATAGTTGGTAAACCTAATGCTGGTAAATCTACACTTTTAAATACATTACTTGGAAAAGATAGAAGTATAGTATCAAACATAGCAGGTACTACAAGAGATTCTATAGATGAAGTTTTTAATTTTAAGGGAGATAATATTTGTTTAGTAGATACTGCTGGTATACGAAAAAAGAAAAATGTTAATACAGATGTTGAGTATTATAGTGTTAATAGGGCTGTTAAGGCTATAGAAGCTTCTGATGTTTGTATTTTAATGCTTGATGTATTAGAAGGTTTAACAGATCAAGATAAAACAATAGCAAGTCTTATAGTAGAGAGAAAAAAGGGTATTGTAATAGCTGCTAACAAGTGGGATATTCGTGAGGAGGGTACTACTTGGAATGATTATGAAGCTTATATGAAAGAGACTTTTCCTGTTTTAAACTATGCATTTTTTGCTAGAGTTTGTGCTACTCGTAAAAATGATGCCGAGAAACTACTATCTCTTGCTGTGCGTGTTGCAAAAACAAGGCTTCAAAAATATGAAACTCATCCATTAACTGATACTATGGTACGTCTTACAAGAGAATATACTATAACAGCAGGAAATACTCCATTTAAGATATACTACGTAACTCAAACAGGAGTAAATCCACCAGCTTTTGCAATATTTTGTAATCAACCACATAAATTAAATGCTCATTATAAACGATACTTAGAAAACAGATTTAGAGAAATATTCGACTTTAGAGGTACTCCTATTATATTAAATTTTAGAAAAAGAGGAAAATAAAAATGACTATAAAAATTATAATAAGTTTGTTAATATCATATATTATTGGAGCTATACCTTTTGCTGTTATTATTGCATCTGCTAATGGTAAAAATATTTTTGAGGAAGGTAGTAAGAATCCTGGTTCTTCTAATGTACTTAGGGTTTGTGGTAAGAAGGCTGGAATACTCTGCTATTTTTTAGATATTTCTAAGGGTGCTGTTGCTGTTTTGATACCTGCACTTTTTATTATAAAAACAAGCGATTATAGCTGGGTACTTATTCTTTGTGCAGTATTTTCTATACTTGGGCATGTTTATTCTGTATTTTTAAAGTTTAGAGGGGGTAAGGGTGTTGCTACTGCAGCGGGTTCTATGTTTATGCTTGCACCTGTTTCGCTTCTTATTACTATGATTTTCTTTTTTGCAGGACTTTTTGCTTCTAAAAAAACAGTTGCTATTGGATCTACTGTTGGAGTTATTGCTTTTCCTTTGATACTTACAGCTCTTAATTTTAATGCTAATTTTCTTTATAGATTCTTTTTTAATGTTGAGTATAAATATTTAATATGTGTGGCAATTTTACTTGCTTTATTTATTATAATAAAACATATTCCAAATTATAAGAGAATGCTTAAAGGTGAAGAGAATAGTTTTGAAAAGAAGTAAATATAATATTATTTTATAATATAAAAAAGCTCTGCTATTTATTTTAGTAGAGCTTTTATTATTTTTTAATATTATAATTATTGAAATATTACCGACCTTTAAAAATAACTCTTTTAAGTAGGTATATATTATGATAAAAAAAACTATTACTCTTTTATTATTATGTTTTATAAATAGTGTATTATTAAATGCAAATATAAATGACATATTAAAAAATAAAAAAACATACAAAATAGAAAATGGTAATAGTGAGGAAAAACGATTTCAAGCAGTTCGACTTCTTAATAATAGCTACAAAGTAGTAGAGCTAAGTGCAAAGCAAATATATACTACAGAGAGTATTGATATTTATTTAGAAAATGAATATGAAGTTAATCATAATGAGCTTAAAAAAATTATAAATGAAACTATGAATGCTTTAAAAATGGAGGAGTATATTTTTGGAAAACTTGATAGCAAACTTATACTTCTTATAATGGATATTAATGGTGGTGATAAGGGGTATAATGCTTATTTGCAAGGTTATTCTATTTTGGAAGGTGATGATACTGAAATAGAGAATGATAACAAAAATATAATTTTTTTAGATTATATAAATGGTTGGTATAGTATAGACTCTGTATTAAATACAATTATACATGAACTTCAGCATGTTATTCATTATAGCATTTTAAGAAAAAATCATAATAATAATTTAAAAGGTAAATTTGATGTATGGGTAGATGAGGCATTATCAGAGGCAGCAGTTATAGCATACAGAGGTTATTTACCCAAAAATAGATTAGACTATTTTAATACAGATTCAATGTATCTTATAACAAAAGGTGATTATTTTATTAATTGGAAAGGTGGATACACTGTTCACAAGTATGCTACTGTATCATTATTTATGTATTGGCTTGCACTTCAATCTAAAAATGGATTTGAGATTTATAAAGATATTGCAAATGCACCAGAAGAGTATAGAGGTACATATAAGGCTATACTTTATGCAGCACAAAAAAATATAAGAAATTTTAAAGATTGGAGCGAGTTATATGCTACTTGGCTTCAGGCTAATTATAAAAATGATGTTAGTGGTATTTATGGTTATTATAATAAAATTAAAGTTGAACCTAAAATTATTACTTCACAAATTAATTTTTCTATGCCTCCTGGATCTGCTGTATATGTTAAGGGAGATTTTAGAAGTGATGATAAACTACTTAGATATGTTCCTCTTGAAGGTGACATATATTTAGTTTATAATCCAGATACAAATACAGAAGGCATAGATAGATTTTTAATAGTAAACTCCTACTATTAAATTTTTATAGTCTACCCATAATACTAAGTATTAGTATAAGTATAGATACTATTACAAAAATATATTTAGCTAAGAAATCAAAACTTTTAGGTAATTCTTTATTCATCCCTAACTGTACATTTTCTCTAAACTTTTTCATTCCAAATATCCAATAAATAACAATAGCAGAAAGCATAGCTCCAGTAGGTACTATATATATAGAAACAAAGTCCATCCAAATACCAACTTTCTCTCCATTTTCTATAAATACTCCAACAGCAATCATTATAATACCAATAATAATAACAGCAGTTTTTCTTGAAATATTAAATCTATCTTGAAGAGCTTCTACAGGACATTCCATTAAATTAATAAGTGATGAAATAGCTGCAAATAGTACAGATAAATTAAATAGGAATGCAAAAAACTCTCCAAATGGTATTTGTTTAAATACCAATGGCAACGATATAAAAAGAAGTGGTGGACCAGCATTAGGGCTAATATTAAAAGCAAAAACAGCAGGTATTACAACAAAAGCACAAAGTAAAGCACCCATAGAACTATAAATAGCAGTTTGTATTGCAGATTTTACTATATTGATATTATTATCTAAATAAGACCCATAAACTACCATTCCAGAACCAGCAAGTGAAAGCGAGAAAAATGCTTGACCAAGAGCTATAGCCCAAGCTTTTGTATCATATAATACACTCCAATTTGGTACTAATAAGTATTTAATTCCTTCTTTAATGTTTGGAAGCGTTAATACTCTTATAAGTAATATAATAAAAAGTATATAAAACATAGGCATAAAAATCTTATTAGCCCTTTCAATTCCTTTTGATATACCACCTACTAAAATAATTACACAAATAAGTATAGAAATAATATGCCAAGAAACAGAGCCAAAATCTGATGCTAATATAGAAAAATACTCAGCAAAATTATCATTAGCAAATAAACTTCCATCAATAGACCCAATAGTATATCTTAATACCCATCCAACTACAACAGAATACCCAATAGCAATACCCAAAGCACCAAACATAGGTATAGAACCAATAAAAGCTCCCAGTTTTTTATTTTTAAAAGCATTAGCAAAAGACCCTATAGGACCAGTTTTATTCATTCTTCCAAGTGTAAACTCGCCTATAAGTCCAACAACTCCTAAAATAATAGTAAAAGCAAAGTATAATATTAAAAATACAGCACCCCCAAATTGTCCAACCCTCCAAGGAAAAAGCCACACATTTCCAATCCCAACAGCAGACCCTATACATGCAATTATAAACCCTATATTACTACTAAAATGACCTCTTATTTTTTTATCTTTATACATAATAGAACTCTCTAATCCCTTAATTACTGTATATAGTATTTTACAATAATTTAATACTAATATCAATACTAAAATATTAATATTTTCTATGGTATATATTCTGTTTTATAAAATTAAATAATATAGTTTAGGCATCTCGTTTCCGAATATAAATCTAATATAATATATAAGAAAATAAAAAAAGGGTTTGTTCAAATGAAAAAGATGAATAGTTTAGCTATTAAGGTTCCTGTTATTTTGTCACTTTTTACAGCAGTATTTGTTACTATATTATGTTTTAGTGCATTAAATATCGCTGGACGTGGTATAACTAAGGGGAGATTTGAAGGTTTTTATACCACAGTTCAAGGGTATAGTTCAGTTTTTGATGCTTGGTTTAGGACACAGTCTTATATATTGGAAATATATGCTTCTGTAGATACTATAGATGATTATTTATTAGATCCTACAGGTAGTTTTAATGAGTTAAAAAATACATTAAAGGTTTTTAGAGAAAAGAATGCTTGTTCTATAAATATAGGTATTGTTTCTCTTGATGGTAGAATATTAGTTGATAGTGATTATGATACTTGGACTAATAAACAATTTAGTGATACTTATTCTGATGCTTGGAATAAGATAAAGTCTAAAGAATATGGCTATGGTAATGTTGTTTATGACAATACATTTATTACTTCTCCTGTAAATGGTCATCCTTCATTTTTATTTATTACACCTGTATTTGATGGTGGTAGAGAAGTTGCTTATCTATATACTATTTTTAGTTTGAATGAATTTTATAAGAATTATATGAATGATGTTAATTTGGGTGAGAGTGGAATATTAATAGTATATGGTGGTAATAATAAGATAATAATGAGTTCTGATTATAATTTAATAGGAGTAGATACAGTTCCTGAGTTTAGAGATGCTTATAATAAGGGGCTTGATAATGGTATTATAAAGAAATATAATGCCCAAGATACAGTTTATTCTGCGTATTATCAAAGATTAAAATATGTTCCTTGGTATACTGTTATGACTATGACTGATGAAGAGATATTTAGGGATGTGCGTAAGGCTACAATAAGTGGGGTATTATTAGGAGTACTTACTATTATTGCTATTGCTATTTTTATAGTATTCTTCATACGTTCTATAACAAGACCTCTTGCTATTGTTGTTGATGAGGCTAAAAAGATAGAAAATGGTGATTTAAGAGAATCTAATAATAGTATGAAAGATAGAAATGATGAAATAGGTGCTCTTGCAGATTCTTTCAAGCATATGAGATACAAGCTTGTTGAGACTATTACTGAAGTTAATAATGCTTCTGAAAATATTATGCAGGCTTCTGAAAGACTTGCTAGCGGTAACTTAGAGCTTTCTCGTAGAACAGAGGCTCAGGCTGCAAACTTAGAAGAGACTGCTGCTTCTATGGAAGAGATGGCTTCTACAATTAAATCTTCTACAGAGTATTCTGTTAATGGTAATGATATGATGATAGCTTCTAAAAAATCTATAGATGATGCTGGTGGTATTATATTAGAAACTACAAGAAATATAGAAGAAGTACATGAGGCTAGTTCTAAGATTAAGGATATTACAAAATTGATTGAAGATATTGCCTTCCAAACTAATATTCTTGCACTTAATGCTTCTGTTGAGGCTGCTCGTGCTGGTGATATGGGTAAGGGTTTTGGTGTTGTAGCTTCAGAGGTTCGTAACTTAGCTCAAACTACTCAAACTTCTGTAAAAGATATTACAGACTTAATTGATAATGTTTATACAAAAATAGATAAAGCTACAGAAACAGCTCATCAATCTCAAGAGATATTTGCTGATATTAAAGTTAAAATAGATGAAACAGCTAATATTATGCAGGGTATTAGTTCTGCTGCTGTAGAACAACAAACAGGTGTAGAACAGGTAAATAGAGCGGTTTCTGAGATGGATATGGCTACTCAAAAAAATAGTGCTTTAGTAAATGAGGCTGAAAGTGCTTCAAGAGACTTAGTATCTCAGGCTAATACATTAAAGAGTGTTATGAGTTTCTTTAAGCTATAATAGATTATATAAAATTATGATATAATAAAAGGAATACTAATTAAGTATTCCTTTTTTATTTTCTTTTTATTAAATAATTTTTTTATTATTAATATGATTTTTTATATTTAGAAGTAATTGCTTTGAAGTTTTTCATATTTAATGTACTTAGTATATTGAATCTATGAAATACAGTGAAAGGTATACGATTATCAGTATATGTACCTAAAATTCTGTTTTCACCAAATCTAAAAGTATTATTAAAAGTATTGGCACCACTATATGAGTATACACTTTGATAAGGGTTTGTATTATAAATATTAGATGGTATAGATGAATAATTATATTTATTCTCATTTCTATTTCTTACTTTTGAAGAGTTTTTATTAAATAATAATATAAATAAAATAGTAAATAATAGAAGTAATCCCTGATACCATAATAAAGGCATTATATCTATAGGAGAAACTTTTCCATTTGCAAAGCTTAATAATATAAGCATTTGTGCTCCATAAGGTAAGGCACCTTGAAATACACAAGAGAATATATCCATAATAGTGGCACTATCTTTTGGTGCTATATTATATTTTTCTGATATATTTTTTGCTATATCTCCATTTATAAGTATTGCTATAGTATTATTAGCAAGTGCAAGATCTGTAATAGCAGTTAAAACTCCTATTCCAAGTTTTGCAGTTCTTCTACTGTTAATAAATTTTTCTACAACTCCCATAATCCACTCTATTCCACCTTCTTTTGTAATCATAGAAGCAAGACCACCAGTAAGTAAAGAAAGTAAAAATATGCTAAATACACTTGAAAAACCAGAATATACCTCTTTAGAGTATTTTAATAAACTAAAATCTCCGTATATAATTCCAATTATTCCAGCAACAATAGTTCCAGATACTAATACTACAAATACATTAACACCAGAAATAGCTAAAGCTAATACAAATATATAAGGGATAATTTTTACTATATTAAATTCTAAATTAGATACGCTTACAGCTGTTGTAGGTTTTCCAAATATTATAAATAGTATAATAGTAATAATAGCAGCAGGTAATACTATAATAAAGTTTGTCTTAAACTTATCTTTCATAGTAGCACCCTGAGTTTTTACTGCAGCAATAGTAGTATCAGATATAATAGACAAATTATCTCCAAACATAGCTCCACCCATAACAGCAGCAAGTATTAAAGGTAGTGAAAGTCCACCTTTATCTGCAAGCCCAATAGCAATAGGTGCAATAGTGCTTATAGTTCCTACAGATGTTCCTGTAGCTGTAGATATGAAAGCTGATAGTATAAATATACCAGCCACTAAATATTGACTTGGTATATAAGTAAGACCCAAATTTACAGTAGAACTTACAGCCCCCATAACAGCACATACAGTAGCAAAAGCTCCTGCAAGCAAGTATATAATACACATAGTAACAATATCATGATGACCACATCCCGACAGGAAACTATTAAATTTATCATTAATATTTCCTTTAAATATAATAAAAGCAAAAATAATAGCTACAACCATAGCAATAGGTGCAGGAAGTTGATAGAATGCTAAATTAACACCTTGAGTTTTCCAATATATGCCAGTTCCTAAGTATAAAAATATAAATGCAAATAATGGTAAAAGACCTACAAAACTTTTATTATTTCTCATAAATAAATATTTCCTTGAATAATTTTTTATTAAATATACTAATATAAATATATAATATATTTTATTAATTATCAAATATATTATATAAGTTCTTTTATTGTAACATGAATACTATCTCCAGCTTGTTTATTTATCTTACTTCTTATATCTTTTCTAATACCTATAATATGACAAGGTGTTTTCATTCTAACTAAACTGCCATGATATACTACACCATCAAATGTAGCTTCTACTTTTACTCTTCCTTTTCCAAATTCTTTTTTTACATCGTATGGAAATTCAATATAAGCTCCGTCTATATCATCCACTTTTTTTATAATAGCATCAAATTCATACACCTTTTCATTTGACATAAAAATATCTCCTATATAATATATTTTTGTTTATTATATTATAAATGCTAATTTACAGGTATATTGTTTTATGAATAAAAATAATTTTGAAAATAATAAAAATGACTATATTGCAAAAATACAAATGCTAATTTCAAAAATAAATAAAAACCTCATAAACTTTGATGAATATACTAATAATATAAAAAAGCAATCAATTCAAATAAACTCTGAATATTTAATAAAAATAGAAGAAAATACTTGGGCTAAAAATACATTAATAAAGTCTTTTAATAATACATCACACTATAAAGCTACTTTAGAAGATGATGATATAATAATTTATAATAATTCTAATAATGCAGTATTTGCTATTAAGGTTTATTGTGCTCCTTTTATTTTTGATAAATATCAGGCATTTATGCTTGATAAGAAAAATTTTTATGCAAATAGAGCTTTATTAGTTAAGGATAAAATTTTATCAATGCATTATGACTTACTATATAATAAAAATAAAGAGTTATTAAAATTAATAGAAGCTATAAATAAAGATAATTTAGACATCATATCTTTTAAACTACCTAATTGGAAAACAAGTGTAGAATTAGAAAAAGTATCAGAAAGAATTAAGGAATTAGATGAGGCTATCACAGACAGAAATAATATTAAACTACTTACTATAAATATTACAAAAGAAGATTTACAATATGCTTATAATTTTATTAAAAACTATAATACCACATATTATTATGTTTATGTATTTTTTGATAAGGCGTTTATTATTTCTTTTGAAAGGGTGTTAGAGCTTATATCAAATTCTAATTTAGAAGATAGTAAATACTTTATAGAAAATATTAATAACTCTATTATAATAAAGATAATAGCTGATGATGAAGAAGTAATATTAGAAAATATAGAATTTCCAAAGTATACTACTATGGTAAAAGAATTAGAAAACGGTATGATAGTATCATATTCTCATCTTGGGTGTAGTAATGCTACTTTAAATGAAAGTATTATTGACAAGTTATAAAAATTATTATTCTCTTTCTATAATTGTAACTTTTACTGTATCATTAATATCTTTTTTTAATTTTTCTCTGATTTCTTTAGGAATAATAGTTATATGCCTTTCAGTTCTCCACTTGGCAAGCAATGCTTTATTATATTCAATACTATCAAAAGTAGCTATAACCTTAACTCTTCCTTTATTAAACTCTTCTTTAACATCATAAGGAAACTCAACAAAAGCACCATTAGTATCATCCATTGTTTTTATAATAGCATCAAATTCATATATCTTTTTATTCATAAATAAAAAATTTATATCCTATTTAAAATTAAAAAATAGACTTTATATAAAATATTATATAAAGCCTATTATTTTTATTAATTTAATGATTTCATATCAATAACATATCTAAACTTTCCAGCACCAGAAGTAAGCTTTTCATAAACTTCATCAATTTGATTAATATTAATAATCTCAATTTCAGGGTAAATATTATTTTCTATAGAGAAGTCTAACATCTCTTGAGTTTCTTTAATACCACCAATCAATGAACCATAAACTTTTCTATGTCCAGCCCAAATAAGTCTTGTAGTATAAAGAGCTTGTTTTAATTCAGCAGGAGGAAGTCCAACAATAGCCATTTCACCACCATACTTTAATATATCTACATAATCATTAGCATCATATCCATTTGGAATTGTAGATATTATAAAGTCTAATCTTATATTATTATCAGTAGCCTCTTTTGTAGAAGTAAATAATTGTTTTACTCCAAGCTCTAATGCTTCTTTTTCTTTATTCTTATTGCGAGCAAATACATATACTTCAGCACCCATCTTTATAGCATACTTTACAGCCATAACTCCAAGCCCACCAAATCCAGCAACACCAACTTTCATACCAGAAGAAATTTTAGAGAATTTTAAAGGAGAGTAAGTAGTAATACCAGCACAAAGAAGTGGAGCAACCTTGTCAAGAGGTGCATTAGCAGGTACATTAACAGCAAATCTTTCACTTACAACAATATTATTAGAATATCCACCATAAGTAGGTTCATTATTATGGAAACAATCAGGACAGTCATAAGTATAAACAGTTTGCTTACGCTCACAAAACTGTTCTAAAGAAGCCTTACAAGCCTCACATTCTCCACAGCTATTAACCATACAGCCAACACCAGCATAATCTCCAACCTTAAACTTACTAACATTCTTACCAACAGCAACAACCTTTCCAGCTATTTCATGTCCAGGCACCATAGGGTATATTCCTTCCTTCCACTCAGAGCGAGCAGAGTGAATATCACTATGACATATACCTGCGAATAATATTTCTATTAAAATATCATTGTCTCCCATAGAATGTCTATCAAATTCAAATGGTTGAAATTTATCATCTTTATGCTTTACAGCATATCCTTTAGCCTTAATTCTTTTTCCAGAATTAGCTTCTTCTAAATTGCTATTTAATAACATATAAAAAACTCCTTAAAAAATTTTATATACTTTTAATAATTTTTGCAGGAACACCCGCTACAACAACATTATTAGGTATATCTTTGGTAACAACAGCACCAGAACCTATAATAACATTATCACCTATAGTAACATTAGGTACTATAGATACAGCAGAGCCAATCCATACATTTTTCCCTATAATCACTTTTCCAGCATAGGTAATGTCTCTTTTATCTACTTCAAAACCATGATTTAATGTAGCAATAGAAACATTCATACCTATTTGAGTATTATCTCCAATAATGATACCACCCCTATCTTGAAAATTACAATTTGTATTTATAAACACATTTTTGCCTATTATAATATTTTTTCCAAAATCTGTATAAAAAGGTGGAAAACAAACAAAACTTTCATCTATTTCTCTACCTGTAAGCTCCTCAAATATTTTTCTAATCTCCTCTGGAGTATGGGTAGAATTATTTAATTTATTTGTAATTCTTATAGCTTCATTTGCACATTGAAATAGTAGTTTTCCTTTTTCTGGATCTGTACTTTTTATAGGGTTTCCTTCTCTACAATATTCTATAAACTCTGTCATATCCATAACATAATCTCCTAATCTAATGATTTTTATATCATAAAATATATTATGTTAAAATACAATATATTATATAGTTTTTCATATTTATAAATATTTTTTAAATTTTTATAGTAATTAAAAGAAAATATAGTGATAAATCTCCTTTATTTTTAGAAAAATAATGCTATACTATAAATATATGATTAGTTTATATTTTGATATAAAAATATTTTACAATCTTAATACTTGATATGTTTTCATAAATATTGAGATGTATTTTAATTAACATAAATCAGAAATTAAAGGATAATTTTTATGAAAAAACTATTACTATCGTCATTAATCGGAGCTACTGCAATTATATCTTGTCAAACTACTCCTATAGTAGATACACCAGAAAAGTCTACAGGAGTTGATCTTAGACTACCGGAGGGCGTTAGTGTTAGAGAAACGCCAAGAGGTAAAGTATTAAATTTATATGATCCTAAAGCTAAAGATGAGATAGGTAAGCGTTCTGGAGCTTATGAAGTTAAATTCCAATTTAATAATACTATAGAGATAGGTAGCTATAAAGAAGCTTATAACTTAGTATCTCAAGTATTAAAAAATAATCCTAATGTAAGAATTATAGTAGAGGGTAATTCTTCAAAAGAAGGTCCTGCTAAGTATAATTATGATTTATCTAAAAGAAGATCTGATACAAGCTATAACTATTTAATTAGATTAGGTTCTGAAAATAGTAAACTTCTTAAGAATGCTTTTGGTGAGGCTTTACCTGAATATCCTACTTTGAAAGAAAACAGAAGAAGTGAATTTGTAATCATATTAAGTGAAGAAGATTTAAAAAAATATAATGATTTTGCTAAAACGGTCGATGTTAATAAGGAAACTAAATAATAAAGGTGGCATAATACTATGAGAATAGGTTTATTATTTATAATGTGTTTATTATTTACAATATCTTGTACTACTCTTCCTGATACTACAACAGAGGAGCAACCTACAGCAAGATCTGTAGAGCCTTATAGTGGTAATAATAGTGGAGATCTTGTATTTCCTGAAGGAACTTCTATTAGGGATACTCAAAGAGGTAAGGTATTAAACACTGATCCTAAGATATTGTTTAAGTTTGCATCTACTCAAATGCCTTCTAATTCTGAGGGTACTTTTGCTAAAGTTATTGAGTTTATGAATAATAATCCTAATGTTAATATTGTTGTAGAAGCTCATACTAGTAATAGAGGAGAAGCTTATCCTGCTAATTATGAACTTTCTGTTGCAAGAGTACGTTTGGCTAAAACATATTTAATAGAAAATGGTATATCTGCTGATAGAATTATAGAACAACCTCTTGGTGAATCTTTACCTGAATATAGTTCTCAAAATGATCTTAGAAGATATGAGTTTGTGATTATTGAAAGTGATGATGATTTGAAAAATTATAATAATTTTGTTTCTACTTTAGATATTACAAAAGAGTCATCATATTAATAAATATACTAATGGTATAAGTTGTGCAAGTAAGTGTGATTAAATATATTTTTATTTTTTTTAGTATTTTTGCTTTTAATTTATTATCACAGGAGCAATCTACTAATAGTGTATCTGCCTTAGATGAATATACTAAGGCTTTTAAATTTGGAACTCCAACTCAAAAATTGAGTGCTATAACTAAGATAAAGCGTTCTAAAAAAGATGATGAGTTTGCATTATTAGTAGAACATTATCCTAATGAATCTAATAATAGAGTAAAGTCTGAGATAATAGAAGTTTTTAAACAGGTAAAAAATGATAATGCTAAATCTATTATAGAGTATGCTATTGTAGATGATAATAATAAGGTTCGTCAGGAGGCTTATTTATTATGCTCTATCTATCCTGATGTTAAGTTTGAATCTAATATATTAATGAATATTTCTAATGAGAGTGGTGCTGTATTAGATAGTATGATAGTTGCTTTGTCTGCTATGAAGTCTACTTCTGCGTCCGACTATTTGCTTGAAAAATATACAAATAATACAGTAGCTTCTTCTACTAAAATAGAGATAATAAAATATTTTACAGAGACTAAAGACAGTAAGGGAGAAGATATTATTAAAAAAGCAGCACAAAATGTTGGAGATAGTGCTTTACTTAGATATACTGGTGTTGTTGGTCTTGGAGCTTTTCCTTCTGCAGAGAACTATGAGATTATACAAAAGCTTTTAGAAGAGGATATTCCAGAGATTACTGCTAGGGTTATTTATATACTTCCTAAATATTCTGCTTATGGAGATGTTAAGAAGGATATATTTGAGGCTGCTAAGAATGATAATGAATCTGTTAGAATATATGCTATTAAGGCTTTGAAAAATTATAGAGCTGAGGCTGAGGATTTATTACTTTATAGATTAAAAAATGATAATTCTCAGGCTATAATAATGGAAATACTTAACTTATATGATGATACTCCTCCTACGGGGGCTATGTATGATGCTATTAAAGAGTTAGCTGATAATAGTGCTAATAAAAGGGTACAAGATAGAGCTAAGAAAGTTCTTGGACTAGATAGTAGCAGTAATACAGAAGCTAATTCTGAGCTTAAGTCTTAAAACTTTTATAATACTATATTTTATGATAGAAAATGATTTCCTATTAGATTTTGAACGTTTTATTTCTGATATAGTTTTTTGTGGAATTAATAATATTGATATAAGTGTTATAGATAAGCTTATGATATTTAGAGATAATTTAATATCTTTAGAGTATTTAGTTGAACTTATAGATAAATTGATTTTCTCTATAAAAAAAAATGATAATACAGATATTATAGATAATCTTACAAAGATAGATTTTTATATTCAGCATTATATTGTTTATAGTAATTAATTATTATTAGTTTTATTAATTAAATAATTATATATAGTCTTTATATCTTTATGATTTAATTGTAGCTTTGAAAATAAGTCAGCTCTTATATTAAATGTTTTTATAAGGCTTCTTTCTCTTCTATATTCTTCTATTTTTTTATGATGTCCAGATAATAATATATCAGGTACTTTCATATTATCTATTAATTCTGGACGGGTATATTGCTCATATTCTAATAATCCGTTTGAATTATCTTCAAAAGTATCAGATACTACAGAATCATTATTATTCATAACTCCTTTATACCTAATAATAGCATCGAGTAATAATAAAGAAGGTATTTCGCCACCACTTAAAACATAATCTCCAATACTAATACACTCATCCACATATTTTTCTTCTATTCTATAGTCTATTCCCTCATAATGTCCAAGTACAAATGTGAGATGTTCTTTTTGAGATAGTTCTTTTATTTTTTTTTGTGTTATTGTTGTTCCTGATGGAGTAAAGAAAATAGTATGTCCTTTTTTATTATTATCAAAATACTTCTTAAATATATTAAAAGTTAAAATAACACCAGGACCACCACCATAAGGATAATCATCACATCTCTTATAATTTCCCTCTCCAAACTCTCGCATATTTACAATATTAATATTTACTTTTTTCTCTTCTAATGCAGTTTTTATTATACCTATAGATAAAGGGCTATCATAAAAGTTTGGAAATAGTGTTAGTATATCTATTTTCATAATTCAGTTAAAGCTTCTGATATAATGCTTCTTGCTAATTTGTAGTCTAATCTTCTTCTATACATATTGTCTTTTCTAAGTCCTTTAAATGGAGTTAAGAAAATATCGTATGTTGAATTTCTAAATATATTTAATTTTTTATTTAGTATTTTTATTAGTTTATCTAAGTTATAATTTTTATTTAATGATATTCTTGTAATACTTCTTGATGATATCATAACTCTTTTTGAATCTATTTCTTCTCCATAAATAAATTTAATAGAGGGCTCTATTGTATTATCTATAGCAATAAGTCCAAGTTCTCCATTTGGTATATTAAACTTTATTGTATTTTTATCTAAAGATATTTGAGGTATTTTTTTTTCTAAAATAGATAATTTATCAATGTACATACTATTATAGTAAATATCTACATCATCAGACTTTGGTTTAAATAATGCCAAGCATACAGGGTGATCTGTATCTATAAACATTTTTGAGTTTAATAAAATATAATGACTTAATCTATCTCTAAAAAGATTAGAGTTTAAAAATGATGCAGGTATAATAGCTGCAATATACTTTGTATTTGCTAAGCATTTTTCTAATGCATATTTATATAAATCATCATATATAATATTTGGAAAATATATTTTTCTTCTTTTAGCTGAGTTTTGTGCTAAGTATGGAGGATTAGTGATACATACTTCAAAACCTCGCGGGAAATTTGATAATGTATCTTGTTTTATTATGTTTTTTGATTTTGGTTCTATATCATAGCTTACAAAACGCGAGCAGAGCTTCATTTTTTTTAGCATATTTACTAAATTATTAGATCCAGCAAAAGGCTCTAATACAATACTATTTTCCAAATCACATTCATTAGCCCAGCTTAGAAATCCATCATTTTCAAATGGATTATATTCTGTGAAATATTGTCCCAACTCTCTTTTTGTTCTAGCCATAACAACTGTATATCTTGTTTTTTATACAAGAGAATATCATAAAAAAACAGTTTGTCAATTTATAATTTTTTTATAAGTAAAAATATATTATTACCGAACATAGAAGTAGTATATATTATGTTAAATTAAAAAAGAGGCAAAAAAACCTATGCAAATATTTATTAATGGTAAAGAATTACAAGCTACTTTGGAAAATGAAAAGAATGCTTTTGAAGTATTAAAGCCTATAGAAGAGTGGTGTAATTCTAACTTTTTTTTAATTAATAAAGTAATTATAGATGATAAAGAGTATAGCTCTGAAATAGATGAAGAGTATACAAATATATCTATAGATACTATTTCAAAAATAGAGATAGAAGCTTTAACTCATAGTGAGTATTATTTATCTTCTTTATTATCAATAATAGAGTATATTAATATTATAGCAAAAACAAGTTCATTAGAAAGTAGTGATATAGATAACTTAAAAGATGGTCTTTCTTGGATATTAGATTCTCTACCAAGGGCTATATTTTTATGTAATATGAACTTAGAGACTTATAATATACTTCATATATTAAAAATGATAGAAGTAAAATTAGAGAGATTAAACACTCTAACAGATAATAATGCAGATATTAAATCTATTCAAGATTTTTTTGAAACTGATATAAAATCATTTATAATAGAAAAAGTAATACCAACTATGGAAGTAGTATTAGAAGATGCTAAAATTAATACTATTATAATATTTGCAAATAATATTACAAAAGAAAATTCATTATATAAAATAGGTACACTTCCTACATTTCTTCCACTTATACAAGAGATATTAGATAAGGTTGTAAGTAAACTTCAAACAGGTAATGATAAGGATGCTTTTTTATATGCTGAGAAATTTTCACGTATAGTTGAATTTACTTTTAGTATAATTTCTACAGTAGCAGATGTTTATTCTTTAGATTATAGTGATATTTCATTTAATAATACAAACTTAAAAGACTATATAGCAGACTTTAATGATATGATGAATAATGTTTTAGATGCTTTTAGTAATGAAGATTATATTTCTATAGCAGATTTATTAGAATATGAAATTAAAGATAGAATAGAAAATATAATGAACTATATTCCAGAGATAGAGAAACATATTGAAAAACTCAATGTTTAATTTTGATAATGTAGATAATTCTTTTATACCATTAGCAGAGAGAATGCGTCCGAATGGCATTGAAGAGGTTTATGGTCAAAAGCATATATTATCATCTAATAAAACTTTAAGAGTAATGATAGATAAGGATAAAATAACATCTTTTATCTTTTTTGGTCCTCCTGGTGTTGGTAAATCTACTGTTGCATCTATTATTGCTAAAAAAACTAAATGTGAATATATAAAGCTTAATGCTGTATTATCTAATGTATCAGAACTTAGAGAAGCTATTAAAAGAGCTGAAAATAATTTTTATAATCATAAAAAGACAATACTTTTTATAGATGAAATACATAGATTTAATAAATCTCAACAAGATTCTTTGCTACCTGCATTGGAAAATGGTACAGTTATTCTAATAGGTAGTACAACACATAATCCTTACTTTTATTTAACAAATGCACTTTTATCTCGTGTTATGCTTTTTGAGTTTAAGAATTTGGATGATGAAGATATTAAAATAGCTATAAAAAATGCTATTATGGATAAAAGAGGTCTTGGCGAAGAGGAACTTGATATAGAAGAAAATGCTATAGATATAATAGTAAAATTTTCAAATGGAGATATAAGAAAAGCTCTTACATACTTAGAGAGTGCTTTTTTTTCTACGCAAATAGATGAGACTAAAGATAAACTTACAATTACAGAAGAAATAGCGAGAGATGTTACTTCTAATCAATCTATTAATTTTGATAAGGATGATCATTATAATACTATAAGTGCATTTATAAAGAGTGTTAGAGGCTCTGATGTTAATGCTGCTTTATATTATTTAGCTAAGATGCTTGAATCTGGAGAAGATCCAAGATATATAGCAAGAAGACTTTGTATATTAGCTTCTGAAGATATAGGTTTAGCAGAACCTAATGCTATTAATATGGTATCTTCTCTTATTAATATAGTAGATTTTATAGGTATGCCTGAGGCAAGAATTCCTCTTTCTGAAGTGACTATTTATCTATCATTATGTCCAAAATCAAACTCAGCATATAATGCTATAAATTTAGCCATAGCCGATATAAAAAGTGGTAATATACATAAAATACCAAATTATCTCAAAGATACACACTCAGCAAGTTTTGATAAAAAAAGTAATGAAGAGTATAAGTATCCACATAATTATTCACATCATATAGTAAAGCAAGATTATTTAGAAAAAGGAATAAGAAAAAACTATTATACTCCAGTAGAAATAGGTGAAGAGAGAGAATTAAAGAAAATATATGAATGGACTCTTAAAAATATACATTAATATATTTCATATTCATATATTAAAAGCTGTACTTCTTTATTATCATTAAATGTATTTACTCTAAGTTTGTATACTATATCTATATAGTTAGAATTAGCTATTTTTTCTACTTCTTCTTCAGATATATTCCAATATACACCTATTTGTTTTTGATTAGATTGCTCTAATATCATCTTTATATGTATTTTATTATTTTTTTCTATTTTCTGTATTTTTACAACTTTTACATTTTGAGTTTTAAATAAAGGCTCTGGATTACAAGTACCATAAGGTTCAAATTTTTCTAATATACTTGCTAATTGTAAATTAATTTCTTTAAAATCTAATACCATTTCATAAATAGGTATATCTACAGTATCTTCTTCTGATGGAGGATTTTCTTCTAAATATTTTAGTATTTTCTCTATAAAGTTGTCAAAGTCTTTAGAGTATAAAGAAAACCCAGCAGCGTTTTTATGACCCCCAAATTTTAGTAAATAAAGTGAGGCAAAAGAAAGCATCTCTCTTGCATTTTCATAGTACACGCTTCTAATACTTCCAGTACAAATACCTTCATCATTTTCATGTAATATTATTGCTGTCTTACCATACTCATTTAAAACTTTACCAGCGATAAGCCCAGTAAGTCCAGGAACTACATCATTACTTTTTACTATGATAATAGGATTATGATGATAGCCTTTTTCTTTTATATGTTTATTAATACGATTGAATGAAGTTTCAGTCATAGACTTTCTCTCTTCATTCATATTATATACTTCTTCTGCAAATGATAATGCTGTGTCTTCATCTTCTGCTGTTAATAGTTTTAATGATGTATTTGCATTTCCAAGTCTACCTGCAGCATTTATAAAGGGAGATATTTTCCAGCCTATAGTATCAGTATCTATTTTTGTATTAAGCAAATTATTTTTTTCTAAAATAACATTATATCTAATATGTGGAGGACGTTCTAATTCTTTTAATGCACATTTAATATAAGCTCTATTTTCATCAAGAACAGGTACAATATCTGCAATAGTTCCAAACAACACTAAAATAGATTCTCTTTTTAAATATTTTTCTACTGTTTTATGAGATATAAAAAATAATCTTTTAAATACTTCCATCTTTATCATCAAATCTTTATGATCGAAGTTTTCATACTTATAAATATTAACATTAAGAGCAAGAGCAAAGTCTATTAATGTTTTTGTATTTTTTATATTTATATTTCCATAGTTTTCAGCAAGTTTTAATAAGTCATAAACATTTTCATAATCGGGTAAATATATTTCATATTTTTCATACATAGATAGTAGTTTTTTTAATCTATCCTCACCACCAGTAAGAACTAATATAGTACCATCACCCTCAAACATAAAAGATGCAAGTTCTTCTAATAGCTCAACTTCAGAAAGTCCATCATCATAATATAGTTCATCATCTTGATGCATAGGTAAAAACAGTTTTTTATCATTAATCTCAAAAGCAAAAATATCACTGCTAATAACAAAGTTTGTAGCTTTTAATGCTTTTATTTTTTTTAGACTATTATTTTTTTTATCTATTTCATAATCTAAAACAATAATATCTTTGTTGTATAGTTTAGTATAAGAAAATACAAAAGCTTGCATCATCTTAAATGCTACAGCACATCCACAGAAGTTTGTAGTTGTAAAACCAGTATTTAATAATTTTGGATTAAATATTGCATAAGCATTTGGTAGTATTTCTGGAATATCATGATGATCTGTAACTATAATATCTATTCCCAAACTTCTTGCAAATTCTACTTCCTCAACATTAGATATACCACAATCAACAGTTATAATTAAAGAAACCCCACTACGAGCATACTCTTCTATCACTTTAGAATTAAGCCCATATCCCGTATTAGGATTAGGTACAAAAGCACTAACATTTTTACTAACAGCCTTTAATGTATTATACATTATAGAAGTTGCAGTAACACCATCAGCATCTTTATCCCCATATATTAAAATTTTTTCATTATACTCCACAGCCTCTTTTAATCTATCAATAAAAACATTCATATCCCTAATATTAAATGGGTTTGAAACTGAGTATATATCTTGATAGAAGAAATCAAATATTTTAGCATTATTATCTATACCACGATTTGCTAATAATTCTTTTATAACATAACTTAAATTTTCTATATCTATTTCTTTATACATTTATGCAATCATATTCCAGTATTGATAGTATATAATTCGAAATAGTATATTTTATTTATAGTATAATTACAACATTATTATTTTGAATAAAGCTCTAATATTTTCTTGTGTTTGATAAATTTATATTGGAAAATTATGTAATATATCATATTTTACCTAATAAAATATTAAATTATGATAACAAATAAAATTAAGTAAAAAGCATTGTTATTTTTTTTATTTTATACTATTCTAAAAGATAACATAGAAAAATTTAAAAAAAGGAGCGAACATGAGTACTCATCATAGAGGACAGTGGGGAAGTAGAACTGGTTTTGTACTTGCTGCAATAGGTTCTGCTGTTGGTCTTGGGAATATATGGCGTTTTCCATATGTAGTAGCATCTAATGGTGGCGGAGCATTTATGATTGTTTTTTTAATTGCGATGCTTACGGCTGGGATTCCTATTCTTATTTTAGAGTTTTCTATTGGACTTAAAACACATAAAAGTGCACCTGGTGCTTTAGGGAAATTAAATAAACATTGGGAATGGCTTGGTTGGCTTCAAGTATTTACTTGTTTTGTTATAGTTATTTATTATTCAGTAGTTATAGCTTGGTCATTATCTTATGGATTATTTTCTATACAAGGTATGAAGTGGGGAGGAGATACAAGTTTATTTTTCTTTTCAAAGTATTTAGAGTTACCTGAGGCTTTTTCATTGGGTAGATTTAATCCTGATATAGCTGTATCTTTATTTATAGTTTGGGCTATAGTTGCTATTTCTGTTATAGGTGGTATTAAAGAGGGTATAGAAAAAGCTAATAAAATATTTATGCCTATATTATTTGTTCTTGTAATATTAATATTGATTAGAGGTATTACATTAAAGGGTTCTTTAGCTGGTTTGGATTATTTATTTAAGCCTGATTTTTCAAAGCTTGTAGATCCTAAAGTTTGGGTTGCAGCTTATGGTCAAGTATTTTATAGTATGTCTATAGCTTTTGGTATTATGATAACATATTCTAGTTATTTACCTGATAAATCTGATATTAGTAATAATGCATTTATTACAGGTTTTGCTGATTCTGCATTTTCTCTTCTTGCTGGTATTACTGTATTTAGCATATTGGGATATATGGCACATACTAGAGGAGTTCAAGTATCTGAAGTAGCTGGAAGTGGTGGTATTGGTCTTGCATTTATTGTTTTCCCTGAGGCTATTAATGCTTTACCTGGTTTTAATAATGTATTTGGTTTAATATTTTTCTTAGTTCTCGCTTTTGCAGGTTTAACTTCTGCTATATCTTTAACTGAGGTTGTTATATCTTCTTTTATAGATAAGTTTAAGTTTAATAGAAAAAGAGCTACTATACTTATTATACTTATTCAATTTATATTATCACTTATATATTCATTTGGTGGAGGATTATTTATCCTTGATATAGTTGATAACTTTGTTAATAATTATAATATTGTAGTTAGTGGTTTAATAGAGATATTATTAATAGCTTGGGTTTATAAGCTTGGAGATTTTAAGACATTAATTAATGATCATAGTGAAATTAAAGTTGGTATTTTCTGGGCATTTTGTCTTAAAATTTTAACACCTGTATTACTTGCTATAATACTTGCTTTGAAACTTATATCTGATTTTAAAGCACCTTATGGTGGATATCCAAATTATGCTGTTATAGCATTAGGTTGGTCTATACCTATTATCAGTATTATAGTTGGTATATTGGCATCTAAGTTTAAGTCTAATAGAATATAGTTTAGGAGAATTGATAATGAGTTTTGAATCTGCTTTATTTATGGGTATTAGCCTTACACTTGTTTGGGGTGGTTTTATATTTTTCTTATCACTTGCTATGAGAAAAATGTAAAAAGATGTAGAAAGATGTAAAAAAGTGCTAATAATTAAATAAAACTATTATGTGGGGTATATATAGTATATGCTCCACTTTTTATTTTATTTAAGATAATATTGAAAAAAAATTCAGAAATGTTATAATCGGTAAAAATTAAAAATTACTTGAAGGTTTTATTGTCATGGAAGATATAAAAACTAATGAAGAGATAAAAAATACAGAAAATGTAAAAGCAAATGAAAATAGCACAAAAACTATGATAGATGAGGCTATTTTATCAAATCAATATGAGTTAGAAAAGGTATTAGAAGCTGTTATATATGTTGAGGGTACGGTTTCTATTAATAGACTTAGAAATATTTTTAAATTAGAAAATTCTGATTTAAGACTTCATATAGAGAATATAAATAGAAAATATAAAGAGGCAAATAGTAGTATAGAGATATTAGAAGTAGGTGATAGTGTTATGATGACTATTACTGCAGATGCTTTTGGTATTCTCTCTGACATTTATGATAAGAAGAGAAAGAAAAAGATATCAAAAGCAATGCTTCAAACTCTTTCTATTATAGCTTATAAGCAACCACTTACTAAAGCTGAGATAGACGAGATACGTCAAAGTGATAGTGGTTATCATTTAAAGATGCTTATGGAAGACGGCTTTATTACTTGGAAGGGTAGAAAGGATTATTTGGATAAGAGGCAGACTTATGGTACTACTGATAAGTTTCTTATGCATTTTGGAATTAATAGCTTAGATGAACTACCTAAGATGAGAGAGCTTAAAGATTTAGAATTTAATAAGTATGAGTAAAGATAATAATAATGAATCAGTTCGCCTTGTTAAGATAGTAGCTGAGTGTGGATTTGCAAGTAGACGTAAGTGTGAAAAGGCTATAGAGTCTGGTCGTGTACGTGTTAATAATGAGGTGATACTTGATCCTGCTTATAGGGTTAAGGATACTGATGAGATTTCTATAGATAGACAAATCATAGAGCGTCAAACTAAAAGATATATTGCACTTTATAAGCCTATAGGTGTTGTTTCTACTACTGCTTATGTTGCTGGTCGTAGAACTATAACTGAGTTTTTTAAAAATATTAAAGAGCGTCTTTTTTATGCTGGGCGTTTAGACTCTGAGTCTCGTGGTATAATGATTATTACGAATGATGGGGAGTTTGCAAATATTATTACACATCCTTCTTATGAAATATTAAAGGTTTATGATGTTGTTGTTAATGGTAAGATAGACTCTGAAAAGTTGCTTAATGCTTCTAGGGGTATTACTATAAAAAATGTATCTTATTCTCCTTTTAAATTTAAGATTCTCTCTAAAGGTAAACTTCAAAGTAAGATTCGTATGACTATTAATGAGGGTAAGAATAGGGAGATTAGAAAGATATTTGATTTTTTATGTTATAAGGTTGTAGACTTAGAGCGTATATCTGTTGGTTGTGTTAGTAAGTATAATGATATTTCTGGTACACTTGAGGCTGGGCATATTAGAAATCTTACTGAAGAAGAAATAGCTTTTTTCTTTAATCAAAAAGATAAGAAGTTAAGAGAGATAGAAAGTATTTTTGATGAGAAGAGGCTTGAAGAGTATTATGACTCTTTAGATGATGATAATTTAGAAGAAGATAATACTAATAATGATACTACATCAGAAAAAAAACATAATAAGTCAGCTTGGGCTAAAGCAAAACCAAAAAAGAAAAAGCCTATAAGTTCAAATAAAAAACAAAAAACTTATACTCCTAAAATGGCATCTCTTTCAAAGGCAGATAAAGAAGCAAAAAGAAAGAAGAAATCAGATTTTCATAGTGAATTAAGAAATAAAAATAACAAGCAGTATAAAAAATCTATTAAAGAGCAACTTGAAAGTAAAAAGAAAAAAAGAAGAAGATAATATTATTTAAATATTACTAATACACATTCTCCATATATACGCACATCATATTCTAATTTTTCTTTATAATTTTCTAAGAAGTTTTTATAATAATCTAATCCAAGTTCTACAATTAGTATTCCATTATCATTTAATAATTCTCTGTTTATGATTGTAGACACTGTGTTATTGTATATTTTAGAATGATATGGCGGATCTAAGTATATGATGTCAAACTTTTCATCAGTACGCTTTACAAAGTCTTCAGTTGCTATTCTTTTTATTTTATATTTATTTTCTTCATCGCTATATATACTTTTAGCATTTTGAAATATACTTTTTATAGCCTCTCTATCTATTTCTACAAGAGTTGCAAATTTTGCACCACGACTTAGAGCCTCAAAAGCAATAGCCCCACTACCAGCACATAGGTCGAGTAAAGTTTTATTTTGTATATCTATAATATTAAATAATGCTTCACGCACTTTTGCTTGAGTAGGTCTAAAATCTCTTTTGGGTGTTATTATTTTTTTATTTTTTTTATATCCAGAAATAATATACATAGTTGTTATGATTTTATATTAAATATATTTAATTGTCAAAGTAGTTTTTTACATACTTATACTATTAAAAATACACTTGCAATGTTAATAAAAGAGTAGTATTATTTATTATGTAAAATTATGTTAATTTTTTAGGGATAAATAATAGTGAAAGAAAAAGAAAAATCAATAAAAGAAAATAAAAAAAGACCTAAAAAGCGTATAAAACTATTAATAACATTTTTATTTCTAATGCTACTAATTGGTGCAACTGGGGCTATGGTAGCTTCTTATTTTGTTTTTGATGCTTATAAGCATTGGCTTTCAAGAAAAGAGCAAAGTATGGAGATGCTTGCTGAGTATTATGATATTATTGTAATTCGAGGTAATGAGAAGAGAATTCGCTATTTTAATCCTCTAAATCCTTTTGGTGACTCTCCACCAACAAAAATATATGATAGAAATAATATATTAATAGGTGAATATATGCCTCCCGCATACGAGGTTGTAAATGTAGATGATATTAATCCACTTTTAGAACAAACATTGCTTCTAATGGAAGATCAAAAGTTTTACTCTCATGGCGGTATCAATTATATACGTTCTGCATATTTAGCAATGCAAACTATTTTAACTAGAAAAATAGTAGGAGGGGGTTCTACAATCACTCAACAGCTTGCTAAGTTATTATTTACAAAAAGTGAACGTACTATAGATAGAAAACTCTTTGAAATGTTTGCTGCTCGTGAAATAGAAAAGAGATATACTAAGAAAGAAATACTTGCTATGTATTTTAATACTGTATATTTGGGTGATGGTAATTATGGATTTGAGGCTGCTGCTAATTATTATTTTAATAAACCTTTAAGGCAGTGTAGATTACTTGAGTTTGCAATTCTTGTTGGTATGCTTCCAAACCCTACATATTATTCTATAGTAAATAATCCAGATAATAGTAGAAAAAAGGTCACACAAATATTATCAAGACTTGTGAAAAATAATATTATAGACAAAGATACAATGAGAGCAGAGCTTGAGTTGTTTGACAAAGAATATACAAATATAAATAAGCAAGTAAAAGTTTCTCAGTGGAAGATGTCTGTAAATAGAACTCCTTATGTCAATGAGTATGTACGTCAGGAGTTATTAAATTATTTTTATAAGGATGAACTTGCATTATCTGGACTTAAAATATATACAACTGTAAATGAGAGATATTATAGAATAGCTGACTCTATATTAAAAGATAAAATCAGAACATTACAAAGTGAAACAGGAAATAGTAGCTATCAAGGGGCATTTGTTGTTATAGACCCTAAAGATGGTGGTATACTTGTAATGATAGGAGGAGATGGATATACTCTAAGAAATCAATTTAATAGAGCAGTACAAGCAAAAAGACAAATAGGAAGTTTGATTAAACCATTTATATATTTATATGCATTTGAAGGAGGAGCTCAACCTTTTTCTATAGTTGTAGATACTAATTATTCATATCCTCAAGGGGTTGGAAAACCTGCTTATTCACCACGCAATTTTAATAGAAGATATAGTGGGGAGGTGACATTAGAAAATGCACTTTCTCGTTCATTAAATACAATAGCAGTTAAACTTTTAAATGATATAGGGCTTTCTTATTTTATAGAACGCTCTCGGGAATTTTTTGGAGATGATGCTTATATACCAAATGCTCTTTCTATAGGGCTTGGTACTATGGAGATGAGTCCATTAGATTTAGCATCGGCATACGCTACATTAGCTAATAATGGTACTAAATATGAGCCTTATATAATTAGTAAGGTTGTAGATATGAATGGAAATGAACTTAGTATTACTTCATTAGTAGATAGAAATCCTAAAAAAATAAGTTCTGTTTCAGAAACTTCTTATTATTTTTTAAACAGCTCTCTTCAAAAGGTATTAGCACCTGGTGGTACTGCTTATAGAAGTGCAGCCACTTATGGATTTAAATACCCTTCATTTTCTGCAAAAACAGGCACTACATCTGAGCATAGAGATAATTGGTTTGTTGCATATAACAATGATATAGTAGCTTTAACTTGGATTGGTAGTGATAAAAATGATGTTTTGCCAAATAATGTAACTGGTGGAGCTACTACTGCACTTGCTACTTTTGAATATTTAAATAATATAATATCAGAAGATAAAAAAAAGTTTAATTGGGATATACCAAAGGATATTGTTATTGTAGAAGTTTGTATGGATTCTGGTCTTCCTCGTAATCATACTTGTATTAATATTTCTCCTTTAA
The DNA here is from genome assembly GCA_944390575.1 of uncultured Spirochaetota bacterium. Lineage (GTDB taxonomy): Bacteria > Spirochaetota > Brachyspiria > Brachyspirales > Brachyspiraceae > Brachyspira. The sequence continues at coordinate 77,625 of CALXQJ010000010.1, forward strand.
CTGTTGGTGGAAATGTAAATCTTTCTACTCAATGTCCTATAGATCATATAAGAAGTGGCACTAAACGTAGGAATAATATTGACTTATCTAATGAAGATGAGTATTTATATGATAGTGTAGACTCTAATAGTTCTGAAAATAACACTTCTAATAATAATAGAGACTTATATTTACTTGAAGAAGAAGAGATTTATGATCCAAGTAAGGGTAATATAAGAAGTTAAAAAACAAAAAAACCTTTAACTTAATTTAAGCTAAAGGTTTTTTATTTATATTGCAATTTACTATTAAAAATATCCTCTACTGTTGTAGTATGAAGAATTATTCATATTAGAAGCAGTAGTAAGAGTATTAGTGTTTATTGTATTAGTACCCATTGTATTAGTTTGATCTTCTGGTACTGGTGGTGGAGTTCTATCTTTTGGTACTATTTCATGTCCAAACTTAATACCAAGTGTTACACCAGCATCCATTGCATTTAATATATTATATTCAGCATAAGAGCTATAATCAAATACATTATCATACTTTAGAACATTAGGGCCTATATCAAATCCACTATAAATACCAACTATCATAGCTAAAGTATCACTAAAGAATATAGAAAAGTCTACATTAAATCGAATATAAGGTATAATAGATATACCAAACATCTCTTGTATTTGAGTATACTGTAAAGCATCTGCACCAGATACTATATTGTTTTGTTTATCAAGTATTTCAGCAGAAAATACACCAGAAGCAGGAACCTTAACTCCTCCAGCAACGCCAAAAGATACAAAGTCTAAGTTATACTTTATAGCGGCCCCTGTTAAAAAACTATCAGAAGAGAAACTAAACTTATATCCAGGATCTGTTTTTAAATGCTGAAAAGAAAATACATCTCTACTATATCCAAGTTCTCCTAATATACTAATACCCTGAATATCATTCACTTGAAACATATATCCAATTTGTGCTATTAGTAAACCCTCTAAACCACTTCTACCTTTTAGAGTAGTTTTTTCATCTATTGCATTAAGTTCTGAGTTTAAAAATAAATTTTTAGCCTGTTTTCCTTTTCCAAGTCCAATAGATCCAAAACCAACAACTTCAAGACCACTCTTTGCAAATACATTAATACTTAATACAGAAATTAAAAATACTGATAAGTAAATTGTTCTTTTAAATTTAGAAACTAATTCCAATTGTACCTCCAAAATCTATAGATGAAAATTTAACATTAGGATCTAAACCTTTAGTTTCTATTAAAGGAATATCATAAGAAGCATATACACCTAAAATTAAAGTATTAAATAATGTAATATCAACACTAGTCATTATAAATGGTATATATACATTATTATATTTGTCTTTTAAGTCTTTATAATAATATGTTTCACCTGTAGTTGTTCCTACTTTTTCTGTAAAAGAACTACTTCCACCAAGAGGGAATTTTATTCCTCCACCAACTCCAAAAGTTATAATCCCTACATTAAGTTTTGGTGTTAGCCCAACTACTAAACTATCTAAAGTAAGGTTTCCTTTTCCTGTTTCTACTTCATATGCAAAAACATCTCTTTGATATCCCAAATCTAATGATAAACCAAGAGATAATAACCCTAAATCTAAATATCCTGTAGGTTTAAGATATAGTCCCCATTCAAAAGCTAAGTCAGGTTTAATATCAAGTTTATAGTCACCAGATTGCTCAAACATTGGAAAAGATCCACCTAAATTAGCAGTTAAATCTACACTACCACCACTTTTAGCAAATAATGTAATATTAATTACAAATATACTTAAAAATACCAAAAATAATTTTTTCATAATCTAAGAATATCTCCAATATATTTTATTAATGTTTTTTAAACATATACAAATTAAATATATAAAAAATATTATATATATTGTATAATTTTTGCAATATAATTTATAATGTTTTATTTTTGTTAATTATTATATTTTTACTAATTTTTTCGTTTATGAGTCCATCAATATGTTCTTCTAATGTAATATCTATATGATGTCCCATAGGATTTAATATAAAGTCTATACCCTCTCTTCTTGCAACTTTTGATGCAGGTACAAAGTCACTATCGCCTGAAATAAGAACTATTTTGTCTACTAATTTTTTATATGATAAAGATGCTATATCAACAGCTATTTTCATATCTATTCCAGTTTGTTTAAAGTCTATACAGAAATCATTTTCATCAAAATCATTATATGATATACTAAAATTATCTTTTTCTATTCTTATCTTCTTTATAATATCTTCTATTTTAGAAGATTTAATAGACCATTTTTTTTGTTTTTTTAATTCTCCAATTCTTAATGCTACTTTTCTTTGCTTTCTAAGCTCATTAAATAATTCTATTCTAAAATAGTATTCATCAGTTTTTGAAAAATCTATGGATTTATTTGTTTTAGGATGATGTTCTTTTTGACTATAAGGAAAACAGTCATAATAAAATATTCTATATAAGTTAAACTTTTCTTTTTTGTTTTCATTATTTTTTGGATTCATACTTATCAAAGATATAGAGTAAATGTCTTTTACTATTTGTTGTACATTATTTTGAGAAAAATAAAAATTACTATTAATACTTTTTTTATAAAACTTATATCTTTTAAGAAAAAAAGAACCATCAATTAAAATAGCTGCTTTCATAAATTAAAAAAATAGATTCTGGGATTGGCTATCTAATTATTGTTTTAGGTAGCTTTTATGCCAGAATCTTACGCGTTATATTAACATTTCTAATATTAGATGTCAATATTTTCATTAAAATAAATTATTGCTTTTAATTTTATTTATAATATAATAATTATGTTTATTCAACTTAAAATTTCTTAATAATATATTATAATGAATAAAAAATAAATTATTAATTAATAACAAAGAGGAAATTAATTATGCGTTTTAAAAGTGCTTATAATGGAATATTAACAAAAAATGATATAGGAAAAGAAGTAAAATTAGCAGGATGGGTTTCTAAGAGAAGAGATCATGGTGGAGTTATTTTTGTAGATTTAAGAGATAAAACAGGTTTTGTACAGGTTGTTTTTAATCCTGAAATTAATAAAGAAGCACATAATAACGCTCAAGATTTAAGAAGTGAATATGTTATTAGTATAGAAGGTAAGGTGCGTGCTAGAAGTGAGGATATGATTAATCCTAAGATACCTACTGGTGAAATAGAAGTAATGGTTGACAAATTGGAGCTTTTAAATACTTCTGAAACACCTAATTTTTTAATAGAAGATGGTATTGATACTAATGAAGAAGTTAGACTTAAGTATAGATATTTAGATTTAAGAAGACCTGAGATGTTTGATAATATGTATAAGAGATTTTTAATATCTAATGCTTTTAGAAAACATCTAACTGATAATGGTTTTATAGATGTAGAGACTCCTATACTTAATAAAAGCACTCCAGAAGGAGCAAGAGATTTTTTAGTACCTTCAAGACTTACTAAAGGAGATTTTTATGCCCTTCCTCAATCTCCTCAAATATTTAAGCAGATTTTAATGATTTCTGGTTTTGATAGATATTTTCAGATTGCAAAATGTTTTAGAGATGAAGATTTAAGAGCTGATAGACAACCTGAGTTTACTCAAGTTGATATTGAATCTTCATTCCTTTCTACTGATGAGTTTCTATCTATAATGGAGAAAGTTACTGCTAATATAGTTAAGGATGTATATAATATAGATATACCAACACCTTTTCCACGTCTTCCTTATGCTGAGGCTATGGAGAAGTATGGTTCTGATAAGCCTGATACTCGTTTTGATTTACATCTTATTAATGTAGAAGAAGCGGTTTCTGGTTGTGATTTTGTTGTATTTAAGAATGCTTTAGCTAATAATATGATTATTCGTTGTTTGAATGCTAAGGGGGGAGAGAAGCTTTCTAGAAAAGATATTGATGATTTTACTAAGTATGTTTCTATATTTGGTGCTAAGGGGCTTGCTTGGATGAGGGTTACAGAAAATGGACTTGAGTCTAATATTGTTAAGTTCTTTACTGAGGAGAATCAGAAAAAATTATTAGAGGTAACAAAAGCTGAGAAGGGTGACACTTTATTCTTTGTTGCTGATACACCAAAGGTTACTTATGATGCACTTGGTAATTTAAGACTTAAAGTTGCTGAGAAATTAGATTTAATAGATAAAAGTAAATTAAACTTTTTATGGGTTGTTGAGTTTCCATTATTTGAGTATGATCATAAAGATGAGAGAGTATATGCTACTCACCATCCTTTCACTGCACCTGTACCTGAGGACGTTGCTATACTTGAAAGTGATACTTTAAAAGTTCGTAGTGATACTTATGACTTGGTACTTAATGGTAATGAGATAGGTGGCGGTGGTCAGAGAATATATGACTCTAAAGTACAGGCTACTATATTCAAACTTCTTGGTATATCTGAGGATAAGGCTAAGGAGAGATTTGGTTTCTTACTTGATGCTTTAAAATATGGTGCTCCTCCTATGTGTGGTATGGCTTTTGGACTTGATAGGGTTGTGATGCTTCTTCAGAAAAAAGATAGTATTCGCGATGTTATAGCATTCCCTAAAACTCAGAAAGGACAATGTTTGATGAGTGAATGTCCTGCTGGTGTGGATGCTGATCAGCTTGAAGAACTTCACTTAAAGATTGATGAAGAGTAAATAAAAAATTAATACCTATGCTTGTCATTATAGCGTAGGTATTTTATTTATATGCATAGCAAAATAATAATTGAGACTGAAAGATTAATTTTAAGAAACTTTTCTTATGATGATTATGACTATTTGATATTAATGCTAAAAGATAAAGAAGTGATGTATGCTTATGAGCATTCCTTTTCTGATGAAGAGTGTATAAAGTGGCTTAATAAACAAATTAATAATTATAGTAAATATGGGTTTGGACTTTTGGCTGTTGTTTTAAAAGAAAATGGAAAACTTATAGGACAATGTGGACTTACAATGCAAAGTATAAGTGAAAATGATGATGTTATTGAAATTGTTTATATCTTTAATAAAGATTATTGGAATAATGGATATGCTACAGAATCTGCTATATATTGTAAGAAATATGCTTTTGATGTGCTTAATAGTGATAAAGTTTATTCAATAATAAGAGATAATAATATATCTTCACAGAGAGTTGCTATAAAAAATGGTATGCAAAAGGTTGGAGAAATTATAAAATTTTATTATAACATATATATGAAACATTATATATATTGTACTTATAAGGATTCATAAAAAATATATGCTGTATATTTGAAAGGATAAAAATGATAATTAGAAAAACAACTATAAATGATATATCGGTTTTAGAAAAATTATTTGAAAGTGCAAGAGAATACATGATAGAACAAGGAAATCCTACTCAGTGGACTAATGGCTATCCTGATATAGATACTATAAAAATTGATATAGAAAAATCTAAAAGCTATGTATGTGTTGATGATGATGGTATTATACTTGCTACTTTTGTCTTTTCTATAGGCATAGAAGAATATTATAAAAATATAGAAGATGGTTCTTGGCTTAATGATAATGAGTATGGAGTTATTCATAGACTTGCATCTAATAGAAGTAAAAAGGGAGTAGCTTCATTTTGTTTGAATTGGTGTTATAACAAGATAAATAATATTAGAGTATATACTCATAAAGATAATATACCAATGCAAAAACTATTAGAAAAAGAAGGTTATACTCAATGTGGAATCATAACTTTAAAGAGAAGTGGTGATAAGAGAATAGCCTTTCAAAAAGTATAATTATTTTTTTTCTTTTTTATTTAATTGATATTCATATTTTGTAGCTATTTTTTTAGTATTATCATACTTTTTGTGTTCATATTCTTTATTTATAAATTTTTTCACAAAAAACATTACAACAATAACCATCGTTATAATTCCAACAATTTGAAATAAGTTTTCAAAAGAATCTTCTACTATATCTTCAAAATCATCAAAAAAGCTATATAGGTTTGATGATAATATTATAGTTAATATAATAATACTTTTTTTCATACTATTTATTTAAAATTTTTTTTCTAACAAAGTAAATAACAATTGCAATTATAACAATAATTCCAACTACTTGAGCTACATCTTCAAATACAAATTCAAATATATCTTCAAAATCAAAAGAGTAGGCATTTACTGCTGTAGTAAGAATTATAAACATACTTATAAAAAGACTACTCATTTCAAACTTCCTTTTCTATTCTACTATAATAATAACATATTTTATTTAAATTACAAGTATAAATATAAATTATTTTTACAAAAGAAAGTGTTTGTTAATTAATATATGTTTTTTGTGTTTAAAAAATAATTAAGCAATTTTTTTATTTTCCGAGTTTATTTAAGATAATATAGTAAATTTTTAATTATGATAATTAAGGAGAGATAATGTATAGATACTCTATAGAAGGTACTAATAATATAGATGGCGTAGTAAAAATTTCTGGTTCTAAGAATGCGGCTCTTCCACTTTTAGTAGCATCACTTCTTACAGATGAGCCTATAGTTTTGCACAATGTACCCGATTTAGTAGATGTACATGTATTAATAAATATATTATCTCCTTTAGGTAAGAGTGTAGATTTTAAAAATAATACAACAGTAGTAATATCTAAGAATGAGAAAAGTGAAGAAGCTCCTTATAAATTAGTAAAGAAGATGAGAGGCTCTATTATTGTACTTGGACCACTTCTTGCTAAAAGAGGACATTGTAGAGTATCATATCCTGGCGGTTGTGCTTTTGGACCTCGCCCTATAGATTTGCATTTAAAGGGTATGGAGGCACTTGGAGCTAAGATAAATATTACAGAGGGGTATATAGAAGCTAGTGTTGATGGTTCTTTAGTTGGGTCAGATATAGACCTTTCTGGTAAATTTGGTCCTACTGTTTTAGGAACTGATAATGTAATGATGGCGGCAGTTCTTGCTAAAGGAACTACTATTATACGAAATGCTGCTATGGAGCCTGAATGTACTAATTTAGCACAGTTGCTTGTTGCTATGGGAGCTAAAATAGAGGGAATAGGTACTTCTACTTTAACTATTACTGGAGTTGATAAATTAAATGCTGTGGAGTTTGAAATTATTCCAGATAGAATAGAGGCTGGTACTTTTTTAGCACTTGCAGCTTCAGTGAGAGGTAGATTAAAATTAGAAAATACAAATCCTAATCATCTAACTAGTGTGTTAGAACTTTTGAAAAAAATAGGTTGTGATATAAATACTACAGATACTACTATAGAGATAAATGCTAAAGATAAAGAATTAAAACCTTTTGATATAGAAACACTTCCATATCCTCATTTTCCAACAGATTTACAAGCTATATTTACAACTTTAGCTTGTACTATAAAAGGGAAAAGTACAATAACAGAGAGAATATATCCAGATAGATTTAATAATGTACCTGAGCTTATTAGAATGGGTGCTAAGATAGATATAAATGAGCATAGTATTACTATAAATGGTGGTGCTAAATTATCTGGAGCTGAGGTTCAGGCTAGCGATTTGCGTGCTGGTGCTGGGCTTGTTATTGCTGGAGCTTGTGCTTCTGGGGTTACTAAAGTTCATAGAATATATCATATAGAAAGAGGATATGAAAACTTTGAAGAGAAGTTATCTAATATAAATGTACATACTGTTAAAGAACTAGATGATATTTTATAAGGGGGATTAATAATATGGTTAGAGGAATGTATACTGGTGCTAGTGGAATGATAGCTGAGCAGTTTAGACTCGATGTTGTTGCTAATAACTTGGCTAATGTTGATAAGCCTGGATTTAAGAGAGATACAGCTACTTTTAAGTCATTTCCAGAAATGCTTGCAGCTCGTACCGAAGATGATGGAGTTGTAATATTTCCACTTGGTTCTACAGATGTTCGTCCTTATATTGGAAATATTGGCACTGGTGTTGAGGTTAATGAAGTATTTACTGAGTGGGAGCAGGGTTCTTTACGTGAGACTGGTAATCAACTTGATATTGCTTTAAGTGATAAGGGCTTTTTTGCAGTTGAGACTCCTTATGGAGAGAGATATACTCGTAATGGTAGTTTTATTTTAGATAAGGATAATTATCTTGTTACTAAGCATGGATATAAGGTATTGGGTGAGAATGGATATATTCAAATAAAGCAGAATAATTTTAATATTGATGAACAGGGTAGAATTAGTGTTAATCAGAGATATCAGGATAATGATGAGTTTGTACAGGCTAATGATAATAATTGGGAAGGGGAGAGAATTTTAGACACTTTAAAAATAGTGCGTTTTGATAATGAAAGATTCCTAAAGAAAGAAGGTGAATCATTTTGGGTAGATACAGATATTAGTGGTAAAGCTCAAATAGCTAAGGCTGGTATAAATAGACCTAAAGTTATGTCGAGATTTTTGGAAACTTCTAATGTAAATCCTGTTAATGAGATGGTTAGAATGATAGAAGTTCAAAGAGCCTATGAACTTAATTCTAAATCTATTACTACTCATGATACTTTGATAGGTAGAGTGATTAATGAAGTTGGTAGAGTTTAATTTACGTTATATACTTTATAAAAAAGTTATATAGTGTTATAATGCTACAATTAGTATTAATTTTATGGTGAATATATGATAGGTAAATTTAGAAATGAAGATCTTACTTTATTAGAAATAAAATTAATAGGAATATATGTATTTTCCAGTTTAATTTTATGGTATTTATTATCATATTTTTTCATATATAAAGCTAATACTAGATTTTATGGAGCTAATTTAATTTTAGCTATTATAGTTGCTGTTTATACGCATAAAAATATAGTAGCTTGTAAAAATAAAGAAAAGATTAAGCTTGCAAGAAGAACTATTTCTACCTTCTTTAATGGTCTTATGAGTGGAAACTTTATAGAGATAGGTCTTCAGGTTATTAATCATCATTCTTCTACTTATCTTTATACTCATATATTAGCTTTATTTTCTTTGCTTACAGTAGTAGCATTTGCAGTATCTTTATCTATATTATCATTTAATAGATTTGTAACTAAGTTTGATTTGAAAGGTGACTTGTCAGCATATTATGTTAGTATACCATCAAAGCTTGTTTTTATAGTATATTTTCTATTTTCTTCTATTATAATACTTTTTATTATAAATTATATCTCTATGAGAGAGAAGTCTTATATTGAGAATATAGAGAAGCTTACATTTAATAGAATATTTAAAGTTTATAAAGATATTATTAGTTTTAATGATTCTATATATAGTGATATGTCTAAGTATGAAGGATTATTGGTTAATAATATATATAAAAATAATGGTATAATAAATAGAGAGAGTATTATTGCTGATATTCATCAAAATGTAAATGGTATTTTTCAAAGTCAGTATAATTATGTTTCTATTAATATTAATAAGGATGTTTTACAAAGACCGCTTGCATATTCTATTAATTTATTTAGAGAGAGATATGCAGGTGATTATAGATATTCTATAAGAACATTAGATCATCTTACTACGCATCCATTTGCTGGGTATGATAAGGTTAGTACAGATGTTAATATAAATAATGAGAGAAATATATATTTAGAATCATACTATCCTCTTACATACTTTAATCAGATTATAGGGTATGTAGTATCTGAAGTTGATGTAAAAAAGTATAGTGAGATAATTAGAAATACAGCTTTAATTAGAGATTGGTCTTATGTATTTTATAAATTAGATGATAAAGATATATTTTTAAGTTCTGATAATGATAAATTAACACAAAATAGAAATGTATTAATGCAAACTTCACAAGATATGTATGACTTTATTACTGATATAGAGAAAAATATTAACTTTGATATTTATTCTTTATCTAGACAGGTTGATATTGGTAGTGATAGATATGTAATATTGTCTTTATATATAAAAGAATTTAATATTATGACACTATACTATCAAAATGTAGTTCCATTAATAAAATCTGGAAGATTAGAGAGTCAAATATCTATATTTATATCTATTGTTATATTTATATTCTTATTATTTACTTTCTTATATATTACATTAATAAAAATATTATTTGCTTCTATTAGAAAGGCAAATGAATCTACTAAGAAGCTTATAGGTGGAAAAGGCGACTTAAGAAATAGAATATATTATAATAATAATGATGAGATAGGAGTTTTAATTAATAATTTCAATTTATTTTTAAGTGATTTAGATAATTTAATAGGTGAGTTAAAAATAGAAAACAAGAATGTATTTGAAGAGATAAAAATTATAGAGCAGATTATAGATGATAATACAAATAGAATAGTAGCACAAAATAAGAGTATTTCTCAAAACTCATTAAGTATTAATAGTATTATAAACTCCATACAAAATGTTACTACTTCTATAGATCAACAAAAAAATGCATTCAATTCAGCATCTGGTGCTGTAGAAGAACTTTTAAAAACAGTTTATAATATCAACTTAAGTATGGAGAGACAGGCTTCTTCTGTAGAGCAAACTTCTGCTTCTATTGAGGAAATGATTGCAAATATTGCTTCTGTGGCTAAAAGTGTTAATAAAGCAGATCTTTTTGCTAAAAAGCTTCTTATAGATGCACATAATGGTGGAGCTAGTGTAAAAGAGGTTATAGAGGCTATTCGTGGTATTGAAGAGAGTAGTGATCAGATTAAAGATATTGTAACGGTTATTCAAAATATTACAGATCAAACAAACCTACTTGCGATGAATGCTGCTATAGAGGCGTCTCATGCTGGTGATATGGGTAAGGGGTTTTCTGTTGTTGCAGATGAGATTCGAACTTTATCTGAGGATACTGCAGAAAATGCTAAGTCTATTACTAATATTATTAAAAATATTACAAAGAGAGTTGAAGAGACTATGGAGCTTGCTAGTAATAGTGGTAAGTCTATTGATAATATTTTGGATATTTCAGAGAGTACGGCTAAGGTTGTTTCTGAGATTAATATTGCAAATAGTGAGCTTGAGATCGGTGGACGTGATATACTTGAGACTATTAAGCATTTGAATCAGATTACTAATGAGATTAAAAATTCTGTTAAAGATCAAATTAACAGTGGAGATGTTGTAGATAGTCAAATTACAATTTTGAATCAGATTAATAATGAGGTTGCTGGTATTATAGAAGCTAATAGTGCTGGTGCTAAGGATATTCATAATACTATGACTTTTCTTAATGAGATTTCTAATAAAAATACAGAAAGTAATACTAAATTTTTAGAGGCTACTCAAAAATTAAATGAAAGCTTTACAAGATTTAATTCTCTTATGGAAGGATTTACTACTAAGGCTAATGAATCTAATATTGTTATTGATATAAAAAATGAAGATAATACAGATAATAATGAAAATATTACTGATAATTCTGATCTTACAGAACTTGAGAGAGTTGAAAAAGAGTTAGCTAATATAGAAGCTGAACTTAAAATGGCTGAAAAAAAGAGAGATGAATATAAGATTATAGATTTTGATGATAATACTAATGAAGATGATAGTGTTAATAATGAGCATACTAATTAATTGACAAAATAATAAAGTTTGAATATATTATTTATGTAATACTAAAAATCATATTTAGGAGTGCTTTTCTATGTCTTACTTTGCAACTGTAGAGATTAACAAGTCTATATTAGAGAATAATATTAAAATTATTAAGTCTATAACAAATAATAAACTACTTGCTATATTAAAGGCTAATGCTTATGGTCATTCTCTTGTTGAGATGTCTAAACTTTCTGAGAAGTATGGTGTTGATGCTATTGGGGTTGCTACGGTTGAGGAAGGTATTATTGTTCGTGATGCGGGGGTTAAAATACCTGTTTTAGTTTTATTTAAGCATTATAAGTGTGAAGCTGAGACTTTATGTCGCTATGCTCTTACTCCTGTTATTAGTGATGATGAGTCTTTAGAGATTTATCATAATTACTTAGAGAAAAATAATAAAAAGATGAGCGTTTATATAAAGTTGGATACTGGTCTTAATAGAATGGGTGTCAAACTTGATGGACTTTTAGATTTGGCTAAAAAAGTTTTATCTTATAATACATTAATATTAGAAGGTATTAGCACTCATTATTCTTATTCTGATGGTGGTGAAGATAATATTGAGGCAAAAGAGTTTACATTAGGTCAAATAGAGGTATTTAATAAGGGTATTCAATTATTAAAAGAAAATAATATAAACTTAAATACATCACACACTTCAAATTCTGCTGCTATACTTTCATATAAGAATTCTCATTTTGATATGGTTCGAGCTGGTATTTTATTATATGGTTATCCTTATACTGGATTTGGTGATAATGGTATTAAACCTATTTTAGAGTATAAGACTAAGGTTATATTGGTTAAGAAGGCTTATAAGGGTGAGATAGTTTCTTATGGTTGTAGCTATAAATTTGATAAAGATACTAAGATAGCTGTATTGCCTGTTGGTTATGCTGATGGTATACCTCGTGCTTTATCTAATAATTGGGAAGTTAAGATTAATGGTAAGTATTATCCTGTACGAGGTAGAGTTTGTATGGATACTATGATGGTTGAGGTTTTTGATGATGATGTTAAAGTGGAAGATGATGTACTTATATATGGAAATGATGAGAGAGTAAACTTATATAATATTGCTAAGAATGCTAATACTAGTTTGCATGAAATTTTAGTTAGAATAGGTGATAGAGTAAAGAGAGTTTTTAAGTAATTATATTTTTATAATATTTGATAGAAGTTTTTAAATATGCTATAATTTTACAAGTAGCTTTAAAATAAATTGTATTAAATATTATGAATATAGAATTTTTACTTTATGCTAAATATGATGAAAATAGACTAACTCCATCTAGAGATAGATTATTCAAAGCTATAATATCTTCGCTCAATGAAGTAAATATTAATCCACTGATTTTTTTATCAGAATATTCTATTATTCAATCAGAGAATAATGATAAATCTTTAGTATATTCATTTCACCCATCATCAGATCCTATTTATATTGAGTATAGAGATAAAACTATATATATTACAATTAGTACAGGTACTTTTGGTGCTGGATATCATAGATTTGTGATAGGTGTTTTAGATAGAATAGCAAGAAGACTTGATGTTGTTTTTAAAGAAGATGAAAATTATAAAGATCCGAGTGGGTATTTTTATAATAGAGATTTTGATAAATTACAAGAATTTTTTGAGAACTCTTTGGTTGAATATTCAAAGGCTTTATTTTCACATTATGATAATGGTTTTAGTAGTTTTATGATTTCTATGCCTTATGATTATCCTATGATAGAGAAGGATTATTTTGCTTTATCTTGTCTTGGCTATTGGGGTAAGAGTTGGTTTAAGGAGTTTATTTCTGCGAGAGAGAGAAAATCATTTCTTAATGAGTTTTTTATATGGCATAATGAGGAGATGGATAAATATTTTTGGCTTAAGAGTCTTAATAGTTTAGTTTGGCTTTTTTTTCCTTTTAGAGAAATGATAGATGATAGAGAAAAAGAGCTTTATAAAAAAATTATTTATTCATTTAATGAGGCATTTAAAAAGGATTCAAAACTTCAGTATTGTTGGGATATATTAATTTCTATAGCATTATATTTAAATGATGAAAATTTAGCAGTTTTTATAAAAGAAAAGAAACTTCCTAATGATGTTCATATTGGTTTTCGTACAGAGATGGCACGTTATAATATAGCCGGGGGATTTAGTATTATTTTACCTATGCGTATGAATATGTATAGAAACAATAAAGCTTTAGTTGAGTTTAAAGATATTAGTATATATATTGCTATGCAGGTTTTTACTTTTGAGAATAAGGAAATAGATGATATTCGTGAATATGTTTTACATCAGATAGATATTGCAGAAGAGGATAAGGGTAATAAAGTAGATATTAAGGCTAATAATAAAGATATTGAGATTATAGCTTATGAGGCTATTTTAGAAGATAATGATTATATGATTACTGTTGCTTCTGTTACTAATAAGCTTGCTATGTTATCTTGGTTTACATTTAATGGTCTTGAAAATAAAGAGATTTGTATAGAGGCTATAAAGTCTATTAGTATTTTATAATATTGTGGGTTTATAAGTAAAATGAAAAGTTGTTTGAGTAATAAAAAATTATTGTTATATTATTTTACATTTATTATTGTTATATTTGTATCTATTGTATTTATTCATTTATGTGCTAGGATTGAGAGAGTTGGATATATAACAGATTTTAATAAAATTTTTGATAATTACTATTATTGTAAGATGTCTTATTACAATAATATATTTTTTAGACATAGTGATATTTTTGGAGTGTATCCATACTATACTAATGATTATATAGTATTTGATGAAGCTACTGCAAATACGGGTTCTCCATTTCTTACTGTTTATGTAGATAAAGATTTAGAAAAGACTGATAAAGTAGATGTATTTTATAAACTAAAATTAAAAAAACAAGTTATTATATTTTTATTATTATTTATAATTTTACTACCTATATTATATTTATATATAGTTCCAAATATTATAAATTACTATTTATATTATATAGGATTTTTTATTTTGAATATCCTATTATATTTAATTCTTAACTTATTTATTATGCCTAATTCTTCTATGTTAAAATTAAATATTCATTATGCGGATATATTGTTATCTTATATTTTTATTATGCTTGCATTTAATTTTCTCAATAGAAATATATTTCTTACATTATTATTTGAAGCTTTTAATATTTTTTCTTTTTTTGTCATAGAACCTATAAGCCTTACAACTATAAATACAATAGTCTTTTTTACAGATATGCCAACATTGTATCCTACTTTTATTAAACTTTTATCAACAAAACTTAAAGTTATTACAATTATAGTTACTATTGTTTATATTATACTATCTATTCTTTTTACTATATTAATTATTTTAAATATTTTAAAGTTAAAAAAAATTAAACATAATAATATTATTTTTCTATTTAGGATTATTTATATATATTGTATTTTTTAGAAATACTCATGTAGGTATATCATCACTTGATTTTGTAAAACAAGCAAATAAGAATGGAATTATAGATACTATAAATTATAAAATAAATTATAATAGAGTAAGTAATGTTAAATACTCAAAGAGTGATGTATATGAAGCTATTAATATACTTAAAGATATGGAGAAAGATAGAGATTATTCTAATTTATTGTTAAAAAGTAGTATAGGTACAAAAAGAGATATTTTTATTATTTTTTTAGAATCTTATTATGATTTTTCTCACTTTATTGATTTATTCGATAAAGATCCTTTTTCTTATGAATATAGAAAATGGGCTAATTCTTCTTCACGTATAACACCAAATACTTCAGGAGGTAGTTTATATGCAAGATTATCGGGTCTTACAGCTTCAAGTCCATTATATCAGAAAAAACAATTAAGTAATGTAGATTATACGCTTGCAGATTTATTAAATAAAAATGAATATCATACTATAGCAGTTGAAGAGGCTCCTAGTACTTATGGACTTGATAATTTTCTTCCTTCTATAGGCTTTAAACAAGTTGTACTTGGCGTTGGCCTTAATAATTTATATAGTTTTATTACTAATAATTTATATAGTTTAAAGAAACCTCTATTTTTATATTCTTTTACTCTTTTAGGGCATACTGAAACTTATATTACAAATGATATAAAGGTAGAGGAATACAATAAACGATTATTTTCTATGATAAATAAAAATGATGTTAATAGTTTTAAAGTTATTATAGAAAATGCTGTTTTAATTAGTTTGGACGCTTTAAAAATTAGAGACTATATATTAAAAATATCTCCAAATGCATTAATTATATTTAAGCATGATCATTTACATCCATATATTAAAGGTATTGTAGAAAGGTCAACTATACCTGATGATATTAAAAACTCTTTTTTGATTGATAATACACCTAATCCTTTATTAGTTTGGAATGGTACTAATGGGGCTTATAAGTTTGATAATGTTATTGTTCCTGAGAATTTACCTATGTTTATAGCTATTAATGCTGGAGTTAGCAATTATCAAAATAGTATAATATCTCTTCTATATAAAGATGTAATAGATAATGAAATTTCTACATATCATAATTATTATTCTATAGATATTTCAAATAATTTTTCTATAATAAATAATCCAAATAGACTTGTAGAAAAATATGAAAAAGCACAAAATATTTTATCTCAAGATTTATTTAAAGGTAGAAAGTATTATTTTGATTATATAAAAGAATAATCTTTTTACAACTTGACAATGAATTGTAATTTTATTATACTTTATCCTTAGTATATGATAAAAAATATAAAAAATAGCGAAATACATATAGTCATACATAGTGATAAGAAATTAGTTTCTAAAATATCAAGTGACTTTATTGATATTTTACATGAAAATAGTATATATAATATTGATGCTATGCAGATAGCGTTTGAAGAGGCATTAATGAATGCTATTGTTCATGGAAATGATAGTGATTTGAATAAAAATATTGATATATCTTTTTGTATAAATAGTAATTGTGTAAAGGTTAGTATAGAAAATGAGGGAGAGGGGTTTGATTATATATTTTCTATTCTTAATGTTAATGACTCTCAAGATAATATATATAAGAATTCTGGTAGGGGTATATTTTTAATATCTTTATATACAGATAAGTTTTATTTTGAAAATGGTGGACGTAGAATTACTTTAATTAAGAACTTTTAGGTTTTGCTCTATGAATAATATAAAAATGGTAGTTACAGATTTAGATGGAACTTTATTGAATAATAATCATAATATTAGTGATTATAGTAAAGAGGTGTTACAAAGTTTAGAGAAAAATGGTATTGAAATTGTTATTGCTACTGGTAGACACTTTTGGGGTATGAAGCATTATAAAGATTTTTTAGAGAATAATAATGACTCTATAGTTTTTAATGGTGCTGTTGTTGCTAATAATGATGGTAATTTTTTATATTATAGACCTATAGATGATTCTACTTCAAGAGATGTTATTGAAATAGCTAAAAAGTATAATGTTTCTATGCATTTTTATCATAGAGATAAGTATATTGCTTTAGATGATGATGATTACTCTAGAGAGTACACTAAAAAAGTGAATATTAAAAATATTATATATGGTATTGATAGTTTGGATAGCTTTGAGTTCACAAAAATGATATTTATGGGAGATAGAAATCTTTTAGAAAAACTACAAATTGAAATTAGAGAAAGTGTAAAAGTTCATACTTGTTTTTCTCAAACTAATTATTTGGAGATATTAAGCACTAATGTTAATAAGTTTACTGCTCTTGAGTATATTTGTAATAAAAAGAATATTTCATTTGAGAATATTATTTCTTTTGGAGATAATTATAATGATATAGAATTATTAAGTAATGTAGGAATTGGAGTTGCTATTTATAATGCTTGTGAAGATGTAAAAAAGTGTGCAAAGTATACTACTTCATTTAATAATGATGAGGATGGTGTTGCTAAATTTTTATTAGATTTTTTTAAATTTTGATTTTTTCATATTTTGTGTATACTATATATAGTATTAATTTTAAAGGATATATCATGAAAAAAATTTTAATTATTAAACTATTATCTATCATACATATCATTATTTTTATTTTCTTGTTCTAATAAAGCAACAGAACCAAGTAGCGATATTAAAAGTTATGTAGGAACTTGGTATGAAACAGGAGAAAGTGGACTTATTTCAGAAAGTGATAAAGTTTTTGACATAAATTCTGATGGTAGTATCACTCATTATACATATAAAGATTTAAGTGGTAATTTAATGGTTGCTTCAACTGCTGCTGCTAGTGATGTATCAAGTACTGGTGCCGGAAAGTTTGAGTGTACTTTTAAAGATAGCTCAGGAGTTTCTACTAGAGTAGTATTTGAGTTTATATCAGATTCAGAAGGAAAGTATCAAAAAGGAACAGACGGATATCTTAATATAAAAAAGAAATAACAAATATTTTAATCGATCAATATTAAAGGGGGTATTAATGAACAAAAAATTATTATTAACTTTATCACTATTGTTTAGTATATTAATAGTTGGATGTAAAAGTGCAGAAAATCCAGCAGAAGCTCCATTAGCTAATTCTGATTTTGTAGGTAACTGGTTTGAAGAGCCAGCTCAAGCACCATATCCAACTTTTACAATTAAAAGTGATGGTGGTATAGATCTAAAAAGATCAGAGGATGGAACTGTTTTAGCAAGTGTTGCTGGTTCAGATGTAAAGAAGACAGGAGATAAGAGTTTTGAAGCTACTTTTAAATCTGGAGGAGAAGAAGAAAAAGTTACTTTTGTATTTTCTTCTTCTAATTCGGGTACTTTTAGTAATCAAGAAGGTCCTAGAAGTTTTACAAAAAAATAATAAGATATTTATACTAGTATAAAAAAGTGCTTAAGTATTTAAATTATACTTAGGCACTTTTTATTAATTTATACATCTATACTTTCTTCTACATCATTTATATTATTTTCTTTTATAAGATACTCTTCTATATTCTTGTAGTTTAATTTAGATTTAATCTCATTGTTTGCATATAAAGAGTAGTTAGTTATTTTTTCTTTTGCATTTTTAAAGTATTTTGCATAAGCTTTTTTACAATAATTTTTATGTTTATCTTCTTTTGCCTTAGGAGGATTATTAAATTTATAAGGACCATTAACTCTCCACCCATTTAGTATTCCAATAGTAATGGCATCTACTGGGCAGTGAAAAGCACAAGCGGTACACATTACACATTTATTTTTAAACTTGATATCACCATTCTCATCATTATATATATTATTAATAGGACACTTTTTTACACATAAATTACAATGAATACAAAATTTTTTAACTTTAAATAGATTACCATTTATTTTCATAGCAGGATGTTCTATTCTAAATATAAATGAAATTAATCTTTCAAAAGGAAATTTTTTAAGTAAATTTTTCTCCCCTCTTAAAACTTCCATAGCCTCTATACTACAAAGTGCTTTAGCAGTTCTATACATTTTAGCTGCCATCTCATCTGTATGCCTAAATATAATATTATAAGGCATAACATAATGATATTCATTTGTAAGTATATACCCTTTATTTTTTAATGTGCTCATAATAGGTGCAGATGATACATTATTAATAGTTAAAGGTTCACCAGAACTCTTTATAATAAATAATTGCTTATTATCTACTTTTGGAAATTCTTTTACTATGTCTAAAATTGGGTATGGTGGATTAAAACCATGAATAGGATATGCTATTCCAATTAAGTCATAGTCATTATTATTAGGCATATTAGAAAAATCATTACTTACTTTATATATAGTTGTAGTGACATTATTTTCTTCAAATATTTTTTTATATTCATTAGCCATCTTTTCAGTATTGCCAGTACCAGAAAAACAATATATAAGAGCTGTTTTTATATTATTCATAATTGTTCACCTCTCAATAATAAAATATTATTATATTTTTTTATATTGAGCTTTGAAATCTTTATCAAAATAATAAACTATATTTTCATCTTCTTTATGAGTATCATACCAAAGTTGTGCAAAGAATTTATTTTTCTTAGAAAGTAAATCAAAGTTCCAAGTATAATTTTCCATACACTTTTCACACCAATGACCTGCTTTTATAACTGTAAACGCATTAGCTATAAAGCTATGCCCTTCAGAGCATTTCCACTCTAATTTAGAGTATAAATCACCTTTTTCTATATTTTTGCTTAAAAGTTCTCCACCTCTAAACTTAGCAGCATTATTTAGTATATTAAAATCTATATCACAATCTGGGATACTTTCATCATATCCATGATCTAGTAGTTTAGCATTTTTTATATTTCTAAGCTCTTCATAGTCTATGTAATTACCATTAGAATCTTTATTTTCTTTTAGTAAATTAAAACTATTCCAATCTTTTGATAGCTTTTCAAATGTTTCTACACTACCAAAAGTAGCTATTATTTTACCATATTCTTTATTTTTATACCAATATGTAGGAGAATTTTTATCATTTAAAAGACGCTCTATAGCAAAAAATGATATTAATTTAGGTGGTACTATTTTAGCTAAAGAAAAATACCAATTCTTTTTCTCTATTTGTTTCCAAAACTCATTTACAGAATCTTTTTGATATTGAAATAATTTTTCTAGCCTTTCTCCATCATAATACCAAAGTCCATGAAAATTTCTTATAGCATTCCAATGAGGCTTCATAAATTTTTTAGTAGATCCTCCAATTAACTTAAAGCCTTCATTAAAAGTATCATATCCAATTATTCTGTTTTCAGCCTTAGCACCTAAATTGAAACATCCTTTCCAGAAATAAGAATCTAATTTATTGTTTATATCTTCTTCTATAATACGTTTCATTAAAAGTCCACTATCATTAGCAGTAGACCATTCTAAAGGAGAATTATAGCAAGTATGAAACATAAGTCCATCATTCATATTATCAGAAAGCATTCTGTCATGAATCATAGCTGTTTGTCTGATAATTGCTTTATATTCTAAAGATGAGTCAAGAACATAACGTTCACCAAGTAATTTTCCATAAGAGTAAATATCATAAGGGCTAATTAAAAGAGGATCACCAACACGCCCCCAAGGATGTTTTTCATCTCTATTACCATATAATGCTACAGTTGATATATGAACTAATTTTGCTCTTTTGTTTTCTTCTGTTGCTTCTAATATATCTACTATATTTTTTATTCCTGTATAGTTTGTATCTAAAGATTCTTTTGGGAATTTATCTGTTTTTGGAGGTATTACGGCAGCAAGATTTAATATATAGTGAGAATCTTTTAGAAGTTCTATACAGTCATTTTTATTTGATATGTCACCTATTACTACTTCTAATTTATCTTTATATTTATTTAATAATTTTTTAGCCTGTTTTTGTGACTTTTCACGCACCAAAATTTTTACTTTTTTTACACTATCTATTTGAAGAACTTGTCTTAAAGTTTCAAGCCCCATATTTCCAGTTGCACCTGTTAATGCTACTATATACATACTCATAATTATTAATCCTACAAAATTCTAAAAGTGTATATATTATACATATTTTAGTATTTTTGTAAATATTTTATTTATGATTGTTTATAAGCATTTTAAATTTATAAATAGCATAATAAAGTGCAAGCCTTAAATAATCATCATCATCATATTTAGTTCTAATATATCTTTCACTAATTATCTGATACCAAGCTTCATTAATAATACTAATCCAAAAATTATAAGCAGTATATAAACTTAAGTAGCAATTATATTTTTCTAAATAGCAAAAGCTTGTACTTTTTATTTCTATATTCTTAAAAGCATATTCAACTAATGCTTCTATTTCTTTTTGTTCTAAATAGTTAAAAACTATATTGCTACTCTCTCGAGCAAAAAACTTTTAACAACCTGTGCAAACTCATTAATATCTCTTGTAGTCCATTCATCAAGTAAATATGTTGCTGATGAATCATTAATTTTTATATCAAGCCATTTAAAAATATCATCATCTGTTTTATTATTTTCTTTATTTTTTACATAATTTATATTTTCATTAAAAGTTGGTCTATTTATTGTTATAGTATCTGTATCTAAGAATTTTTTTCCTAGAGTAGAGCGACTATATACTTTTGTTGGTATAAATCTATTATTTTCTATTTCTTTATAAAAAGTTTCTTCTATGATGTATTTGTTAAAAAAATCTTTACATTTGAATGTATTTGTTTGCATAGTTTATTCTCCTAATTATTAATTAAAATAAGTCTTCTCTATCTGTAAACGTTAATAAATAATTACTATTTTTATCTTCGGATTTTTCTATCGCTTTGAAGTTATTTAATGAAATATAAAGTTCTTTTGGCTCTATAGTAGGAGTAGATGGACTACCTGATACATCATTACTTATAAAAATAAAAGGATATTCTTTATTTTTAAACTTTGTATTTGAATATATAACAAAAGATTGTCTATCTCCATTTAATACTTTATTATAAAAGAACTCTTTTGATTGACTATTAAAAATAGCATTACCACTAAAAGTTAAAGTAAACTTCGAATTTGGTATATCATATCTTTTTGCTGATATATTATATTTTTCTTCCTTAGTCCACTCAAAAGCTATACTAATATCTGTAATAGAAGTAGCTTCAACTCCATTAATATATAATTTAGTTGGATATTTTGATGTTTGTGCCATTACAACATCTCTTTCTTCAACTCTATCTTCTATTAATTTTTCTTCTGCTTTAATCTCTTTTTCATCTAATGCCCATAGAGAAGAAGATATTGTAGTTATAGATTTATTTGCAAAGTTAAAGTTAATAGACTTACTTTCACAACCTATATATTGAACACCATCTATATTATTATTGTTTGAAATAGCCAAGTTATAGTATTGAGTTTCACCAAATCTTGGGGTTATTATATTTTGATATTTTGGGTATTTACTTTTTTCTTCTTCACTAAAAATAGAAGTTTCTATAAATCCCACTCTATTAAAACTTAATACCAACTCATCATCACATTCTTCTAATAAGGTATCAAAATTTAATTCATTATCTTCATTTCCTATTATTAACATAGCTTTAATATTTGTAATCTTATTTAGCTCTTCTATGAAATATTTTTGAGTAGCACCTTCAAAAATGTTTATAAAGTTAGAAGTATAGCTATTTTCATTTTCTCTTATTATTTCTACAAATGAAATTTCGTTTTCGTCATTTTTGTTAAAGTAAATAGAAAAAGGTTTATCACTATTGATACAAATTATGCTTCCTTTAGTTTCTTTTGTAATAACATTAGCCCATATTAAACTTGAGTAGTATGAGTTTGTATTTGGAAAAGCTCCAAATGTTATATCTCCTGCATACGTTGTAGCCCCCAAATAGTGTTCTGAAGTTTGAGTGCCTATATACTCTTTTGATAAACTTTCTGTTGTTGGTGAGAGTCCTACTGATGATGGATATATTAAATACTTTCCTTTTGTTTCATTAGATGATTCTCTAAAGTCTACTTCTTCATTTTGTTTTGTTGTTTTTGCTATTCTTACTTTATAAGTTGAACCATTTATTATATTAAGCCCATCTTCATCATTCATTATATTTCCATTTAAATCTAAAATACTCATAAATACAAAATCCTTTAATTTTTTTAAGCTATTTCTAAAGATATATTTTCAACTATATCATTACTATTTATTACTATAGTGCCTGTTTTAGTTTGATATCCTTCCAAGCTCACTTCATAATTTATTTCATCTGTTTGCTTATATACTCCAAAATTTTTATCTTCATTATTTATTTTTATAGTTGCATTTTCTGGTATTGCTATAATTGATACTTTATATAGTTTTTCTCTTTTTTTTATGAAGTTAATTATTTTTTTATTTAATGAAGTATTAATTAATTTAGAGTAGAATTTCATTTTAAATAACTCCCTGTTTTAATTTTTAAATTAATATATAAAGAAAAATTTATTCCTCTAATAGAAGAAAAATCATTAAATTGTCTATTATTATTTGTAGAGTCAAATTTTGGACTTTCCCATTTTATAGTGGGTGATATTGCGATACTCTCTCCATCATCATTTATTTTTGAAATCCAAAATCTGGCTATCTGGTTTAATGCAAGAGGAATCATTGTATAAGCTAAAAAAGATTCCCCAGATTTTAATTCTTTATATATATGAGCCTTTATATATAGAGAATCAGTAAAACTTGCAGAGTCTCCTATATAGCTATTTTCTGTAGAACTTTCACCTTCAGATATAGTTACCCATAAAAATGATTTTGGCATAGATTTTATATAACCAAGACTAAAGTTTTCTATTTGTAATTTATTATCTAAAAGTTTATTAAGTTCATTATTGCCTTTTTGTTTTATACCATTAAAATCTATATATTCATCAGATGCAAATTTAATAAAACTCTCTAATATATATAAAATACTATTATTAAAAAGAAGCATAATACAATACCTATTTATTTTTTATTATAGTCAATAAGCTCTACACTATCATAAGAATTATTCCCAGCAACAAAAGTTGATACATCTTTCATAGCAAGTTCTTTAAGTCTTAAGCTTTCTTCTCTTATAAAATTAATTAAATCACTATTAGATACAAAGTTTACAGTAAGAAGTCTTGCAACCTCATAGCATATATAGTTTTTTATAGATATATATGGCATTTTGTTTTCTAATGTAGGTTCTATATAATTCATATTCAAAATCATAGCTCTAAACTGTAGAGTATAATTTTTTAATTGTTCTTCTAAAAAGTTTATATCTATTTGTTCATAATCAAACATCTTAAAAATACTCTTAAAATATTCTATATTAGGCTCATATATAATCATTTTTAAACACTCTCTTTCTTTAATTTTTATTTCTTTTTTAATTTTGCTATAATCTCTTTTAATTTTTTATTCTCTTCTTTTAGACTTTTTATAGTATCATCAGGACTTGATTTTTCTTTTATTAACTCCTTAGCCTCTTCTTCACTAATGGTTATAAAAGAATCTGTTAGTGATATATTTAAATCACTTTCTATTAATACCTTACATCTTCTATCATGTATATCCTTAAAAAAATATCCAACTTTGGATACTACATAATTTTCTTTTAAAACATTTTTATCTGTAATGCTATTTTCTGTGAAAAATAATAAAGACTTTTTATTGTTCATAAAATTAATATCCTTCTTTAAAAAATAAAAAGCCTGTACTTAAAATATCTATTAAATACAGGCATAAATAAAAATTATACTTTTTAAGAGAGTTTTAAATCTATCTTACAAAATCCATAAGGATTAGAAGCTACAGTACATCTTTTAGTTCTTGTACGCCATAAGTTATTGCCTAAAATATCTATTTCTCTTATATCATGATTAAGGTAAACCACTTCCTTAATAGAAGACATATCAAGTATATTAGAAGAAGTTGTAAACATATAAATAGATGATCCTGTCCATATATCTGTAAGATTTTCTAATTGATACTTTTTGTCTAATTCATTATCATCACTTACTCTAAATGCGGTACCTATAACTGTCACTCCACTTGTAATAGCATTAAAAATATCAGGTTTAAATGTTTTATATTGACCATTATTTCCAATCATAGAAATATAATTAGAAAATAATCTAAATAACCCCTGAAGTTTAACATAAACATCTATAGGCACTACTATATATAGTTTTTGCCCATTATCTTGTATTTGCATTTGATCATTAAATAAATTACCACCAACAGCATAATTCAAATATTTAGCTAAATCTATAAAAGATGAAAAGAAATTATCAATATCTGCTTCAGTCCATTCTCCTATAGCTTTAGATGTTAAATCTACAGTATTAGAGCTACCATAAAGAGAAGAGTCTGTAACCTTAGCAGCTAAGTTTCTTTCTCTAAGTAGTCCAAGTCTTGATACTAATTTTTGAGCAATGTAGTTTAATATTTCTTCACCAGCTTTCTTTTCATCTTTAGAATAAAGTTCATTTATCTCTTCTATTCTATTAATATCAATTCCAATATAATACTCTTCAGGCTCCATTTTAAATAATCTAGACTCATGTCTTGGATAATCATTAAATATATTTAAATCTCCAAGAGAAGTACCACCATACATATTTTTTAAATTAAAAGCAGTATTATCTAAATCGCCACCTATAGCACCTTGTGAAACTCCTACAAAAATTTCAGGTATATATTTAGAAACAAAATTTGTTTGTCCCATATACTTAGGTATTTCTTTATTTATTATAGGGAAAAGTTTATTTTGAATATTTTGAACATTATACATATTGACTCCTATTTATACATTTTTTAAAAGTATTTCTATATAGTTATTAGCACTTCCTCCTCTAATAACTATTCCAACACCATTATTATCAGTAGACTTTTTAAATCCATTTTCTGAAGGAGTTATAATATCTCCAGCAATTAAGGTTTCAGAAGCTATAGCACTTACAACCCCACCATAGCATACAGAAATCATATTAGGCTTTATACTATTATCAAAATCCTTATAAGAATAAGCATCCTCTAAAGCAACTCCAATAAAAGTGTCTCCCTCAGAATACAAAGCAAAAGTGCTTTTTCCATTATCATTTTTTATAGATACAGGCAAACCCTTTTTAGGCAATCTACTTTCATTACTTCTAATAGCAGATTTTATAATCATATTATCAGACTCCTAATACTATTATTATTTAAATAGTTTTGCTATTTCAATATATTTATCATCATCTTTTAAAGCAGAAAGATTAAGGTTAGTATTTTCATTATTTGTATTAACTCCAATAGGCACAAGTTCTTCTTTTACAATAGACATTATCTCATCTTTACTAAGACCAGCTTTATATAGTTTTTTTGCTTTTATATATGTAGAACTTTCAGATTTTGAAGAACATCTTATGGCATTTTTACTTTCAGCATATTCATTACACCATTCATTATAAGTAGTTTCTGTTAAAGTGTTAGCATCTTCTCTTTTGTTTTCTTGATTTTCTTTGTTTGTTTCTTCTTGTTTTAGTTTTTCAATTAGAAAATCAATAACGCTTTTTTGTAATTCTTTATCTTTTCTAAAAAGCTCTATTAATTTTTCTTTACTATCTTCAGAATCATTTTTTACAATGTCTTCTAAGATATTTTTTACTTCTAACATAAAATACTCCTTATTATCTATTAAATTATTAATAATTGCACTTGCACATAGTAAATCAACATTTCTGCTTGCAGGATATTCAACACAAGCAATAGCCTTAATTTCACAATTCTCCCAGTATATATATTCATTATCTTCTCTCACTTTTTTTCCAACCATCTCTATAGAAGGGTAGAATGATTCTTTATCTATAATAGAATTATCAAACCACTCTATAGTAGCATAAAGACCTATAGAGTTATTATCATTTTCTAATTTTATTACTTTACCAATAGCCTCTCTTTCTTCTGTATCTTTATGTCCTAAGTATACAAAAGTTTCTATTTTTCTCTCTTTAAATGATTTTATTAACTCTTTAATATTTTGTTCTGTTATTTTATTTTCTTTTGTTTCTGTAAATGTATTTTTTGATAGAGGAATATATTGTTTAAAGCTACTACCAAGAATTTTGTATTTTTTATATTTCATATACTAAACTCCTTAAAATATTTTTATACTATTATGATTTTTTATAAGTTTTTATAATGATGTATTTTCTATATTGTATGAAATTCTAAAGTAGTCACAGTCATCTGTTAGTCTTAGATGTTTGAAGTTTAAGTCGAAGTATCTTTTTATAAATGTATTATTAATACTATTTATAATATCTGATACTATATCACTTGCTATTAAAATAGAATTAGCTTGTGTTACATCTGCTAAATTTTTGGTTGCTCCTTTGTTTAGACCAAGTGCTTTTATATCTACACCTTTATTTTTAAATATAGTAGAAAGCATACTGTCTCTAAAATTATACCATTCATTAGCATCAATACTTTCAATCTTTTCTAATTTACCATATTTGGAGATAAATACTCCTCCACCTTGTGATATGAAGTTTCTTATCTCTCTTTCTACCTCCTTTCTTTTGCTATCATTTAATTCTGATAATGCTATAAAGTTAAAACTATGTTCGCCTATATTATTTAAGTTTTTATTAAAGCTATTATCCATAGACTCTAATACTTTCCATATACTATAAGCAGAATATAAAAAAGGTTGCCCTAATATATTATCACTACTTCTACCGTATGTAGTATATCCAGCTATAGCTAAATCAAGATCTATATCTATAACTCTATTATCATTAATGTTAGAATTTAATATACTAATTGATTTTAATTCATCTTTGTCTATATCATCAAAGTTAAATTGTAAAATAGATTTAGGATTATAAAATTTTATTCCTCTAATACCATCAAGTTTACCTTTAAATCCAAATCTTTTACCATATACCACTTCAAGTTTAGGTGTAAAAAATGTAAAGCCATATATTAAAGCTTCGTATGTAATATTAACTATTAATCTTTTTAAACCACCTATTCTTTCAAATTGATATACAAAGAAGTCATACGCACTTTTTATCTTTTCATTTTCTTCATAGTTGTCTGGTTTTTCTATAAAGTATTCAAAAGAATTAAATATAGCTCTGTAGTATTGTAAAATAGGTTCTAAGTAAATAGAGTTTGCCATATTTTTACATGTAGTAGCCCATTTATGTGGAAATGAGAATGCTTTATCTATATCATTTATAGTTGTGTTATTATTATTTGCTGTAGATATGCTATTTAATTCATCATTTAATTTTTCTATTTGAATAGATTTATTTTTTATTTGTTCATTATAGTTTTCTATAATTTTTTCTATAGTAGATTGTTGAGACTTTATATTATTCACTTTTATTACTCCTATAAAGTATAGATAAAAAGTTTTATACTATATAGAAGTTTTATAAGTGAATATAATTAGAATTTATTTATTTTTTAAGTATTTATCAAAGTATTCTATTGTTTTTTTTAGGCCTTCTTTTAAATCATATTTAGGCTTCCAATTTAATTTTTCTTTTGCAAGACTAATATCAGGTTTTCTCTGAGTTGGATCATCTTTAGGTAGTGGTTTGAATATAATTTCAGACTTTGAGTTTGTTATTTCAATAATGTTTTTTGCAAAATCTAAAATAGTCATTTCTACAGGATTTCCTAAATTTACAGGACCAGTGAAATCATTGCTATTCATCATTTTTATACTACCATCAATTAAGTCATCACAGTAGCAAAAACTTCTTGTCTGGCTTCCATCACCATAAACTGTAATAGGTATATTCTGAAGAGCTTGTATTATAAAATTAGAAACAACACGCCCATCGAATTCATTCATACGAGGACCATAAGTATTAAATATTCTAATAATCTTTATATCTGTATTATATTGTCTATGATAATCAAACATTAAAGTTTCAGCACCACGTTTCCCCTCATCATAACAACTTCTAATACCATTAGGATTAACATTACCCCAATAGCTTTCTTTTTGAGGATGTTCTATAGGATCTCCATATACTTCACTTGTAGATGCGTGTAATATTTTAGCATTGCAGTCTCTTGCTAAATTAAGCATATTTATTATTCCAAATATGCTTGTTTTAAAGGTATGAATTGGGTTTCTTTGATAGTGTACAGGTGAAGCAGGGCAGGCAAAGTTATAAATTTCATCACATTCTATATGTATAGGTTCTGTTATATCATGTCTTATACTTTCAAAATTTTTATTTGTGGTTAGATGTTTTATATTTTTATAAGATCCTGTAAAAAAATTATCTATAGAAATAACATAATTTCCTTCATCAAGTAATCTTTCACAAAGATGAGAACCTAAAAAACCAGCTCCCCCTGTTATTATAATTCTTTTCATATTATACCTTCTTTTATTAATATATCTTTTAGTTCATTAGCTAAAATTTTATTACCTGTCTTTGTTAGATGTAGTCCATCAGAATATATATCATTTTCTGTTTTTAGAATATTAGTCATTATAGAGTATGTATCTATATATTTTATAGAGTTTTCATTTGCATACGATATAAGCCACTTATTATATTCATTAAAAGTATCATTAAATCTTTCTCCTATTTCTATATTTAATATAGGAGCTGGAAGTAGAGTTAGTATTATAAGTTCAATTTTATTTTCTTTTGAAGTATTACATATTTCTATTATATTACTCTTCATTGTTTCTAAATCTATATTAAGAGCAATATCATTTATTCCACCCATAAATATTATAGTATCAGGATTATAATTTAGCACATCTTCTTTAAGTCTATGAAGCATTCCTGTTGTAGTATCTCCATTTATCCCTTTGTTTATGAATGTAGTATCACGAAAATTATCATTTAAAATACTAACCCAACTACTTTTACTATTTAAATATCCAAAAGTAATACTATCTCCAAGACATACTATAGTTTTATTCATACTACTCTCACAAGAATAAATATTGATTAATATTAATAATATTATTATATTTTTGAATAATGTAAAGATCATAAAAATATTTGTTTAAATAAAAAATCGAATGCACTTTTATAATGAAGTACATTCGACTATACATATCTTAATTATATTGTAATTTTATGGAACTAAGTTTAAATTAACAGTTCTTATAGCTTTTTCACCATTAGAAGCTTCCATTAGTATAGATAATTCTATTAATACCCAATCATAATACTGACGATTTATTAATTTTTTTAACTGACCATCAAGTCTTACTTTTAGAACATTTCTATCTCTAGAATCTACACCAGCAAAAGTTATAGCATTTAATATATCTGAAGAACTACTTTGACTTATATTATTTAACATTCTTGTAGTAAGAGTGAATTTTATGTTATTATCTCCCATAGCATCATATGGGCTTTGATAACCATCTCTAACATAAAATTCTAAAGGGTGATCGTAGCTATTACCTTGTATACTAGAAACTTGAAAGCTAATTTTATTATCTGTTCCAGATGTTTTAAATCTCATTTTGAAGTTATCAGTTATAACAGTATTTTCAGAATTATCTCCATTTTCAGAATCATTTTCAGAATCATTATTATTATTGTCTTCAGTGTTTGATCCTGATCCACTATTTGAAGAATTCAAACTTCTAAGTGGACTTCCACCACAGTTTGAAATAGCTAAGATAGATATTAATAATAAAGCAGTTAAAATTTTATTCATACGTTTCTATTCCTTTATTATATTATTTTATATTATAAGTATATATTTATTTTTTAGTTATATCAATGAATTTAGTAAAAAAAATTCTTTAAAAATAAAAGTTCATCATTATTTAATATATTCTTTGGTATAATGATAGCAGATATATCATCTGTATATAGAAATATACATTTTTTACTTTGAGTTATTTTTGTAATATCTTTTTTATTATATGACATTTCTTTTTCTTTATCTATCAATGATATATTATTATCATCTATTATTTTTAATGTCTTGTCTCCAAGAATATTATTAATTTTTCCTAATTTTATATATTTTTTTAATTTTTTTATAATGCTTTTTTCTAATCTTACTTTATAAGTTATTATTTGTAGTATAGAGAAAAAAGTTACTATAGCAAAAACAGTAATTGTTGTATTAATATTCTTTCCTACATAAAAGAACATAATAGAAAAAATAAGTATATATATTGCAATTAATATGAGAATAGTTGTTTTCATTTGTTTTTTTATAGTAGGGTTTAGAAAATTTAGTTGAAAATCTATATATTCTTTTTCACCTAAATAATAGTTAAATTCTTTTTTCATATAAAACTTTATTTCCTATATTTTAAATATCAATACCCAAGAAATGTTTTACTAAAATACCAACAAAAAAACTAATGCTTGCTACAGTTAAACTAATTCCAGCCATTTCCATAAATCTTTGCTTAAATGGTAAACTTTTAGAAACAGATATATAAAAAGTAAAGAAAAATATTGTAAGTACAACAACTAAAAGCATAAATAGTAATGCATAAATATAACTACTAAAAATTAAATATGGTAGTATAAGAAGACTTACAGTAATTAAATACATTATTCCAGTATATGCAGATGACTTTAATGCACTTTTTTCATTTCCTTCAGCCTTAGCAGATAAATACTCAGAAGAAGCCATAGATAAAGTAGCAGAAATACCAGTTATAATTCCAGATAAAGCTACTAATTTATTATTTTGTAATGCAAATGTAAGACCAGCTAAAGTACCACTAATTTCAACTAAAGCATCACTAAGTCCTAATACCATTGAACCTATATACTTAAGTCTCTCTTCATCTAAGATAGCTATTAACTTATCTTCATGCTCATCTTCTTCTTTTGCAATTTTTGTAGCATCAGGAACTTCATATACTATATTAGCATATCCTTCTTGAGCATTTTTTTCACCATATTCCATAATTTTTATTACAAAAGTATATCCAAAAATTAAGCTTAATATTTTATATATAAATACTTTAATTTTTTTAGGCTTCAATTTTTTTTTAGTATAACCTTCTAATAATATAGAGTGTTTAAGTTCAGCATCTGCTATTTCAAGAAGTATTTTTTTATCTTCTTCTTTTTTTACACGTTTTGCTAGATTTGTATATACTAAATGCTCTGTTATTTCATTTTGTTGCATTTTTAATAAAAAATTAATAGTTTTTTGAGATAGTTGTTTCATTTTTATATTTTTATATAGTTTTGTATCTTTATTATAAGATTATACTATTATTATAATTAATTGCAAAATATTTTTTATTAAATATAATGATGATAAATTATATATAGTTAGGAGTGCTATTATGATAATAGATTGCAAACTACTTGCCAATGACCTTCAAAATACATTAGAAAAAGAAATAAAAAAACTTAATAAAGAATTAAGAATAGATTTGATTTATTTTGATAATAGTTTAGAAACAGAGTATTATTTTTTGAATATACAAAATAAAGCAGAAAGTATGGGAATTAAGGCTGTTTTACATAGATTAAATGTAAATACTACAAAAGAACAAGATTTTATAACTTTAATAAATTATTTAAATGATGAAAAAGAGGTAAATGGTATTATAATACAGATGCCTCTACCAACACATATTAGTAAAGATAAAGTTAGTGAAGTTTTATCTTATAAAAAAGATTTAGATTGTATTTCTTATAATAATATAGGAAAATTATTTTCAAATTATAATATCATATCTCCTTGTACAGCAAGTAGTATTATGTATATTTTAGATAGTATTAATATAGATTTTGTAGGTAAGAATGTTGTTATTATTGGTAGGAGTGATATAGTTGGAAAACCTCTTATGCATTTATTATTACAAAAGTCTGCTACAGTTACTATGACACATTCTAAAACTAATGATTTAGAGAATATTTGTAATAAGGCTGATATTTTATGTGTTGCTATTGGTAGTGCTGAGTTTATTGGGGCTAATTATATTAAGGAAGGGGCTATTGTTATAGATGCTGGAATTAATGTTTTAGATGATGGTAGTGTTATTGGGGATATTAAGTTTGATGAGGTTGAGAAGAAAGCATCTTATATTACTAAGGTTCCAAGTGGTGTTGGTCGTATTACTACTTTAATGCTTTTTTATAATCTTATAAAGTTAGTTCAGATACAATAATATTTTACTATATATTGATAAAAATTTATAAATAATATATGCTACAAAACTAATTATTTCTTATAATAGGTTTTTTATGAATTATTTGATTACAGGTCCTATGTTTGCGGGTAAGTCTAAATATTTGATAAAGTCTTTAGATTATTTACTTTTAGAAAATAGTTCTATTAGAATATTATTTATTTATCCTGCTATCACTTTTAGAGGTTATTTTTGTAGGGATAAAAATGTTATTTTAGATAAAAGAATTGATATTCTTACAGAAGAAGAATTATTAAAAGATAATAATATAAATAGTATTATAGACAATTATGATGTTATAGGTATAGATGAGTTTTGTTTTTTACAAAATACAGATATATTTATAGATTTAATGAAAGAGCATAAAAAGGATTTTTATATATCATCATTAGATAGATATTATAAGAGAAATACTTGGGAGAGTGTTGATAGACTTATTATTGATGATTTAATAGATATACATATCAAAGTTTTTGGGAGTTGTGATTGTGGGAGGAAGGGTATATATACTAAGAGGATAGTTAATGATTTTGAGAGAGTTATTATTGGTGATGATATTTATAAGTGCGTTTGTAGATTTTGTTATAGTGGAGAAGAGGAGATTAAGTTTGATTTATGAGCGGGCGAACGGAATCGAACCGTCATCATTAGATTGGAAGTCTAAGGTAATAACCATTATACGACGCCCGCAAGCATTTAATTTAAATACATTTTATCATAATATAAAAAAAAATCAAGTTATAATTTCATAAAAAAATCTAATTATTATCTTCAAACAGTTTGATATCAACAATTATTATAATAGTTTTTTCATTTTTATTTGCTTTTCCAAAGTATGCGTTTACAAATGGTATAGATACAATTTTTTTCTTATTATCTTCTAATGCTATTTCAAATACTTCATTAGCAGGAATAGAATATAAATTTATTATTTCACCAACAATATTATTTTCTTTATCTAAAACTTTATATCCAATTAATTCAGCCCTATAAAAAGTATCTTCATCCAATACAGGTAGATAGGAAGAGTCTATAAAAATATCTTGCCCTACCAATTCTTTAGCTTTATCTATATTATCAATTTCTTTTAACGAGAAAACAAAAGCTTTATTTTTCTTTTTAACATTTAGAACAGTATATTGATTATTAAGAATAATAATAGGTGTATCTTTATTTAAGTAAGGAAGAGAATTAAAATATTCCTTATCTGGAAAGGACATTTCAATTTCTCCCTTAATACCATGTACACCAGTAATTTTAGCGTATAATACTATCAATTATCAATAATCTCTAACATAACACGCTTGCCACTTTTCATAGAAGTAGCAAAAAGAATAGTACGTAAAGCATGAGCAATACGCCCTCTTTTACCAATGATTTTACCTATATCAGATGGACTCACTTTAAGTTCAAGAATAGTGCTTTTTTCACCTTCTATAACTTTAACGCTAACACCATCAGGTTCATCAACAAGTTTTTTAGCCAAGAATTCGATAAGGTCTCTAGCTTCTGTCATAATAGTGGACTCCTCTATAATAAAATATTAGTATTTATACAATGAAATTAAGCCTGAGAACTTTCTTCAACAGGTTTTTCTATTTTACGATGCTTTCTTCTTTTTTCAGGGTTTTTAAGAGCTCTTTTTTGTTTACGAGCTAAAGGAGCACCTTTATCTCTTTCCATAATACCTTCGTTAATAAGAATACTTTTTACAGCATAAGTAGGTTGAGCACCATTAGAAATCCATTTTTTAATAGCTTCCATATTCAATTTATATAGAACATCTTTAGCTTTTGGATTAAACCAGCCTAATTCTTCGATGAATCTACCATCTCTTGGGAAACGAGAATCTGTAGCTACTACACGATAATGAGGTTCATGCTTTCTACCAATACGCTTTAATCTTAATTTTACCACGTTTATATTCCTCCAAAAATTTTACATAAATTTATTTAAATCATCCATAGACATACCCATACTCTCTAATGACTTAGCTATTTTGTCCATTTTTTTAGTACTAGCCATCATATTTTTCATCATATTGAATTGCTTTATTAGCTGATTTACTTCATAAATACTCTGACCACTACCATTTGCAATTCGTACTTTTCGAGAGTTATTAAGAGGGAATAAAGCCAATCTTTCTTTTTTAGTCATAGATTGTATTATAGCTTTATATCTAGAAAATTTTTCTTCTTCTTTACTAATAAGATCAGTATCTATATTAGCCATACCAGGTATCATAGAAGTCATTTTAGTAATACCGCCCATTTTAGCAGTAGCTTCTATTTGTTTAAGAAAATCATTATAATCAAAATTATTTTCTATAACTTTCTGAAGCATTTCTTGAGCTTCTTTTTCACTAATAGCAGCACGAGCTTTTTCTACAAGTTTTACAATATCACCAAAACCAAGTATTTGACCTGCTATACGTTTAGCATCAAAAACATCAATATCATCAAGATGTTCTCCAGTACCTATTAATCGTACAGAAGAGCCTGTTGCATATTTTAAAGATAAAGCCGCACCACCACGAACACCAGCATCAAATTTCGTAAGTATAACACCATTAATACCTAT
Organism: uncultured Spirochaetota bacterium; assembly: GCA_944390575.1. Lineage (GTDB taxonomy): Bacteria > Spirochaetota > Brachyspiria > Brachyspirales > Brachyspiraceae > Brachyspira. The sequence goes on from CALXQJ010000010.1 coordinate 113,375, forward strand.
ATTATCCTGAAAACTCTTAGCTACATCATAAACACTTTGACCAGCTGTAGAATCTACAACCAATATTTTTTCAGTAACATCAGCAGAATTAACAACTCTTCTAAGTTCAAGCATCATATCTTCATCTATTTCTAAACGACCTGCAGTATCTACAAGTATCATATTATAATGTTCTTTTTTAGCAATAGACAAAGCCTTTTTAAGTATTTTATAAGGCTTTTTTTCTTTAGTATCTATATGATAAGGTACTCCAACTTCACGAGCAAGTACAGCAAGTTGCTCCATAGCAGCAGGTCTATGAACATCAAGACCTACTAAGAATACTCTTCTTTTTTCTTTATAATATTTAGCAAGTTTAGCAGCAGTAGTAGTTTTACCAGCACCTTGTAAACCAAATAATAAAGTAATAGTAGTTTTTTCTACCGCTTCTAACTTTAAGCCTGTTTCACCATCACCTATCATAGAAACAAGAGTATCATGAACATCTGCTATAAACTGATTAGCAGGATCTACACCTTCTAATTGTTCTTTACCTATTGCTCTTTGAGTTGCTTCTTCTAGGAATTTATTAGCAGCTTCTAATGATACATCGGCTGATAGTAGGGCTTCTTTGATAGTAAGAAGGCTATCATTTATATCTTTTTCTGTTAGAGTTTTCTTTCCTTGTATTTTTGATAATACATTTGATATTGATTTTGTTAAGTTATCAAACACTTTTAGACTTTAACCTTCTTAAATATTTATTCAGTAGCATTATACATTATGTTTAATAAAAGTCAATCATATTTATAGTTCTATATTAAAATTTATATTTATGTATTTATTGTTTAATAAATTATGATATTATATTTGTATAATGATAGAGTTTGTTAGTAATTTTTTAGAGAAAAATATAAAAGATATTGATAATTCTACTATTGCTGTAGCATATTCTACGGGGATAGATTCTCAGGTTATGCTTCATATTGCAAATAGTATAAAAGATAAATTAGGGTTTAAATTATGTGCTATACATATTAATTATAATTTAAGAGGGGGTGAGTCTTTAGGAGATAGAGACTTTGCTATTAATACTGCAAAGGAATATGATATTGATATATATATAAAAGATATTGATGGTTCTATAGAGTATAATTCTAAGAATCTACAAAATGAAGCCCGTGATGATAGGTATAGATTTTTTTTAGAACTTTATAATAAAAAAGTATTTGATTATATACTTATAGCACATAATAAAGATGATTTAGTTGAAACTTACTTTTATAGAATACTTAAAGGTACTGGTACAAGTCTTTATAAGGCACTACCAAAAAAGAGAAAATATATTTTAAGACCATTACTTAATTTTAGTAGAAAGGATATAGAAAAGTATGCATTTCAAAATAATATTTCTTATAGAGAAGATTCTTCAAATTCTACAAATAAGTATTCTCGCAATAAAATAAGAAATATTATTTTTCCTATGTGTGAAGAGATTAATTCTAAATATAAAGATAATATATTAAATTTTGTGTATCATACCTATGAGGAAACTTATTATTTAAGAAAAAAGGTTAAAAGAGTATATAAAAAAATAAATATAGATAAAAACTCTATATATATAGAAAATATAGGTGGTATTATCTTAAGAAAGATATTGATAAAATTTTTATATTTTAATGATATAGAAATAACAGAAAAACGTATTAATGAGATTATGAAAATAATAAACTCAAAAAAGAAAAATATTCATATAACATTAGATAATAAGGTCTTGATTAAGCAGTATAGTATACTAAAAATAGTAGAAAATATAGAATCCCAATATATTGTAAATAATTCTAATATAGAAAGCATATATGTAGACAAAGATGGTGTTTATACTTTCAATAATAAAAAAATTATAGTAAAAACATTAGAAAATAGTAGTGATATTAATTATAAAGATAAATTATATATAAAATATTCATTTCCATTTATATTAAGGCAAAGAAAAGACGGGGATTTTTTATATACTTATCCAAACAATCAAAAGCAATACATAAGAAAAATATTTATTAATTTAAAACTAACAAATCAAATAAGAAATACTATCCCAATTATAGAAAGTGCAACTAATAATGAAATATTAGCCATTTATTTAGAACCTTATGCTATTAATAAAATATCATTTAATAGTGCTATAAAAAGAGAAGATAAAAAAATCATATCTATAGAATATTTATAAAACTTTTTACGATAATATTTAAATTATATTTATAATATGTTGATATAATATTATTTATGTATTAGACTTATACTCTCGGAGCTTTAATGAAATTTAGAATATTAATTATACTATTACTTTCTTTTACCTTTAATCTATATTCTCAAACGGAATATATAAAAAATGAAGAAGAGGCAAAAGCTGCATATTCATTGGCTTTATTTTATAAAGAAAGGGCAATAGCATCTAAAGTATTAACAGAGGATTCTTATAAAGATTTACAAAGTGCAATTACAATTTTAAAAGAAGTTCTTAAGTTTGAAGAAAATGAAGAAGTATATATTACATTAGCAGATACTTATGAGGTATTGGGTTTATATAAAGACAGTGCTTCTATTTATGATAAGTTAATACTAAATAATCCTAATAGTGTTAATTTACTTATAAAAGCAGGTGAGAGAAATATTTTCTTTTTAGGCGATATAAAAAAAGCAAGATACTATTTAGAGACAGTATTAGAAATAGACTCTACTAACAATGATGCTTTAATTCTTTTAGGATTTATTAGCTATAATGATAGAAAATTCAGAAAAGCTATACACTACTTTTCACAAGTAAACACATCTAGATATACAAATAAAAATTATTTATGGTATTATAATTTTTATTATGGTATGAGTAATTTCTATTTAAGTAGATTTTCATTGGCATTAAATACTTTACAAAAAATAGATATAAATAGATTATCTCCAAATGATAAGCAAGATGCTATTTATGGTATAATAAAAAGTTATCAGGCTCTTGAAGATTATAATATGGCTTATTCTAATAGCTTAAAAGTAGATAATGCTGATATTTTTACTTCATATTTGGCTTTTATGTCTGATAACACTAATAAGTTTTTAGATAGTGTTAATAATAATGATATTCCTATGGATGAAAATATGCCTACAATAGTATCTATTATGTTGGCATTACAAAATGATGGCTATAGTAATGCATTAAATATAATAGAAACTTCTTTAGATAGAAATGAGGTAGATTTAGATATTATTCAAATATATTATAAAATAATTAATAAAGTAGGTAGTGTAGAGGATAAAATAAAAGCAGAGATGGATATTATATCTTTTTACTTTGCTATAAATAATTTAGACTCTATACCAAAGCATATAGATAAATTAATTAGCTATGACAATAATACTTCTATGTATAATAGCTTATATTTGCAAGTTGCATATAAGATGAAAGAGGAAAAAAGATTTGAAGAGTCTAAAAAATTATTAAAGAAATATGCTTCTATTAGTAATCATAGTATTTCTGAGAGTGAATTATCATCTTTTATCATTATAGCTACAGAGGTTGGTGAATATGATCTTGCTTTACAAATGCTTGATAGAGAATCTAATTCAGAATCTATGTATAGCTATTTAAAAGCTTATGTGTTTTTGATGAAAAAAGATATTGAAAATGCTAACTTATTTTTAGATAAAGATTTAGAGTATGTAAGGACATTAAATACTACAAATGAGTATAGACTTACTCTTCCATATATTACAGCATTAGCAACTACAAATACAAACTCAGCAATATATTATTCTAATTTACTTTATGAAAGAGATAAGGATAATGCAGAAAATATAAATACACTTGCTTGGAGCTTGGTTGTTTTAGATAAAGATTTAGATAAAGCAATTAATTTATCTAAAAAAGCTATTAAATTACAACCTAAGTCATCTCATTATTTAGATACATTAGCATATGCATATTATAAAAAACAAGATTATAATAGAGCATTAAGAACTATATTAAGAGCATTACTATATGTAGATGAAACATCAAAAGCAGAAGTTTATCTACACACAGCTAATATTTATTATGCTAAAAAAGATATGATAAATGCCCTTAAATATTATAGAAAATCATATATTTCTGAGTATAAAGATATTTCATATAATGAAGTAGAAGTAAAAGAAAAGATAGATTCTATTGTAAAAGAAATTAATAGTGGTGTATATTAAAGGATTTTGTTAATGTATAAATATTCTTTATGTTTGCTTATTATCATTTCTAATATATTATTTTCTCAGTCAGAAAGTGATGTTTTAAAAGATGCATTTAGTAGATTTTCAAAGTCTCCATTTAATAATTTATTTATAAGTGGGGGTGCATTTTATAGTGGTGATGATTTAGATAGAGTTCCTGTTTTGGTTAATTACTATAAGAATGGTGCTTCTATAAAGAATATGACTATTATAGATGGTCTTTTAGGTGGGCTTTTAGCTGATGCTAAGGTTGTAAATAATGAATTAACTTTAGATATTCCTGAAAATAATGATGGTATTATAAAGACTTCTTTTAGCACTTTTTCATTTGAGGCACCTATTATGCGTTTTCCAAGCTCTTATGTAAATGCTGTTGAGTATAGATTTATAGATTTAAGTAAGAAGATAATTAGTAGTAATATTAACTTTGGAAAAAATTGGCATACTTTAACTATTGAGTATAGAGATAGGGTAGATAGTATAGTATTTTCTGCTAAGAGTTTTAGAGTTCGTTCTTATTCTATAAAGGCTTTAAATAATACTATAGATATTCAATTTGCTTCTTACACTAATATAGATTCTAAAATTTCTTATCCTACTGAGTTTATTATAAAGAGTAAGATAGATAAGAGAGAAATAAGGTTTAATGTTACTAATGTATCTATTAATGATAATGCTTTAAGAGAAGCTAAAAAATTTAATTGGTAATTATTTTATTATTTATGAAAGAAAATAGTATATTTGATTTTTTAGGTATTGATGAAGATAAAAAAGATAAATTAGTAGAATATGCAAATTTAGTTTTAGAATATAATAAAGCAATTAATATTACAGGTGCTAATGATATAGATACTTTTATTAATGATCATATTATAGACTCTATCCTTGCTTATGATATATTTAAGTCATTTAATAATGTGATAGATATAGGTTGTGGTGCTGGGCTGCCATCAATACCACTTTCTATTATATATAATGAAAAGAAGTTTACTTTATGTGAGAGTAAGAGTAGAAAAGCTAATTTTTTGTATTTGGCTAAAGAAAAGTTAGGTATTGATAATATAGATATAAAATGTATTAATGCTTATGAAATAAAAGAAAAGTATGATACTATAACTTCTCGTGCTTTTTCAGATATTAAAACTTTATTAAAAATATTTAATAAAATAAAAAGTAAAAATGCAAACTTAGTTTTATATAAGGGAAGAAGAGAAAAAATTAATGAAGAGCTTAATGAAATTTCAGATATAAAAAAGTATGATATTAATATAATAAAATTAGATAATATAGATAAAGAACGTCATATTGTTATATTAAAAAATAAGTAGTAATAAAGTTAGGAAATAAATTATTTATGAATAATTCAGTTCTATACATAGCTTCTCGTGATATAGGTAATTATAAGGATAATACAGATAGACTTAAAGAAATTCTAAAAATAAGTGATTTAATTTTAGTAGAAAGTTTTAAAGAAGCTACTAAACTTCTAAAGGCTCTTAATATTGAAAAAGATAAAAATCAATTATTAGAATTTTCAGAACATACAAAGAAAAACACTGATATAGAAAATATTATAAATAAGATATTAGAAGTAAATACAGTTGTACTTATAAGCGATTGTGGCACGCCCGTTTTGGAGGATCCTGGCCGTGAATTAATAGAGTATTGTTATTCATACAATATAAAAGTGAAACCTATACCGGGCGTTAGTAGTATTACAGCTTCTATTATGTGTCTTCCTTTTAACTTTAAGTCTTTTTATTATGCAGGACTTCTTCCAAGAGATGATAGAGATAGAGAAAAAAGATTAATTTATTTAAAAAAGATAGATGTTCCTGTTGTTATTCTTGATACACCATATAGACTTTCTAAAGTATTATCATCTATTAAGAAGGTTTACTCTAAAAATAAGCAAATAGCTTTATGTTTGGATATAACTACAGATAGTGAAGAGATATTAATAGATGAAGTTGGTATTTTACTTGATAAATATGCAAATACTAAAAAACGTGAGTTTGTAATAGTTATTAATTAGTATTTTTTTGATTTTCTCTGAATTTATCTATAAAAATATCGTATGGATATAGTCTAAAGGAATTATTATATACATTTTCTATTAGATTTGTTATTAGAGTTATTTTTTCTTTTAAAGATTTCTTTTTAAGATTTTGTAATTCTCTAAAAAAAGATTTTTTTATTATTTTCATAAAAATATTAATTCTTATAATTTCATCATATATTTTACCATTTGGTATTTTTATCTTTTTTATTGTATATATTACAATAGTTATAAAGTAGAGTAGTGTTATAACTCTTATAAAATATATAATAGTAAAATTAACTCCAACTTTATCTAAGTAAATACCAAGTATATTGTAGTATTCTCCTCTTGGATTTAGAGACTGTATTATAAGTATTGCTATAAAGTATGGCATTAAATAAAATAGCCTTTTTATAGGTATAAAAATAGATTTATAAATAAATACATTTCCTATAAAAAAGGCTATTAAAAAATATGATAATATATTAATTTTCAAAAAAAATATTAAAATAAAAATAACTAATGCATTAATAAAAGTTATAATATAAAGCATTGTTTTTATTATTTAGTAGTAACTCTCTCTACATAAGTATCTTCACGAGTATCTACTTTAATTTTGTCTCCAATATTTATAAATAAAGGTACTTGTACTTCTAATCCAGTTTCTACAGTAGCAGGCTTTAATGTAGACCCTGTAGTATCTCCTTTAAATCCAGGCTCAGTATAAGTAACTTCTAATGTAACATGAATAGGGAATCTTACAGCAGTTACTTCATCATTAATATACTGTAAATCCACCTCAGAGCTATCTAATAAGTAATACTTTCCATCGCCCAATATATCCGCTTTAACTTCTACTTGTTCATAGTTATCTAAAATCATAAATATATAATTATTTCCATCTTCATAAGAATATTGAGCTCTTTTATATGAAATATCAGCTTCTTCTACACTATCAGTAGATGAAAATGTTTTTTCAATAGTATTTCCTTTAAGCATATTTTTTAATTTTGTTTTTACATTTGCTTTTCTCTGTTGTGCTCTATGAAAATGAGCATCTAATACTAAATAAGTTTCGCCATCCAATACAATAGCATCACCTTTTCTTAAATCATTAACTGGTAACATTTATTATACGCTCCTAAATATTAAAGTATAAAAAAATCTACATACCATTATAAAACAGTATATAGATTATTAATAAATTTATTTATATAAGCTATTTTTATTATCCAATAGCATTAATTTTTTTCATCATATCAGATTTACGAACAGCAGCTCTATTAGCATGAATAACATTTTTTCTTGCTGCTTTATCTAAAGCACTAGCATATTTTTTAAATTCTTCCATAGAAAGATTTTTATCATTAGCATCGATGCTTTTAAGAACTTTTTTCTTTTGAGTATTTAAGAAACTTTTAATTTTTCTATTATAAAGATTTCTCTTTTCATTTTGTCTTAATCTTTTAATAGCCGATTTTATATTAGGCATTTTAGTTTCTCCGAAAAAAATATTATTATAGTTAAAAAAAGAATCGGAGTTAACGGGGCTCGAACCCGCGACCTCCTGCGTGACAGGCAGGCGCTCTAACCAAACTGAGCTACAACTCCAAAAATCGTTAATCAACGATTAAACATATTATATAATAACATAATATTTTGTCAATAGTTGATTAACAATATTTTTATATTTTTTTATTATTTTTCTATAGAAGCATATACTTTTTTTAGAGTATTAGCTGATTCTATTAATTTATTTTTTTCTTCTTCGTCTAGAGAAAGTTCTATCATATTGATAACACCTTTTCTACAAACTACAGAAGGCATACCAAGACAAGCATCTGTTATACCATATTCTCCATTAAAGAAAGAAGATACAGGAAGTATAGAGTGTTCATCTCTAACTATAGCTTGTGCAATACGTTTTACTGCTACGGCAATACCATAGTAAGTAGAACCTTTTCTTTCTATGATATGATATGCACTGTCTCTTACTTCTTCATATATTGAATTTAGGTTTATACAAGCATCATTTTTAAATTTTTGACAATATTCTCTTATAGGTACACCAGCTATGTCGGCATTAGACCAAACAGCTAAGCTACTGTCGCCATGTTCTCCTATAATAAAGGCGTGAATATTTCTACTATCTATATTAAATTTTTCGCTTAATAAATATCTTAAACGAGAAGTATCAAGCACTGTACCAGAACCAAAAACACGCTCTTTAGGGAATCCACTAAGCTCTGCAGCATACATAGTAAGTACATCAGCAGGATTTGATACTACAAGTAGTATACAGTCTTTATTGTATTTAACAATATTTTCTACAATAGACTTCATTATTCTAGCATTTTTACCTACTAAGTCTATTCTTGTTTCACCTGGTAATTGATTTGCTCCTGCTGTGATAATTACTAATTCAGCATCTGCTAAATCTTTATATTCTCCAGCATATACATCCACAGTATTAAGAAACTGAATACCATGAGATATATCTAAAGCTTCACCTTCAGCTTTTCTATGATCAATATCTATAATTACTATATCATTAAAAAGACCACTTTCACCAAGAGTAAAAGCTATAGTTGCTCCTACACCACCTGCTCCTATTACAGCACATTTTTTTAATCCCATAAATAATATTTCTCCTTTGTATTTGTATTTTATATGTTACTATATGGTTATTTTATAAATATTTCAAGTGATATAAAATAAGTGTTTACTATATATATTTTAATTAACATAAAATAATTATTGAATTTATTGTATAAAAATCCTATAATTATTGATGTATGAGTATAAAGTATAATGCCATAATAATAACTATTGTCTTTTCTATAGTTTTATATTCATGTTCTTCTGGAGGGAATCATCTACCAACAGACTCAAGAGCATCGTATTCAAAAGAAGAAAATAATACAAACTCATATCTAATAAAAAATGTAGAAGATACTAAAAATCTTTCATTAAAACCAAGAGTAACAGAGCTTGAAGTTTTAGATAGTGTAATATCTTCACTTAACTCTATATATCTTTCTAATGATATTTCTCTAATAAATAAAACAAATAAATTAGTTTTAGACTATAATAATACATCTATATCAGCAAATACAAATACTATAATAGTTAATATATATGATAATGTATCAATATCTATTAGTAAAACAAATATGCTAATGCTACTTAAAACTTTAGTATATGAGGAAGGTCTTTTAACTAAAAAGTTAGAGGATATAAATATAGCAGTAAATCCAATACAAGGAAGTGAAAAAGGAGATAATGGGAGTTTATCTCTTATAAGTGATTTATCGCATTCGAATAAGGTTGTATATACTGATATTGAGTGTAGATTTTTAAATAAAGATTATACAGTTTCTATAACAAACTTTACAGGTGAACTTAATAATATTAAACTTGTATTTTTCCTAACATCTACCAACTCTATTTGGCTTGATTAATTTAATATATATCTATTGACATAAGATTATTTATACATATAATTTACATAATAGAATATTTAAGGAATATTAGTATAAATAATTATAAACTTTCTAATAGTATAAAATTTAAAGATACAGAATCATTCATCGCAATATGTGGAATAGGAGATGAATATCTTAAATCTTTAGAAAATATTTTTAAAGTTAAGATATATCCCAAAGGGAATGAGCTTAGCATAGAAGGTTCCTATCTCAATAAAGAAAAAGTTCTAAAAGTTTTAAGCATATTAAAAGATATGTATAATTCTTCATTAGATATATCATTGTCTAAAATTAAAAGTATAGCCGATACTGTAAATATAGAAAAAGAGTCTGATTTTATTAATATTCGCATTAAGTTACCATATTTAGGTAGAAATATAGAGATGAAAACAGTTGCTCAGGGAGAGTATGTAGAAAAGATGATGAAAAATGATATTGTATTTTCTACAGGTGCATCTGGTACTGGTAAAACTTTTTTATCTGTAGCTTATGCTATAAACTTACTTTCTAAGGGTGAGGTTGAGAGAATAGTTATTACTCGTCCTGTTGTAGAAGCTGGAGAGAGTCTTGGGTATTTACCTGGTGACTTTAAGGAGAAAATATCACCATATATGCGTCCTATTTATGATTCACTTTATAGTTGTTTATCTCCAGATACAATATTAAAATATACAGAAGAAAATAAAATAGAAGTAGCACCACTTGCATATATGAGAGGTAGAACTTTAAGTAGAGCTTTTATAATTTTGGATGAAGCACAGAATACTACTATAGCACAGATGAAAATGTTTTTAAGTAGAATAGGAGAAAAGTCTAAGGCAGTTATAACAGGAGATACTACTCAAATAGATTTACCAAAGAATGTAGAATCTGGTCTTTCACATTCTATTAATATATTACAAAATATAGAAGGTATAGACTTTCATTGTTTTACAAAGAGAGATGTTATTAGACATCATTTAGTATCTAAGATTTTAGATGCTTATGATAATGATAATAGGGATTAATTTATGAATAAGAAAATATTAAAATCTATAAAAACTAATAGCCCAAATATAGAAGCTATATTACAAATAATAATAGCAGTTATTTTGTATATCATTACATTATTTTTAGTATATCCTACATATACTCAAGACTTAGATATTCCAAAAGTTGGAGAGCTTGCAACAAAGCCTATTATATTAAGGCATACTGTTAAATATAAGAATATAGAAGAGACAGATAAGCTAATAAGATATATGCAAGCGGATGTACGCCCTATTTTTGAGATGCCTTCATATATTAAAGGAGATACTCTTTCAAAAGTAAGCAATATGTTCTCTTTTTTTTCTACGTACGATAAAGAGATTAATAGTATAGACACTATGTATCAATTATTTATTCAAGATTATAATTTATCACTCACTAAAGAAGTTTTTTCAAATGCAGTTATAGAAAATCTTGAAGTAAATTATAACTCTAAGGTTATAGAAATATTAAATGATATATTTAATATGGGTGTATTATCAAGAAGAAATCTTAATCCTGATACACTTAATCTTATACTTAATAATGGAATGTTTGTATATAAAATAGATGGAGCTATAGTATCTGAAAGAATTATACCAAGAAATAGAATTTTCTTTTTAGAAGATTTAAGACAGGAAATAGATTCTATAGTAGCATCAAGATATAGAGATATGGATGTATTTTATATTAGAACCTTATCAGATTTAATTCGTCTTTTTATACGAGATAATCTTATATACAATGCAGAAAAAACTAAAGAAAAATTAGACTATATAGTTATGAATACAACACCTGTATATACTACTATTCATGCTGGGTATAAGGTGCTTGATGTTGGTGAGCGTGTTACCGAGGATAAGGCTGAGCTTGTTCGATATATATTAAATGATAATAATTTCTTTAGTTATAATATATTAAGTCTATTAGGACAGAGTATTTTTATACTTTTGGTATTTATTTCTTTAGGGTATATTATTTTTAGATATAAGGTTTCATTTTATACCAATATTAAAAACTTTATTTTAGTGTCTTTAGAATATTTATTTATAGTATCCCTTGTTTTTGTTTTTAAAAATTATATTAATGATAATTTAGTTAAAAGCTATATTCCATTTTATGCATTTACGTTTATACCAATGTTTGCTATGATTAATTCTCTTTTAGGTGCAAGAAAGGGTATATCTGTAATACTTACTTTATCTGTAATAGTATTGTCTGCAAATATAGCAAATGCTTCTCTTTTTGAGGTATTTACTTTATTTATAATTTCTACATTAACATCAATATCAGCTAAGAAAATAAGTAGTAGAAATAATGTATTTTTATTAGGGCTTCAAATAGGAGTAAGTTATATATTATTTACTTTTATAGACCTTTTATTAAGTAATCAACTACATTTTGATTATATAACATATGCAGCAGTATTCTTTAGTGGTATACTTCAGTCTATATTAGTTTTTATACTTCTTCCAGTTTGTGAGTATTTTTTAGAGACTTCAAGTATATTTAAATTACAAGAGCTTGCAGACTTAAACAACCCTATATTAAAGCAACTTCAAATTAATGCTCCAGGTACATACCATCATTCTATACAAATGGCAAATATTGTAGAAACTATAGCAGAAGAAATAGGGGAGGATGGACGTTTAGCCAGAGTATCTGCATACTATCATGATATAGGTAAGATGGAAAATCCATTATATTTTATAGAAAATACAAGCAAAGAAGATAATAGACATAATAAATTAAAACCAACTTTATCAGCATCTATAATAAAATCTCATATAAAATTTGGTGTAGAAATAGCAAAGAAACATAGACTACCAAAAGAGATAATAGCAGCAATAAAAGAACATCATGGTAGTAGTTTAATTAAGTATTTCTATATAGAGGCTTTAAAAGAAAATCCAAATGTTGATGTTAATTTATTTACATATCCAGGTCCTAGACCTCAATCAAAAATTACGGCTATACTTATGATATTAGACTCTGTTGAGGCTGCAAGTAGAGCTTTAGATATTCCTACAAGAGAAAATTTAGAAAGACTTATAGAGCATATTGTAGCAGATAAGATGGGGCAGGGTGAATTAAATGATAGTGGTCTTACATTAAAGGATATTGAAACTATAAAAAGAATTTCATTCCAAAAGATTATTACTTCTCTACATGAAAGAATTCAATATCCAGAACTTCCAGATGATAATAATAAACAAAAAGAAGAAAACAAAAAAAATGATAACAATATAGAAAATAAAACTAATAAGATCAAATTAAAAAAGATAGCCATTAAGCATAAAAGCGAAGATTATAATAAAAAAGATTTGAAGTATGATAATAATAAAAAAGATTCTAATAAAGAGACTGTAAAAAGATAATAAATATTTATGAAATCAAGGGTTAATGTTTTTAATAGAAGTAAGTATGAAATAGATACACGTTATTATCGCTTTTTTTTATATAATGCTGTTATAGTATCTAAGATAGATGGAGAGGTTAATTTACTTTTTTCTGATGATGATTATATGACAGAGCTTAATAGAGAGTTTCGTGGTAAGGATAAATCTACAGATGTGCTTACTTTTCCATCTGGTGGCGTTAGAGATGGTGGCGATATTATTATTTCTTATGAATGGGTAGTTAATCGTTATAGAGAAGAGAATATAAGAAAAACAATTATTAAGTTAATAGTTCATTCTATACTACATCTTAAAGGTATTCATCATACTTATAGTAGAAAATCTCTTAAACTTAATTATATAAAAATGAAGAAGCTATATAAAAAAATAGTTTTTTATATAAAACAAAAAAAATTAAAAGGATAAATAAATTATATGCCCGTCAAAAAGTTATTAAATAAGGTATTAAAAAATAGTAGTGTTAGTAGTAGTGTTGATAGTAGTAATGTTGTTAATTTATCTTCGCTTAGTGAAGGTGAGCGAGAGATTATATCAAACACTATAGCTCTTAAAAATAAGAGTGTTCGTGAAATAATGGTTCCCAGAGTTGATGTTATAATGGTTCCACTTGATACATCGTATGACAAAGTTCTAAAAGCATTTAATAAAGAGCGTAATTCTCGTATTCCTGTTTATAAAGATGGTATTGATGATATTGTTGGTGTTTTGTATGTTAAGGATTTGATTGATACTGATGAAAAAAATTTTTCTCTAAAGAAATTATTGCATAAACCTTTTTTTGTACCTATATCTATTTCATTATTAGAGTTATTAAGAAATTTTAGAGAAAAGCAAGTTCATATTGCTATGGTTGTAGATGAGTATGGTGGTTTTTCTGGTATTGTTTCTATGGAGGATGTATTAGAGCAGATTGTAGGGGACATTCGAGATGAGTTTGATGATGAGGATGATGAGATTAAGGTTAATGATGATGGTAGTTTATTAGTAGATGCTCGTATGCGTATAGATGATTTTAATAAGCAGAATCACTTTATTAATATTCCAGATGATGCTGCAGATACTATAGGTGGATTTTTATTTTCGTATATAGGTAGACTTCCTAAGAGAAATGAGCCTATTGTTTATGGGGACTATTCTTTTACTGTTGTTGGAAAGAGTGGAAATATTGTAACTAAGATTCGTATAGAGAAGTATGATAAGAATAATCCTAAGTTTATGAAAGTTATTCAAGAAGTTATTAATAATGAAGATGAATAAAATATTTTAAGTATATTTAAATAATTAAAAAGCTAACCCTATTAAAAAAATAGGATTAGCTTTTTTTAAGGATTAGTGCTTTAATTAGTTAAGTAAACGTAAAGCCCCTTGAGTCATAGTGTTTGCTTGAGCTAACATAGCTAAATTAGCTTGTTGTAAGATTTGATCTTTAGCTAATTTAACAGAAGACTCAGCCATATCAGTATCACGGATTCTACTCTCAGAAGCAACAGTGTTCTCATGAGCAATTAATAATCCCTGAGCTGTTAACTCCAATCTGTTTTGATAAGCACCAAGATTAGCTCTCTGCTTAGAAACTTTAGTAACAGCTTCATCAATAATACCAATAGTAGTATTTGCTTTATCTATAGAAGAGATAGAAATAGCAGTACCATCTTCACTGTTTTGTAAACCTAAAGCAGCAGCAGTCATAGTACCAATATAAACTCTTCTTCTCTCATCCATATTAGCTCCCATATGGAACCACATAGAAGCAACAGGAGAACCACCCTCATTAGGGTTAGCAAATCTACCAGTTAGCATATTAAGTGTGTTGAACTGAGCATGGCTTGCAACACGATTAACTTCATCAACTAACTGCGATACTTCTACCTGAATAAGCATTCTGTCTTGATCAGTGTAAATACCGTTAGCAGCCTGTATAGATAATTCACGTACTCTCTGAAGAATATCTTGAGTTTCACTTAAATATCCTTCAGTAGTTTGAATGAATGAAATACCATCTTGAGTATTTCTTTCAGCTTGTCTAAGACCTCTAATTTGAGTTCTCATTTTTTCAGATACTGCTAAACCAGAAGCATCATCACCTGCTCTGTTAATTCTCATACCAGAAGAAAGCTCTCTCATGTCTTTAGCAAGAGACTCTGTTCTGAATTTTAAAGTACGCTGTGAATTAACAGCATTAATGTTGTTATTGATGATCATTGTCATCCTCCCTGATAATTTATTCAAAAAGGCATCCGTGCCTAATTGGCAAAAATTATAAAGAGAATTAATGGCTTTCCGACAATCATTATGTACCCAAAAAGTTGAATAGCCATTAATCTCTGTTCGGCAACTTGCCGTCAAAAATGGTTAATCAATAATTTAATTAGCAGTTGGAGGTTCAGTTTCGCCCAAATTCTGAAGCCTTCAATCTTGCTATACAATAATAATCGTCTCTGTTCGGTAAAAAATTAAATTTCATTTAGCATTTTTTTCTTTTTTTTATAAAAAAATTCATTTTTTTACTTATTTAAGATTTTTTTAGTTATTTCGATAAAGATAAAAATAATTTGCAGGTTTTTATATAATGAAATATTTTTCTTTTTTTCTATTTTTTATAGTGCAAATTACTGTTTTTGCTGATACTTTTAAGTTAATATCAAGAAAGGGGGAAGTATCTGTTATTGTTACTGAAGATAATGCAGATATTGACTTTAGAAAATCTTTTCCTGAAGATTATTTTTCTATTACTACTAAGGAATATTCATATTTGGTTATAGATAATGGTAGAGATGCTCTTATTTTAATGCCCAGTTCTAAGCTTACTTATGAGGATGGTAAGTTTACTCTTCATGATGGTTATATGTATGTGAAAAGTAAACATAACGATGAAGTTGAGATGAATTTTGCTAAAGATGATAAGTCATATTTAATATCTGGTAAGTCTTTTGCTGTTATATCTTATAATGATGATATATCTATTATTACTTATAATACACTTGCTAAAATTATGCCAGAAAACTCTTGGGGAGCTTCATACTATCTTGAACCATATAGAAAATCTACTATAATCCCATCTCTATTAGGACCTTTTAATGCTACAGAAAATGAAAAAACACTAATAGAGACAGTAGCAAGACAATTAGAAGCTGAGGTTAATAGTCATCTTAATAAAGATATAGAAAGATATAGCTTTAAAATATTAGAAGGTACAAAGAATGAAACTACAATATACAGAGTAGTACATCCTGAACCTGGACCTAATGTATTTTTAATAGCTCCTCATGGTAGTGAGAGGGTTGGTACTGATGTTGCTATTGAGCGTATTAATATGCCTATAAAGAAAGGTAGTATGACTATTGTACCTATTGCTGTACCTGAGGCTTATGCTCATAATCTTAGAGCTATAGAGGGGCAGGATATTAATAATAGATTTTTTGATAATAAAAAAAATATAACTACTGATACTGATAAACTTGCTCAGAAGTATATGGATATGCTTGTTGATTATGATATTAATGTTGTTCTTACTTTACACGAGGGAAATGGGGTTAAGGAGTTTTTTGGAGATTCTATTATTTATGATACAAGAAAGCTTGATGATACTGTCTCTAAAGTTTTAGAAAAAATTAATGCTCGTATTATCCCTATGAATTTGAAGTTTAAACAAACATACTATCCAATGCCAACAACATTAACATATTATGCTACGAAAAAAAATATAGATGCTTATGGAATAGAGCTTACAAGAAATTTAGATTATGATAAAAAAAGAATTATAATGCATACTATATTGAGTGAATTTTTAAGAATATATGGATTAGAATAAAAAAAGATATTTTTCAATTATACATCATAGGAAGATACTACTTCTATATATTCCTGAGACATCTCTGTAAAACAATAGTAATCTTCATATTTTGTATTATATCCACAGTCTATATTTATAAAGTATTCTTTTTTATTATTAAGTACACTTTTTATTTTTGATAATTCATTTTCATTTGTATTAAGTTCACCATTTGAGAATATATTTACATTGTTTATAGAAAGTGCAAAATTGTTAATATTTATATTTGAATTTCCTATTACAACTAAAAGTTTTTTATATCTTATATTTTCTGATGCAAATAATATTTTTACTAAAGATGAAGTAGCAAATCTTTTTGCTATATCAAAAGCATCTTGCTTTGTTTTTGATTTTTTTACAGATACTATTATAGTTTTATTTTTACCCTCTCCATCTAATACTATCATTTTTGCTAATGTTGTACATATTTCATCTAATTTGTTTTTTAATTGTGTAAATAGTGTTTTATTATTTTCTGTTATTATTGTATTTCCACAAGTTGCATTTGCCATAATTATTGCTGTATCATTTGTTGATGTTTCAGCGTCTATTGATATTCTATTTAGAGTTTTTTGTATAGATTCTTTAAATGCTTTATCTAAAGCTTTTTTGTCTACATTTAAATCTGTAAATATAAATAATAAAACAGTAGCCATATTAGGATGTACTGTTGAAGTTCCCTTTGCTATTGCATAAAATTTTGCTATTTTATTTTCTACTTTTAGTTTTGTATGATATGTTTTATCAAATCTATCTCTCATTTTTATAGCTTTGATAATATTTTTAAAATCATTATTTAAAGTTGCACTTTCTAATGCAGTTTTTACTTTTTCTTTATCTATTCTTTTACCAATAATTCCAGTAGAAGCCATTAATATATTATTCTTTTTACACTTAAAAACTTCTGAAGCCTTTTTAGCAATATCAAGAGTATCTTTATCTCCATCCTTACCAGTGAGGGCATTTGCTATTTGACTATTTACTATTAATAATTCTATTTTATTATTATCATTTTTTTTAGAAAACTTAACAGGAGCAGCCTGAAATTTATTTGTAGTATACATTGCAGATACTATACTTGGAGGTGAGCTTTTTATTATTGCCAAGTCATAATCATTATTTTTAAGTCCAGACTTACAAGCACATGATGAAAAACCATTTATGACTATATTATTATCTATCATAACAAATTATTACTATAACCCTTTATTTAAACATTAAATAAATCATCCTCTTCAGGATCAGAATCATCATTAATTTTCTTTATTTTTCTGTTTTCATAATTTATTCTTTTCTTTACTGAAAATTTAGTGTTTTTACCACCTTGTTTTTCTTGTATAATTCCAAAAGTACCAGCACCTAAATAAACTATCTTTTCATCTTTTTCTATATCATCTATATTTTCTGTTTTGATTTCATTTACTATACATTCAAAATGAGCATACTCACCAGAAGAATTATGTCTAATTGCTTCTTCTATTATATATATAGGTTCATTACAGATAGGGCATAAAGGTTTATCCCCTGCTTCTTTCATTCTTTTTTCTATATATATTTTTTCATATTCTTCTATAGTTTTTTTATTATTGTAATGTTTATAGTTTTTCTTTTTATTGTTATGATTTTTTTTATTGTGTTGTTGATGATGATTATTATTGTTGTGATGATAATTATTTGTATTATTACTATGCGTTATATTATTATTGTTTTGATTATTCTTTTTATAATTTTTTTTTTTATTATTATTAAATTTTTTATGACTATTTGAATTATGTTTATTATTTTCGTACATTTAATTACCTTTTATATTTTAAGTAAGCAATATTACTTATATATATAATACCGCTTACTTTATATTTATGAATTAATAATCATCATCATCGTCATCAAAGTCATCATCATAATCATCATCGTCATCAAAATCATCATCGTCAAAGTCTTTATCATCAAAGTCTTTGTCATCATCATCAAAGTCATCTAAATCATCTATATATTCATCATCAAAGTCATCATCATAATCATCATCGTCATCAAAATCATCGTCGTCATCGTCGTCGAAATCGTCATCATCGAAGTCATCATCAAAATCATCATCATCAAAGTCATCATTATTATAATCATCATAGTCATCATAATCATCATAATCATCAAAGTCATCATCATCATACTTTGCAAAGTATGCACCTACAACTTCTTCTATAGAACTAAACAAAGTTAGAAATTCTAATTTTTCCATCAAGCTCACTCCAAAAAATAGATAATAAAATGTTATGATAATACAATAGTTTTTTTTGTCAAGTAAAAAATATAATTTTAAACTTCATATTCAAACAAAAGATAAATATTACGAGGAGTATAAGTTATATCTTCAGTATTAACTTGCCAGTATGTTAGGTTTTCTATAGAAAATAACCCTCTTTCACCTTCTTTTAATTTTATTTCTTCTTCATTGTGAGGAGTGTTTATAAGTGTAGCATCAAAATATCCATTATCATTAAAGTTATGCACTTCAAACCATAAATGCTCTATTTGCTTTTCACCAAATCCTAACTTTACTAAAAATTTAGTATTTTCTTCATTTTTATATTGTGTTAATAATTGTATAAAATAATCTACCTTTTCAAAAGCAGCTTCTCTCATAAGAGATGTTTCAAAATTACTAAGCATAAATATTGGGTTGCTACTTAATTTTTCTCTATAATATTCTAAGCTATGATAATTATTATCATCATCTACAGCAATTAAAACTAATGTATCATTATTATATCTATCTTCTTTATTTACACCTATAAACTTATCATCTATATTAATTTTTTTTATAGCCTCTTCAAAAGGGAATGTACACACCTTTACACCAAAAACAGCACCAAAAACAAGTCCATCAGGTGGAGTTCCTTTTTCTATAAATAATTTAGCTACAGCATCTAAAAGCTCATTATAAACAGCTTTTGACTTATAAACACCTATAATCTCTAATTCATTAATTCCCATTCTATTAAGCCCTTTTGTGTATAGCCAATATTCTGCATTTTCTTTGTTGTCATCAATATTCTCATCATTATATACTGCATTTACAGTGTATAAATAATTTAAAGATGGTGGGTATTCAAATGTTGCTGTATATGAAAGCCAAGCTCCTGAATAGGCATTATATGAAGATATATCTATAAATACAGATGTGTCTGCTACTATTGAGTTTATAAGTTTTAATTGTCTTTGATAATCTTCTAAAGGAAAATTTTGAAACTCTGTTGTTATATGAATAGCATAATTTACTTCTAAACTTTCATTATATGATTTTTCATCTAATGTTTTTTTGAATATATTTAAGTTGGAAGTGATTGTTTTTGCATCTATTAAAGCTATATAGAATGTAAGCTCATCATTTTTCTCTTCATCTTCAATATCATCATTGTATTCTTCATCTATAGGTATATATTCTATAGTTACAGATACCTCCCATTTGGATTTATCTCTAATATATTTATTTTCTTCTATTATATTTAATTCTTTTACTATAAACTCTTCATTATGACTATATAATACATCTTTTAATTCATCTATACTAATATTATGATCATAGTCTTTAGAAAATATAGCACACATAACAGATTCAAACTTGTTGCTATTGAAGTTTTTACTTATCATATATATTCTTTCCTAATTTCTTTTTGTATATTAATTATTAGAAATTATATATTAAAGAAATAAATAATACTATATATATTATAAAATGTTATTGACTATTATAGTAAGTTTGATATTATAATAAAAACACATATTGTTCTTTGATATTAGGGGATGCTTTGGCTTCGACTGCGATGGTTGAGTTATATTTTGCATAGTCGTGCTTGGTATATGCACGTAAAAATCATACCGTAAAATTAAGTGCAGACGAATACGCACTAGCAGCTTAATAGAAGCTGTCGCTGATATTTAAATTTGTCTATGGGTTTATTTATCGGCGTTGACCTACATAGAACTTGTATGAGGTGCCGTTTGAGCCTTATATTACGTATACTCAAGCTTAGCTTTTTAGTCTTTTTGCTTATCTTTTATTCTTTAAAGTGAATCTTTTTAAGATAAGATATGCTATGTAGACGAATATGGCGCGCTTCGTAGGACGCGGGTTCGAGTCCCGCCATCTCCAGTATATATTCTATTTTTAATAAAATATAAATACACTTGTTGACTTTTTTATAATTATCATTATTTAAAAAATAATAAAAAATATTTTTGCAAGTTTATTCTATTATAGTTTTTTTAAGTTCTCGCTACAGTAAGAACTCCTATATTTTCTATATAATTTAATTTTCTTAATTCTTTGCACATCTCATTTATTGTGCTTCCTGTTGTAAATACATCATCTATTATAAGTATGTTTTTGCAGTCTTTATATTTATTTATTATCTTTTTATTTATTTCAAAGGCATTTTTTATAGCTTCTTTTCTTTTTTCTTTGTCGCCAATACTACTAAGTGCTTTGGTATTCTTTTTTCTTAATACTAAATTATCAATATACTTTATATTTAGCTTATCAGAAATTACTCTCGCTATAACTTCGCTTTGATTATATCCACGCTCCAAAAACCTTTTCTTTCCAAGTGGAACATAAATTAAAGCGTCAAACTTTTTAATATACTCAGTGTAATGAAAGCTAAGTAAAACACCAAAATCAACACAAATCATATATCTATGTTCAAACTTCATTTTATGAATAAGTCCTTTTGTTGTATTGTTATAATATAATAGAGATTTACATTCATCAAATAAATTATTCTCTATACTACATTCGCATACACTGTCTTTATATTCTTTAACTTTTCCACACTTATCACACCTTATATACCCATCACTATGAATATAGTCCAATTTTCTATTTAAACACTCTATACAAATAGAGTTTATTCTATCATCAATAATAATATTAGAGCATAATAAACAATGATTTGGAAATATAAAAGATAAAATACTTTTTAGTAACATATAGAGTAAGTATACATTAAAATAACTAATTGACAATAATCACTTTTTAATATATAATAAACCCAAATTCAAAGAATATATGAGGTTGAAATATGTCAGGACACTCGAAATGGGCTACGATTAAACATAAAAAAGCAGCAAATGATGCTAAGAAAGGTAAAATCTGGTCAAAAATAGCAAAAGAAATAACAATAGCTGTAAAAGAAGGGGGAAGCCCAGATCCAGCTCAAAACTCAAGACTTAGAATGGTTATCTTAAAGGCTAAAGGTACTAATATGCCTAATGATAATATTGATAGAGCTATTAAGAGAGGTAGCGGTGGTGCTGATGGTGTACAGATAGAAGAAATGTCTTATGAGGGTTATGCTCCTGGTGGTGTTGCTATTATTGTTGATGTTACTACTGATAATAAAAATAGAACAGCAGCTGAGATACGTTCTATATTTTCTAAAAATGGTGGAAACTTAGCTGAAAATGGTGCTGTTTCTTGGCAATTTAAAAAGAAGGCTAATGTTATTATACCTGCTAATGGTAAAACAGAAGAAGATTTAATGGATATTGTACTTGATGCTGGTGCTGAAGATATTGAACAGGCTGAGGATATGTTTGCAATTACTGGACCTATGGAGTCTTTATCTACTATTGTTGATGCTTTAAGAGAGAATGGTATTGAACCTGAAACTGCTGAGATTGTACGTGTTGCTGATAATAATATGACTGTAGCTGAGGCTGATGCTAAAAAGGTTATGAAGATTATTTCTCTTTTTGAAGATCATGATGATGTTGCTGCTGTAGCTACTAATTTAGAGATTACTGATAATTTAATAGAAGAATAAATAATTTTTTATATACAAAAAAACCCGTTGTACTTTTTAAGTATGATGGGTTTTTATTTTTTAACTCAATTTTATATTGACAATAGGAGGATATATGTTTAATATTTTAATAAAAAAGGAGTATATCTTATGAAACTAAAATTATTATTATTCACTATTTTTTCTTTACTTGTATTGTCTTGTTCTAATAACAGTACTTCTAATGAAAATTTTAGTGTTACATTATCAGGCAGTGCAGGAACAGATAGTAATCCTTTAACAATAAAAGGAATTACTCAAGCAAATTTAAAGGATTCAGATAAGTATTCAGATAATTCTTTAGATCCTCTTAAAATAACTCCAGATTCTGCTCAGATAAGTAGTTATAGTGTTGTTTCAGTATCTGGAACTTCTAAAAGTGGTTTAGAAGCTATGGATTTTATTTTTGATGGTTATAATAGAAAAGTTGGTGTAAAAAAAGGTACTATTTTTAATCCTACTTGGGGAAGTGAAACTTCTGAAATGGCTACTCTAACAGTAGAAGCTAAGGATAGTCAAGGAAATTCTTCTAAATTTGATATAAAGTTAAGCTTATCAGCAAAATAAAAAAATAACCTACTATACTACTTTTAGCATAGTAGGTTTTTATAATCTTATTTTTACTTATGGCATTCTAACTACAGCATATAACACTATTGTTTTAGGAGTTATATTTGCTTTTGGTATAGACTTTGTAGATGTAGCTTCTAACTCTATTTTTATTACACTTGCAGATTTGTATACATTGATATGTGGCTGTAGAGCTGCTGCTAATTCTCTTCTACCTTTCATAGTTACAGTTACTATCTCTTGAACTGACTGCATATTTCTCTCTAAATAGAAATCAAAAGCATTATTAGGTAATGATACACTTCTTAAATCTACTCTTCTACCATTATAGCCTATAAATTTTGTTACAACAGAGTTTCTTTCGAAATCATAAGGAGCTACTCCAGTAATAGATTTTACTGTAAATTTTAAACTTGAGTAAGAACCTGTAGAACATAAGTATGTAACATCCTTTCCATGCACACGGAATTTTAAAGAGTTGTTACCATAATCAAATCCATTAACTCCTGTTACAATTAATGTATCAGAAACTTCTTGAGGACCTTTTGGCGTCTCCATTGTATACAACTCTAATGGTCTTGTTACATTTTCTGGTGGTTGTACTTCGCTACCTCCATTATTACCACTACCATTGTTACCATTATCTCCACCGTTGCTACCACTTCCACCATTTCCACCATCTGGGTTAGTAGTACCCCCATTATCTCCATTGTCTTCACCATTATTATCATCATCAGGATTTGTAGTGTTGCTATCATCTGGATTATCTGTAGATGATGTAGAGTCATTAGATGATGATCCACTATTGATAGGTCTTGTTAGTTTTCCACCGACACAAGCGTATAAAAACATAATAGCGATAGAAACAATTAGTAATAGTTTTCTCATAGTAATTATCCTTAATAAATATATTTTTTTAAACTTTTTCAAGCAAAAATACTATAAAAATTCTTTTTTTATATATGTTTTTGTGTATAAATGTGAAGTTTTATCACTTAATATTAGTATCGTATATTCTTGAGTTTTATTGATATTATTGTTATATTGATTAAGTAAAATAATTAATATTAGGAATATAAGTGATAACATTAGGAATAGATCCTGGTTTTGCTAGATGTGGATATGCTTTAATTCAGTCAAAGAATTCTGTTTATAGTGTTGTATCATCAGGACTTATAGAAACATTTAATACAGAATTTTATAATAATAGGCTTCTACATATTTATAATACTCTAAATGAAATCATAATAAAGTATAAACCAAATAATGCCTCTATAGAGGAATTATTTTTTTCTAAGAATACAAAAACAGCATTAAAAGTAGCAGAAGCAAGAGGAGTGATAATTCTTTCTCTTACTATAAATAATATACCATTTACAGAGTATAAACCTAAAGAAATAAAGCAACAAATAACAGGAAATGGTAATGCTAATAAAGAAGCTGTTATAAAGATGATTAATTTATTTACTAATTCTAATATAAAACAAGATGATACTGCTGATGCTGTTGCTATTGCTTTGGCACATTCTTCGAGAAATAGGTTTTTATAGTTTATTTTTATTTATTGAAGTAATGATTATTTTTTATTATACTTAGTTTTTCTATTATACATATTTTTTAATAAAAAATAATAAGGGGTATATTTTATATGTCTAAAGAGTGGTTTAAGGAAGCTATTATTTATCAAATTTATCCAAGAAGTTTTAAGGATTCTAATGGAGATGGTATAGGCGATTTAAGAGGTGTTATAGAGAAAATTGATTATTTACATTCTCTTGGTATTAATGCTATATGGTTTTCACCTATATATAGTTCTCCTAATGCGGATAATGGATATGATATATCTGATTATCAAAATATTATGGAAGAATTTGGTACTATGGAAGATTTTGATTTTCTTCTTGATAGGTGTAAAAAATTAAATATAAAAGTTATTATGGATTTAGTTGTTAATCATACTTCTGATGAGCATAGATGGTTTGTAGAATCAAAAAAATCTAAAGATAATGATAAGAGTGACTATTATATATGGAGAGATTCTAAGAATGGTAAAGAGCCTAATAATTGGGAATCTTTTTTTAGTGGAAGTGCTTGGAAGTGGTGTGAGGATAGAAAGCAGTATTATTTACATTTATTTAATGAAAAACAGCCTGATTTAAATTGGAAGTGTGAAGCTTTAAAAAAAGAAATATTTGATATGATAGAGTGGTGGATAAAAAAAGGAGTTGATGGATTTAGAATAGATGCTATAAGTTATCTTGCAAAGCCTGAGGGACTACCAGATTCTACAAAGCCTGCTACTCATAAAGATGGATATGTACTTGATCCTGAGATTACTGCTAATCTTATAGAAAATCATAAATTAATTAATGAAATGAATATTAAATTATTTTCTAAATATTCAATACCTACTGTTGGAGAAGTTAGCTGTGTTACTCCACAAAGTGCAAGAGATTATGTACTTGAGAGTAGAAAAGAGTTTGATATGATTATACCTTTTATTCATCCACAAGTTGAGATAGATACTTGGAGTGTTGAAGTTTTGAGAAATAGAATGCGTGAATGGTATGAGGCATTAAAGGATGGAGGATGGTGGGCACAGTTTTTGAGTAATCATGATAAGCCTAGACAAGTTTCTTTGTATGGAAATGATAAAGAATATAGAGTAGAGTCTGCTAAGTTAATAGCTACTATTATACATACTTCTTATGGCACTCCTTTTATATATCAAGGTGAAGAGATAGGTA
Organism: uncultured Spirochaetota bacterium; assembly: GCA_944390575.1. Taxonomy (GTDB): domain Bacteria; phylum Spirochaetota; class Brachyspiria; order Brachyspirales; family Brachyspiraceae; genus Brachyspira. Next base: position 139,548 of record CALXQJ010000010.1, read on the forward strand.
TGACTAATGCTTATTTTGATAATATAGAAGATTATGATGATGTTGATATGAAAAGCTTTTATTATAAACTTACAAATGGTATAAGTGATAATAAAGAAATAGAAAATATATTTAAAAAACTACAAGTTGCAAGTAGAGATAATGCAAGAACTCCTATGCAGTGGGATAGTAGTGAGTATGCTGGATTTTCTACATCAAAGCCTTGGATTAAGGTTAATCCAAACTACAAAGATATTAATGTAGAAAAAGATATAGAGAATAAAAATTCTATTTATCATTATTATAAAAAACTAATAAGCTTAAGAAAGAATAATAAAGTTATAGTGTATGGAGACTATAAAGATATTTACTTTGATGATAGTAATATATTTGCTTATGAGAGAAACTATAATGGAGATAGAATTATTATTATAAATAATTTTTCTAACAGAAGTAGTAGCATACATTTAGATTATAATATTAAAGAGATACTTCTATCTAACTATAATATAGAATCTTTAAATACATCTAAAGAATTAAAGCCTTATGAGTCTATTGTATTTAGAGTTCATTAAAAAAATATATTATTATAATAATTTGGAGATTATAAAATGAAAGTTAGTTTATTTGAGAAAATAGGCTATGGTATAGGAGATTTAGCTTGCAATCTAATATTCTCTACAGCTACATCATATCTTATGTATTATTATACGGATATAGCATTAATACCCTCATCATCTATAGCTACTTTATTTTTAATAGCAAGAGTGTGGGATGCTATTAATGATCCTATAATGGGAATTATTGTAGATAAAACAAATACTCGTTTTGGTAAGTTTAGACCTTATATTTTATTTGGTTCTTTTATTTTAGCTTTATTTGCATTTTTATTATTTACAGTTCCCGTGGATGCGAATAATTCTTCAAAACTTATATATGTTTATATTACATATATAGGTTTTGGTATGAGTTATACTTTGGTAAATATTCCATATTCTGCATTAACTTCTGCTATGAGTGATGATACTGTTGAGAGAACTAAGATAACTACTGTTAGAATGATATTTGCTGTATTAAGTGGTTTTGCAGTGTCTCAGGTATGGAATTTGGTAAAGTTATTTGATACTCCTGTTATTGGATATAGATATACTAATGCTGTTATAGGTATAGTTTCTATTATTTTATTTGCTATTTGTTTTTTTACTACAAAAGAGATAGTTGTTATAAAAAGCACAAATAAAAAATTCTTTATTAAAGAGGAGTTTAAGGCTATAACACAAAATACACCTCTTATTATTATCACAGTTGTATTTATGTTGATTTTGATAGCTGGATTTGTTATCTTTGGAGTTAATATATATTTCTTTAAATATAACTTAAAAAGAGAAGATCTAATACCAACAGCTTTGATGCTTAATACAATATCTACAGCATTAGGAATGCTTACAGTTCCTTATATTACAAAATTATTAGGTAAGAAAAAAGCTGGAGTTATAACTTTATTCTTATTTGGTTTATTTAATTTACTTTTCTTTGTTAATTATAAAACAATAAATTCTATTAACTTATATTTTATAATAATAGTTATAGCTGGTATTTTTAATTCTTATACTTGGTCTTTAGGTTGGTCTATGATTCCTGACACTATAGAGTATGCTGAGTATAAGGTTGGTTTTAGAGCTGAAGGACTTATTTATTCTATGTATAGTTTTGGTCAAAAAATGGGTATAGCTTTGGCTGGTCTTATTTCTGGTGTGGCATTAGATTTTATAGGGTATAAAGCTAATAATTTAGAGCAAACTCAATTTTCTTTAGATGGTATAGCTTTTTTAAGAGGTGGGATTCCTTTTATATTATGTATTTTAGCTATTATTATTATATCTTTTTATCCTTTAAATGAGAAAAGATATGAGCAAATATCTAGGGAGTTAAAAACAAGAAAAAATAATATATAAATAATAGTTATTTTTTTATCTATATATTATAATGCTTCTTCATTATTAAAATTATTGAGGATAAATATATGAAAAATATTTTATTAATAAATGGTGGTAAAAAATTTGCACATTCTGAAGGAAGACTTTCAAATACACTACATAATGTAGCTAAAGATACTTTATTAGAATTGGGATATAACATAGAAGAAACTATTATAGACAGTGGATATGATATTAACACTGAAATTGAAAAGATATTAAAAGCAGATGTACTAATTTATCAGCTTCCTGCTTGGTGGATGAGTGTACCTTGGACTGTGAAAAAATATATAGATGAAGTTTATACAGAAGGGCATGGTAAGTTTTATACTTCAGATGGTAGAACTAGTAGTGATGATTCTAAGAAGTATGGCTCTGGAGGATTACTTCATAATAAGAAAGTAATGCTTTCTGTTACTTGGAATGCTCCTATTAATGCATTTGAGGATGTTGATAATTTTTTTGAAGGTGTTGGAGCTGATGGGGTTTATTCTCATTTTTATAAGATTCATCAATTTATGGGTATGAGTAAACTTCCTATTTATATTTGTAATGATGTTATTAAAAATCCTACTATAGATATTTATATTGAAAATTATAAGAAACACTTGACTAATATATTTAAGAAGTAGATTTGTTAAGTAAGTTATATTTTTATAAGGACAATATTATATGATAGTTGATAATATAAATGGATTTAGTTTTGATGAAAATGCAAATATTTATAAGGTGTCTAAAGAGTTAAGAAAGTTATCTGATGATGAGGTACTTATTAAAAATACTTTTGTTGGACTTAATCCTGTAGATTGGAAATATGTTAAGAAGAATAATAATATAATAGGGGTTGATGGTGTTGGTATAGCTGTTTATTCTAATGATAGTAGAATAAATATTAATGCTCGATATGCTTATCATTGTAATTTAGAGGAGGATGGTAGTTTTGCTGATTTTACTATAGTAAAATCTAAAGCATTAATACCTGTTCCTAATTATATTAGCGATGTTGTTGCTTGTTCTATACCTTGCCCTGCTTTGACTGCTATTCAGGCTATTAAGAAAATTCCAAATTTAAAAAATAAAAATGTTATTGTAAATGGTTCTGGAGGGATGGTTGGTAGAATATTATCTTCTTTACTTGTGGATATTGGTGCTAATGTTTATAGTATAGCAAGTGATATACATCATAAAGATTTATATGATTATGGTGTTTTAAAGTGTTTTAACTATAATGATGTTATAGATATTAATAATTTATATTGTGTTTTTGATACTACTGGAAAAGCTGATATATTTTTAAATAAAATATCATATTATGGTCATATAGTTTCTATACTTGGTAGAATAGAAAATAATAATACATCTCCATTTACAACTTGTGTTTCTCTACATGAAATAGCACTTGGAGCTATTTATCAGTATGGTATTAGAGAAGATTTTGAGGATTTAATTTCTGATGGTATGTATATTTTTGATTTAATAGCTAAAAATAAAATACTACTTTCAAGTATTAATGTTTTAGATTTTGATGATATACCTAATGCTTTAGATAGATTAAAAAAAGGAGCTAAGGGTATTAAGTTTGTAGCACGTATTAATTAATTATATTTTTTATCCCCATATTAATATACCTATTAATATTACTTTTATAATACCAAATATTATAGATAATATGGGTGATATTATAAATTTTGATATAAAGTGGCTAATAGTTTCTATTCCTGCAAATATTAGTAATATATGTATTCCTGTCATTTTATTTAAAACCTCATAATGATTTTGTATCATAATACGTTAACTTTATTATGTTTACAAGTTGTTTTTATATAAAAAATAGAATATAATATTTTTATTATGAAAAAATTATTTTTACTTTTTGTTTTATTTAATTTATTTCTATACTCTCAAAATAATAATATAGAATTGCCTACACAAGCTAAAAATTTTATAAACAAAAACTTTCCAGCAAGTACTGTAGTAAGTAGTTATTTATATGAAAATGGTGCTGGGTATGATGTAGAAATAGATTATGGATTTAATATAATTTTTTATAATACAGGTTTATGGAAGAGCGTAGATTTAATAGATAAAGATGACACTAATAAGACTATACCTCGTAGTGTTATGCATAAGAGTATGATTAATGTTATAGATAATAAATATGCAAAATCAAAGCTTATTTTTATTGAAAGGCGAAATAAGAATTTTTTTGTAGTTTTAAATAAAGATAATAATAATATAGAAATAGAGATAAGTGGCTATGGTATTATTATCAGTGAAAATATTATTACTAATAATTAAATAATTTGATTTATTTTTACAATAATGTTAATCTTAATAGTAGTTTAAATAAAAAATAAATGAGTATTAATGAGCATTAAAGAAGAACATCATAATAATAATGAAAACTCAGACTTTGAAGATAATATTGCTGAGCTTAAGAAAAAATATAAAGACTCTGTTAAATATAAAAAGAAATTAAAAAATCTTTTAAGAAAAAAAAGAAGAGAAAAAAGAGTTCAATATATTAATAGTTTACCTATTATAAGATTTCTTTCTAAGATAGATGATAAGTTATTTTTAAGAGTATTTAAAGATAATAGAAAAGGCCCTATTAAAAGTTTTATGAAGTTTATGAGTAGGTGTGGAGATGGTTATGTTTGGCCACTTATTTACTTTATATTTTATATGTTTAGAATTAATTATTCTATTCTTTATTTTACTCGTGCTGTTGTTGCGGCACTTTTATCTGTATTATTATTTTTAAATATTAAGAATTTTTTTAGTAGGGTTCGTCCTTATAAAAAGCATTCTAAAATACCAATAATGTATCCTCCAGATAAGCACTCATTTCCTTCTGGTCATACTATGGTATCATTTGCTATATCTTTTTCTTTTGGGACCTATAGCATATATGCAGGTAGTTTATTTTATACTATAGCTTTTTTAATTGCTTTTAGTAGAGTTTATGTTGGTCTACATTATCCATTTGATGTTTTTGGTGGAATAATATTTGGTACTATAGTTGGATTTTTAACAAATTTATTATTCTTCTATATAACAGGTCTACCTGTAGTAGGTCATTTATAATTTGACATTTCCCTGTCTTAATATTTTATTATTTATACAGTCATATAGTGTTGAAGGTTGCTTTTTTTCTAATACTCCAGCATCTACTATTAAGTCTACATCTTCTTTAAAGAAGTTTATTATAATACTACTATCGTATATTACTCCATAATCACTTGGATTTGCTGATGGTGCTACTAATGGATTTGTTTTTTGTAGTATAGAGTTAATGTATTCATCTTTTGGTATTCTTAATGCTACAGTATCTTGTAGAAAAAAAAGTTTATTTTTTAATTCTTTTTTTAATGGCATTATAAATGTTATTTCATTTGGTAGTTTTGATTTTATTATTTCTGGAATTTCATAATCTGAAAACTTACTAACCTCATTTATATCTTTTAATAATATAATTAGAGGTTTTGTATTATCTCTTTTTTTTATATTATAAATTTTTTGAACAGCCTCTATATTAAAAGCATCAGCTAAAAAACCATAAACAGTATCAGTAGGAGATATTATAACTCCACCATTATTTATAATATTAATAGACTCTTTAATAGCACTTATTTTAGATTCATTATCATTAATACGAATAATCATTTTATTATTTTCTAATTATAGTAGGATGTATAAATACGCTTGAATATCCTCTTCTTTTTGCATTATGAAGAGCCAAAAGACAAGGAGCTATCTCTTTATCTACGCTTTCAACATGATAGTTGCTTTTATAAGATGTATATGATATTCCTACAGATATAGTATACTTTATTATAAAGTTATTATAATCTATTTCATTTTTTGCAACTAAGTTTTTTATTTCATTAACTTTTTCTTCATAAGAAATAAGATTCATTCTTTTAAATACTACTAAAAATAAATTTTTATCTATTCTTGCAATAATATCTTCTTTTCTTGTAGTATCTCTTAATATTTCAGTAAACTGTATAAATATTTCATCAGCAGCTATAATACCAAACTCATTAATTAAGTTTTCCATCCCATCAATAGTAAAAGAAGCTACAATTATAACTTCTTCGTGTCGTACAGATTCATATAATAACTTTAAAAACTGACTATCAAATTCTTTTTTATTTAAAAGACCAGTGTCTAAATCAACAGGTAATATATCATCATATTTTTTTTGAGCATCTTGATATGATTTATAGTTTTTATCTGCAGTTTCTCTAGAATCATTTAATGCTTCTTCTAATTGATTATAATTTTTTAGAAGTTTTTGATGTTCTAAGTATAACTTTCTTAAGTTTATAGCACTATTAACTGCAACTATAAATTCCATTTCATCAAATGGGGTAAAGATAATATAATCAAGTCCTAAACTTATAGCCTCTTCTATAAACTCTATTTTTTTATATGGAGTGCTTATTAATATAACAGGTATACCTTTTGTTTTTTCTTGTTCTTTAAATGTTTCTAATAATTGTAGACCTTGAGAGTCTGCTATGTCTACATCTAATATAATAAGTCCTATATCACTTTCATTTGCTATTGTATTTGCCTGCGAACGTGATTTTGTAGATATAGGGTTGTAGTGTCTTTCTTTTAGAATATCTATGATTTTATTTAATAAATCATCTCTATGTTCTATAACTAAAATATTTTCATTCATAATTTTTTATTTTTTATATAAAGCATTATTTTTATAAATATATCGAAAAAAGGTTTGATTTATTGATAAAAAATTATTTATCATTTTCTACAGTTCTATTTACAATTCTAACATCATCTATATTATTTGGATTGTATAATGTAAATCTTACCCCCGCTTGAATTCCTACATCTATTGCCGATAGAGTAGAATCTGGTTCTGTATATTTATCTATAATTACAGGTAGATCGTATGACAAATAAAGTCCAAGAAGCACATTATAAATAACAAGAAAATCTAATGATAGCTTTATGTATGGTACAACTATATTTTTATATCTAAGGTCTAATTGATGAGCAAAGAACTTATCTAAATTAAATCCATAAGAAGTAGAAGCAAGTAATGGTATTTTTGTTCCTATTGAAAGTCCTGCGTATAAAAAATCATAATTTACCTTTGTAGTTATACCAAGTAATAAACTATCAAAAGTAGATGTATTTCTTCCACCTAACTTTGTAATATATGCAAAAACATCTTTATAGTATCCTATATCTATACCAGTCATGACATTAACAGGTTCAAGCTTAAAAAACATACTTGTATTCATAAAAGCCCCTATCTCAAAAGTAAGCCTTGGAGTAGAATTATCATAAGGAGCTTCAACATTCTCAACAGCATTTACAATAGTAAAACTTGTAGCTATAGGTGCATAAAACTCTAATAATACTTTATCTATTGGTAGTAGCATATTGCTTGATAAAACTATTATAAGTAAAATTTTTTTCATAATCATAAAAGCCCTGTTGTTTTTTAGTTATGTTAACTATAATTTTAACCTAAAATAAAAAGTTTTTCAATTATTTGTATAAAATATTAAGAATAATAGTTGACATTTTTTGTATACTGTGTTAAATTACTTGCAAGTCTATGCGGGAATAACTCAGTTGGTAGAGTTTCTGCTTGCCATGCAGACTGTCGCGGGTTCGAGTCCCGTTTCCCGCTCATCTAAAAGATTATCCCCAATAGAGCTATTTTCTGTTGGGGATTTTTTATTATTTTAATAAAGGTTTAAAAAAGAATGAACACTAAAAACTTAAAAATCGACACTTCTACAAATGATAAAGACTTAACTACTCTAAATATTGTAGTAGATAATAGTGCTTATGAAGAGGAATTAAATAAGCAAATAGAGTATTATAAACCAAGAGTAAATATTAAAGGTTTTAGAAAGGGGCATGCTCCAAATAATGTTGTACTATCTCGTTATAAGGATGCTTTACTTGCTGCTACTAATGAAGCATTAATAGAAGAGTCTTGGAATGCTATGAATGAAGAGAAAAATATTCAAGCTATTGGTGTTCCAAAACTTATTAATATGGATAAAAAAGATGATGGGCTTTATTTAACTTATGAGTATTATGAGTGTCCTAATATTATTCTTCCTGATTTATCATCTATTTCTGTTGAGAAAAATAAGTATATTGTTGATGATTCTGTTGTAGAGGCTGCTTATAAATTATCTTTAAATAGATTTGCTCAGTTTGTTGAAAGTGATTTAAAAAGTGATAAGGGTGATAGAGTATCTGTAAAAATTGATTTTTCTGAGGATGATTATAAAAAATATAATAAAGAGTTTACAGTTATAGCTTCTGATGGTGAGGGTGATACTATTTTTGCTAAGAATGCTATAGAAGTAAAAAAAGGTGATAAAAAGCTTTTAGAGACTTTTGTTGATGATAAAAAAACTTCATTGACTATGGAAATAACAAAAGTAGAAAAACCTGATAATAAAGATGATTCTAAAGAAGAGGATAGAAAATCTGTTATGGATTCTCTAAAAGAGCATCTTATTAAAAGAGCTGAGGATAGAGCTAATTCTGAGTTAGTTAATAAAACTTTATTTGATAAATTTGTAGAATTAGTAAAAGTAGATGTTCCTAAAGGATATTATGAAGAAGAGTTTGAAAGAACTTTAGAAGAATATGAAAAGAATATAGCAAGTCATGGTATGACAAAAACTGAGTTTTTACTTTCTGTAGGAAAAACAGATGAAGAGGTAAAAAAAGATTATTCAGAAAGCTTAAGAAAGCAGATAATTTTCGATTTGATTATGACTAAAATGGGAGAAACTTATAAAGATTCTATAGTTATCAATGAAGAAAAAGCTAAGAATTATGCTAATCAAATGTATCAATATCAGCAGTATATGGGCTTATCAAAGCGTCCTAAAGAGGAACAACAGAAGGTTATTAATTATATAATGCGTGATGCTCAAAGTAGAGCTACTTCTGAAGCTATTTTAGATTATGTAAAAGAGCATGTTAAAATTACAGAGAAAGATGCTGGTAAGTTTGAAGCCAATGAGAATGATATTTGGGCTGGATATTAATAAATTATTTTAGAGAGAAGTTTTATTATGAAATTTGATAGAGTTGATAAAAAATATATAGAGCAAAGTTATATGACAGTTCCTTATGTTATAGAGCAAACAAGCAGAGGGGAACGTTCTTATGATATTTACTCTAGACTTTTAAAAGATAGAATAATATTTTTAGGTAGCGAGATTAATGATGATGTTGCTAATGTTGTTATAGCACAGTTATTATTTTTAGAATCTGCAGATCCTGAAAAAGATATTTCTTTATATATTAATAGTCCAGGTGGAGTAGTGACTGCTGCACTTGGTATGTATGATACTATGCAATATATCAAACCAGATGTATCTACTTTATGTGTTGGGCAAGCTGCTTCTGCTGGTGCTTTACTTCTTTGTGGTGGAGCTAAAGGTAAGCGTTATGCTACTGTTAATTCTCGTATTATGATACATCAACCTTCGGGTGGATCTCGTGGTATGGTAACTGATATGGAGATTCAATTAAAAGAGACTATTAGACTTAAAGGTATCCTTAATGGTATTATGTCTCATCATACGGGGCAGGATATTAAAAAGTTGGAAGAGGATATGGATAGAGATTATTTTATGAGTGCTAATGAGGCTCAAGAATATGGTTTGATTGATAAAGTATTTTCAAGTAGAGAGTAGTTTATTTGTGTTATTAATTATGAAGGCTAATATTTCTGAGTATTTTGGGGGTATTAGCTTTTTTTACTAAAGGGTTAATGATAGAGTATGTCTAAAAAAGGTAATAATAATAAAAAAGATGTTTGTGCTTTATGTGGACGAGAGTTACAAGAATTAGCTCGTTATGTTGAGGGAAATGATGGATATTTATGTTCTGATTGTTCTTCTATTGCTTATGATTATTTTAATATGAACAATGAGAGCATTAAGTCTCATAATAAAAAAGATAAAAAAGAAAATATTACAATAATACCTCCTAAGGACATAAAAAATTTATTAGATCAATATGTTATAGGTCAGGATTATGCTAAGAAGGTTTTATCTGTAGCTGTTTATAATCATTATAAGAGAATAACTCAAACTTTTGATGAAAATGAAGTTGAGATAGAAAAGTCTAATGTTCTTCTTATAGGTCCTACAGGTAGTGGTAAAACATTACTTGCACGTACTTTAGCTAAGGCACTTAATGTACCTTTTGCTATTGCTGATGCTACTACTGTAACTGAGGCTGGGTATGTTGGTGATGATGTTGAGAATATTTTACTTCGTCTTATACAGAATGCTGATGGGGATATTTCTAAGGCTGAGAATGGTATTATATATATTGATGAGATAGATAAAATTTCTCGTAAGAGTGAATCTCGCTCTATTACGAGAGATGTATCTGGAGAAGGTGTACAGCAGGCTCTTTTAAAAATTATAGAGGGTACTATTGCTTCTGTTCCTCCTTCTGGTGGTCGTAAACATCCTCATCAAAATAATTTACAAATTAATACTTCTAATATTCTTTTTATTTGTGGTGGTGCATTTATTGATATAGAAAAACAGATAGCTGAACGTACTGCTAAGAAGAGTTTGGGCTTTGGTGCTGAGGTTAATTCTATGGATAACCTTAATTATGATGAGGTTATGAAAAGTGTTTCTACTGAGGATTTAGTTAAGTATGGTATTATACCTGAACTTATAGGACGTCTTCCAGTTGTAGCTACTTTAGAAGAGTTAAAAGAAGATGCTTTACTTCAGATCTTAACAGAACCTAAAAATGCTTTAGTTAAGCAGTATAAAAAGTTGTTTAACTATGATAATATAGAATTAAATTGTGATATAGATGCTTTAAAACTTATAGTTAAGCAGACTATTGAAGAACATACAGGTGCTCGTGGACTTAGAGCATTATTTGAGCGAGTTATGCTTGATGCTATGTATGACTTACCTGATAATAAAAATAAGAAAAAAGAATTTAATTTAACAGAAGAGTATGTTAAAAATAAATTAAATATAGTATAATATTTTATTGTATGAGATTATTTATATTATTTGTACTAATGTTTATTATTTCTTGTGGAAATAATTATAATAAAGAGTGGGTAGATTTTATTTCAAATAAAAGATATTTGCATTCTCAGGGACTTTCTATTATGTTTGATGAAGAGGCTATACCTTCCATAGCATATAGAAATTCCTTGCTAACTGTAACTGCAAACTCTCTTAGAGTCATTAATTTCGAGCTACAAAAGGCAATAGCTACAAATAAAGCTATATATTCTATATCTATACCATTTGTGGCTAGTATAAAAGTAGGCTTTGAGATTAAAGATAATAAGTTATATTCTACTGCTAATATGTTATCACCTATAGATCAGTTAGTTAAAAATGTAGATAATTATGTAGATTGGAATAATCTTTATTTAGTAGGCGAAGAAATAAAATAAAATTGTTATATATTGTCAAAACTTTCTAAGTTATAAGAATCATTCCAGAATCTATACTCAAAAATAAATGCTTTATTAAAAGATTCTATCATTTTTTCTTTTATTTCTTTTGTTGTATTCTTATATAAAGAATCTACTATTTTTATTAGATATTCTGTAGATTTTGAAAACTCTTCATCTGAGTATGTTTCTATCCATTTTTTATATGGATTATCTATTATGTTAGCATTTTCTCTAAAATATTTTCCAAGCTCATTGTATATCCAAAAGCAAGGAAGTATAGAGGAGGTAGCTACTTCTACAGCTTCTATATTTGCAGTGCTTATTAAGTAGCTTGTATATGCTATATTTGCTGTTGTTATTTTATTTGTATTTTTTGCCTTAAATGTATCTTTAAAATATTTATGCACTACTTCTTTTTCTACTATATATGCATTTATAGAGGATTTTAGAAAAAATATTGCATATTCGCTATTATCTAATTTTGTTGCTATAGTTGATAATGCTTTTGAATAGTATTTTAAGTATAATGAGTCTTGTTCTATATAATATAGAAATTTTTCTTTATTTAGAGTGCCATTCATAAGTTCTTGATTAAATGGCATATTAATAATTTTATTATATATTTCTTTATTCCACACTATATTAGAAAAACTCATTATACAAACCTATATATTATATTTTTTATAAAATTAGAATTCTTCTATTTTTCTTGTTATAAAGTCTATAATTTTTTCTTTTTCTATTTTTATAGGAGGATTATCTTTTTCAAAATATAAGAAGTGTCCATCACCAGTTCCCGCAACTCCAAAATCAGCATGTCGAGCTTCTCCAGGACCATTAACAACACATCCCATAATAGCAACAGTAATATTTTTTTTAACCTTTTGAATATGTTTTTCTATAAAACTTGCAACTTCCTCAACATCAACTTGAGCACGTCCACAAGTAGGACACGATATAATTTCTACAGCAGGTTCTTCTCTCATTCCTAAAAACTTAAGAAGCATTTTTCCCGCCATAACTTCTTCTACAGGATTTCCTGTAATAGAATATCTAATAGTATTTCCAATTCCATTCATAATTAAATGTGACAATGCTGATGTACTTTTTATTAAAGAACTTCTTAAAGTACCTGCTTCTGTTACTCCAAGATGAAGAGGGTAGTCAAATTTTTCTCTAAATAGAGTATTTGCTTCTATTGTTGTTTTTATATCTGATGCTTTTAGAGATACTTTAATATTTGTAAAGTTTAAATCTTCCATTAATTTAATATGGCCATGTGCACTTTCTACCATATTATGAGCAGTAACTTCATTATACTTAGTTCTATCCAAACTACCACCATTAACACCAACTCTTATAGTAAGATCTCTCTCTTTAGCTTCTTTTATAACTTCCTTTACTTTTTCTTTATCTTTTATATTACCCGGATTAAGTCTTAAAGCATCTATACCACTTTTCATACTCTCTAAAGCAAGTCTATAATCAAAATGAATATCTGCTATCAATGGTATATTTACTTGTTTTTTTATATCTTTTATTGCTTTTGCAGCATCCATATCTAATACTGCAAGTCTTACTATATCAACCCCAGCTTCTTCTAATTCTTTAAGTTGTTCTACAGTAGCTTTTACATCTCTTGTATCTGTAGTAGTCATAGACTGTATAGATATTGGGTTATCTCCACCTATTAATATATTTCCAACTTTTACAGTTTTTACTGTTTTATTTTTATTCATTTATTTATGTTCCTTAATGGTTATTTAATTTTATTATAATATTCTTATGCTACATTATACTTAAATCAAGATAAATTGTCAAAATTCTATTTTTTGATAAAATAATATTGTTTTATATTTGCATTTAATATGTTTTATTTATATTTATATATTCACTTTTAAGTTATTTTTTTATGCAAGTTTATAATGTTATTATCGATAATGCTTAATATATAGAGCAAAATAAGTTGTATAAATGAATTTTAATATCTTTTTTTTGTTTTATTTTTTTTCTAACAATGATATAATTCGCAAAAATAAATTTTTTATATATACTTTGGAGCTTACTTTATGATAAAAAGACTGGGACTACAAGTTAAGATAAGTGCTGTTATATTGATACCTTTTCTACTATTATTGTTGATCTATAGTAGTATTAATATTATATTAGTTAATGCAGAGGCTTCTAAACAGGCTAATGAGTTTTTATTAGAGTCTGTTATATCTGCTTCTTATAAGGCTAAGGAGATATTAAAAGAAAGTCAGTATTATTTAGAGAATTTATCTTCATCTGTTTCTTCATTATATGATGCTAATATTACAGGTGGTAGAGCTTCTTATTCTAATGTTGTTTATAATTTTGCCTCTAAGATGCCTTCTAATATTACAGGTATTGCTTGCTTATTCAATAAAAATACAGTTGATGAAGATATTAATTTTATTAATGATAGAGTATATTCAGGAGTTGAAGGACAATTTGTTTTATATCTTGTAAAAACAGAAAGTACAATAATAGCACAACCTATACAAAATTTAAATTCTGAGTATCTTAATAAGGCATTAAGTACAAAAAAACCAACAGTAAGTCCTGTATATGTATTTCCTATTAATGGTAAGGATACTTTGGTTTTTTCTATAGCTGTTCCTGTTTTAAATAAAAATAATTCTATATTAGGATTAATAGTAGCAGATATTACTTTAGATACTATTAGTAGAATTTTACAGACTATAAAGCCATATCCTGAGAGTGTAGCTGTAGTTTTTGATTCTTTTGGAAATTTAGTTTATAACGTTGGTAGTCAGGAAGGTTTAGGAAAGAATGTATATGATATTTATCCTTATTATTCTAATTATGATATGATAGATAATATAAAGAGATTTCAAACTATTTCTTTTCAAACAAGAAGTGCTCATTATGGAAAAAAAGCTTCTTTTGTAGTGACACCTATTCCTATTGTAGATGGATATAATTGGGGATTAGAGTTAGTTGTACCTAATGATATTATATTAAGTAGTGTAGAAGTTATTAAAAATACTATGATACTATCTACTTTACTTATTATTATTATTACTTGTATATTAACTCCATTTATTATAAAGAAGAATGTAGTTGGAGTTATTTCACATTTATCTAAGAATATGCTTTCTATGTCTAATGGAGATTTAACTATTCCTGCACCTACTCAATTTTTAAATAATAATGATGAGTGGGGCGATATTTCGAGAAGTTGGGATGTTGCGATGAATAAGTTTAATGAGGTTATAAATAGAGTGAGTACTGCTTCTGAGTATGTTTCTAATGCTGCAAGTGAGGTGCGTCAAGGGAATGTAGATTTATCTTTACGTACAGAAAATCAGGTTGCCAACTTAGAAGAAACAGCTTCTTCTATGAATGAAATAGCTTCTACTATCAAGGAATCTACAGATAATGTAGCTCAAAGTACAAATATGGTGAGTGATGCTAAAGTATATTTAGATAGGGCTGGTAGTATAGTAGAAGATTCTGTTAATAAGATGGATGATGTTTATGAGGCTAGTTCTCGTATTATGGATATTACAAAGCTTATAGAAAATATTGCTTTTCAAACTAATATTCTTGCTTTGAATGCTTCTGTTGAGGCTGCACGTGCTGGTGATCAGGGACGTGGTTTTGCTGTTGTTGCTTCTGAGGTTCGAAATCTTGCTTTGAACACTCAAGATTCTGTAAAGAATATTACTGATTTAATTAATGATAGTAATGAGAAGATTAAATTAGCAGCTGATAGTGTTAAAGATTCTAAGTCTATTTTTGCTGAATTATCTGCTAAAATGGATTTAGTATCTCAATATATGGAGCAGATTAATACTACTGCACAAGAACAACAAGCAGGTGTATCACAAATTAATAGTGCTATAAATCAGATGGAAGGTTCGCTACAACAAAATGCTGCTTTAGTAGAAGAAGCTACAGCTGCATCTGAGTCATTATTAAGTGAAGCTCGCGACTTAACTAAAGCTATATCATATTTTAAGACTACAAGATAATTTATATAATAATATAAAAAAATAATATTATAAAGTATAGCATTTATATAGTGCTATACTTTTTTTATAAAAAACTCTCTATTACTATTTTTATGTTGAAATTCAATTTATATTTTCCTATACTTTAATTAAGAATATGAATTTTTAAATTGAAAGAGGTAAAACAATGAAAAAAATAGGACTTTTACCAAGAATAATACTTGGTATCATTCTAGGTATTGTAGTTGCAAAATTCTTACCTGTTAGCTTTGTAAGAGTTTTCATAACTATAAGTGCTATATTTAATTTATTTTTGGGTTTTATTATTCCATTAATGATAGTTGCATTTATAGGTTATGGTATTGCAAGTTTAACAGAGGGGGCTACTAAGTTAATAGGTGTAACAGTTGCATTATCGTATCTTTCTACACTTATAGCAGGTAGCATAGCATTCTTTATAGCATCAAATTTGTTCCCAGTATTTTTAGGCTCTAATCTACCAAATCTTTCAGAAACACAATCTTTATCACCATACTTTACAATTCCACTAAAGCCGATGTTTGATGTTACAAGTGCTGTAGTATTTGCATTTATTATAGGTATGGGTATAACAATGCTAAGACAGCAAGGTAATGGTTTTGGAGAAACTTCTTTTTCATTAATGCGTGATGCTGAATCTATTATACAAGGGGTTTTAAAAAATATTATTATTCCTCTATTACCGCTTTATATTTTAGGAACTTTTGCTAATCTTACTTATACAGGTGCTATAGGTAATATATTAGTAATTTTTGGTAAGGTATTTGCTACAGTTATAGTTCTTCATCTTATTTATATTTGTGTTTTATTTATTATAGCAGGTGCTATAGGAAAAAAATCTCCTCTTATGCTTATAAAAAATCAGGTGCCTGCATATTTTACAGCTGTAGGTACACAAAGTTCTGCTGCTACTATACCTGTTAGTTTAATTTCTGCTACAAAAAATGGTGTTTCAGAACAAATTAGAAATTTTGTAATACCTCTATGTGCTACTATACACTTGGCTGGATCTATGATTACTATTACTTGTTGTTCTACAGCGGTTATTTTAATTTTAGGACAACATCCTAATTATTTAACAGTTCTTCCATTTATACTTATGCTTGGTGTTGCTATGGTTGCTGCTCCTGGTGCTCCTGGTGGTGCTATAGTTGCTGCTTTACCATTTCTTCATATGGTTGGTATAGGAGAAGAATTACAAGGACTTATGCTTGCATTATATATTACTCAAGATTCATTTGGTACTGCTGCTAATGTTTCTGGAGACAATGCTATTGCTGTATTTGTAGATTGGTTCTATAAAACTAAAATTAAGAAAGAATCTATAGCTTAAATAAAGTAAATAATATTCTCTTACATAATAAAAAAGGAAATGGGCTATTTAAACACTCATTTCCTTTTTTGTATATTTTGCTAAAAAATTATTTATAAATTATCATTTAATAGTTTAGCTTCAGTAGAACCATACTTTATAGTTGATTCTTGTGGTATAAACTCACCTTTGTTTTCATCTCTACCTTGCATAATATAACGCTCACTGTTTTCTATTGCTAATTTACTTAATTTAGCAAAGTCATCTGTTCTTAAACGATTTATTATTAAAGTAACTTGAGTATTAGTAAAATCAGTAGCCATATAATAGTCTCCCTGACTATCTCAACATACTAATATAGGACCATAACCATATTTTTTTACTAAAGTATTTTTAATAGCTTCTGTTTTACCTTTTTGCTGAGTTTGAGGCCAATTATCAGCATATTGATAAGTTAATTTATCATCTATAAGTTTTGTTCTCATCCCTAAAACATTTTCTTTTGGAATGTTATAAGTATATTTAGATAAATTAGCAAAAACTTCTACAACATATTGATGTGATGCAGAACATACATAAACATCTATACCATTATTTGTTAGTACAGAGATTAAATTTGCCATTTCTTTTTGTATTCTAAGTCCATTTTTATATCCATCTAAAGAAATAACGCCAGCTCTACCAGACATACTTTCTGGACTTGTTAGTGTATATGTGCTAATAGGCTGCTTTAAGGCATAATCATTTGCTTTTTCTGTAAGAGAAGCTACTTCATCTTTAGTCATACCTGTAAAAGAATATAATACCCAAGGATAGCTTATATCGGCACTAAAAGTACCCCCTATAGCTTCATATAAATATGCATATTTAGCTTGAAAATCTTTGAACTCATCTGTTTGTTTTATTTCTTCTAAAGTTTTTATTTTATTTGATATGTAATTATTATATAGATAATTATATCTACTATCTAAATCTTCTGCAATTTTTTCTATATTAACACTCTCTCCATTGATGTTATTATAATTAGAATGAAAATTGTCTTTTGGTATATCTTTTCGTATTAGTTTTGCAAACTCTTCAGGAGTAGCCTTAAACTCTAAATTATCAATCATATATCTAAATAGTGATTCTTGTGTATCATTAAATATACAAGTTTGATCCCAGTCGAATACTGCATACGGTTTATTGTTAGAGTCATAATTATCAGACTTTATGCCGTTTTCATCTATAAGTTGTTGTAGTCTTTTTCTTGTATTTACTGCCCATTTTCCTTCTTCTAATGTAAGGTTGTTTTGACTTGACTCTTTACTACAAGAGCATATAAATACTAAGAAAGTAATGCTAAAAAATATTTTTTCATATAATTCTCCTTATTGATTCTAATAATTAAGAACGAATATATGATATAATAATTATTTTATTATTCAATTATAATAATAAAATAATTTATATTTTTTACTGATTACTCTTTTCTTTTACTAAATAAATCATAGGAACACTAATTATAGTAACAGCATATTTAACAAAGAAATTAAATATAAATATTCCAACTAATACATCAAAAGGAAAAAGTCCCCAAAATGCAATTATTACAAAAAGTAAATTATCAACAGGTATGCTAAAAGCATTACTAATTAATACTCTAAGCCATTGATGTTTTTTTGTAATTTTAGTTACAAAAAAATGATATACTTCAGTGTCTACAAGTTCAGCAATAGTAGATCCCACAACACCAGCTATTGCTATTCTTAATATTGGACTTAATGTATTAGTAAAAGCCTCAGCAAATTTATAGCTAGCATCAGCAGGTAGTTTTGCTACAAAGTAGAAATAAATAGGAGTGAATATATTAATAATTGCAGATATTATAATTAATTTTCTTGTATTATTTTTACCTATAGTTTTATGAGCCAAATCTCTTATAGTAAAAGCAAGAGGGTATAAAAAAGTTCCCCCATCAACTGCAAGAGTAAAAACATTTGCTATCTTTGCAGATGCTATATTTGATATCATCTGACAAGCTATATAAGAACATATAACAAAAATATTAGCAAAGTTAATATTGTATTCTTTTAATTCATTATTTTCAAAGCTCATCTATTTTGACTCCTTTCACCTCTATTAATTTAACTAAATCAGAAATTCTTGATGTAATACTTGCTTTTAAATTGTCTATTAAGTATTTATTATCTTTATTTTCTTTCTCTATTTTTTTTAATTTATCAGCCAAATTAAGACAAGTAAGTATAGCCACTACTTCTTTAGACTGATTACCACTATACTGATTATATATTTCATTAAAATTATCATTGACAAAAGAAGCTAATTCTTGTAAGTATTCAATATCACTATCTTTAGATTTTATATTTAGTGTAACTCCAAATATGTTTACCTCTAAAGTTTCTTTATTCATTTTGTTATAAGCCTTACACAATTTTATTTATCATCTTTTCCATCAAAGAAAAAATCATCTTCTTCGCTATCACCAAGCATATAGCTATCATCATCATTAGTATCAAAGTCATATTCACTATCAAATATAGACTCTTCATTAGATTCGCTAACAATATTATTAGAGTTTACAGCTTTTACTTCTTCTGTTGCTATGTTGTTATTAGATGTATTATTATTAATCTCAATATCCCAATCAGCATCAGATGCAGAAGAGAAAGGATCTTCATCTTCAGAAGCACTTACATTTGTATAGTTGCTATTTTCTATAGTAGTTATATTGTTTTTTACTTCAGGTGTTACCTCTTTTTCTACTATCACTTCATTATTATATTGAGTATTATCTACTTCTTTACTTTCTTCATCTTGAGAGAAAATATTTTCATCATCATCTGTAATATTTTCAAAGCTTATTTCTTTATTAGTATTTTCTACTATATTTTCTTCTACTACAGTGTTTTCTACTATATCTTCTTTTTGATAATTATTTGTATTATCTGTTATATGTGTATTATCAGTATTATTATCTACTACTATAGCCTGATTTTTTACTTCACTATTAACAATACCTGTATTTATATTTTCCATTTGATTATTAATAGTATTTATTAAAGTTTGAAGTTTATTTTGAAGCTGTATATTTTCTTGTTTTATAATATCATTTTCTTCTAAGAGATATATAGAATCTTTTTCAGATTTTTCTCTTTCTTCTTTAGAGTTTTCTAATTGTTTTAATAGTAGATCTCTTTCTTCTTTTAATGAATTAAAGCTAAGTTGTATATTTCTATGACTTGCTTCTAATTCTATTTGATTTTTTCTAACTATATGTAATTCATTTTCTAAGTTTGTTCTTACTTCTTCTAATTGATTAGATTTGTTGAGTAGTTCTGTTCTTTCATCAAAGAGTCTTTGATTTGTTTCTAATAGACTTTTAATTTTATCTTCTAATTCTTTAACTACTTCCACAATAAACTCCATAATATATAATGCAAAATTATATCACAAATACTACAATTGTCAATTTTAACGAAGTAGAAAAAATTTATAGAAAGCGATACAAGATTGTATTTTTTGACCAAAAACAATACAGAGAAACTTAATGAAAGGTTTGAGAAGTCTTTCATTTCTTGTATCGCATTTCGTGTATATCTAAAAGAACAATTTTGTAAAACTTCTGTAAAATCTACAGCATAGCCATAGTATAAAAATATACCTAACATATTTTTCTGTTTCTCCATCGTGCCAAATAGGTTTCTCACGCCTATAGTTTGAATGCACTTTTTTGTTTTTGGTCAATTTCACTATAATTCAAAAAAATAATGATGTCAAGTAAAAAATATTTAATTTTTTATAATTTTTTCTGCTAAAAATTTTGACATATATATATGTTAAATTAACATTTTGCTTACCACCCCTCATCATTTTGTATAGCCCCCCTAAGCAAAATGTGAAATAAGTTAAAATATATTTAATTAACTAACTAACTAACTTTAAAAGCCCAGAATCAAACTTCCAGATTTTTAGAAAAAATAGCTATTGCGATAATAATCTTCAAAAAGTAGGGTAGACATTAAATTAGAATGCCTTTATTTGAAGCGTAGAGGCTGTTTTTTAACGACTTTTTAGCTTTAGGGTATAAATACCTATACCAATAGCAAAAAAGCTCATTTATGGGCGTTTTAACGCAAATTGAATTTTTTGATTTTTGTATATCTAATAATTTTGACAATATATATGTTCATTACGCATTTTGTGAGGTACCACACATTTTGCGTAGTGAATTTAAATACTTTAAAACTAACTAACTAACTAACTTTAAAAGCCCAGAATCAAACTTCCAGATTTTTAGAAAAAATAGCTATTGCGATAATAATTAAAAAAATGAGGTTAGCTATTAAATTAGAATGCCTTTATTTGAAGCGTAGAGGCTGTTTTTTAACGACTTTTTAGCTTTGTAGTATAAGTACCTATACCAATGTTTAAAAAGCTTATTTAATGGTATTTTCATAAAACTATATTATTTTGCTTTTTGTCAGACTTTTTCAAAAAATATACTATGCCAAAATATTATTTTGATAGTTTGAATTGAAACGTACATTTTCTGTTTTTTAGTATAAAAATATAAATTAATAATAAAAAGGCTAGAATTTATAAATTTCCAGCCCTTTATAAAATATTCCCTTAAACTTCTTTTATATTTTTATATTCGTCAGGTAAACTCTTTAATATTTTATTCATCTTGCTTGTTATATCTTCAAACATTTCTTTAATTAAAGAATTATCTAATAAATCATCAAATTCTTTTTTATTATCAATTTTATTATTAATACTATTAACTTTATTTGTTTGATGTTTTGCAAAAGGGTGATTTTCCATAGCTTCTTTTATCATACTAGATAAAACATAAATATATCTTGATACTGTAGTATTAATATTAGAATGTCCAAGCATTTTAGATATAACATAAATATCAGTTCCACACTCAGCCATATCAGTAGCAAAACCTCTTCTTAAAGAATGGCAAGTAACTTTAGTATTTGATTCTCTTGAAACATAAAACATTATTGTGCTTATAGTATTTACTTTTACTGGATCACCATTTTTTGTTATAAATAAAATATTATGTTCTATTTTTTTTCTTTTTAATACATCTATTCTTAAACCTAAATATTCAATTAATTTTATTTTAATAATCTCAGAAAAAGAAACTACACGAGGTTTATCCCCTTTAGTTTTATAAATAGTAATTGTATTATTAAGTAGGTTAATGTTATTTATATCTATATGAGCAAGTTCTTTTCTTCGTATTCCTGTGTTTGACATTAGTAAAATCATAACAGTATTCCTTATACTACTAAAGCTATTTAAGTTTATTTTTTTAGTTATCTCAATAGTTTCTTTTGCTTTAATAAGTAATTGATTTTTAACAGTAACCTTTGGAGTTTTAAGCTCATCAAACATATCAAAAAAAGTTTCAGTTGTTATCTTTTTATTTTTCAAAAGAAACTTAAAATAGTTTTTTACGGTTGTTATTCTTGAATGAATAATATCAGCACCTAACTTTTTATTTACTTGATACTCAATATAATTTTCAAGACATTTTCTATCTACTAAATAGAAATTGGTATTATAGTTTTTATCTAAGAATTCATAGAAGTTTCTTATGTTGTTTGAATAAGTTACTAATGTAGTTTCAGATTTATAAAGTTTAATTTCATCAATAAACTTTATAATTAAATTTGTATTGTTATTATCATATATTTTTAAACACTCTAATGTTTTTTTATTTTTATTTAAAGTTTTCATAAAGAACAACTCCATTTTTTAATTAGCATAAAGCTTTTAAAAAAGTTTGGTTCTTGTTTTTATAATAAAAAACAGAGTTGTTTATAATGTAATACTCGGTTGCTTTTTTATTAAATTATAATTAAACTAAAAAAAGTTTTTAGTGAATGGAGTTTAATTTTATGAAAAAAAGTCATTTATTGTATCTAATAATATTTTTATTTTTATCTTGTTCTAACCCAGAAACACCTAATATTGATAATAAAACAGAAACTGAAAAATCTAATTCTGACTTAACAATTAGAGATAGAGTAGGTAAGTATACTGGTAAAGATTTAGGCTCTGATTCAAATATGGAATTAGAAATAACAGAAGATGGATTTTTTAATATATTATTATCTATACCATCATCTACAGGAAACAATAGAGTTGTAAAAAGTAGTATAAACTTAAAAAATTATTATGATGAAAAGCTATTAGATTTAAAAGCATTTGGTGATTTTTATGATGAAACTGATTTAGCAGGACCAAGAAGATGTGAAGTTACTTTTAAGTTTATAAGTAAAGCAAAAGTAAGCATGTCTTTTAATTATAGAAATAATTTCTTTGGTTCTATTTTAGATAAGATATAAAATATTATATTTTATCTAAATTATAGATGTTAATTATTAACATTAGGTTCATTATCGGAAAGTGGGAGAAGTAACGGTATTCAAGGTGATGCTGGTAGAAATGCTACGGGTAATCATAATTTTTATGGTTATAAAGGAGGATCTGGTTCAGGTATAAGCCCTACAAAGATTCTTAGAAAGAATGCAGTGGCAGCTGGCAGTCAAACAGATATGGATTATTTACAAGTAAATTTTAATTTTTCTAGAGTTTATGCTACCGCAAATGAATTTAGAGTTAGAAATAGATACATAAGAATATATAAAAGAATATCATAAATGTTAGTTTAATATTTTTTCTGCTTTAGGATTTGATTCTTTTATTTCCAAACGAGTTCTATTTAATTCTTCAAGTAAAGATTGTTCTATCTCAGTTAATAGTCCCTGTGATGATAAATTATGTAAAACAGATTCTAATAATTCTGCTCTTTTACCATCTAATTTGCTACTATATTCTGCTTGTCTAATATTTATTATATGATTATTGTATTCTTCTTGAGTTATAATTTCTTCTTCTAATTTTTCAATCATAGTTTTTTCTACAATAGAATATTTTTTATTTTCTTTCTGATATTCTATCTTTTGATTTTCATCAAGTTCTTCTAAATTACGTTGTATTAATCTTATTTTATCTTCTTCATAAGCTGGATTTAATTCTACTACTACACCATCTTTTATTACTTCATTCTCTTTAAGTATAAGTATTTTTTCTTTTATTTGCTCTCCTAAACTTTTAATACTACCATCATCATTAATAGCTCTTATATCTTCTACAGCCATATTTTTTATATTATCAAATACTTTATACTTATCTTCAGATGTTAAAATATTTGATTTTATTAATTTATCTACAATTGTATTTACATTACTATTAAAAGATAAAATCTTTTTAATTTTATTATTTTTATAAATAACTATATGCATATTTATAACTCCTTATCAAGCTATTCTTTTATATATTCTAATTAATCTATTTCTAGTTCTAAACTCATTTGCTGTAATATATGCACGAGATAAATTAACATCAATATCTTTACTCCCTCCCGTACCAAGTTGTAGCTTAGTACTTCCAGAATTTCTTGTAGTAGATACTCCATTACTCTGTAGTACTGTATCAAATCTTGTATTAGTTAAACTAAAAGTAGCATTTCTACCAGCATCACCTTGAAAGCCGTTGCTTCTTCCTTCTTCCGATAATGAACCTTCTGTTCTTAAAAATATAGATTCATTAGCATATTTAAGCTCCCAAATGGTATTAGGATATAGATTTTCTGGAGCTTCCTCTTCTAAAAAACTACCATCATCACTTGCTAATTGAAAATAATAGCAACCTATAGGACAAATAAAATTTATTAATGTTTCTATGTTTATTCTTTCTAATAATATTTCATCTATAACTTTTTGAAGATTTTTTGCTTTAAGTCCACTTGTTCCATTATCATAAGCAACTTCTGTGGCTACTGTTGCTACATCATTAGCACTAACTAAAGTTAAATAACTCTTATCTATATCCCATTCTGTCGCTGTAAATATTCTATTTACTCTATATAGTCTGTTGTCGTGAAAGATAAAATCATTTACTCTATATTCATCTCCTACAACATAGTTTTTAGAGACTCCACCTTTTAGAGTTATAAGAGCATCTTGAACTTCAACATTATGCCCTGCTATTAATTTATTTTGCTTGGTATGATCAAGGTCATTTATTTGATTTTGAAGTCCTGTATCTTCTTCTTTTCTGTTTTGCATTTCTAAAGTAATGCTTTGAGTTAAATTAGATATTTCAGATTTTATAGTTGTATCTTCTTCTTTGAGAGCTTCTACTTGAGAATCTAAAGTATCTATTTGAGATTGTAGCTCACTATATGCAGAAGTTCTATTTTGTATTTCACTATTTAGATTCTCTTCTAAAACAGTTATTTTCTCTTGTAGAGTATTATCACTATTAATTCTGTTATTAGTTTCATTATAGAGTTTATTGTCTAACTCATCAGCTCTTTCTTTTAATTCTTTTATATTAGAAACAGGAGGTTCAGCACTTGCTCCACCTTTTACAACTTCAACATTTCTAATAATTTGATTAATATCCTCAGCAAAAATTGTTGTATCAGGTTGCTGGGCTTCTATTTCATTATATTCAGTAGGCTTTTTTAATAGTGCATTTGACATTTTACATAAACTCCTATTTATTACTATAATTAAAATAATTACTACCAACTTGTAAGTTAAACCATTTTTGCCATTTAACTATATGAATAGTAGTATACTGATATGCTTTTAATAAATCTTTTTCTGATTCTATTTCAGGAATATAATATTGCCTTGGAGGAGTAGATAATGGAATACTAATGTATTCTTTACTAGTTTGACAACTGAGTAAAATAGTTATAAAAATCATTACTAATATAATTAATCGCATTCTTATTTTCCTTGCTAAGCTCTATAATATTTAGTTGTTCTATTGCATAGCTAGAATTACTATACGCTACTAAAATCTTTATTTTATCCTGATGAAAGATATTTTCTTTTATAAGTAAACTATTTGTAATATTCAAGTTTTCTATATTAGCTTCTAGTTCTTCAATTTTATCTTCATAGCTATTTATTTTATTAACAAAAATAACACTACTAATTATGACTGTTAATATAAATAAAAAGATATATGTATATTTATTAGAAAATATTTTTAATAGTAAACTTAAAATATTAAAATACATCATTCTTTTGTTATTTTCTTTTCAAAGACACTAAGGTCTATTTTTATATTGTCTATATTTTCAAGCCCATAATAATCAACCATATCTTGAATATCCTTCTTTACATCTTCAAGCTTTTTAGATATCCACCAATTTAACTCCTCTTTATTAGCACCATAAATATTGTAGTTTTGATGAAACATATTATTATCTCCTTAAATTATTTTTTATTCTCATCTACTAAATCTTTTTTATAAGCAAAAAAGTTTTTGATAAAAATAGAGCCATCTACAGGTAGTAATATTAAAAAACCAGATATAGCTATAAATAAAAGTCCTTGACAATCATCACTAGACAAAGGAGCTTTATTTAATATACTCTGATAGTGATATTCAAAAAATATGAACATCACTATTAATGTTTTAATAATATTACTTATACTTTTAGCTTTAATTTTTTTACTTCTCATTTTTAATTACCTCTTTCATAAAATATTTTTAGAAAGTTATATAAAAAAGTACCAATAGCACCAAAAGCACCTATAACAGCAACTATACCTACTAAAACATTACGTATTTTTATAAAGCTACGCATATTTATATTATCTTTTAAATTGTTCTCTATATTTGTTAAAGTAGATTGAATAGAGACTATTTCACTTTCAATATTTTCTAGTTTTATATTTGAAGTTACTTTTTCTATACGTTCATTATGAAGAGAAGTTTTTATATCAGATATTTGAGATTTTATTTCTTTAATTTCATTAATCAAACCATTTCCATTAGGACTACCATTTTTATTTAATCCAAGTTTGCTTAATATAATTAATAGTTGTTCTTGAACTTGTTCCATAAATTAAATACCTTATACAGATTCTGCTCTTTTAATCCATCCTTTTAGAAAGACTTTACTTTGTGGATTCTTTTTTACAAGGTTTTTATAAAACTCTTTCTCATACTGATTAAATAATATTACATTCTCTTTATTAGCATTCAAGAATGCTTCTTTTGTTTGATTTCCATATTTGCCGTCTGCTAATATACCACAAGCCTTTTGTCCTACTATTAAACCTCTTTTAAGCCCTGCATTAACAGTTAGTAAAAGTAAGTTAGCAGCGAACTCCTGACAAGATATCTCATCACCATTGTATGTATCCCAATAATGCTTTTTATAAAAAGCTTCTATTTCTTCTTCTACCTCTTGATTATTACCTAAAATACTATTAATACGTTTTGATACTTCAGATAATGAAATGTTTTTAGACTCTTTTTTTATTAGATCTATTTTTTACCAGAAACTCATTTTAGGATAATTTTTTCTTGTTATACCCTTATAAGTTTCTCCTCCAGTGTCTGAAATGTGATTAGAGTAACCACCTTCCCATTTTTCTAATATTTGAAATGCTTTTTTAAAGTCAGCCATTAACAAGCTCCTTTATATTTTTCTAATTTATTATCAAGCTCTTCATTAATAGCATTTTTATCTATTTCTTTATATTTCCAGTAAAATGCTTGTTTTTCAAATATATTTTTAGAATAACCATATCTACTATTAATTACATATAAAATTATAAATTTAAACCAACCAAGTTTCTTATTTTGTATCGTGTATACTAATTGCTCTTTATAAATAACACTCTCGCTACTAATAGAATTAAATAAATCTTTATTTAGAAGATGTACTTTATTACTAATAGGATTAAGAACACCTATTATAGTTTTATGACAAAATACATTTAGAAATGTAATTATCAAAGAAATAAAGCTATTCGCTACAAAATCTAATTCTCCTATTTTTACTTCTTTCTTAATATTCTTCTCAAAAATAAAAAGAGAAAAAGTTAAAATAAAAATAAACAGTACTATGAAAACTCCTATCATTGTTTAATCTCCTGATTTTTTAATTCATATGTTTTCACATAGCTACTATTATGTTTTACCTTAGCAATTGATAGTTTCTCTTCTCTTTTTTTGATTTCTGATATGGCTTTTTCCATACTCTGAATACTTTCACTATACTCAAAAGTTGTATTTTCATGAGTAGTAATGTTATAGCCCTTATGTATGATCTTACCATCTTTAGCCTTAACTATAGCAATAACTTCTTCTTTTAAGTTATCCAAAGCTTCCCTATTTTTCTTTTCTTCTTGTTTACATTTCAGATATTTATCCAAAATGTTACTTTCTTTTTTTGTGAGTTCAGATATACTTTTTTTAGACATATTTAGAATTATCCTTATAATTTATTTTTATACTTAATAAAAAATAATATAAGGATAATTCACTTTTATTTTTCTACTATATACGGTAGTAATTCTACTAAAGATGATTTTAATTCTGTTTTAATTGCATCGATTCTCTGTGATATATTACTTTGGGATACATTTAACATTTTTGCAATTTCTTTTTGAGTATAACCTTGTGAATAAAGACTTAATAGCTTTTTTTGTTTAGGATTCAAAAATGCTATAATAATTCTTTTAATATCTCTATCTTCTACATTAGAAAGTCCAAAAGAATAAAATATATTAGATAAATCTATATTTTCTACAGGTCTGTTAGTTGAATTAAATGTATTATCAGAGTATATATCATTTTCTTTTTTATAGTTTTTAAGTATTTTACGCATACTACTACATAGCTCTTTACAATGAGCCCTCTTTGGACAAATATTACAAGTTCTATTTTTCATTTGCTTACTCCATAGTATATATTATTAATATAAGCAGATATTTTCTTAACATCATCTACAGTAAAAGGGCTATTAATATTAAGAGCTTTTGAAGCTAAAGATATATCTTGTTGAAAATCTATAATATCTTGACTGTCTACTCTATAAGCTATTTCATCAACATCTAATTTACTAATATATAAAATACTTAAATATGAAACCATACAAACTCCATAACTTTATAGTTGTCTTAATTTAACAGTATTATCAAATATATTCAATTTTATTATTTCACATATACAAGGTTTAATAAAATATTTGCCATTTTCTCTCTTAACTTCAATTTCTACTAAATCAAATAGATTTAGAAAGTCTAGTGTTTCATAATATTCAAAAGTATAATACTCTTTTAATATGTACCTAGACTTCATTATCTCATTAGATAAAGCAATAGCATCTTCTTGTTTCTTTAAGTAAGTCTCAAACTCCTCATGTGAGTTTATTCTGTGTCTTTTTTTTGCTTCTTCCTCATAATCAGTATTTTTGTATATAGACTTATTTAAATCATATTTTATAGAACAGCTTGATAAATACTCATCATTTTCTACTGTTTTGTCAACTCTTCCCATTAACCATTCTTTTATTTTATATTTAGGAGTATTACCTCTAAACCTTGTAGATATAAAATTAATCTTATTATTATAAATCTCTAATCTACCTTGTTCTAAGAATGATAGCTCACCTATAATATCTAAAGTAGTTTTTTTATTGTCATGATCTAAAACTAAAGCTATTTCTCTTGAACGACTTTCTTCTAATTGCCAATTTTCTATATTATAATTTTCTTTAATGTATGATATATTTTCATAATCTTCTAATATCTCTCGCATAAACTCTAAAGACTTATAAGGAGGTATATTAATTTCTGCGTATATTTCTATTAAATCATCTTTCAATTCTGAGCCTGATTCTCCTTTTCCTACACAAATACTTCTAACTTGTCTATCACCTCTAAATATTAATTGTCCTTTTGCTTTATCTAAAGTCCATACTTTTTGAAGTCCATTTCCATCATTAAAGTCTCTATATTCATTAATAAATTGTTCTAAGTCTCCTGTTATAGTTTTTCCATTTACAACAACTTGACTATCAATTTGAGCTTTTTCTATAAAATAAATATGAGGTTTTAATTTATTATCTAATTTATCTACTTTATAAACTATATCTTCTATAGGATGTCTACTTGTATCGCATATTTCAAAAACAACTTCTGGTATATTATCAGGTTCAAAAATATATGGAGTATAATACTTTATAGGTTTTAATTTTACAGTAATACCTTTACCTGCTGCTAAAGTTCTACTTGTATCAATAGTATTTTCTCCATTTTCTACATTTTCTGGAAATGTTTTAAGATGTGGATATTTATTTATGGAAAATACATTGTAGGGTAGTTCATTAGAAAAACTAGCTCTAATATCACTAGCTGTAATAGTTACTTTTTCTAAAAATGAATATTCAGGCTTTTGTACAAATCCTGAAAATATAATAACAGAATCATTAAAGCTCTCATAGTCAAATATTCTTCTAACTAAAAGCCTATTTCCATAAATATTAATAAAATCATCAAAAAGTCCATCATCATTTCTTAAAGTTACACTCATTTCATTAGTTTGAATAGTATCGAAAGTTAATGAATCTCCTTCTATATCTGCTTGATCTATTTCCTCAATACGTGGCTCTATATATAAATTATCTTTTATATAAACTAAGTTTCTATTTTCATCATACCATTCTCTAGTAGAAAATATTCTTTTCACATTTATTAAAATACTTTTTTTAGAAAAAATACTATCAAAATTATTAAAGTGAATAGCTATATAATTAATATTGTTTTCAGTATATAATAAATATGATTTGTTTTGATTATATAAATCTTGCCAGCTAAAAACTTCTATATAACCTCTATCATTATCAACATTAATAGAGCCAACATTAAAAATACTATATAATTCAGATTCATTTATATTGTAAAGTTTATTAAAATATGAGTCTTCATAATTAGAATATATTTCACTAATAGAAGCAACCCAAACTCCACCACGAGCAGAAAATATTAAATCAGAGTTTAATACAGCTATATCTAATTCTATTAAAGTCGCAAAAGATTTTAGCATAAAACTATTTATCCTCTACTAAAGTATTCTATTACTGCAGAACCATCTTGACCTCTATCCCCATTATCTACTGCACCATGATTATTACTATTTGTTCCACCACGACCACCTGAACCTACTATAATTTGAACTCTACTACTACCAGCCATCATCTCTCTTGTTATTTCAACAATAGCAGCAGCACCAGAACCACCACCAGCTGAACTTATACCATTATTAGAACCATTTCCACCATTTCCACCTTTTGCTAATGTTGTATTATGAGGTTCTAAGTTTCCACCATTTTTTGACATACCAGAAACACCATTAATTAATTTACCATGACCAGAAGCTATTCCACCTTCACCTGGTATAGCATCAAATCTATTAAAATAGCCTGTTTTACCACCTGTACAAGTTGTTATAACTTTTCCATTTATAGATATTTCTGATTTACCACCAGAAGAACCATCAACACCTATAGTATCTAATTTTCCATAAGTACCACCTCCTCCTCCTGAAGTCATATGTATTGTAATACTATTAACTATATCAGGAACATTAAAAGTATGGGTCCCAGCTGACAAATTGACTGTATGTCTTTTTAGTACAACACCAGCTCGCATTATATCATTTATATTCCAATACTTTTTATCAACATAACCTCCTAATGCTTTACTATATTTCATAGAGATTCTTAAGTATTTTTCTTTTAGAATACCATTTTCTGATACATAAAAACCTCTATTATCATAATCATACTCTGGAAAAATATCATTATTACTATTACTACCAACCACTTCTACTACTAAATAATCATTCATAGCATTTTCATCTACTTGTATAAGTTTTAGCTTAATATACCTTAAATCCATACTAGAATTATTTGTATTATCTATTAATGTTATATCTTCATTAGTCTCAAATAATCTACCTCCAAACTCACATATACTACCTCTTAAAATATTAGGCAGTTCTCTATTATTATCATGCCAATTTGTAAGTTTTATTCCATCAAAAGCAGTATGTAGTAATCTCATCTTTTGCATTAATATATTTTGAGTTCTGTAACTTTTTAATAAATCTTTTGGATTATCTTCTGGTTCTTGAATTAACTTAAACATAATCATATACTCCTAAAAGACTTCATTATTATAATTATCAAAATAATGACCATCATAAATGCCATTTTTATAATAGATATTGTATGGTAGATATTTTATTATTGTATTGAGTTTTTTATTTATATGGTAAAATCCTCCTAATTCTTCACTATATATGGAATCTAAAGAATCAATAATATCTACAATAAGATTTTTTCCTTGATTAGCTAACTTAAATATAATATATCTACTTCCTTCTTCTCTTTTATATTTATCCTCTAAAATAATATCTTTAGTAGCCTCAAAAAAAGAAAAACAAAATAGACAGATAGAGCCTTTTTTAATAATAGGCAAAGAGTATTTATTTTTATGATTTAATTTTATACCTTCAAAAGATGTGTATAGATATCGCATATTTTGTAATATTTTATTTTGTCTTTTATATCCATTTTCTAAAGTTAATGGGATACTTGAAGCTTCTTCTATTAAATTAAACATAGCTATATTATTCTCTCTCATTTAATGCCTACTTCACGAAAAGTTAATTCGGTAGAATATTGATATAAATCGCTTTTACCTTTCTTAAAATCTATTTTATTATTTGTACAAACATAAATACCAGACTTCATATAGTATTTAGGATAAGTAAATATACACTTAGCTTTACTTGAATACTTTGACCTATTATACTTACTCATATTATATCTAGCATATCTAATATACTCATATTTAGATTTATATTTAGTTTTATTGTATTTAGTCTTATTATATCTCCCATAATGTTTATCAGATAAAGTAGGAGAAATAGTTCCCTCAATCCATACTTGCAGTACAAAAGGATAAAAATTAGAATCATTAAAAAAGTCTAATATTTTATCTCTATCTTTATTAGTTAAATGAGGAAATGATACTTTCCAAATATCATATCTTTTTACTGGTAATAATCTATGATAATAATTATTAGTTATAGAAAAATACTGCTCATGAGTATAGTTAATAGTTTGACTTTTTGTTTTATCATGAGGAGGAAAATCTATAGCTTCACCTATAATGAAATAACCACATTCTAACTTATCTTTATTCGTCTCTAGTCCATAGAACGTAACTTTACAAGTTGTATATTTTATAGGCTCTATATTATAAATAGTTCTTTTCTTATCAAGTATATCTATAAGATATACTCTTGTGTCTGTTCTGTCTGTTATTTCTATTTTTACTAAATATGCGTTGGTATAAAAAATAGCAAAAGAGTTTATAATTCCATTTCCTTCTACTTCTATAAAGCCTTCTGTTTTATTATCAAATCTACCAATATTAGCAGTATTATAATTAAATATATTATAAATAGGGAAGTAGTCATCACTACTAGAATAATTATAAGAGTAATTATTAAAAATATTATTATATAATAATCTCATGGAATTATACCTCTTCCACTAATCACTTTGACACCTCTTTTACTTAAATTAAGCATAGTTTGTGCAACTACTTTGCCATCAAGAGTTAGTATTACAGGTTGATTATATTGAATACTATTATTAGCATCTTCAGAATTATTTTCTATATCTATCTTTTTAGTAGCATTAAATATTTGATCTCCAATTTTCCCTAAAACTTTATCTTCTAATGGTATAACAGCTTCATCACTTGCACCTTCACCAATGACAGCATTTATACCACCAACTCTATGCTCAATAAGTCCTCCCTTAGCTAAATATTTAGGCTCTGGAGGTCTTGCTTGTTGTAATGCTGCTATTTGAACAGCTCCACCAGAGACTATACCAAGTAGAGTTGCATACGCTGATATAGATGCTGGAAAAGGTACACTCATTGCTGAAGCTATAGCATTAATAGTAGCCTGAGCTAAAGAACTACTTGCTTGTGCTATAGACATCTTCCAACTTTCTAGTCGAGAGTTGTATTCTAGTCTCATTTTTTCATTATTATAATTTTTTTATATCTCCATTTGCTTTAATTTAGCATCTTCTTCTATATCTATTTTAGCTAAAGCTTGTTCTTTTTCTTTTAGCTCTTCTTGTAGTCTTTCTTGCTCATATAGTCCCAAAGCTACATTTTGTCTACTTTTTATTTGTTTGATACTATTTAATAAACTTTGCTTTTCAGAGTTTTCCATTACACCTATAGCTTTTAATTTCGCTTGCTTTTCTGCTTCTATACCATCAAGTGCTATTTGCTTTTTATCTTCAAGTCTGTCTATCTCTCTTTCTATAGCATTAAGTTTTATTTCTGAAACACCAGAATATATATCATTAGCATAACCTAATGTGCTTTCAGCCATGTCAGCTAAATTAGTTCTAAAATAATCTGATATATTTTCTGTAGGAACTTTGTATAAATCACCAAACTTTGATTTTAATATTTCTACTTGCTCTGATGTTAATTCTATTTCTTTAGCAATATTCTCTATACCACTTCTAACTATTTCGCTTTTTTGTCCTTCTTGTTCTAACTCGCTAATTTCTTCACCAAATTGAGAAGCTACTTCCACTCCACGCTCATATTGTTGTATAGATGCTTCTATTTCCTTTACTAATTCTTCAAACTTATCAGCCTTAATATTATCAAAAGCATAGCCATAATTATCACTTAAATACTTTATTTGCTTACTATTTAAGTTTAATGAGGAACTCATTTCAGACAGTATAAGTTCTATCTTTTCTTTTTTTGCCTCCAAAGCTTCAGAGTCGCTTATTTCTTTTCCCATAGCTCTTAAATTAGCAACTCTTCTTTGCTCTTCTTTTTCAGCTTCTTTTAATTCTTTTAGGTAATCTCTATATGATTTACTTCTTACTTTATATTCTGATGCTTGATATGCTGTTGCTGATGATGCTTGCTTATTTGCTTGTGTAGTTTTTTCTGTAAGATTTATTTCATTTTTTGATAAATTTAATCGTGCTTGTATTTCAGCATTTAAATTTCCAAGTTGTTTCTTTAATGAAAATATAGTTTTTTCATATTCTATTATTTTTCTTTTTTCACTGTCTACTATTGCAAGTTGTGTATCAGAATCAGTCCCACCAAAAGATGCTTGCTTACTAGCACTATTCATAGTGTCTTCAGCTAATCTTTTTTTTTCTTCCCATTCTTTAATTTTAGCTTCTAAAGACTTTATTAATTGATCTTCTTCTGTACTTCTATAATTTTCTAATTTATTTCTTGCATGATCTATATATGTTATACCATCAATTATTTTAGTTTTTAAATTAGGGTATAAAGATATCAGTTCAGATGTTACTTCATTTAATCTTTGAGTAGCATTAGTATCTAACTCTTTAGACTTAGCTAATTTATTATACTCTTCAAATAAATTAGTATTCATCATAGCTTCTTTATTCATCTCAGAAGATGTTGCTAATAATTCTTTAGTTGTATTTAATAATTCCTTTTGTTGTTTATGAACTTTATATACTGCAGCAGCTAAAGCTCCAAATGCTGTTGCTGTTACTAAAATAGGACTTGCAACCATTATTGCATTTAATGCCTTCCATGCAAAACTTAAGCGTTCAATGGATATAGCAGCTGTCTTTAATGTAGTTAATGTAGCACTAAAAGTACCTATAACTTTTTTAGCACTAGTAATTGCTGAAGCTAATCCAACTATTCCTTGTAATGCAGGTCCAAGCCCAGCTACTAAAGTAACAAATGCAATACTTGTATTTTGTATAGTAGCAGGGAGTTTATTAAAAGCTCCTATTAAGTTTGAAATTTTTATTATTAATTTTTCTGCTATAGGTATTAAACTATCTCGAAAAGCTGGTAATAAAGTTTCATTTACTACAGGTATTAGATTGTGTCCCAACTCTATAATTAATGCAGAAACTTCAGCTTTGATTTTCTCGAAACTTCGTGCTGCTCCATCATCTATTTTAGAGAAAGCTTCATCAGTTGCTCCAGCAGAGTTGCTTACTTCCAATAAAGCATCTTGATATTTTTTTGCATTTTGACCAGATAAAGCTAAAACAGCATTGCCAGCCTCAACACTTGAAAACATACTAGTAACTTCTTTTTGATTTTTTTTAGCATGTGAAGCTATTAAGTCTAATGCTTCTTGAAGATTTCCTCCTCCTTCAATAAACTCTTTAAAAGATACTCCTGTTATATTCTTAAATTTTTCATAAGCTATAGAGCCTTCTTTATTAAGTTCTACCAATGCGGTTCTTATTTGTGTAGTTGCTACAGATGTTGGAGTACCTTGTGCAGTCATTACAGCTATTGCAGCTCCAATATCTTGAAACTTTACTCCTATTGCTGAAGCTACTGGAATAACATTGTACAAATCAAATACATTACTTTGTGGTACTCCAGCTGATAATGTATCATATAAAGCAGGTACTACCTCTTCAGGTACTTTGCCAATCTCTTTAGAAAATTGTAATACATCATTTTTTAAGGTATTAAATCCTTCTTTACTTAAATTAGGAAGAAGAGTATATACCTCTCGCATTGCATTATCAAAATCTATAGCTTTTTTAGTAGCTAATCCCATAGCAGATGTAGAGGCTACTATGGGAACAGTAATAGTTTTAGTAGCTAAAGCTCCAAAATTAGCAAAAGACTTTCCTATTTTATTAAAGCCTTTTTCTAAATCTGTAGTTCTATCTTTAAGACGTCCAAATGCTTCTATAGCTTGGGAAGCATCAGCATATATACTAACATTTAAGCTACTCATTTGTTACACTAATTTCCCATAATCCATTTTTCTCAACAGTTTCTTGCTTAAATATATATGGTAGAGAAAAAGAGGCTACATAATATGATAATAACTTAGATAAACTCATATTCATCATAGTCTCTTCACTCCAACTATATGTATTAGCTAAATGAGCAAGTAATTTAATTAATTCTAACTTTACTCTTCTTTTTTTTTTATTTTCATTTCTTTCAGAATCACTACCAGCTGATAAAAATGAGTTAAATATCATACTAAGTATTTTTAAAAGCTGATCATAATTAAACTTTTTTTCTATATCTTCTAAAGTTGCTTTTGGATACTGCCTAATAATTATAGGAACTACTATCTCATTAATGCAAAACTCCATATCCAACTCTTTACCACTCTTAATTGCTTTATAATATTCTTGTACTTTTAATGCTACTTTAAGAGGTATATCATTAACATTAATTTTATAATCTCCTAACTTAGCATATAAAGCTTTCTTAGTAGTAAAATCTTCTAAATCTACTATTTCTAATTCCATATAGTTACTCCTCACTTGCTACGCATTGTTCATCTTCAAACCATGCTAATTGCTCACCTGCTTTTTGACTTCCAGCGGTAGTGGCTGTAAATGTTAATTTATTGATCATTACATCTTGAGCTTTATCTGCAGGGAAATTAAACTCTAAGCCATTAGCTACAGAAGCTTGAGGAATGTATATTCTTAATTCTTTTCCTTCTGCATTAGTATTTACTATCATAATACAACGAGGTTTAATAGTTGCTGCATTTCCTCCTGTAGTCATTCTAACCATTTTAGCAGGTGTTTGAGTAAATGTGATTATAATAGTATCTATACTAGGCTTAACATTTTCATCTATTATTGTTATTCCATTAGAGTCTGTCTTAGTATATGAAGTGTCTTCTTCTAAAGAAATATTTCCTGTAGGTTGTCTTTTTTCTACTTTAGTAATAGATATTGCTGAACCATCTGCATTTTTAAAAGGTACTTTAATAAGCTCGTCTCTTGTATAAGTACCTGCTTCTACTATATATTCTCTAGTAATTTGAGTCTTACCATCATAACTTGATAAATTGTCTATTCCACCACGCATATTAGCATAGTTTTCAAAGTTAATCTCAAGATTATCTAATGATACCTCTATTTTGTGTTCACTAGTAAGACTTGCTATAACTCCTGCATTATCACTTTCTATATCCGAAGTAGAAATAGATTCTTTAAGTGAAACACTTCTAGCAGCACCTATATTAACTAACTTATCAAATCTTTCACCAATTAACACTGTAGCAGAACCATATCTTACTGTTTTTCTATTTTGTACACTTGTTTGAGACATTTTTATTTACTCCTTTTTTAATATTTATATAATATTTCTATTATGCTAATAGCTTGATAAAAATTAGAATCAAAAGTCTGTGTTTCATTGCTTATAGTACAACCGCATATTTCTATATCATTTATACTTGTACATAGACTAGTAAAATGTTTTCCTATTTCTCTTTGTATTTCTATTGCAGTATTAAGAGTAGGGGAATATGTAGCTATTTGATATATACATCTATTATAACAAAAGTCATAGTTTGGTTTATTTGAGACTAAAGAATAAACTATATAGTTATTTTGACTATTTATATTAGAATCAGAGACAAAGTCAAAATAAGCTCCTTTTATTTGATATGAGCTTTTTTCTATTACTTTTTGTAATTGATTGTATATAACTTTATGCATATTATTTTCCGAACTTTTTACTTTCTTCTATTGCTTTTCTTACTTCATTTTTAATAGATAGCTCTATAGCTCCTTTATTTTTTTCAAATGATGGTATTAAAAGTGGATTAGGTTTTTGATTTATAGTTCCATATTCAGGAAATCTTACATAAAATCTATCACCATTTTCTTTATACCATTTTGACTTATTTTTACTCGGTACTGTTCCTTTTTTTTTCTCTATAGTTCCTACTTGAATAGCTGCAAATGTATCACTTTTTTTAGAAGACTTTTTTTCTTTTGTAGTATAGTATTTATTTTCTGTCCAACCTCTAGCTTTAGCTTCTGCATTAACTTCTTTTTCTAATTTTTTAGCAGCTTTTTTAGAACCAGTTCTAATGGCTTCTTTAAAATTCCATCCTAATTCTTCTAACTGTTTTCTAAACTCATCTAAACCATTAATATTTATAGAGGTTCTTACAGCCATACTCTTATCCTTCTAATGTAAATATAAGTTCTATATTTTTATATTTAACATTTTCTCTATGTATAACATCATATACAGTTTCTTTATTATTAATTTTTGCTTTTAATCCTTTCATATCATACTCTTTAAAGAAATACGTATAAACTTTTAGCATTTCTTTTATATCTTCTTTTTTTCTATCTGATATTGTTTTATATGTTATATCATCTATTTTGCACTTTACTTTTCGTATTTCTACAAGCTCTGTATGTCCTGTACCATCTTCATTACTACTATAATTAGACTTATAAAATATAATAGTATGAATTAACTCACCGCTTCTCATTATCTTAATCCTATTAAAAAGTAAACTTTTCTCTTGCTAAGTCTAACAATCTTTCTACTCCTTTTAATACCACTTGTTCACTTTGAGAAGCTTCTCCAGTTCTATTTTCAAAATAATGAGTAGCAAGTCCTAATATAGCCTGTTTTACAATATGAGGACAATTTTCTTTTGTATATACAGTTTCATTTCTTTTACTACAGTATTCTATCGCTGTATTAAGAGTGGATTCTAATATATATTCATCAAGCTCAATACCTTCTAAGTTTAGAAATCTTATAAATTGTTCTATTGAAACAGGTCTATTATCTATACTACTCATTATTTTTAAGCTCCAAAATTAAGCACTATATGCTTGGTCAAAAGGTAATAAGCGAACAAAAGCTTCCTCACTAACAGGAGCTCCATCACCCCAATAGCCAACTTGGAAACCAACTTGATTAGTCTTACTATATAACTCATGTAAAACTTGTAGCTCCATAGATATACTGTCTAAAATCCAAAAATGCTTTAAGTTACCTAAAAAACCTACGTATTTAGTAGCTTCCAACTTATCTTCTATAAAGTCATTTTGTATAACAGGAATACCAAGTAGGGTAGAAGGCATATTTCCTTGAATACCTTCTTGCCAAATAGGTCTATTATTTGCGTCTTTTATTTTTCTTAATGTTGCTATTGCAGATTTATTTAACATCCAAACAGCACCTTGCTGATAACCTGATTTTAACCCTGACAATGCATCTACTAAGCCATCATAAGTAATATCTTTACTAGAAGTTCCTATTTTTACGTCTCTATCAGTAGATATAGCAGAAGAGTTATCATCTGTTTGAGCAAAAATACCTAAAGGCTTACTATTACCATCACCATATAAATAATTATGCTCTAAAGTAGCTGACAACTTGTAAGATATTCTATCTCTCACAAAGCTCTGAATATCAATATTGCTTTCTCTAATTAGTTTCTTACTCACTAGAACTAATTTAGTAAGCTGATTTGTACTCATTTCTCTTTTACCAAACTTTAAAGTTTTATCTTCTGTTACTTCTCCAATTTCTGTTGTCCAAGTTAGATCATCTAAGTCCTTATCTATAGTAGGAATACCAATAGATTTATATCCTGTTATAGCAGGAAGTACAGTAGCATATTTTCTTATATATACTTGATTATCAAGTTCTTTAATAATCTCTTTTACTAAATATTGTGGTGCTAAAAGATTTCCACCATCAGCATCTACTCCTGTTTGAAGAGCTCCTCTTAATTCTTCTTCCTTTCCTGTTTTAAACCATTTAGTTTCTCTCTCTCTTATCTCTGCATCATTATTAGTAGAATTAGAAGATTCTAAATCTTCAACAATATTTCTCTTAGTCATAGAGCTATTGGTATGTAAAACTAGCAACTTATCAGTTCTAGATATTTCCTGATTACGCTCTTCTATAGTTTTTAGCAAAGTATCTATTTGTGTGTCTAAACCTTTTATATCATTTTCCTTAGTAGCTCTCTCTTCTACACTTAAAGCAGAAAATACATCTCTCTTTTGCATTAAAGACTCTATAGACTCAAGGTCTTTGCTATTACTATTTTTTAAGTCATCAATTTTTTGTCTTAATAATTCTGGATTCATAAATTCTCCTTACAAGTTGTTTTTTAATTTATATAAGTTTATTTTTTGTTTTAAATAAGAACTTCTCTCTAAAAAATTATCTTCTATTATTTTTTTAGGAGGTTTTGGGATAAAAGTGTTTTCTCTAACATTTGTTTCTGAATATGCAGGAAATGTAACTAAAGATATTTCATGTAGTTGCATTTCTAAAACTTCTCTAATAGGTAAATCAATTTGAGACTCTTCAACCCATCTATCTTTTTTTACATTAAAACCAAAGGACATTTGAGTAATATCACCTCTCTGAACACTTTCATATAAATCATTAGCCCAATTAGAATTAGATATATTAACTTCAAAATATAAGCCTTTCTCATCTTCTCTGAGAATTAAAGTACCAGCACTTTTTCTGCCTAATACATATTTAGTATCATGTCCCCATAAACATACTTGATCATCTCTTTTTAAAGATTCACTAAAAGCACCTTGTAGTATTCTCTCTCTAAAAGTGTTATATAATGGCTCACTTAAAGAGTTATATAAAATGGCATAACCTTTTAATTTTTTAGTCTCATCTTTATTATTTTCTCTGATAAGTTCAAAGTTGATATGTCTCATCTCATTTTTATTCATCTTTTATATCTCCATTATTATTTTGATATATTGATTCTATTGGTCTTACCTGTTGACTTACAAAATATTCATTACCATGGTTGTCTTCTACTTCATTTAGATTTTCTTGTCTTCTCCATTCATTACGAGTTAGAATACCATTGTTAAATTTAATTTGATTAGCTTGTTGTCTAGTTAGAGTATCACCTCTTAATAGTCCATCTATCATAAACTCTATGCTATATTTTTTTCTTTCTATATCAGATAATAGACAATTATTTAATGCTTTTTCTATACGAACGCACCAAGGTCTAATAGTATGAGTTACAAACTCTATACTTTGATGTTCTATATTATTATTTGTACTTCTACTTAAATCACCAATTAAGTGTGGAGGTACTCTAAATATTCTACATATTTCTTCTACAGAAAATCTTCTACTTTCTAAAAATTGAGCATCAGAAAGATTCATAGTAATAGGATCAACTTTCATTCCTTCTTCTAATACTACAATTCCATCTTCCCAACTACTTCTAAAACTCTCTTTCATATTCTTTTTAGCTTCGGGACTTAAATGATTAGGATGTGACAATATGGGTACTTTCTTCACGCCATTAGAAAAAAACTCTAAAGCGAAACCATCTTGATATAGTCCTGTAGATATTTGTCTACGCATTAAAGCTATAGGACTATAACCTATAATTCCATTCCAGCCTAAACCTGCTATATGTATAACTTGACTTTTTCCTAAGGTAATAATATTTCCATCTTTATTGT
Source organism: uncultured Spirochaetota bacterium (assembly GCA_944390575.1). Taxonomy (GTDB): domain Bacteria; phylum Spirochaetota; class Brachyspiria; order Brachyspirales; family Brachyspiraceae; genus Brachyspira. The sequence goes on from CALXQJ010000010.1 coordinate 181,561, forward strand.
ACTCAAAAATAATATTGTTATAATTATCTCTAAATACACGCATTCTATTAGAGTCTAGTAAATGCATTTCTAAAATATTATTTAAGTTATCTTTTATTACTTCGATGAAACCATTTCCATTTAATAATATCTGAGTTATTAAACTTTCAAAAAAAGCAACACTGCTACTTTCTATATTAGGTGAATCGTGCAATATTTTATATAGAGGATGATCCTTTGCTTTTTCCTTATTATTTCCTTTTACTTTATATAAAAATAATGGAAGTGTAGCTATAGTTTCTGATATAACTCTAACACAAGCAAAAACAGTAGAGTATGTTAATTCTGCATTAGGAGTATTAGCTATCATGCTTTTATCTCTTATAAAACCTAAATTGTTAGATTCATAAGATTCATTAGGATAAATCCATTTTTTTATATTATTAAAACTACGTACTACATTTGTAAATAAAGTCATATATTTTTTTAATGAGAATATAAGAAAATATTACTATGCAGCTTCAGCGTATTTCGTATTATTTAATTCTTCATAAGCTCTTTGAATACGATTACAAGCGGTATTAAAATATTCATCATCAACTTCTATTCCTATAAACTTTCTATTTTGTTTCAAACATGCTACACCTGTACTTCCTCCACCCATAAAAGAATCCAAAATAGTATCATTTTCATTTGAGATTAGTTTAATAATTCTTTCCATTAAGATAACTGGTTTTTGTGTAGGATGTTCGTATTGGTACTGCTCTCTTTTGCATCTCATTATAGAAGTTTCTACTTTTCCTAACCTTACAGTTTGATATAGATTCACTCCTCTGCAAGTGCCTTTATGCTTTTTAGCTGTAATTTCATGCTTTCTCTTTGATTCATAATTAAAATCTTTAAGACCTGTTTCTATATATTTAATTACTGCTTCTTTGTCTTTACTATTTAATGCACTCTTCAAGTTTCTCCAAACTTCTATCATTCTATCAAGTCTATTTTTATCTATATTATATTCAAAATAATCTATATAATTTTTATTTAAACTTTTATGACCTTTAACTCTAAAAGAAATATCTTCATGTATTCTTAAAAAGTTATTTAAATAATTAGAAGCATTTTCTTTTTCCCAAACGGCTGTTTCTTTAAACTTTAAACCTAACTTCTCTAATATTAAGTTCCATCTAAAAAATGCATCACCTCTTCCAAAAAATGCTATGAGAGTATCATTTTTTAGTATTCTTTTCCAATTATTAAAAACAACCTCTTCATCAAAAGGAATATCTAACTTCTGATTTTTTAAATATAAATATGGAGGATCAGTACATATAGCATCTATACTTTTTGATTCTATTTCTCCCATTACATCTTCGCAACGACCTTTTATTAAAGTACAATTACCTATAACTACTTTTTTATATGAACACATAAAATACTCCTAAAAAATATTTAGTTATAAAATATTATATTAGTCTTTATTAAGTAGAGTATTTTTACTTTAGAGGGACTAATGAATAAAATTAAAGAAAATACCCCAAAAAAGTCTAAAAATAAGACAAAAATATCCAAAAATATACCTTTATGTCCAGAATATTTTAATGGGTATGCTCGTAAAAAATGGGAAGAATTAGCTCCTATTTTTGCAGAAAAAAATATGCTTAGTGAAGCTGATTTATCTGCTTTTGAAGTTTTATGCTTACATTATGGGGATGCTATGTCTTTATATCAAGCTATGATAAAAGAGTATGGTTCTATAGCAGGTTATTTGACTGGTAGAAACTCCCAAACTATGGGAGAGTATTTAGCTTATAATAAATCTATGACTGCCTATACAAAAATGCTTATATAGTTTGGACTTACACCAGCATCTAAAAAGAAAGTTCCAACACCAGAAACAGTAGAAGAAGAGGATGAGCTTTCTAAATTATTAAATGGAAAATAAAAAATATCTATGTATAAAGAATATATAAGAAAGGTAATTAATAAAGAAATACCTATTTGTAATAATGCTTTTTTATCAGTTAAAAGGCATATTGATGATTTAGAAAAATCTAAGAATGAAGATTATCCATTCTATTTTGATGAGAAAGAAGCTAATCGTCCTATTACTTTTATTGAAAACTTAGTACATACTAAAGGAGAGTGGGCTAATCATAAAATAGTATTAGAGGATTGGGAACAGTTTATTATAGCTTGTATTTTTGGTTGGAGGCGTAAAGATAATAATTTAAGAAGATTTAAAAAAGCTTATGTTCAAGTTAGTAGAAAAAATGGAAAAACTACATTTGCTTCTGGTATAGGAAATTACTGTTTCTTTTGTGATAGTCCTATAGAATCTGGAGTTGAAATATATTATATAGCAACTAAAAAGGATCAAGCTAAAATAGCATGGTCAGAATCAGAAAGACAAATTAGAAAAGCTAAAGCATTAAATAAAGAGGCTATTACTTATAAACAAACATCAACTATAATGAAAAAGAAAGATACAGCTTCTAAGTCAAAACCATTAGGCAAAGATAGTACAACAGAAGATGGACTTAATCCTCATTTAATTATAGTAGATGAGTATCATGCTCATCCAGATAATGAATTACTTAATGTATTAGAGTCTGGAATGGGAGCAAGAAGACAACCATTAACTTTTATTATTACTACTGCAGGTTTTAATAAAACTTCTGTATGCTTTAATGAGTATGAATATGCTAAGCAAATATTAAATAATTCTTTAAGTAATGATGAGTATTTTTGTATTATTTATGAGCCTGATAATATTAAAGATATTTGGTTATTAATGTCTGAGTATAAAGATTTACTTAATGATAAAAAGAATTTAAAAGCAATAAGTGAGAAAGAAAAATTAATTAATGATATTATATTTCAAGCTAATCCTAATATTAATGTATCAGTAAAACCAGAGTATTTATTTTCTAGATTATTAGAAGGTTTAGATAAACCTCATCAAAGAACAGATATTCTTACTAAAAATCTAAATGTATGGACTCAATCTTGTGAGGTTTGGATATCTTCTGATAAGTGGTTAAAGTCATATAAACATCAAAATATTGAGTTCGAAGCTCTAATAGGCAAGAAGGCTTGTATTGGACTAGACTTAGCTACTACAAGAGATATAGCAGCATATTGTTTATGTTTTGATTTAGAACCTTATATACTATTACCTAGATTTTTTATGCCAAAAGATAATATAAGACAACGTTCAAAAGAAGATAAAGTACCTTATGAATTATGGGCAGAGCAAGGTTTAATAACTCTTACTGATGGAGATATTATTAATTTTGATGTTATAGAAGCTTCTATTTTAGAAGATGCTAAAAAGTATGAAATAATTGAAATAGCTTATGATCCTTGGAAAGCTATAGAAATAGTAACACATTTAGAGCGTGAAGGTTTAAAAATGGTGCAAGTTAGACAAAACTTTTCAGTAGGTGGTTTATCTGAAGGAACAGCACTTTTTGATAAAACGATTGATGAGAAGAAACTTTTACATGGTAATAATCCTGTGCTTAATTGGATGATTAGTTGTTGTGAAGTAAAAACAGATGGTAGAGATAATTATTTACCTTCAAAACCAGATAGAAGAAAAACATATAAAAGAATAGATGGGGTAGTAGCTTCTATTATGGCACTTCATAGAGTTATAAAAAATCATTATGAAGATAATACTAAAAGTATTTATGAAGAAGGTGGATTTTTCACTCTATAAATTATTATAGAGTGAAGTACAGGTTATATTTGTAATGATTTAATATCACTATTTACTTTATCTATATAAGATACTAATATTTCACTAATTTTAGTTCTAAATTCTTTTCTCATAACTTTTGATGATAGCTCTAATTCATTGGCATATTTTTCTAATTTATTTTCATCTGATTCTTCATCTACATACATTGTTGATACTGGATAAGAACACTTTATTTTATCCTACATTAAATCTGAGCGTGCATTAACTATTGTTGTATCACCAAAATATATATCTGCATAGTATTTTCCAACTTCTACTTCTACCTTATCATTTTCTAATAGCTTTCTAATATCTTCAGTAGCCTTTTTACTGTTTAGTTCTATAATTTTTAGTTCTTGCTTTATTATTTTTGTATCTCCCATTTTTTATTACACCCTTTTTTTATTATGTTATGACAATAACTCTTTTCCGAAACATAGCAAGCTTTTTTGAATAGAAAAGTGATATTTTTATTGCCAAAATATTAATTTGGAGATTTATATAAGTTTTATAATTTTTTTATACCATAATTATAAAGAGTAACTAAAATAAGGATTAATAAAATGGATTCAAGAAATGGTGTTTCAATTAATTTTAAACCAGAATTGTATAGGTGGATAGAGGAAATGGTAAAAAAAGCTAAATGTGATCCACTTAATTACTCTAATAGTACATTTTCAGGATTTGTACAGGCTTGTGTTGCAAAAGCTAAAAAAGAATATGAAGAAAAAGGAAGTGAAATAGAAAAAATAAAAAAGAGAATAACAGAGTTAGAAAAAGACAAAAATAAAATTATAGAGTTAGAAGATAGAATAAGAAAGTTAGAAAAACAGTAACATACCCCCTAATAAAAAAATTATAACCGTGTAACAAAGCCTCCCCGCTCGTTGCATAGTGCAAAACTTCCAAAAGATTCAATATACCCCGTACTAATAAACAAATATAAATTGATTATAATTTAGATAAATAGCAATAAAAAATATTTAATTATTTTATTTGAAAAAGTATTGACAATATTCAAATATATGATATAATAAACTTATCCTTAAGTTTAAGGAGGTTGATTATGGAAGTCTTAACTTTCATAGCTACAGTTATTGATATACTGACACTAATCATAATTGTAGTAAAGATAATCAAGATGAATAAGTAGTCTTAATTATCTACTGAAAGAGAGCTAAGTTTGCAGACTTGGCTCTTGACTTCCATAGTTAACATTATATTAATAATTTAGGAGTTGTCAATATGCTTACAACTATAAATGCAATATTATCTGTAGTAACAGTAATTCTTAATATAACTATAATAGTTCTATTATTTAAGAAAGGAAAAAATTAATAAGGATTAAAACTAAATTATGGAAACTAAAAAAAATACTTGGGGTGGTGCAAGACCTAACTCTGGACCAAAGAGAAAAACAGAAGATAGATTAGATATAAAAATCTATATGCGAGCAAGTGAGAAGGAACAACAATTAATAAAAGAGAATGCAGAAAAGAAAAATATAAGTGTAGCACAATATATTAGAGAAGCAGTGCTAAAAGAATTAAATATATAAACTGTAATTATGTATTATATAGAGACAATATGTATGATATATTGTCGACTTGCTTTTTAATAAGAATTATAATTAGTGTATTATAAGTGTTGCGATAATAAAGGTTATCGAAATATTAGTAAAATTATGGATAAGGTAGAAATTCTTTTTGATAGTGTAGAAGTAATACAAAGAGATAATGTATATTTATTTGTTATTAATGATTTATCTGATAAACTTAAAAATTATATAAGAGAAAATTTTGTATTTATATCTACTGGTGATATAGAATTAAATTATAAAGCTGTTATAGAAGACTTCATTCAAAGAATAACAAAAAGCAGTAAAAAAGATAAAAAAGATGATAAACATTTAAAAGGTATTGTTGGAGAGTTATTAACCCATATCTTTATAAGAAATCCTAAATATTTTCTCTTTTAAATAATTAGGAAGTTGTTTAAAATTAGTAGATATAAATTCTCTTATATTATTGGTGCTATTCATATTATGATATTTTTTAGCACTATCTACAACTTGTTCTCTATAATAATTAGCATTGCTATTTAATAATTCTATTTTAATTATAACTCTCTAATAAATAAATTATCATAATGAAGTAAATAATTTTTATTGTTATAAAACAATGTACTATATTTTAAATGGTGTATTAACTTTTATCTTTTCCTTATTAGGGAATCTAATAGCAGTCTCTTCTGGTAATAGAGCTTTATATTTATCTGCTAAATAAGCTTCTACACCTTCCATTTGATTACCATTTACTTTAGCAAAAGTGACAAGTAAATCTTTAAGTTTATATTGAGTATTATTTTTCTTATTAAACTCTATTAATGATTTGTAAAAATCTCCATTTTCATTAGAATGTTTTTCTAATCGCTCTTTTATATTTCCAGATCCTATTTTTAACATTCTACCTTTAGGATACCATATTATATAAACTCCATTATAATCTAAACTATTTTTTTCTAGCTCAACAAGATTATGCCATTTCATATCATTATCTTTCTTAATCCAATTTACTAATAATTCTTTCATGGTTTTCTCCTTTTTAATAGTTATATTGTATTATTTATAATAATATTTATCTTATCTCTTATATTTATATTTTCATGAACAAAATTTCTAATGTCCATAGCTTGTATAGTTTCATTGTATACTTGAACATTTTTATCTGGATCTTTTATAGTAATAATAAGACAGTATTCTTGACTAAGTTGTATATCATTATATACAGAATTAGTTTCTATATAATCTCTATACAATCCTTTGATACGTAATCCCCACTTTCTATTATTAGTCAATATTTTTTCTTTATTAGCTATTGTCATATCAGATAAATCTATAACCCATTTTTTTACAGGATGGTACTTTCCATGAAATTTTATTAAAATTTTTTCTGAATTAAATTTATTACTTTCATAGTCTTTTAATATTCTTTTACTATATAAATCATAATCTAAAATATTATGAGTATCATCAAATCCGATAGGATTTTTTATATTATTTTTAGATGTATCTCTTTGTTTAATATCATTATAAGTACCAAATAATACATCTATATTTGATTGACAATATTCTCCACCTTGTTTATCATCCAGTAAAACTTTACTTACTAAAGTGATATATATATATGCCCTTTATACATTTTATTATTATCTAATAATGATTTTGGAAAAGGAAAATCTGTTATTTCCATAAATTCTCCTTTTTTTAAATTATCTCTTAATACTAAAGTAATTTCATAGTCTGAATTATATAAAATTTCTTTTGTACTAGATGGTTTTCCAAATCCCATTTTTTTTATTTTTTCTTCCATGTCCATATTTATATTAGTATAATTAGCAGAATGTATAAGTAATGCTTTTAATAATACTGGATCAAAATTATTATCATAATTAACTAAATATTGTAACTCTGAACATAATCTAGTCACTCTCGGTGTTGAAAAACTAGTTCCACAGTTAGTTATAATATTTCCATTAATATCAAAGGATTGTACTCCTTTACAGTTTTTATTTGAATCTATGTGTCCACCATAATGTACTAGATCTGGTTTAGTAATATAACAAGGACCTGGTCCTATTCTACTAAATAAAGAATGATTATTATCTATGTTTGATATAGAACCAACTACTATAGCTCTGACAGAATCAGCTGAATTAGATATTCTAGAAACTTCCATATCTTGAATAAAATTTGTACAATTTCCTGCGGATTTTACTATAATTACATTATATTTATCTTGAATATAGTCTAATGCCATCGCAAAATCAGAGAAATAATTTATATTGCTTTCTATATTTGTGCCTATTGATAAATTCCATATTTTTATTTCAGGATTTCTTTTAATTGCTTCAGTTATGTGCTCGACTAAATCATCTTGATATACTTTTTCCTTATTCTCATCTGGAAATATTATGGCATCAAATATATTTACACCTTCTAAATAGTAATCATTAGAATTATTTAAATAATCTCCATATTCTAGTATACCAGCTACAAATGTTCCATGTGAATTATCTTGGTATTCTAAGGGGTAGTTAGAATGTTTTTTTGAAATTAACCACGGTTTTAATGCCGTTGTTTCTGATATTCCTGTATCTAATATTCCCACAATAGGATATGAAGTATCTTTTTTAGGAATATTATAATTCATAAATTTCGATTCTTTTAAAGAATCTAAATTTATACTAATTTCCGGCATAGGTTCTAATGAATATAAACCCTCAAAATCACATATAAAATCTAAATTTTCTACATTATGTAAAAAAAGTTTATATATTATTATATTATCAGTATAGTGTGTTTCCGTCTTTATATCAATTTCTTTTTGAATACAATAAGTTTTAAATAATTTTATATTTTTTTTATTTATTTCTTCAGAATTAAAATTAATAAGTCTAGCTTTGTATATTTTATTATTGTTATTCGATTTATTTATGTAAGGTTTAAATTTATTAATATTCATTATAGATGAAATAAGTATACCATTATCTTTAGTATTCTTAAAGTCATCTATTATATTTTTTATACAATTACTATTAATACTAGATAATAACTTATTATCATCTTTAAATCCTATTATCATTTTATTATAATGATCATCTAAAACAGAACGTATATTTTTTCTATAAGACTTAGCTTTTGCATCATTATTAATTTCAGTTTCAATAATAAATGGTAATTCAGTTTTTTTCACATGCTCATTATATAATAAATCTAAATTTGATAATTGTAATACTATATGTTCTGATCTTTTTATTAACTCATTTTCTTGTAACAACCATTTTGGCTTGTTTTTGTCACCACCACCTTCGGTTAACCTATCATCAATTTTTCTTTTATACATCATCTGTATAGGTAAATATTTATTATCCATTTTTACTCCTTATCTATTATATTATTTCTTACCTGTCTAGTAGAGATATTAAGATATTCAGAAGTTTGTTTTTGAGAAACACCATGTTTACATAAATAATTTATTAAATCTTTATTATTGAAATTACCATTTTTCTTAAAATAAAAAATTTCAAATAATATATCTATAAAACGTATATTATTTTTCTTATTTATTATACTTTTTTTAATAGTGTTTTGTAATATAGTTTTTATTGTTGAATATGAGTATCCATATAATAAACTGACTAAAATATTTTCTTTTTTATCATCTAGAATAAAGTCGTTCGTAATATTAGTTTTTTTTAATATAGAATTAATAGTTTCTTTTATTTCATCTATTTCTGGATTTGGTATATTGATAATATAATCAAATCGTCTCCATATCGCAGAATCAAGTAGATTATGATGATTAGTTGCAGCTATTAAAATATTATTTTTAGAATAATCATCTATATTTTGTAACAATCCATTTACAACCCTTTTTAGTTCACCATTTTCATGTTCATCACTTCTAGATTTTGCAATAGCATCAAATTCATCTAAAAATAATATACAAGGATTTCTTTTGGAATAATCAAATATCTTTTTTATATTTTTTGAAGTATTACCTAATAATGAAGATATCATTGTATCTAATTTAGCTATGACTAATGGAAACTTTAACTTTTCGGCTAAATAATAAGCTATACTAGTTTTTCCACATCCAGGCTCTCCATATAATAGTAATGACATGTTGCTTTCTATACCATTTTCTAACATGATATCTATATTTTTTATATATTTTTCAAATTCTTCTAATTTTGCTTTTACATATGGACTTAATATTAGATCAAAATTTAATTTTTCATTAGTAATTTCTAATATATCTAATCTACTTTCATTATCCACAGGAGTTGCTACTAAATTTTCTGCGCCAATATTAGGACTATATTTATTTTTTAATAAATTTAAAATTCTATCATGGGCTTTTATTTCACCATCATCTTTTAGTTTTTCTGCCAATAATTTTGAATAGTTTTTTACTTTTTCAGTATCTCTAGTCAACCCTGCTTCTATAATTTTGTTAATTTCAGAATAAAACATTCAACTTCCTTTATTAATTATAATATTATAGTAATATATATATTAACATAAGTCAATTATGTTTTACAATAAATTGTATGTTTTTTATTATAAATCGTATTTTTATTAATAAAAATGTAATATTATAATTAATAAATGTACTATTTAACATATTATTGTATTTAGTCTTAAATAGTATTCTTTTATGTACCGTTAGAATAATAATAAAATTCATAACATAAATTTTATCGCTATTATTTTATTTAATAAAAATATATAAACTTATAATTCTCCTAAATATTAGATAAATATATTTAGGAGGATTTCTACCTGTTTTGGTAGAGACATAAGTTATGTCGAATCATAATCTTATATCACAAAATAATATATTATTAAGTAAGGAGCAAGCTGAACTATTAGGTAAGCAAGCTAATATATTAAATATATTAGACTATCTCAAAGAAGAGCAATTAATAAACAAAATAGATTATTCTACAGAGAAAGAAACATTTTTCAAGCAATGCTCTAAAACAAAAAGTAAACATACAAAAAGACAATATCAAAATGGATTAAAAAAATTAGAAGAATACTGCGAATCTAATAATAAAAATATATTATTTTTCAAGCCAATAGATGCAGATGACTTTATAACAGAAATTGTTTATAATAATGAGTTATCTAATTTAAGTGTAAGAGCTTTGGTATCTTCTTGTTCTTCATTCTTTTCATTTTTAGAGAGAAGATATACATACATAAAGAATCCATTTAGAGGTACAAAGACCCGCCCACCAGTAAGAAATAAAAAGAAAGTAGAAGTACCAAATAAAAAAGAAATAGAATTAATAATCAAAGATATTTCAGACCCAATTATAAAAAGTGCTATCATTTGTATTAGAGAATGTGGAGTTAGAGTAGGTGCTTTAGAGAAAATGCAAATACGCAAGAATAAATCAGGAGAATATAAATATTATTCATACTCAAAAGGTAAAGAGGTTAGTTGGTATATCACAGATAAAGCTATTAATGAATTAAAGAAGAATAAATTATCTCTTACGTCTCCATTTCAAAATAAAAGCTCAGAAGTTATTAGAAATGTATTTTATAGAAGTTCCAAGCGTTTATATAATCAAGGTAAAATAAAAGCCTCATATTCGATACACGATATAAGGCATTATTTTGCAGTGAGTATGTATAAGAAAACTAAAGACATAGAATTGATAAGAAGAGCATTAAATCATAGTAGCATATCTATAACAGGGATTTATTTAAAGAGCTTAGAAGTAGAGTAGTTATTCTACATAGCTTATATAATAGTCTAGTTTCTTGTTTACATCTAACTTATTATTGTCTATTAAAATAAATAACTTATTTTCTTTAATCTTATTATATTCTATCTGTATAGGATATTTTATTTTTATAATATTTAGTATATCTTCGATCCTCTTAAACTCTTTATTTTCTTTATCATAATAACAAAGTAGAATCTTTTTATTCTGATAACTCATATAAAGTTTTACCTATCATATTAAAAGGTATAATTTTTATATCTAAAGATGTAGCTATAATTTTTTCAAGCATAGAAGATTTAGAATTATCATTATCCATATCTACTAATATATCAGCATCTACCAAGAGCTTAATATTATTTTTGATAGTATCTTTCCACTTTGTAGATTTATTTATATTACTCTTTAATGGATTAATTACCTCACATTGAACAGAATCTTGAAGTATATTAATAATTCTTCTAATCTCTTTTTCTGCATTATTAATTTCATCTTCAGCTTTTTTATTATTAGAAGCTCCTGATAAATATATTTTAATAGAGTTTCTTTTATATTCTTTTTTATTTTTTATACTTTCAATAGTACCGTTGTTGTTTATATCTATATTTTCCATTTTTTAACTCCTTTATTAATCATTAAATAAAAATCTATTTCCTTCTTCATCTTCTTTTATAGAATTAGTATCGTTTTCTATATCATCTATGATATTATTAGAATTATCAGAAAAATCATATACTGTATCATCTTCTTCCATAATCTCTTCAAAAGTTTTCTTTTGCATTATTTACTCCTATAAAGATATATTTTTAGTTATTATATGTGAGTTATATACAATATCATTTAAGTTTGGTATATTTGTTATTTCACTTAATTTGTAAATAGAAATTGCTAATAAATATGCTAAATCTTCTTCACTAATAGAAGACGAGTCAATTTTTATATTTCTATTTTCATCAAGCTCCAAGTGTAAATATTGTTTTTTTATTTTTTTCATTTTATACTCCTTATTTAATATTTTTCTTTTTATTCCCAAAAGCTCCATCTTCTTTTGCGGTCTTACGAGAATGGCATCTTATGCATAAAGCTTGTAAGTTACTTTCATCATAAAATAGAGGATCATTTTCTCCACTAATTCTTTGTATGTGATCTACATGTTCTGAAAAATTATGACAGTCTTCAAAGTTTTTGCAGAGAGGATTTCTTGCTAAAAATGACTCTCTTAATTTTATCCATCTTTTGCTTTTATATTTTTTATATGCTTTATGATCTCTTCTCATATATTAAAACCTCTATTATAAAAAGTTATAAACATTATTAACAACTTATCAACATATTATCAATAAGTTATTAACAATATTCTAATGACTAAATAATTTTTTTATCAGTCTCAACTTTTATAGTATTTCTTTTTAGTTCCACCTCCACAATTTTTAAGTTTAATAATCTACTAGTTAGTCTACCATTGATATAATCAGCATTATCTTTTTTACTACTATTTTTTAGACTATTAGTTAATTGAGTATAACTTTTATTTGATGTGATAATCACTGTCTTTTCACTCGCTCTTATATCATCAAATATTTTATAATATCCATCAGTAGCATAGCTAAAACCAATACTATCAATATCATCTATCATAATAATATCAGCTCTTTTTACATTCTCTATTTTTTTATTAATTGTTGTTTTACTATCAGTAGGAGCATTTTTATTAAATAGATTTTTATGTAAGTCTTCAAAGTGGCTTGCATTAAAATAAAATATACTAATATTATTCATAGCATATATTTGCCATAACATTTTTAATATAGTAGTTTTACCAACTCCACTTTCTCCAGAGAAATATAAAGATAGAGAACTACCTAAATCTAAATATTTTTTAATAGAATCTATAACATCTTTTTGATTATATTTATTAGCAAAGATATCAAGCGTCATATTGCTATCTAAGCTATTAAATATTTTATTATACTGCTCTATTAACATATTAATGCTTTCTATTTGCTTAAATATTTTGCTTTTTTCATCGCTTACACAATCGCATAGAGTAGGTATTTTTACTCTTCTACCACCTAAAACTATAGTATTAGATTGTAATAAATACCCTTCATCATCACACTTCTTACAGTCTAATCTCTTACCACTTCTCGCATTAGTATATAAAGTATTAAGCTCATCTTTATAACTTAATAGACAATGTTTTTTAGCTACAGTTTGCAATGGATAAATACGCTTCATCTATATCTCCTCCTTTTTCTAAAATATTTAATAAATAATTTAATGTATCAAGCCCTTTGGGGATTAACTCATTTTTATGAGTGTTGCTTGTATTTTTATTACTCTCAGAATTATTATTTTGACTAGAATACCTAATAGTATTTTCTTTTTTTTCTTCTTTTGTAGTCAAAGCCATTCTTAATAAATCTTGAAGTTTTAGAGAGTCTCTTTTGCTTAATGACAATTTAAAAAAGTTAAACTTAGCAATACTCAAAGCATCATCTATGTTATTATGAGTACGGTTTAAGAATATATCTAATAAATATTTTATATATCTTTTATGTCTATCTTTTCTAACTTCAAATCCTATTAACTCTTTATGAACTTTGTTGTATTTGTTTAGGAAATCTTCTTTTTCTTTGTCTAACACTTCATCATTATTATTATTTTCTTTTATTAACTTTTTAGGTTGCAAAGGATCAGTTTTTATGTCTTCACCAAATAAACTTGGTTCATCATATTTATACTCAACAGGAGCATCCATATTTTTTATAGCTCTATCTTGCTCTACAAGAGTTTCTATAGCTTTCTTTAATCCTGATAGATTATATACTGTTCCTGTTCCACAAAACTTGTTGTTAGTATAAATATATCTTGTAGAAAAAGTTAAGTAACCTTTATTCTTAAGACTCTGCCTTTGCCTATAATAATCTTTTGAAGATGGACTAATTTCTTTGTCTCTTATAGCTTTTTCTTCTTTCCAATTTAAGCTTATTATAGCAATAATAAACTCAAACTCGCTTGCAGTAAGCCCTAATCTTTTTCTGTAATAAATTAATGTATTAGGGATAGAAGTAAAGCCTCTATCAAGCATAGTGTCCCCAAAAGTAGATATTAAATATTCATTTTTTCTTTCACTACTCATTTTATATACTGCTCCATACAACTGTATTTTTAAGATTGAAAAATATAGAATGATATATTTTTAGATAATAGATTATTTGTTTTTTAACTACAGATAAGTTAAAAGATTTGCTTTGTTTTTTATTATAAAAGGTTAAACCAAACTTTTTATCTAATATTATTTTCGAGTATAAGTTAAAAATTGATTTGTTAAATAAAAATATAGTAACTACTTTGATAGTATGAACTTGTACCGCTTCCCATACCTTTTTGCAATTCGTTAAATTGTCATTTTTTCTTTATATGTTAGAATTAATAAATTATATTGTATTTTTTCTAGAAAAAGAAACCGTAGTATGAAAAGACTTGCTATATCAATAATATTATTCTTAAATATTATAAACTTGTATTCTCAATCGAGTTATACATCAGATCAACAAAATCTCTTACAAAGGCTATTAACAATATGGCCATATACTGGAGTAGAGCCAGTACGTCCAACAACAAATTATATACCTTATGATTATATTCATGAAAGTTATAAAAGAGATAATCCCCATAAAAGATTATTTTCTTCTATACTACTTTATGAATTATCAACATTAGAAATACATATGAACTCTATTATAGGAGTAAACTTAGATAGTGGTAGATTTTCTATGCCTAATATGTATTTATCTATAGGAAAGAGTTTTCATTATGATTGGTTTTTTTCTGCTACACCTTTTATAACATTATCTTCTAAATTTGATGTAAAAAGAGAAAATAATAAATTAAAGACATATTCGGATATAGACGTTTATGATGCTGGTATAGAAACTGTTACTCTTACTCGTATACTACTTTCTTTTCGATTAAAATCAGTAAATGACATTAATGAAACAACATTTATGCTACTTCCATCTGTAGTAGACATATCATCTTCTGAAAGTTTTTTAGATACTCCACATTGGTATATTCCAAGAATTAATAATAATATAGGTTTTAGAGCAGGATTTATAGGGTATTATTATGAGTTATCATACTCTCAAGGATTTTCAGAAGATTCTTCTCCTTTGGCATTAGTATTTAAGCTTAATGGGGATTATTTTAGAACTTCATTTTTATATCAATATAATCAAAAAGATAATATATCTATATCAGATAATAATACTCATAATTTAGTACAATTATCTGCATTTGGAAAAATTCCTTTTTTTGATCATAAGCTATGGATTAATATGCTTGGTGAGTATACTTGGAGAGAAAATGATGCTCATTATTTAAGACTTGAACTTGCTTTGGAATGGAATATATTTAATATAGGAGTTCGTCCTTTATTTTATATTCCTATTAATGAGCTTAATAAAAATAAGGAATTATTTGCTTTGGAGTATTCTACTTATCTAAAGTTTAATTTTGGTGAAGATAATTTAGACTCTATATATTTTGGGTTTCAGGGTTCTACTGATGGTAGATACTATATTGCATTTAAAACATTGTTTTAATTATTTATAATAATATTTTTTACTTGAATAAAAGTAAAAATTATAGTAGAAATATAGTTTTATTATTTTTTGAGTAAATTTAAGGAGTTTTATTATTAGAAGTGTTAATCTTGATGAGAGTATTATAAAAGAGTATGTACTTGATGATATTAGTAATGATGTTAGTTTTGTAAGTGATTATATAATTTCTGAGCTTAAAACACGTACTTCTCAGTATAATACTATAGAACTTGAAGTTGGCTGTGGAAATGGAAAGTTTATTGTGGAGCTTGCTTTAAATAATCCTCAAAAATATTTTATAGGTATAGAATATTCTTTTAAGGCTGTTAAGAAGGCTATCGACAAGGCTAGAAAGAGAAATATTAAGAATATGTGTATTATTTTTGGTGAAGCTAATGTTGTTATGAGTAAGTATTTACTTGATAAGTATTATTTTGATAGTATATATTTAAATTTTCCTGATCCTTGGCCTAAGAAGAAACATGCTCATAGACGAATATTTAATACTGAATTTTTAGATAAGGTTTATGTTTTACTTAAAGATGATGGTATATTTTACTCTGTTACCGATGATGATCATTATGCTTTAGAGATTATGAATATTATATATAAAGATTCTAAAATTTTTAAAAATGTTCTTGATAGTGACTATGTAGATAAATTAGAAGGATATGGTGTTACACTATATGAGGAGAAAATGAGAGCTATAGGACATAATATTTATTTTTTTGCACATAGTAAAGTTTTAAAAGATTGATTTTTTCTTATATTATTGTAGAATTATTTTTAGTAAACATAATTATTTTTTTATAAAAAGGAATTGTTCAAACCATGAAAGAACTACCATACTTAATTTCATTGATAAATTCTATGAAAGGTGAGATTTGCTATTCTTATATAAAGAAAATAGTCTCTTTTGATGATAAGTATAAAGAAATAGAAGATATAAAAGATCAAAAGATTATAGATGTATTAAGACATGGTGGATATATACAATTTCAATTTTCTCAGGATGCTATTTTAGTTGATTTATCTGATACTGGTTCTTTTGTTCTAACAGAGGATGATGAGTATGAAAATAGTTTGATAAAAATAGAAACAGACAATGGTAATTTATTTATAGTAGAAGATAAAAAAACAGGGCAAGAAATTACAAATATAATTCCTATTTGGAAAGATTTTACAACTATGCCTAAGGTGGGATATGATCCTTTAACAAAGCAATTTAATTATAATTTATTCTTACAACTATTAGAAGAAAATGACACTACAGTAGAAAAACTTATTACAAATCCATTAATTATAAGTGGAATAGGTAAAAATTTTAGTGTTTTAATTCTAAAAAGAGCTGGTATTACTAAAAAAACAAAAACAACAGAAATAAATAAAGTAAAGGCTCGTGAGATATTTGATGCTATTAAACAAGTGCTTCGTGAGGAGACTGGTAGTAGCGAAGAAGATGAGGCAGATTCTTCTGATGAATAATTAATTATTCTTTTCTTGGCATATTTATTTTTTATTATTGTTTAACTATATTTAAGTAAATAATTATTTTGGAGAGTAAATATGTCTGGAAATACAAATATAATGCTTATAGAAGGTAGATTAACAAGAGACCCTTCTTACACTAAGACTAAAAATGATAAATCTCTTGCTAAGTTTAGTGTTGCTAATAATAGATATTATTATATTAATGGTAGTCTTCAAAAAGAAGTTTATTTTTTTGATATAGTAGCTTGGGGGTATACAGCAGAGAAGGTTGCTATTAATCTTTCTAAGGGAAGTCATATTCTTGTCAATGGTGAACTTAGACAAAACACATATACTACAAAAGATGGAATAAAGAAAACTTCTATATATATACTTGCATTAGAAATAAAATCTTTAGATAAAAAAATGGATATACAATCAAGTAGTTCTTTTTCTTCTACTTCAAATAATTCTAATTCATCAATACATTCTATGGTTGTATCTGATTTTATAGAGGAAGATTTAGAGAGAGTATTTTAGATAATAATGTATTATTTATAGAATTAATATCATCATTAGCATTGATATGATGAATATAAGGAGCTTCAAAAGAGTAGAAAATTTCATCTACAGTTTTTAAATACTCATAATCTTCAAATCTATCTACAAATCCTCTCTTAGCCATAATACGTTGTAATGCTACTTCAACTGGAAGATGAAAGATAAAGACTAAGTCTGGTATTAGAATAAAATCTTTATGTAATGATAGTATATACTCTGTATCAACCCCCTTAGCACCTTGATATGCTACAGAAGAATAGTAGTATCTATCTAATATCACAATATAATCATTTGCTAAAGCGGGTTTTATTTCTTTTTCTAAATGTTCTTGTCTGTCTTTAACAAATAAATCAAGTTCTTCATAAGGATTTAAATTGTTAGTAGTAAAACTTTCTCTTAATTTAGAACCATAAGTACCATAAGTAGGTTCAAATGTATATATATTTTTTATATTTCTTTTTTGTAGTTCTTTTGAAAGCATAGCACAGTTTGTAGATTTACCAGAACCGTCTATTCCTTCTACTACTATTAATTTACCATTATTCATATATTATCTTATTTTCAATGTAGCTATTCCAATAATAGCAGCTATTATTCCTATAATATAAAATCTAAATACAACTTGAGTTTCTTTCCATCCTGATTGTTCAAAGTGATGATGTAAAGGAGCCATTTTAAATACTCTCTTTTTAAATAGCTTGTATGAAAATACTTGAAGTACAACAGAAAAAGCTTCAGCTACATAAACTATACCAATAATAACAAGTAAAAGTTCATGCTTTATAAATAATGCAATAATACCTAATACACCACCAAGAGATAAACTACCAACATCCCCCATAAAAACCTGAGCAGGGTGAGCATTAAACCATAAAAAACCAAGCCCAGCACCTATTAAAGCACCAACAAATACAGTAACCTCCCCAGCATCAACTATAAAAGGGATTTTTAAGTATGAAGCAATGAGTGAGTTCCCAGAAGCATAAGAGAGTGTAGCAAAAGCAAATGACATAATAATTAAAAGACCAATAGCAAGACCATCAAGTCCATCTGTAAGGTTTACAGCATTACTCATACTCACAATAACAAATATAGCAAAAGGTATATATAATAATTTTAAGTCTACATAAAAATCACTTGTAAAAGGAATAAATAATACAGAAGAAGATACTTGAGCTGTTCTAATAGTTTCTAATATACTATTTCCTTCATTAAGTTTGAATGATAATAAGAAAGTCGATTTATCGAAGTAGTATAAATAAACTCCAATAATAGCACCTACAAAAACTTGAAAAAGAATTTTATATTTGCCAGGAAGTCCTTTAGAATTTCTATGTTTAATCTTTAAATAATCATCTAAAAATCCTGCTATAGATAGAATAAAAAGTGAAATAGTTAATAATATAATTTTTATATTATCTAATTTTCCCCACAGCAAAACACTAATTATAATGCTTGCTACAATAAATATTCCTCCCATAGTAGGGGTTCCTGTTTTATATAAATGTGTTTGTGGTCCATCATTTCTAACTATTTGACCATATTTTAATACTCTTAATTTTTCTATTACATCAGGAGCAAATATTAATATTAATATTAAAGCTGTTGCTACTGCACCTGCTGTTCTAAATGTAATATACCTAAAAATATTAAATCCAAAAAATACATCTCTAAGTGGAAAGAAAATTTCATATAGCATACTATAAAATAACCCTTATATATTTTATTTATTAAAGAAACTAAATAAAATTGTAAAATGATTTTATATATACTATAATATTATGTTATTTTGTCAATTATAATATTAATTAATATTTTTTATCGTATATAATATTTAGCTTGACAAATAATTTTTTAGTATTATAATAGTTTCTATTATGGAATCAATCAATCAATCAATCAATCAATCAATCAATCAATCAATCAATCAATCAATCAATCAATCAATCAATCAATCAATCAATCAATCAATCAATCAATCAATCAATC
>CALXQJ010000011.1 GCA_944390575.1 uncultured Spirochaetota bacterium
CCTATTTTTTTATAAGTATTATAAATATTCAAAAATATATATTTTTTACAAAAATAAATTGAAATAGTAAATAAATTATATTAAACTTTAGCACATAAATAAATATATTAGGAGATATTTATGAAAAGAAAAATATTAATAATCAGCTTAATAATTACAATATTTTCTATTAATACCGTATTTGCAGAATTTCAATTTCACATTAACCCAAAACTTGGTGTTGATATGGGTATAGCAAATTATAATGACTATAATACATTAAATTTTAATTACAAAGCAAACTTAAATATGCAAATAGGTTATGGATTTGGTGTAGACAGTGATATTTTAGATAATGTTGGATTATTATTTGACTTTGGATTAGACAACAACACATTTACAACATCTACAAAATATGATGCTAATCAACAAGCTGCCGTAAAGCTTTTATCTTCTTCATCATATCTTAGTGTATATACTGGTTTGGCATTAAATTTTGAATGTGATAATAATGCTTTTTTTGCTATAGCATCTGGTGCAAAATTTGGAGTTGGTGGCGATAAACTTAATCTAAAAACTCCTATAATAAGCCCTTATGTGAGACTTACATTTGGTGAAACATTAGTAGAAAAAGAATTCTATTCTATGTCTGTAATGCTCGACTTAGAATATCAATACAATATATTTGATAATGCAGACTATTATAAGCTATTCATAATAGATAATGTAAAAAACTATCATGACTTAAGCATTACTTTAGGTCTTGGTATCAAGTTTGGTGATTAATTATAACAAATATGAATAAAACACGGTATTTAAGCAAAAACTTAGTACCGTGTTTTTTATAGTTATTTAATATTGACAAAAAAAAGGCTTTCAAGTAAAATATATTAGCAATATTGTTTTATTTATTTTGTTTTTACTAAAATTAAAAATATAATTTCTCATACAAAATTTTTAAGGAGATGAATAATGAAACGAACTTATCAACCAAGTAAGTTACGTCGTGCAAGAAAATTTGGTTTCTTTAAACGTATGGCTACTAAACACGGTCGTGACATCTTAAAAAGAAGAAGAAGAAAAGGAAGATATCGCTTAACTGCTGCTGACGAGTAATAATATCTTTTATAAATGGAACGGGGAAAAAAAAAGTATAAAATATACTCTAAAGAACGAATAAAAAAAAGAAATGATATATTGCCTTTCTTTAACAAAAATAATAATGCTATAATATATAGTAATTACTTCTATACTATTTTTGTACTTGAAAATAATCGTTCTTATTCACGATTTGCTGTTTCTATTAAAAAAAATAAAGCTAAAGCAGTTTATAGAAATAAAGCTAAAAGAATAGTGAGAGAAATATATAGAACTGAAAAAGAAAATATCAAAATAGGATATGATTACTTCATCGTTATTAACAGATATATTTCCCGTTCTTTTGAAGATTGGAAAAAAGATTTGATAAAATTGTTTCAGAGGGTTTAATAATTCTAATGATTAAAAAACTTCTAATAATGCTTATTCTATTCTATCAAAAAGTAATATCTCCATATTTAAGACCTTCTTGCAGATATATTCCTTCTTGTTCTGAATATGCAAAACAAGCTGTTTATAAATATGGTCCTATCAAAGGAAGTTTGCTTGCGATATATAGAGTGATAAGATGTAATCCTCTTGCTAAAAAAATATATGATCCTCTAATATAAATACATTTTATAGTGTAATTCTTGTAAGGAGAATAGAGATAAATATGAATAATAATAAAAGAGTAATTATTGCAATAGCACTATCTGCTCTAATAATGCTTGCATATATGTATTATCAATCTACTATAATACAAAAATCGGCTATAAAACAAGAAAATAATAATACAACAAATAATATAGCTAATATAGAAAAAACAACAGAAGAAATAAAAGAAAATAGTCAAAAAATAGAATACACAACTGTATATACAAATACTGAGAAAAAAGTATTAGAAAATGATTATGTAATAGCTACATTTCAAAATGGTGACTTAATATCATACAAGCTAAAAGGTTATTATAAACAAGATATAGTAAAAAAAGATAAAATTGTTGTGGATATGGTAGAACAGGTATACAACAATATTCACCCTTTCACTTTATCTTTTCTAAATCTGTCAAACTCTATAGAAACAAAAGAAAAGTTAATATACAATAGAGTATCAGAATATAATAATACTATAACTTTCTATGCAGATACTACTGTAAATAATACACCTATAACTATTAAAAAAACATTTAGTTTTGGAGCTACTCCATATAGAATAGATAATACTGTTTCTATTGAAAATAAATCTGATAGTCCACTTTCTCTATACTACTCATACTTCTTGGGTACTGGTATTGGTCCTTATAGAAGTGCTGAGAATGCTGTTAGAGAAGATGCTACTAAAGTACAATACTTAGTAAAAGGAAATGGTAAATCTAAATTATTATTAACTGGGGATATAGTAAAACCTAATATATTCTCTAAATTATTTGGTTTTGGTAGTGCTAAAACTAATAGCGCTAAGTATAGATCATATCAAGGTGAGAATAAATGGGTAGCTTTAAATAATAGATACTTTGCTATAATAGCTACTCCACCACAAAATAACATAGCATTTGAAACTATGACTTTCTCACTTCCTACTACAAATGAATATAGAAACGATTATCATATAGCTAATTTCTTAAATAATAGAGATATAAAAGCTCGTGAGACTATTACAGACTCATACTCTGTGTATATAGGTCCTAAGGTAAGAAGTATATTTTCTAAAGATTATAGAGAAGAATCTTATGAGTCTATATTCCAAGAATCATTCCTTGGACTTAATTTAAGACCTCTTACTTATTTACTTGATATTATATTAAATGCTTTATATAAAATAACACATAGTTATGCTTGGGCTATTATATTATTTACTTTACTATTTAAGATAGTAACATATCCTCTTAATCATTCTTCTTATAAATCTATGAGAAAAATGCAAATGGTAGCCCCTAAAATAGAAAATTTAAGAAAGCAGTATAAAGATAATCCTGAAAAGATGAATGCTGAGGTTATGAATATATATAGAAGAGAAAAGATTAATCCTCTTGGTGGTTGTTTACCTATGTTACTTCCTTTCCCTCTTCTTATTGCATTTTTCTATTTAATGCAATCTATGGTTGAACTTAGAAATACATCTTTCCTTTGGATAACTGATTTATCTTCACCAGATAGATTATTTATAGTTCCTGAAAATATTGCACTTATTGGGGGATTTAATTTTAATTTAATTCCTATAATAATGGCACTTACAAGTTTCTTGAGTATGAAACTACAACCTTCATCTTCAAATAATAATACAGCTGCTGCTGCTCAGATGAAGATGATGAGTACAATATTTCCTCTTATGATGTTGTTTATGTTTTATAATTTTGCTAGTGGACTTGCTTTATATTGGACTGCTCAAAATGTATTTGGTATTGCTCAACAGTTTATTACATCTAAGATATTAAACAAAGAAGAACAACAAAATCCTGCTGAAGAGGTTAAGAAGAATAATAAGAAAAAGAGAAAAAGATAAATTTATAATTAATTTTATCTAATTATAAATTGTTAAGGAGATATATAAAAATGTTAGTTAAAGAGTTTAGTGGTAAAAATGAAAAAGATGCTATAAATAAAGCTCTTGAAGAACTTAATCTTACTGAAGATCAAGTTAGAATAGAAATAATTGATAAGGGAAAAAAAGGTTTTTTAGGTATTGGAGAAGAAGATACTGTTATTAGAGTATTTTATGATGAAATATCTTCAAATATCTCTGATATAAAGAGTATTATTAAAGAAATATTAAATTATATGAATATAGAAGGTGAAGTTGATATAAAAGAAGAAAGTGATACTAAAATATATATTAATATTTCTACTGAAGATTCTGGTGTATTAATAGGAAAAAAAGGGAATACTCTTGAAGCATTACAGTTTATCATTTCACTAATAGCAAGTAAGAAATTTAATAATAATACAATAGATGAAGATACAGAAAGATACATTATATTAGATGTAGATGGGTATAGAGATAGAAGAGAAGAAACTTTAAAACACATGGCAAGACAAGCAGCTCAGCAAGCTAAAAGAACAAGAAGAACAGTATCTCTAAACCCTATGTCACCTTATGAGAGAAGAATTATACACTTAGAATTACAAAATGATCAAGATGTAGAAACTAAAAGTGATGGTGAACCACCTTACAGAAGTGTAAAAATATATTCTAAAAAGAAATTTAATAATAATTATAACAGAAAACCTAATAGAGGGTATAAATCTAATTATAGAAATAATCATAGATAATAATATACAAAAATATAATTATTATATATAATAAGGAGCTTTGTTATTTATTATAAAAATAAAGCTCCTTTGTTTTTTATTAGAATCTTCCAATCAAAATATAATATAATTAGAACCTGCTAAACGGAATATTTTCTATAGAACCTTCAGCTCCTATAGTCTCTCTAAACTCTCCATTGATTAAAAATACAACATTATTAATACCTTCGAACTGAGTAGCTGTATATACAAATTGATAAATCTGTAATATACTACCTTCATTTCCAAGAGGATTATACTGAAAATCTTCATTAAAGTCTAAATAAACAGTGCTATCTTCAATAAAAATATCAAGCAATTTAGTATTTCTTGGTATACTACTAATAATATTATGATTATTCTCATAAGTAGTAGCACCATCTAAAAGAGATAGTATAGCATTTTCTATTGTATTTTTTTCAAAACTTCTTTCTTTAAATACTAAAGTAATAGAACCTGTGTTTTCATTATATTCTATTAAATATATACCTGTATTT
The DNA here is from genome assembly GCA_944390575.1 of uncultured Spirochaetota bacterium. Classification (GTDB taxonomy): domain Bacteria; phylum Spirochaetota; class Brachyspiria; order Brachyspirales; family Brachyspiraceae; genus Brachyspira. The sequence continues at coordinate 4,845 of CALXQJ010000011.1, forward strand.
TCATATTTTGGTTTTATATTTGAGTAGTCTTTTACTATTTTCTTTTTTTGCTTTTCTGTTTTATATTTTTTTATATCATTATTTACTTTTTTTGATATAGTTTTTTTATCATATACTGCATTATTTCTCTCTATTGTAGTATTTCTTTCTCTAACTATATTATTATTATTCTCTATCTTTGTAATATTTTCTATTTTATTATTTTTTTCTATATTACTATTTTGAACACTTATAGAATTATTATTATTTACACTTGGATTAACAAGATCATTTATAACCCTATTATAGTCACTGTTAATACTTTGTGGAGCTTTGTATATTGTATTTTCTATTATTTCTTTTTTAGTAGTTTGTGGTACTTGATAATCTCTTTTTGAGTTATCAGTTTTTTTATTTATTTCTACATTATTATTATCTTTATATGTTATAATTCTTTCTTTATTATTTACATTATTATTATTAAATACTGAAGATGTATTTTTTTCTTTATTAGCATCTGTTTTTATATCATCATTTTTTATACTATAATCATTATTATTTACTGCATTTATATCATATAAAAACTTATTAAAATCATCATTTGCTGTAGTATTACTTTCTATACTGTTATTGTTTAAATTATTATTATTATTTAAATACTTTGGAGGTGATGCACTATATGTATTTTGTTGTGCAGGTTTCATTGTTCTAATATCTCTGCTTACTTCTCTTTTTGGTTGTAGTATCTCTTTAAATATAGTATTATTTTTCTTTGCTTGAGTATCACTTTTTGCTATAACTACTTTATTGGTAGATGATACTATATCATTAGTAGATAATTCTTTATTTGTATATACATTATTATTTATATCTAATTGAGGATTAGATACCTCTTCATTATTCTTAACAACAGCAATATTATTATTTCTCTTATTATTATTTTCTAATAAAATTTGCTCTATAAGATTAACAGGTCTATTATTTTTTGCTAATACTATATTATTAGTTTCTTCTAAAGTAATATTAGTAATAATATTTGAGTTATTAGTTAAAGAATATGAAAAATTATTATTGTTAAATAATATATCATTATTAGAATATATATTATTATTTTCATTATAATCATTAAAAAAAGGTAGTAATGCCTCTCTTGTTATTGTATTTGTTGTTGCTATAACATCATCTGATAGCCCAACTTCTAATTTTGAGTTAGTTTCATAAGTTAATACTGATAATGTTTCATTTGTATTAGATTTTATAAAAAAGTTAAATAAAGGTACTTGATTTAGAAATTTAAGCTTATTTGAAGAGTTATCATCTACACCAGTACTTTCTAATGCTATAGCCTCTTTATGATTAATACTAAAGAAATCTTTAATAGCAATATCTATCATAGGTGCATAATTTTTCATTATAGAAAATAAAGCTCCTACAATCAAAATAAAACCTACAGAAACTATAAGTGGTTTTTTAAGATTTATTTCTTTACTTTCATTTGTAATTTGCTTAGTATAATAGTAGTTTGAACTTTTTGATTTATATTGTTCGTATCTTGGCACTTTTATAAACCCCAAATAAAATTATCATTTTTATTGTCGAGAAATACGAAAATTATATTAATACTTTTGTTATTCTAAAATTGCTTTGAAAAAAAAATAAACATAGAATATAATAAAAGCAAAATATACTAAAATAATAATATTGATGATAAAAAAATTTTTACTAATAATTACTATACTAACACTACTAATCTCTTGTGCCACATATAAAGATAATATATCAATATCCACAAGTATATTAAATGGTAAAACATATAAATTAGTTAATATGTTTGATAAAAATGCTATAACTATTTCATTTCATAATGAAGAATTCTATGGATATGGTGGCGTAAATACTTATTATGGTAAGTATCAAATGAGAATAGGAAATATTATTCTTTTTAATAATATAACAACAACAAGTGTAAATACTGAAATGACAGAAGAAGCTCAGATAATCGAAAAAGAATATTTAGATGTTTTAATGTCTGTTGCAAGCATAGAGTTTACATCAGATGGAATAAAACTAATAACTTTAGATAATACTGAGCTTGTATTCAAAAAATTAAACTAACTTAATTTTCTTATCACTTTTTACAGTTACAACCATCTGCTCTTTATACTTAGATATTATACTCTTAATATTAGAAGCAGATTCTTCTCTTTGTTCATCTACAATAGTATCATTTTCTATAAGAGTAGGATTTTCTAATAATTCTGTTTGCATAATACAATTCCTCCATGAATAATATTCAATTATATTAATAATCACCAATTTTCCAAATTCTAAAATCAGGATAATTAAAATCATTAGATTGTTCACTATACCATTTACACGTATATAAAGACATATTAATAACATAAAAATTAAAATCTGTCTTCCAACCCTCATTTTGATATACAGAAAAAGATGGTATAAACTTATTATACGCATAATCAAATAAACTTTGTTGTTGTTGAGAGTTAGTTAATTGATTTTCTTTTATAGTAATACGCCATATTAAAAGCATAGACATAGAAGCTAATGTAGATGTTATAGTGCTATATTTTGAGTGTAATTCTTCTTGTGTTAAGTTATTTGCTAAGTTTTCTTGCCAAAATTGAATAGTATTTCCAAGTAGTTCTAATTTTTTAGCATTAGCTCTTTTATCTGTTATAATATCACAAAAAGATTTAGAAAAATTTGTAAAAGAAATAAGATTGTTTCCTGTATTAATGCTTATATCCTCTTCTATTTTATTTAACATCATAGCATTAAACATATCTTGACTTGGTGTTAAATTCTTTGCAAAAATACAAACAACATAAAGGAATAAAAAAAATAATACCAATATTACTCTTTTCATTAAAATAAAACCACGTAACATAATATTTTTTATAAATATCGACACATATATACTTTTACATTAAAACATTTTTCCTATATAATTATACTTTTACATATACAGTGTCGATAATGTTGTATATAAAATACTATTATCTATAATATTTAAATAGTTTGGAATAATAATAAGTTATGGTAAAAAGATTAACATTAGAAAATGGAATAAAAGTTATCTTAGAATATATGCCTATGCTAGAAACAGTATCAACTGGTTTCTTCTTTACGACAGGCTCTTCTCATGAATCTGAAGAAGAAAATGGCTATACTCATTTTATAGAACATATGCTATTTAGAGGTACTAATAATTTAAGCTCAAAAGAATTAGTTCGAAAAATAGAAGGTGTTGGTGGTAGCTTTAATGCTTTTACATCAAGACATATGACTTCATTTTATATTAATATTATAGAAAAACACTTTGAAAGAGCATTAGATACACTAGAAGATATTATCTTAAATTCTATTTTTAATGAAGATGATATTGAAAAAGAAAAAAAAGTTATTATTGAAGAATTAAAAATGTCTAATGATACTCCTGAAGAGATTTCATCTAATCAATTTTTTGCAAATGCGTATAAAAACTCAGCTATGGGGTTTCCTATAGGTGGTAGCATTGAGAATATACAAAAAATTACTAAAGATAAAGTATATAATTACTTTAAAAACAAATTTAACCTTAATAATTTTATAGTATCTATTGCTGGAAAATTTGACGTAGATTTAGCTATAAAGAAACTATCAAATATAAAATTAGATTCAGCAGAAAAAAATGAATATGAAAATATAGACTTCTATTATAATACTGTTGTAACAGAAAAAGAAGATTTAAATCATATATATTTTTCTTTAATAAAAGATTCATACAAGTTTAATGAACAAGAAAAAAGATATACTATGAATATATTGAGTGATATTTTTGGTGGTAGCTCTTACTCTAAAATATTTCAAAAAATTAGAGAAGAAAAAGCTTTATGCTATAATATATATAGTGCAAATTATAATTCTATCAATACTGGGAACTTTGAAATATCTGGATCTACTTCTATAAACAACTATCAAGAAACATTAGAGAGCATATATAGTGAATTTGAAGATATAATAAAAAATGGAATAACAGAAGAAGAATTAGAAGAAGCTAAAGATAGTTATAAGAGTAATATAGTATTTAGTAAATTAAGTGCTAACTTTATTATGAATAAAAATGCAAGAAATGAAATTTATAGCTCTTCTTATATGTCATTTGATGATATATATAAAACTATAGACAGTATTAATATGAAAAATATAGATGAGGTAATAGAAGAGAAATTATCAGATAAAAAATTCTTTCTTACAGCAGTAGGACCTAAATCTACTAAAGATATAAGTACTACATTTAGCTCAAACTTTAATATTAATTAATATTTTATTATAAAAAAATGCTTGACTTATATATATATTAATGATAGAATAAATCATTGATTGAAAAGTTTAACGTACATACTCCTATGAGTATAAAAGAAAGCTCTCAACTTCCAAAGGAATTGAGGGCTTTTTTTATGAACCTTGAAATTTTTTTATATTATGTTATACATATAAAATGATTTTTACAATAGTCTATTTTGTATTAAGTACAATTCTAACTATAATATGTGCACTCTTTGCAATTACTTTTGGATTAATAACAAGACCTTTTAGTAAAAAATTATCAATTCTAATAGTTCATTCAACAGCAAAATTCTGGGGTAGAACAATATTAAAAATGGCTTTTATTTCTTTTAATATAGAAGGAAAAGAAAATTATAATTATAAAAAAACTTATATACTAACTATCAATCATCAAAGTGCATTTGATATATTCTGTTGTTTTTATATATTTAAAGGACTTTATGCCTTTGTATCAAAAGACACTTATGGGAAAGTTCCTTTTGTTGGATTTGGAATGAAGTTGTCTAATTATATTTTTGTTAAGCGTGGAACTGTTGGAGCTGTTAAGTCTATTGATGATATGGAAGATAGGCTTAAAAATAATACAAGTATAGTTATTTATCCAGAAGGTACACGTAGTAAGGATGGCGAAATACGAATGCCTAAGCGTGGAATATTAAAAATAGCAGAAAGGTGTAATGATATAGATGTACTTCCTGTTGTATTATATGGTACTAAAGATATAATGGTTGCTCGTGGATTTAGGGTTAATCCTTTTAGAAAGATAAGAGTACGTATTTTACCTTCTTTTAACTTTAATAAAATAGAAGGAGATGAAAATACAAAATTAAAATATTGGTATGATATAATAAATAAAAATTATAATGAATTAAAAAATAATTAATTATGGCAAATCAACAAACTAAAAGCTATATAGCTGAAAAGTTAAAACATATTCCAGATAAGTCTGGAGTATATTTTATGAAGAACTCTAAAGATGAGATAATATATATAGGAAAAGCAAAGAGTCTAAAAAAAAGAGTTTCATCATATTTCACAAAAACAAATAAAGATGCAAAAACAACTGCATTAGTAGAACATATAAGAGATATAGAGTATATTCTAACAGAAAATGAGGTTGAGGCTTTAATATTTGAAGCTGAAATGATACGAAAGCATAAACCGCATTATAATATACTACTTAAAGATCAAAAATCATTTCCATTTATAGCTGTTACAAATGAACATTTTCCAAGAGTTATAAAGGCAAGAAATGTAATTACAAAAGATAGAGATAGTAGATATAAAAAATATTATGGCCCTTATGTTGCTGCTGAGAAGGCTGATAATATTACAAAGTTTATAATAGATAACTTCAAGCTTAGAAGATGTAAATATGACTTTCCATTAAAAAAACCAATTAGACCTTGTCTTTATTATCATATTGGTAAGTGTACTGCTCCTTGTGCAAATAAGATTAGCGAGGAGGAATATGATAAGGATGTTGAGGCTGCTATAATGGTTCTTGAGGGTAATGTTGATCAATTAACTCAAAAACTTACTACAGAAATGAAAGAATATGCTGAGAAATTAGAATTCGAAAAGGCAAAAGATTTAAGAGACAAAATAGATTTACTTAAATATATTACAGTAGAACAAAGTATATATGTGCCTGATGATGATGATATAGATATTATAGGTGCTTATGGAGAAAATGGATTTTATACTATTGTTATACTTTCTGTTAAGGGTGGAAAGTTAATAGATAGAAAAACATTTTCTATGCAAGATAATAATAAAGATGATGATAGCTACTTAGAAGAAGGTAGATCTAAATACTCAGATGTACTTAATGCTTTTTTTATACAATATTATACACATAGTGAACTTATACCTTCTTTAATATCTACTGATATAAAACTTAATGATGTAGATATTATTAAAAATTATTTATCTACTATAGCATCTCGCAATGTAGAGGTAAAGTTTGATAAAAAGAAAATAGGATTAATGAAAATAGCAAATGAAAATGCAAGGCACTTATTTAGAGAAAAATCACTAATAAGAGAAATACCTCCTGGTATCACAAGATTAAAAGAAATATTCAAACTAAAGAAACCACCAACTATAATAGAATCATTCGATATAGCTCATATTCAAGGAAGTCATACTATGGCTGGAATGGTTAGATTTGTTAATGGTGTATCTGATAATAAAAATTATAGAATATTTAATATAAAAACAGTAGAAGGAATAGATGATTTTGCATCTATGAAAGAAGCTGTATATAGACGTTATAAAAGACTCAAAGAAGAAAATCTTACTTTCCCAGACTTAATTCTAATAGATGGTGGGCGTGGACAGCTTAATTCTGCAATAGAAGCTTTAAAAGAATTAGATATAAAAGGACAAATTATAATGTCTTTGGCAAAAAGATTTGAAGAGATTTATCTTCCAAATAGAGAAGAACCTGTACAATTAAAAGATAATGACCCTGCAAGATTATTCCTACAAAAAGTACGTGATGAGACACATAGATGGGTAAATACAAGTCATGGTAAAAAGAGAAGTAGAGAAATGCTTAAAAGTGAACTTGAAAATATTAAGGGGCTTGGTAGTAAGGGTATAGAAAAACTATATTCTCATTTTATAAATATAGAAAATATTAAAAATGCTTCTTTTGAGAGTATTAGAAATATACCAGGAATTAGTTATAAAGTAGCAAATAATATATATGACTATTTTCATAAATAAAATTTAAGCCCTATCTTATTTTCAAAGATAGAGCTTAATTATAGTATTAATAATTTTATAATATATTAGAAAACAGTACCTACATACATCTCATTAGTTCTCACACCAGGTTTAATCTCTCCATTAATAGAATATACTTTTCCATTAAGATAAACTAAACCCTCTCCACAAGGAGCAGCAAATGGTACTTCTCCATAGCTTTTCCAAGAATCAAAATCAGCATTATAAACTAATACTTTTTTATTCCAATTAAAAGCTTCAGGAGTGCGTGCAAAATACTCAGCTCTAAAGTCAGCTAATGCAGTATCCTTTAATGTACTAAGATTAGAAACAGCATCATCATAAACAGCTTTATTAAAACCACCTACAACCATCATCTCAGCTTCATTAAGTTTAATAGAAACAGCTCCAAGCAAAGATATACCCTCATTCTCATCAGCTAATTGAACATCAGATACCTTATGCCAAGTATTATTAAGAATATCATACTTATATCCATCAGTATAAGCTATCTTATCTCCACCACTAAATAAATATATACTACCACTCAAAAGCTGAGCAACAGGCTGAGTTCTTGTAGCCTCATTAGGAATAGAAGCTAACTCTTTTACCTCTTTAGTATTAAGATCATAACTATATACCTTATTTGTAGCAACACCATTTTGCTTGCCTGCTAAAATATATAATTTATTATTATCATAAACCGCAACAGCATTTTGTAGTGTGAAAGGTAAATCACCTATATGCTCTATATTAAGCTTATTATCTTTGAGAGTAATATAAAGTATATCATCATCAGAAGTAGGCTCAGTAGACCCCCCTATATAGTAAATACCATTAGTAGTAGTAACAGAAGCTCCATACCCTATTTTGTTAATCCAATTAGTATGTTCAACAACTTCTAATTTACCATTTTTATCTTCAAGTAAATAAATATCAGAGTAAGTTTCTCTCTTTCCTCCTAAAACCCCATTTTCATAAGGAAAATTAGCACCACCACCTACAACTATATACTTATTTTCTAAAGAACCATATAAAACACCAGCAGTACCAATATTTCTCTCAAAACCAGTTTGTGCTGGTAAAAATCCTGCAGATTTCCAATTAATCTTATCAGATGAAACTGATGAAGAACAAGATATTAAAAAACTCATTAATAATAAAATTAAAGTATTTTTCATAATTATTTGACTTCTATATTTTTAACATTTTTAAATGTTAATTGTCTTATTTTATCCTCACTTGGACGTCCAAAGATGAAAGAAGCTAAGAAAGATGCAATCACACCAGAACCTATAATAATGAATGAAATCATAAACTCAAATATTTTAGGTTTAGTGTATGACGGTATAATCTTAGACACCATTCCTGCAGGATCACTGATATAGAATGCAAGTAAAATAGAAACTATAAATCCAATCCATACAGCTCTTGAATCTACTCTATCAAAGAATATACCAACTAAGAATATAGCAGCAATAGGTCCACCTAAAAGACCTGTAATCGCTTGGAAATATAAGAATATATCTCCCTGCCCTTTTATAATAAACTGTATAGCAAGAATTGTACTAACTATACCTACTACCCAACTAGATAATTTAGCAAATTTTAATTTAGCATTATCTTCCATATTTGGTTTTAAATACTCTAATAAATCTTTTGTTATACAAGTAGAAACAGAGTTAAGACTTGATGATACAGTAGACTGAGCAGCAGCAAAAATAGCAGCAAGTATCAAACCAGATATACCTACAGGAAGAAAATTAATAACAAAGTAAGGTAAAATAGCATTTCCATTTATAGTTTCAGGAAGTACCTCTTTAGTATGGAAGAATATATATAAAGCAGAACCCATACCAACAAATATAACTATACTAGTACAAAGAAGTGGAATATTTAAAAATAAGCTTTTCTTAGCCTCATGCTCATTTTTATTAGTAGCATATCTCTGTACAATATCCTGCGAACCAACATATGAATATATAGAACTAAAAAAACCACCTATTATTATAGTCCATATAGAAGACTTAGCTAAATCTAATGTAAAAAAGTCTGGACTTATAATTTTACCATCATTTGCTAATAAACTAAAAGCATGTCCAAGTCCATCACCAGAAGCTAAAAAACCTACTATAATTACTAAAAATGCACCCAATAATAATACAATAGTTTGAATAGCATCCGACCATAATACAGCCTCTATACCTCCAATAGAAGTATATGCCACACAAAATATAGCAACTATAACTGTAATCACTATAGGATTAAGTCCTGGTAATGCTTGTTGTAAAGCTAAAGTTGGTAAGTATAATACTATAGCCATTCTTATGATATGAAATATAATAAAAGTTAAACTACCTATTAATCTAAAAGAATTATCAAATCTTCTTCCAAGATATTCATAAGCAGTAGTTACATCAACCCTTCTAAAGAAAGGAACAAATACATAAGCTGCCCAAACTACAATAAGAATAATACCCAAAGGTGCCATACCAAGCAACCAACTATTATTATAAACAGAAGCAGGTATAGCTATAAAAGAAATAGATGATAAAGCTGTAGCATAAATACTCATAGCCGTCACCCAAGCAGGTACACGTCCACCCGCCTTGAAATAATCATCAGTAGATTTAGTTCTTTTAGCAAAAAGCAAACCTATTAAAAACATAATAGAAAAGTATACCCCTATTACTACCCAGTCAAACCAATGCCAACTCATGTATATTACTCCTTACAAATATTTTGTACATATTTTTACAATAATAAACAAAGTATAGTTAATTAAAATTCCATTGTCAAATAATTTTATAATAATTTATATAACTTAAAATCTAATTACTAAAATAAAATAAATATATATTTTAAGTTAAGATAAATTTGACTTTATAGTATAACTATGATATATTAAATTACTCGTTACATTTTAAAGTTTAAAAACTACCATATTTAATAAAAACAAGGTGTAATTTTATGAATAAGAAATTATTAAAAACTAAAGATAATACTTATGTCCTATCTCAAAAAGATATTAAACAAAAATGGCTTATTATAGATGCAAAGGGTAAATCTCTTGGTAGAGTAGCATCTCGTGCTGCTTTCTTCCTTAAAGGAAAACATAAGCCAGATTATGCTTATAACTTAGATAATGGGGACTATGTTATTGTTATTAATGCTAAAGATATAGTTCTAACTGGTAATAAAAAGAAAGGTAAAATACACTATAGACATACAGGACACCCTGGTGGTATAAAAGCTATAAGCTATGGTGAATTATTAGAAAAAAATCCTCAAAGAATGGTACAAATTGCTGTAAAAGGTATGTTATCGCATAACCCTCTTGGTAGATTACATCTAAAAAAATTAAAAGTATATGCAGATGATAAGCATTTACACGAAGCAAATAAGCCTACTGTAGTAAACATATAATTTAGGAGTTATTTAAAATGGCAGCTAAACAATTAACTATTTATACAGGTAAAAGAAAAACATCTAATGCTAGAGTAAGAATTACTGCTGGTTCTGGTAAAATATTAATTAATGGTAGAAATTATACTGATTATTTTTGTAATAGAGCTACTCTTATTAAAGTAGTTGAAGATGCTTTAAGAGTTACTGGTAATTTTGGTAAATATGATGTAATGGCTAATGTGCAAGGTGGTGGAGTTTCTGCTCAGGCTGGTGCTGTTAGACATGGTATTGCTAAAGCTTTAATTGCTGAAAATCAAGATTTTAGAATTCCATTAAAGAGAAATGGATTTGTTACTCGTGATTCTCGTGTTGTAGAACGTAAAAAATATGGTCGTTCTGGTGCGAGAAAGCTATTCCAGTTCTCTAAACGTTAAGGTTTTTATATGAACGCTAAAAAACTAAAAAAATTTAAAGATCTTATCTTAGAAGAACAAAAAAAGACTTTAGATGAATTATTAAGCGGAAATGAATCTTATGAATCACTTAAAGAAGATTCTCATGGTGATTTAGCTGATATTGCTTTTCAGGCTTATGAAAAACAATTCTTAGTACAACTTTCGCAAAAAGAAAAAGATAGACTTGATATGCTTAATAATGCTCTTAAGAGAATAGAAGATGGATCTTATGGTAAGTGTATTGATTGTAAAGAAGAAATCAATGAAGAGAGATTAACTGCTATACCATATACTTTAAGATGTGTTAATTGTATGACTAAATATGAAGATAAAAAACGTCGTGAAAAGATGTAATGTATTTAAAAGTAGTATTTAATCTACCTATAGATAAAATCTTAACTTATAAAAAACCAAATGAAATAAATGAAAGTTTAGTAGGATGTAGAGTTGTTGCCACTATTAAGGGGAAACCTAATAAGGGTATTGTGATAGAAGAAACTCAGATACTTGATGGTGATTATACTCCACTTCCTATAAAAACTCGAATTGATAATTTCCCTATATGTTCTGATAAGGAATTTCTATTAGCTAAATGGATGAGTAAGTATTATCACTGCTCATACGGTGAAGCTTTATTCGCATCTCTTCCTGTAGGAAATCCTTCTAAAAAAGAAAAAAAAATTAAGCCAATAGATACAAAACAAAAACCATATCTAAAATTAAATGATGAACAAAGTCTTGCATTAAATAAGATTATAGAAAATATAGAAAGTAAAGAAAAAAAAACTTTTCTACTACATGGGGTAACTGGATCTGGTAAAACAGAAGTTTATTTACAAGCTATAAAAAAAGTTGTAGACTTAGATAAACAAGCTATAATCATTCTACCTGAAATATCTCTAACTCCACAAACTATAAAAAAATTTGCTGAAAGATTTCAAGGAAAAATAGCTGTTATTCATAGCAAACTATCTCCAACTGCAAAATATAAATACTGGCAAATGATTAAAAATAATGAAATCAAAATTATAATAGGAGCAAGAAGTGCAATATTCTCTCCAACTGTAAACTTAGGAATCATAGTAATAGATGAAGAACATGAAACAAGCTATAAATCTACAGATACTCCAAGATATCATACAAGACAAATAGCATTCTATAAAAAAGAAAAAGAAAATGCAACTCTACTACTCGGTAGTGCAACACCTGCTATAGAAACATATTATTATGCTAAAGAAACAAATATTATAGAATTATTAACTCTGAAAAAAAGAGCTACTTCTATAAATATGCCTGAAGTTAAGATATTAGATCTAAAAAAAGAAAAAAAATCAAATATATTTAATATGATGACAGAAAAGCTTGTAGAAGAGATTAATAAAAAACTGGAAAATAAAGAACAGGTTATTTTGTTTCTAAATAGAAAAGGATATGCTCCTATTGTAAGCTGTTCGCATTGTTCTAAGGTATTAGAATGTCCAAATTGTTCTGTTTCTCTTACTTATCATAAGAATAAGAATACTGTTGTTTGTCATTACTGTGGGTATAGACAATTTCTTACTAAAACTTGTGAGGAGTGTAATATTGGTAATTTAGAGATTATTGGAAGTGGTACTGAGAAAGTTGAGGAGAATCTTAATATTCTTTTTCCAAATGCTAAAATAGAGAGAATAGATCAAGAGGTTGCAAATACTACTAAAAGTTATGAAAAAATTTTTAAGAGTTTTTCTGATAGAGAGATAGATATTTTAGTTGGAACACAGATGATAGCTAAGGGATTAGACTTTCCAAATGTAACGCTTGTTGGAGTATTACTTGCAGATATGTCACTACATATACAAGACTTTAGAAGTGCAGAGAGAACTTTTAATTTAATAACTCAAGTTGCTGGACGAAGTGGACGTGGTGAAAAAAAAGGTATTGTATATATTCAAACATATTCTCCAAATCATTTTAGTATAACCTGTGCACAAAATCATAATTATATAGATTTTTATAATATAGAAATAGAAAAAAGAAAAAGGTCAAACTACCCTCCTTTCTCAAGACTTGTTAGAATTGTTGTAAGAGGAGAAGTAGAAAATAAGGTTCAAAGTGATATATCATTAATATCCGACTTACTTGCAAATATTACTTTTGGTAAAGATGTAGAGATAGTGGGAACTGTACCATGTACTATAAGCAAATTAAATAAATACTATAGATGGAATATTCTAATAAAAGTTAAAAATCATAATATACTAAATGATTTCTTTTATAAATTAAAAACAACATTTATGCCACAAAAAGGAAACTATATAGAAATAGATATAGATCCTATTAATATGATGTAAAAATTAAACATCAACATAAAATCTTAAAGCATTTTTTATTCTAGCCTTAAGCTCATTCTGTCCCACAGGTTTTTGTACATAATCACAAGCACCTTTTTCAAGACCATTAACTACATCATCTTCATTATAACGCTTTGTAATAATTATAATTAATGTGTTTTTTAACATTATTTCTTTTCTTATATCATCAAGTACAGAAAAATATTCATAATTATCTGATAAATTAATATCCATTAAAATAAGATCTGGAGATAATTTTTTTAATTCTGAAATAGGGTTTTGTAAATTTCTTATACAAGTTAAATTATAATCAGACTGCAACCATTCTATATAATTTTTTCTAGTTGCTTCTATAGGTTCTATTATTGCTATTTTATATTTTGATACTTTCCTTTTTAATTTAGCTCTTTTATCTCTCTTATTAAAAGCTAAAAACAACTTTAAATCAGCATAGCGTATTTTATACCTTTTACCTGGAGTAGTATCTGCCTTAAGTCCATAATACCTAATCCAATAATTAACTGTAGTTCTTGATACTCCAACTAACTTAGCTGCATCTATTGGAGAAAGTAAATCTTCATCATCATATATAATTTCTTCATTATTGCCCATATAATACCCATATAAAAAATAATAAAGAAAGATAATTCATAATCATAATTTTGTCAAATATAAAGCTATAAACTAATGTTGATTTTTTAATAATTAAAATATATTATAAACTTATATATATTTTTTAAAGGATAAGCAAATATGAAAATATCTGTTCTAATAATGGCTGGGGGTATAGGAGAGAGACTTTGGCCTTTAAGTCGTGAAGAAAAACCTAAACAGTTTTTAACTATATATGATAATAAATCTCTAATAGAACAGACTATAGATAGAGCAAAACAAATCACTTCTCTTGAAAATATATTTATCATAACTGGAAATAGATATAAAAGTACATTCAAAAAATATATGCCAGATTTTCAAAATATAATATATGAGCCTATAGGTAGAGATACTACAGCAGCTATTGCACTTGGTGTGTATTATATTAAAGAAAAAGTTGGAGACTCTATAGTAGTAATAGTACCTGCAGATCCTATTATAAAAGAAAACAAATTATTTATAGACTCTATAAAAGAAGCCATTGAAAGAACAAAAGAAACAAAAAATATTAGTATTATAGGTATAAAACCAACTCGTGCTGAAACTGGATATGGATATATAAAACTTAAAGATATTATAAAATATAATTCATATAATGTAGATAGATTTGTAGAAAAACCTAATTTAGAAAAAGCTAAAGAATACTTGAAAGATTCTAATTATCTTTGGAATAGTGGTATGTTTATTTGGGATACTGATAGTATTTTAAAAAAAATAAAAACACTTGCAAATGATACATATAATAAAGTTGTAGAAACTTATAAGAATATTAATGATGAAAATAAGGCTTTAGAGATATTTTCTACTATAGAAAAAAAGTCTTTTGACTTTAGTATAATGGAAAAACTGAATGATATTATTTGTATAAAATCAAACTTTTTCTGGGATGATTTAGGAGCTTTCTCTGCTTTATATAGAATATATGAAAAAGATGAAAATCAAAATGTTACTATAGGAGATGTTTTTGTCAAAGACTCTAATAATAATATAATAATAAGTGATGATGATACATTTATGGCTATTAGTGGAGTAGAAAACCTAACTATAGTAAAATCAAAAGATGTTCTTTTAATATATTCTAATAATGAAGATAATAGAATAAAAGATATATTAAAAGATATTAAAGAAAAAGAAGAATTAAAAGATAAAAGAAAATATATATAGTTATTTTTTATTAAACTTATAAATAGCATCATTATATAATTTATCTCTAGCCTCTTTTATTTTCTTTTTTCTATCTTCATCTATTTTTATACTATTACTGTTTTTGATTAATTCTCCATTAATTAATACATTTTTAAAATCTATTTTTTTATTATAAATAAAATCTTCTGGTATAGTTTTTCCCTTAAACTCTACATTTTCAAATTGTAGCTTCTTAAAGAAGTATACATTACGAAAATCTACATCACCTTCTACTACAATATTTTGGAATATAGAATCATCTCTAAATACAACATTTAAAAAACTCAAATTTCTTTTAAAATGAATATGATTAAAACTAAGCTTTGATAATATTTCACTATTAGAAAAATTAACGTCTGATTCTATTTTTATATTATCAAAATCTAAATTAAAAAAATTAGAAAGAGACATATTAAAATCTAAACTAATATTTGAATTCTTTAATATAATATCTTTATGTATATTAGAAAGTGTTATAAAAAAACCAGAATCAAATTTTGAATTTGTAAAGTCTAGAGAAGATTTTAAGTCTATATTTCTTATTTGAAAAGGACCTGCAAAAAAAGAATTGGTAAAGTTTATATCAACCCAATCTTCTATTTTTAACCCCTCAAAACTAAAGCCATCATAACTAATAATATGAGAGAAATTATACATTCCTCTATAAATATCATCTCTAATAATTTTTCTAAATAAATTTGATGGCTTATTTTTATTATCATAATGAATAATACAATACCCATCTCTATATTCTTCTCTATCACATTTCTTTGTATTAGTAATACTTTGTTTGCAATACATAATTAAAACATAAATCCTAAAGAAAAATTATGTGAAATATTATTCTTACTAAAGGAATCAAAAACAATAGCATAATCTATTCTAAATAGATTAATATATACTCCAAGTCCAAGAGATACTCCTTCAGTACCAACACCAAATCTTGCTAATATACCACTTGGTAGAAGTGTTGATCTTCTCTTATTTCTTTTAGTTTGTATATCTAAAGCACTTTCTGGCAAATCATCATTAAATGCATAATTATCAGTAATGCCTAATTTATTAAAATCCAAAATCATTGCCTCTACTCCAATAGAAGCATTATGACTAATAGAAGGAACACTGATATAATACTGAGCGGTTATACTAATACTACCATCTTCTTTAGTGTATGCTATAGATGATATAATATCAGTATCTATAAGTGAAAAAGTATTATCATAAAAACCAAAATTTCTAATACCAAAACCTATTTTTACAGCAGGAGTAAATATACTTTGCATATAAGATAAATCTAAAAAAGCTCCAACTTTAGTAGTAGTATCTAAATTGTTAACAACCGTTTTTATATTAACCCCTATACTAGAATCATTAACAATAGAATAAGCAAAACCTAAATTAATTAAATAGTTACCATAAAAAGAATCTTTATTCTTATTACCTATACCATCATAAATATTTACTTTATCTAATTCTAAAGCAAAACCAACTCCAAGAGCAAAATCATTATTAATATGTGCATAAGATGTATTAAGAATATATTCATTTTCAAAATTATAAGGAAGCGTATAATTAAAATTAACACTATCTCTTATAACATTCATAAGAGATGCACTATTTACAAATAATGCAGATGAGTCATTACCTATTAAAAAAGAGGAACGCATTAATGATATGTCTCTAGTACTTGTAGTATTTAATATAGAAATAGAGTGTTTTGAACTTATCTCTGCTAATACTGTAGTATATAAATAACATAAAATAAAAAAGTATAATACTATTCTTCTCATTGTTTTACTCTTATTAATATAAGAAATTATTATAACATATAACATAAATATGTTAATATTGTTTTTTAGTGTAAAATATGATAATCTAATTATCTATTTTTGACTAAGGGTTATAAACTATATGAGAATTGATATTTGTTTAGCTTCTAATGATAATTATGCAAAATATATGGCTACAACAATAGCTTCTATACTTTCAAACTCTAAGGAAGATGAAGAGATTTATTTTCATATAATATCTGAAAATATTAGTGATGATAGTAAACAAAAAATTTTATCTCTAAAAAAAATAAAAGAATTTAATATTAATTTTATTGAACCAAAACAAGAAATATTTCAATATATATCAAAATATAAAATGAAAGCATATTCTACTTGGTTTAGATTATCAATTCCATCTTTAATTCCAAATGTAGAAAAAATAGTATATTTAGATTCTGATATGATTATAAATAATAGTTTAAGAGAATTATTTTTAGATAATGATTTGGATAATTATTATGCATTTGTAGTAGAAGATGTGATGGACAAAATAGATTTAGTAAAAGAAGGTATTAACTTTAAAAAAGAAGATAAATATTTTAATGCTGGATTTTTAATGATTAATAATAAATTGTGGAAAGAGGAAAATCTTGAATATAAATTTTATGATACTATAGATAAAATGAGTCTACTTTCTTTTAAAGATCAAGATATATTAAATTATTGCTTGAAAGATAGAGTTAAATTTATAGATAAAAAATGGAATTTTTTAGAAAGTAAATCTTGTTATAAGAAAAATAAACCAGATATTAATAATCTTAATATACTACATTTTGTAGGAAAACCTTGGAAAGAAAAAGGTAATATTGGTTTTTTTACAAATGAATTTTGGAAATATTATCAATTAACTCCATGGTTCTTAGAGCGTCCTATAGATGCTATTGAAACTATATTATATCAAAGATTATCAGACTATGAAAATACAAAACTTAAAATAAATGATATTAAATTCTTTGGTATATATCATAATAGAAATACTCTGCAAATAGTATTGTTTTTTATTAAAATTACTATAGAAATGAATTTTGAAAATGTAAATAAAATAGCATGGTTCATACCCATAAAGAAGTATAGAGAAGCTTTTAAAAGGGCTTTTAATGTTTAGGAACTAAAAGGAAATATTATATGAAATTGGATATTTGTTTTTCTTCAGATAATAGTTATTCTAAATATATGGCTACGACAATAGCTTCTATACTTTCAAACTCTAAAGAAGATGAAGAGCTTTATTTTCATATTTTAGACTGTGGTATAACAGAAGAAAATAAAAATAGAATATACGAATTAAAAAGTATAAAACAATTTAATATTATTTTTTATAATACAAATGAAAATAAATATAATTTACCACATTACTTAAGACTTAACATAGCATCTATAATAAAAGATATAGATAGAGTATTGTATTTAGACTGTGATACAATTGTATTAAATAGCTTAGCAGAAATATTTAGTATAGATATTAACAACTATTATGCTATTGTTTGTGAAGATGTTTATCTTAATAGAATTTTTAAATTTAAAGAAATGCATGGACTAAATAAAGATGAAATATATTTTAATTCTGGTGTTATGATGATTAATCTAAAATTATGGAGAGAAAATAATTTAGAAGAAATATTTTATAATGATTATTTAAAGTTTGGAAATACGGGTCATGCAGATCAAGATATTTTAAATAGAATAATCAAAAATCATATAAAAGTTATAGATTCTAAATGGAATTTTTTATCACACAAAAAAGTATATAATGAACCTCTAAAAGAAATTAATATTATACACTATGCAGCTGCAAAACCTTGGAAAAAAGATGTATCTAATGTATTTTTTGTAGAAGAATTTTGGAAATATTATCAATATACTCCTTGGTATAAAATAAATTCACTAGAAACAATAAATACAATAATAGAACAGAAATTTCATGACTACGAGCAAATAAAATTAAATATAAATAGAATAAGATTTTTAGGAATCTATAAAAATAAAGATAAAATTGAAATTGTTATTTTCTTTATTAAGATTACTATAGAATTAAATTTAGATAATATAAATCGTATGGCTTGGTGGATACCTATAAAAAAAGTTAGAGATAATCTTAGAAAAAGTATTTTACAATAGTACACAGTATATAAAAATCATTAATCCCTAAGGTATTAAATTCTTTTTACGTAAAATTTTTAATATAAAAGGTGGAAATATTTTTCTTATAGAATTATGTAGATAAAAAAAGTAGTAACAAAACAAATTATAATTTCTTTTTTTTATTATTTTTAAATAAAGTGTTTTTAAATAAAAATTAGAATATTGTAACTCTTTTTTATTTAAATTAATTTTAATAAAAAAATCTATAACTATATTATATTTGTCTTTAATAGTATCTATAGTATAAGTGTTATAAATAGTATTAAATAATATATACATATTTAAATCGAAAATAGAGCTTACAATTTTTATATTTTTTCGATTAATATTTTTTATAGATTGGTTAAATATCTCTATAGCATTTCCTATATAATCATTATCTACTATATGAACACTATAGTCATTACGTTGATAACAATGATATACTGCACTATTATTAAAAGATATTTTAGGATATGAGTCATACAGTTAATAAGAAAAACTAAATCTTCACCATTTCTAATATTACTATGAACTATATTATTTTGTAATATATATTCTCTTCTAAATATTTTACTCCAAACAGATGTTGCCATAGAATATTTTGTATCTTTATAATAATTTAAAGAATCTATTAACTCTTCACATGACAAATTCAAAATACCTTCATTTTTATAATCTAACTTATTTTGCAAATTAGATTTTCTATTATAATTTTTATCATAAGTCTCTATATTCTCTGTCTTAGTAATATCAGATGAATACTTTATAGCAGTATGATAAAGATTAAAATAATAATCTATATCTATATAATCATCAGAATCTAAAAAACCTATATATTCCCCTCTAGCTATTTTTACGCCAAGATCTCTATTATACCCAATACCCATATTATGAGTATTTTCTACTAAAATTATTCTACTATCATTTTTTTTATACTTATTAATAATTTCAACACTATTATCTATACTTTTATCATCTATACAAATTATCTCTATTTCATTTAAAGTCTGAGATAAAACACTACTCAAGCACTTATCTAAATATTGAGATGTATTATATACAAGTATAATAACACTAACTTTTATATTAGACATATATATAATTCTCCAAAAATAACTGCTAAATTTATCTACCTGAAAGACCTATATATCTTAATAAAATAGCCCTTAATTTATTTCTCAATTTAGTAGAAGGGATAAACCACATTATCTTAAATATTAATTTTCTTTTTTTTTCTATATCATTAAAAGATTCACTTCCTCCACACTCTACCCATTGATAATGATTATCCCACCAATTCTTATTATAAAGTCCTCTCCAAAATTTATTAGAACCTATAGAATGTAAAATAAATGCATCTTTATTACAATCAGATGAAGGTATACAATTATATCTTTGATCTAATTTATTTACCTTAATATTAAAATAATTTAAAGCTATACTAATAGTATCTTCATCATTAAGTTTATATTTTATACAAAAATTATAAAGCCAGTTTTTTAATTCTTTATAACAATATAAAGTATCATTTATTAAATATATACCAGCTTGTATTTCATTAGCTTGTAAATTAAACCCTTCTTTTTCTAACTCTGATATAGTATTTTTATCAACATTATGAATAATTTTATCCATAATTTTTATATGCTCGCCATAATAACAAATACTAAAATCTTCTTTAAGATTAAGTAAATGAGAAATATCTTTTTGAATGATAATATCCGTATCTACATAAAATATCTTTTCATAGCTATCTAATAAATCAAAACTTTCAAATCTAGCATATGTAAATAAGCTATAATAACTTATAGCATCAAAACCTTTATTTTTTAAAGGAGAATCATATATATTAATAATAATATTAGGAAAGATAGTTTTTAATGCTTTTTCATCTTGATTTAAAAGTTTATCTGTATAAAATATAACATCATATTCATTATTATCTAAACTATGAAATAAGTATTTCTTAGCACCAATAATAACATTTCCAACAGCAAAAGCTTCATTACCTGTAGAGCATAAAAGTAAAGCAAATTTTTTTTTCATAATTAATATAATACAACCATAAATATATAAAAATAATACTAATTATATAACATAATAATATAAAAATAAATTTGATTATTAAAAAAAATAATATATACTACAATGTATATTATTCATTATTAGTAAAAATGGAGTAAATATTATGGCAGAATTACGTTTTAATCCACTATTAGGTGATTATGTAATGATAGCAAGTCACAGACAAGCAAGACCTCAAATGCCTAAAGATTGGTGTCCTTTTTGTCCTGGAAGTGGAAAAGTACCTGATAATTATGATGTACTAAAGTATGATAATGATTTTCCTGCTCTGTCATATAATCCTCCAACTCCTGATGATGTTCATAATAATAAGTTATTTAATACAGCTAAGTCTATAGGTAAATGTGAAGTAATTTTATATTCTCCAAATCATACTGCTACTTTAAAAGAATTATCAGTAGAACATATTACAAAACTTGTTAGACTATGGCAAGAGAGAATGACAGAAATATCTAAAAACACAGATATAAAATATATAATGCCTTTTGAAAATAAAGGAGAGGTAGTAGGTGTAACTATGCCACATCCACATGGTCAAATATATGGATATAGCTGGATACCATTAAGAGTACAAAGAAAAGTAGATATGGCTAAAAGCTATTATGAAAAAAATAAATCTAATTTATTTATGGATATGATTAGCCAAGAAGTAGAAGATGGAAGAAGAGTTATATTTGAGAATGATCATTTTATTTGTTTTTTACCGTTTGCAAGTGAGTATCCATATGGTATTATGATTATGCCTAAGAAAAGAACAATTAATATAACTGATTTTAATAATGAAGAAAGTATTTCTTTGGCTGATAGTCTAAAAAAAGCTACATCTACATTAGATGCTTTATTTAATACAAAATTTCCATATATGATGTGTATGTATAGTTCCCCTATAAATGATGGTGTAGATTATAATAATATATGGAATTATCATATAGAGTTCTTTCCACCTATGAGAAGTGCTGATAAACAAAAATTTAATGCTTCTTCAGAAACAGGTGCTTGGGCTCCTTGTAATCCTACTGCTCCTGAAGATATGACTAAAGATCTTAGAGAAGCATATAACAGAGCTATTGGAAATTAAATAGTGTCATTAAAAGTTACTATAATAATACCACATAGGATTAATGAGAATATATCAAATACTTTAGAAGAGATATATAAATCTGATTATAATCAAGATAATATAGAAATATTTCAAGCAGAAGGCACTCATCCCACAGTACAACGCAATGAATGTATCAAATTATCTTCTGGGGATATTATATATTTTATAGATAATGATTCTATAATAGATATTAATAATATCAAAAATGCTATTAAAATTTTTGAGGAAAACAAAAACGTAGCTATAGTGGGAGGACCTGCTATTCATATAGTCTCTACAGAAAAAGAAAGATATATAGATAAAACTATGCGATCATATTATGCTGTAGGTCCTATAGCTAAAAGATATAGCATTAGTAAATCTCATTATAGAGAAGGCAGTGATAAAGACGTTATACTTTGCAATTTATTTATTAGAAGAGAAGTTTTATTAGAAGTTGGACTTTTTAATGAAAACTTATATCCTAATGAAGAAAATGAATTAATAGATAAAATACTATCTCTTGGTTATAAGCTTATGTATGATCCAGAAATAGTTGTCAAAAGACCTCCAAGAAAAAACTTAAAAGAATATATAAAAATGCTTATTAATTATGGTAGAGGTAGATTTGAACAGTTATATATAAATTTTAATTTTAAAAACTTAATATTCACTATACCCGCTATATTTAGTATATATATATTATCAATACCTATTATGTCTATATTGTATTTCCTAATAAAAAACAATATTATACTATTATATTTTATACCTATAGTAATATACTCTATATCAACAATATTTTCAGCTATACTATATTCTCTAAAAGAGAGTGGTATTAAAAATAAAATAAAGGGAATATTTATATATCCATTTATGTTTTTTATTACTCATTTCTTTTATGGATTTGGTTTTTTCTTTGCTATAGGTAGAATTATAATTACACCAAAAAAAAATATAAAATTTAAAATTATAAAATACAAAAATCTAAATTGACTAAAAAAAAAAAATAATTATAATAATGAAAATGAAAATAAATAAAATTATTATACTTATAATTATGGGTTCTATAAGTATTCTATATATTTTAGGATTAAAGCCTAGAATTGGATATTTATCAGAATTTAATCTACAAATAGAAAATACTCTTAAACTTAATAATATTTATTATACAAATATAATAGATGAAAATAATTATAAAGAATCAAAATATTTACTAAATAATAATAGAGAAAAATTTAATTCAGAAACTATAATAAAGTTTATTAATACAAATAAAAATATAACAAAATACGAATATAGTTTTAGGATAAAATACTATACTAAAATATTTAGAAATTCCAATATATATGATGTATATATAAAAACAAATAATATAATTTATAATTATAATTTTATAAAACTAATAAATATAAATAATAAAAGTCCATATGGATCTTTAATATCAAGTAAACCCATAATAGAAAAAAATTTATATAATATTCAATATTTTCTAAAGATAAAAATGTCTTTAATGATTATTTTATTTATAGTAAATGTACTTATTTACTATATTAAATATATATACTTTTTTAGTAAGATAATTTTATTTAAAACATACTGTATAATAAAAAAATATATAAATATGTATAGTAAATATCTATGGTGGTGGGGGGGGGTATATTATGTTTAATATATTTACTTATTAAATATAATAATTATTTATTTGTTATATATTTTGCCATTATATTATATATAATATATTTATTTTCAAAAAATTTTATTGTAATATCCATATATTTAAATATACTATTATTCTTATTCCACTTTATATTAACATTTCCTGGCTTTTTCAATAACTATGATAACTTAGTTATATTAAAACAATCTGTTAATAAAGATTTTTCAAATTGGCATCCTGTTATTATAGCTTATACATTAAGTTTTTTATATAAAATATTTGGACAACATACATTTTACATAACTTTAATTAATTTATTATGTCTCTATATAGGGAATTCAATTATTATAATCTCAATATATCAGAAATACAAAAATAAGAATATTATTTATATATTATTAACTTTATGTATAGCAAATGTATATTTTCCTGTTATTACACAACTAAAAGATATAACCGCATCTATGTATATATACTTAGCATGCTCATTAATATTATATATAACTTTAAAAAATAAAAAGATAAAAATAAACTATAAAATTATATTATATATAATAATATACTATTTACTAATCCTTGCTATGTTATGGCGTCATAATGCAATAGTGACTATATACCCTATAGTATTATTCACATTATTTCAAGAAATTAAAAATAATGAAAAAATGAACAATATATTAAAAATATTTATATTTTTTATATCATCATTTATAATTGCTATATTTATGGTAATAATTATTAAAATTACACCACATATTATAATATCATCTAATGAAGGATATATATCATACAACTCTAAAAGAGATGAAGTATATGAAAAATACGGATATATTATAGATTATTTTAAATGGCAAGATATTAACGACAGATTTGCAAAGAATGCTCCTAATGCTATATTTATACAACAAATTATAGCATGTGCTGCACCTAATAATGATGATTCATTAATTCCAAGAAACTGGTATGAATATGGAAAAACATTTGAAGATGCAAAAGAAATTTACTATAAAAATAAAGTATTTGCTGATCCGCTTATACTATCTTTTTTTGAAAATAGAGTATTTAATCCTATATATTTAGAAAAATTACCAAATATATGGCTAAAGTATATATTAAAATATCCAAAAGATTTTGCTAAACATATATTAAATTACACAATAGTTATAATGAAAAGAAAAGAAATTTGGATTCCAAGTTATAATCAAATTAATAATCTTGAAGGACTACAACTAAATTATAAAGAATATAATATATACTATTCGGATTTAAGAAAAATAATATATAATAAATTAAAATCTTTATTACCTTCTTTCAATTACTATATATTTTCTATAATTTCTATTATAGTGTTTTTATCATCAATAATAAGGATATTTAGTAAGAATATAAAAAATAAAGACATTACTATATTTTCAATATTTATATCATTTTCTTCTATAGTAACTATTTTAATAGTTTCTATATTCAGTCCAGATATCGATACAAGATATTTATATCCTACAGTTCCATTATCTATTTTATCTTTTACATCATTTATATTTTCTAATATAAAAAATATTAATGAATAAAATTGCATATAAACTGTTTAAATGTTATTATGTAATACTTAAAAAAATAAGGTATCAGTATCAATGAAAAAAATTATCATATTATCTATTTTGATTCTAAGTAAAAGCATATTTTTATATTCAGATGTTGTAAATAGTATAGTTGCTACTGTAGGTTCTATTCCTATTACGTATGAAGATTTTATTAGTAGAAAATCATTTTTAACATTACAAGCAAGATCTGTAGGGCAAAGAGTTACAGATAAAATGGTGTATAAGGATTTAGTAGAAGAGAGAATAATGTATTTAAAACTAAAAGAGTTTAATTATACAATAGAAGAAACAGATATTAGCAGAAGATTAGAAAATATAGCAAAACAATATAATCTTACTATTAAACAATTTGAAAGACAATTAAAGAGTGAAGGTATATCATACGAAGAGTATAGAAACTCTATAAAGAAACAAATAGCTATAGAAAATTTAAGTGGACTTGTTATTAATAATGCTGAGGTTACTGATGAAGAGGCTGATGAGTTTTATAAGAGTACAAAAAATAAGTCTATGTTTGAATCTGATACTTTAGTAAAAATATCTTGGATATTCTTTGAGGCTAAAACATTTGTAGAGAAAGGTGAAAAAAGAGATTTAGCTATTAGAGTTAGAAATATAGCTATTAATAATAATAAAAGCTTTGAAGAATTGGCTAAGATGTATAGCGATGATAAGAGAACTAAAAATAGTGGTGGAGATTTGGGATATAATCTTTTATATGATGCTGGAAAAAGATCTTTACCTGCTCAAGTGAATGTAGGACTTTCCCTTGTAAAAAGAGGATATAGAGCTGGTACTGTTAGTACTGTTAGAGAATTAGTTGGTAGAGGATTTTATATAGTAAAAATAACTGCTGTAGAAAAAGATAATGATAGCATTAGAACTAGAGTAAAAAACTATCTTAGTGAACAAAAATTAAGAGAATCCTTTGTAAAATGGCTTGATGATGAAACAAAAAGAGTAGCTATTAAAGTATATGAAGAATAAAAGCAATCATTTTATACTTATTACTATACTATTATTAATACAAAGTATAGAATTATTTTCGCAAAATACTAATCATATGGATTATAACTTTGAAAATCCATTTAGACTTTATGAAGTAGATAAGTACTACATGGGATTTCAAGACCCTAGAGCTTTTACAAGTAGATTATTATTTGCAAAAAATATAGGGGTAGAAGATTCTTTAACTATTATAGCGCCACAGACAGAATGGAGCTTTCAAACAGTAGCTTTATATGTAGATGCACGAGTTGCTAGTGAACTTATGTTTTATAGAAATAATTATTTTTCTATTGGTATGGGTGGTGCTATTGAGATTTCTATTCTTGGAAGAGTTGATGGTATATTTGACGTTTATGATTTAAGTGGTCAATTTGCTGTTTTTACAGATTTATGGCTACAAAACTTAATAGGTTTAAATATTAAAATTAGATTTATACCTATGTATCATCAATCTACACATTTAGTAGATGGATTTAGGGGCAATAATCATATTAGAAGCGGTAGTAGTTATGAGATGGCTTCTGTTGCTACATACTATTATATTAATAATTTTACTATTTATGGGGGAATAGAATTTTCATACAATGCTATAGGAAATAGCCCACAGTTATTTAGAATACATAGTGGTGTAGATTATAGATACCCTATTTATAAGGATTATATAAAAGTTATAGCAGGGCTTAATATTGCGGGTATTTTAGATAAAAAAGATAGATTAGGTTTGATAAAAGAACCTTGGCACGCGGCTATTAATATTGCTACGGGGTTAGAATTTTATAGACTAACGGTAGCCTTAAAATATGGATTTTCCAAACCGCGTGGTGCTTCAAGCTATTTTAACTATGAACACAAAATTGGAGTAGAAATAGGACTACTATTTTAATTAACAGTAATAGCTTCATTAAATCTAAAGTCTATTCTGTAAGTTCTAGTAGCTTGTTGATTTACTGTTCTAAGAACCCCTGCCAACTCTACAAACTTTTCGGCTTTAACATACTTTTCTAATATAACTTGAACAGGATACCCTCTTGTATATAAGATAAGATCATTTCCATAAGCATTTATTTCTGATACTATATTATAAATATCTATATTATGATATTTTAAATTAGAAAGAACAGTAGTTAAATACTTAGTATAATCATTTTCAACTATTTTATTAGTAGGGTTAATCATAAGACCTGTAATATAAGGCACATTATAATTACGAATAACGCTTTCTTTTATCATATACCCTTCATCTGTTATTTCATATATACCATACTTAGATTCTAATAAATATAAAGTATCTCTCTCTGTAACATTTATAACAAGAACATCAGGAAATGATATTTTGATACTATTAACCTTTAAACGTAAATTTTCTTCTATACGAGATATAATCTCTTTTTTAGGTATACGAAATAAACTAATATTATTAAAATCAGACAAAGAAGAATCAGAAATAATATCTATAGGATTTAAATATTTAAGTCCTACTATCTCAACTCTAAGTATTCTTGCTCTATTAATTGAATAAAAAAGAAATAAAATAAAAGATATTAATATAATATATAAAAATGTTTTTTTTAAAAAAACACGTTTCTTATTTGCATCATCTATTTTCTTTTTTAATTTACTCTTTTTCTTCATAATAGTATTAATTTACTTGACATCCAGCATCAAAATCTTTTTCAGTAGTCATCATAGATAATGTTTTACCATTATCTGCAAGTAATAACATACCATGAGACATAACACCTCTAAACTTCTTAGGCTTTAAATTAGCTAAATAAAGAACTGTTTTTCCAATAAGCTCATTAGGTTTATAATACTCAGCAATAGATGATACAACTACACGTTGTTCTCCATTTCCTATATCTAATACAAACTTAAGTAGCTTATCAGCATTCTCAACTTTCTCACAAATAACAACCTTAGCAGTTAAAAACTCAAGCTTAGCAAAATCCTCATATTCTATATAAGGTTTATGTATATCTTCCTTAGGTGGATTAATTTCAGGCATAATATCTTTACTCTTACCTATTTCTTTTTCAATATCAAATCTATTAAATAAAGGCTCCCCTCTCTCTACTTTTATACCAGCAGGTAAGCTCCTCCAATTCTTAGCAGAATCTAAAGCAACAAAATCACCTAATCCAAGTCTATTAAATACTTTTTTTGGTGTTTCTACAAAAAATATCTGTAAATATGCAGTAATGATATAATAAGTTTGAAAAGAAATATACATAACATTAGCTAAATGATCTTTCTTACTCTCATCTTTAGCCAAAGACCAAGGAGCAGATTCTTCCACATACTTATTAGTCATTCTAATAACTTCCCAAATATAAGATAAAGCCTCATTAAACTTAAAATCATCAAGTGCAAACTCTACATTAGCATCTAAAGTAAGAACCATCTTTTTAAGTTCTCTTTCTCTCTCTCCATAAACACTCTCTACTTCATCAGGTAAAATAGAGTTAAAATACTTCTCAAGCATAGTAGTAATTCTATGCCACAAATTACCATAATCATTAGCTAAGTCACTATTAATTCTTTTTAAGAGAAGCTCTTGAGAATAATAACCATCAATACCAAAATTAATTTCACGCATTAAAAAATATCTTAAAGCATCAACACCATATTTATCTATTAAAGCATTAGGTTCAACAACATTTCCCCTACTCTTACTCATCTTCTTTCCATCATCAAATAAAATCCAACCATGACCATATACTTTTTTAGGTAGAGGTAAATCAAGCATTTTTAAAATTATAGGCCAAATAATAGCATGAAAACGTATAATCTCTTTTCCTGCAAAATGTACATCACAAGGCCAATACTTAGAGAAGTTAGAATCTAATTTTTCAGGATATCCAAGTGCTGTTATATAATTACTTAAAGCATCTACCCAAACATAAATACTATGTTCAGAATCTATAGGACAAGGTATACCCCAACTAACGCCCTTACGAGTAACAGCCAAATCTTCAAGTCCAGGCTCTAAAAAATTTTTAAGCATCTCATTCTCTCGTTCTTTAGGCTCTAAAAACTCAGGATGCTCTTTATAATAATTTATAAGCCAATCACCATAAGAAGAAAGTTTAAGATAATAACAATCCTCTTCTTTATACTCTAATTCCTTTTCACAATCAGGACAACAATTCTTATCATCCTTTTTTATTATTTGACTATCAGTAAAAAATGCCTCACAACTAACACAATAAAGCCCTTTATATGATCCTTTATAAATATGCCCTTTATCATATAATTGCTTAAAGATTAATTGAACTCTTTTTTCATGATAATAATCAGTAGTTCTTATATAATGAGAATAATCTATATTAAGTTTTTTCCAAAGCTCTTTTGTTGCTTCTACTATTTTGTCTACATATTCTTTTGGAGTAGTTTTTGCTTCTTGTGCTTTTCTTGCTATTTTCTCGCCGTGCTCATCTGTACCTGTTAAAAAATATACATCATACCCCATTATTTTTTTATACCGTGCCATTGTATCTGCGGCGATTGTACAATAACAATGCCCTATATGTAGATAGTCTGAGGGATAATAGATTGGGGTGCTTATATAAAATTTTTTATTTTCTGACATATATTCATTAATCTCCAACACAGTATTTTTTTAGACAGTAGAATTATACAGAATTTACTTACTTTTGTAAAGCTGTATTAATTCTATAAAAATAGCTATTTAGAGATTATTCTCATAACAATAGAAAGTATTATACTTATAATAATACAAGTAACTATTGGAAAAGCAAAAGTAAAATTATCCTTTTTTATAACTATATCACCAGGCAATTTACCAAATGGAAGTTTAATATTTAATAGTAATAATATACCTATTATAATGGAAATAATTCCTATAATAATCAAAAATTTTGCAATACTATTATTCATTATAGTCCCTAAGACATTCTCTTTGCTAATTTTTCTATATCTTTATCATGTCCAGCAATAACAAGTATATCATTTTCAACTAAAAGCTCATCAGGATCAGGAGTACAATCTACAACAGTTTTTTCATTACCTAATATACTTGTAGTTTCTTTTTTTATAGCAACTACATTGATTTTATACTTTTTTCTTAAGTCTAATTCTTTTAAGCTTTTACCTGCAAAATCAGAACTAACCTTAAACTCTACTATAGAATGATATTCTGTAAGATCATAAAGGAGAGTGGAATTTCCTACCTCAAGCTGTTCGGCAATATGCGTACCCATAGACTCTTCTGGACTTACCAAATTTGTAATACCTATCATACTCAGTATAGCTTTATGTTTTTCATCTGAATATCTTGCTATAATGTTTTTTACATTGAGCTCTTTTAGAAGTAATGCAGTTAATACACTAGTCATCATATCATCACCCATAGTAACAATAACCGCATCAAACTTATTAATCTCAATAGCCTCAAGAGCTTCTTTTTGAGTAGAGTCTATTCTCATAGCTTGAGTAACACTATTTTTGATGGCTTCTATTTCTTTAATATCATTATCAAAAGCCATAACCTCAACTGAAGGTTTATTCATAAGTCTTTTTATAAGAGCCTTACCTAAAGTACCAACACCTATGACTGCATATTGTAGCATAACACCTCATAAAAAATATAAAAATACAACTATAATTATATTGCTAATATAAAAAATTGTCAAAAATAAATTTTGTATTATATATACTTGATATTGTTTTATTAGGGTTATATAATACAAAAAATAGTTATAATGCTATTTTCAATTTTTTAATTAAGGAATTATATATATTATGAAAAAGCACTCTCTTATAATATTTCAAATAATAATTCTAATAATAATTACTGGATGTTCTACTGGAGTAAGTCAGAAAAATCCTGAGGGGTGGGTTAATGCTGATACTTTTAGAGTAATAGGTAGAGGTAGCCCTAGTGATTCTGTTGATCCTAATGATGTATTTAGGAGAGAGACTACTTCAAAAAGAGCTGCTGAACTTGATGCTAAAAATAAGATAGTAGCTAAAATAGTAGGATCTTATATAGAATCTTTAAGCTCTACTGAAAAGGGTATGCTTGATGAAGATGTTATACAAGAGAGAGTTTCTGGTAGAGTTCGTGGTGTTTCTATTGTTGAAACTAAGTGGGATAATATGCAAAACTGTACTGTTGTTGCAGAACTTTATTCTAAGGGCTTAAAAAAGCAAATGGATACTTTAATATCTAAGTATCTTCAAGAAGTTGGACTACAATATACAGCTCAGGATGTTGCAGGTAAGATAGATCCTAAATAAAAAAGTAAATAATATTATAAAAGTAATATTAGGGTTTTATATTTATGTATAAAGAAAATATAAGTGGAAAAATAGCTTTTATATCTGGAGCTTCTGCTGGTATTGGTGAGGCTACTGCTAAAATGCTTGCTTCTAATGGTGTTCATCTTATAATTTCTGCAAGGAGAATTGATAGATTACAAAAATTAAAAGAAGAATTAGAAAAAGAGTATAAAGTTAAAGTATTAGCTTTAGAAATAGACTTTGCTAATATAGAAAATATAAAAAGTGCTATAGGTAGTTTAGATAAAGAATGGCAAAATATAGATATACTTATAAATAATGCAGGTCTTGCTTTAGGTAAAGACTTGTATGAAAATAATACAATAGAAGATAGCCTTCAAATGATACGAGTAAATTGTGAGGGGCTTATTGTTTTAACTAAGTTGCTTTTACCTTATTTACTTAATAATAAAAATGCACATATTGTAAATTTATCGTCTGTGGCTGCCGATGAAGGATATAGTGGTGGTGCTATTTACTGTTCTACTAAGGCTTTTGTTGATATGTTTGGCGATGCACTTAGAATTGAACTTATAGATAAGCCTATTAAGGTTACTAATATCAAACCTGGTGCTGTAAATACTGAGTTTTCTACTGTAAGATTTAGAGGCGACAGAGAAAAAGCAGACAAGGTTTATGATGGATTTGAACCTTTATATGCCGAAGATATAGCCGATAATATAGAGTATGTACTAACTAGAAAAAAACATATTCAAATTTCAACTATAACTATATTAGCAGAAAATCAGGCCACTGCTACTATGATACATAGGAGTATAAAGTAAATGAAAAACATAGAGCACACGGAAATAGAAAACACAAGAGAAAGGTTAAAACTTAATCATTTAGAGAAGACTACAAGAAAAGACTTATTTGATAAGTTTGTTAATGCTGGTGGAGAAGTGATGAATCCACCTAAGAAACCTATTAAAAGAAATGCTCCTATTTTAAATAAAGATAAAGCAAATGGTAATAATTTAAACAAGTCAAAACAAGAAGAAAATTTATATAAAAGAAATAGTAAAGCTAAAAAAAGTGCAAATAATGCCAAAGCAAATAGTGCTGAAGATCAAAAAAATAATCTATTTGCAAATATTGCTTTATGGTTTGAGGCGTATAGTTCTGGGCTTATATCACTTAGTGGTGGTAAGGTAAATCCTAAATTTCTAAACTTTATAGATAAAACTGTAACCGCTTCATTGTTAGAAATGGACAGTTATATGTTTTCTGCTCTAAATCCATATAGTGAAAACCCTTTAGAAGCAGTTGAAAAAAAGGAACAAGTATTATCTGTATTTGAAAAAGATCCTGAAAATTTAGAAATATTAGAAAGAATTAAAAATCAGTATAATGAAAGAGCTTATAAAAGTTTTTTAAAACCTTTTAAGGAATTAAACTCTCCTGTTATAGCTAGTAGTTATGTTAATGAGCTTAGAGATATGTTTAAGCCTTTATATGTATTGAAATTATATACTGATAGAATGAAATCTTCTGCTGAAAAAGCATTAATTAAATATTCTATTGTTGATAATATGAGTAAGGAATTAGTTAATAGTAGAATAACTAATTTCAAAAAGGATGTAGATATTATATATAATAAGTATTATCACAAATTGTTAATACTATTACGGTATGCTGCTAAAGAAAAGTTAGAGCAGGCTGAAGATTGTATGCATTTTTTAAATATTACTGATGAAGATCTTTTAGGATATTATACTAAGCTTAAAGAAGAAGCTGAGAAAATGCAGGAAAAAAGAATAGAAGAAGTTAAAGAAAATATTGGAAAGAATGTTGAAGATAATGATAAATTAAGCAAAATAGAGAATATAGGTATTAACCTAATAGAAAAGGTAGTATCTTTTAAAAAACAGCATAATAATATTAATTATGAAACTGATCCTTTTTATAGTGTTGATGAACTCGATAAAATATACAGAATAAAAGTTTTAATAGACTTTTTGGATGTAGAGTATTCTGTATTGTTTGTTAGTAATAAGGTAAAGTATACTCCTATATATGATAATAATGAGAGAAAAGACTATAAGGAAAGTTTTAATAATATTTTCTTATCTTTGTCTGATTTGAACTCTCGCTTTAATGAATATAGTAGTGTATGTAAGAATATATCAAAAATAGAAGAAGATGCTACTATAAAACATGAACATAAAGTATCTATATTAGCAGAGAAAAACTCAGAAAGAACATACTTAGCAAAAAATATAAAATCTAATGTAATAGAACTTATAACAACATTAAAAAATATGCTTGATACTCTATTATTAGATAAAGAAGAAAGAGAAAAAATAATATCAAATCCAACAGATATAATCACATTATCAGAAATATCTGGTAATAGTAAGAGAATACAAGGTTATGATGTTATGAAAGCTCTAACAGAAGCATACTACTTTATATCTGGATTTTATAAGCTAATAACAAGAGGTGAGTTATATGGAGCTGGACTGTTAATAGACTTACCTAATACTAAAAAAACAGAAAATAAAGATATAATAAAAGAATAATGATATAAATAATAGGATAATAAATTGTATAAGTCTCCAAGAACAGTAATGCTTGAATATATTCCACTTAGAATAGTAATGGAATTATTTGCATTTTTACCTATGATCTTTATTATTTTATTTGCTAAAGTAATAGGGTCATTAATATATTATTTATCTCCAAATACAAGAAAAGTAGCATTGATAAACCTTAAGCAAGCTTTTCCAGAGAAGAGCTTTAGAGAGAGAAAAAAAATAGCAAAACGATCTATTAAAACTATGATAATGACTTTTGCAGAGTTTATAAAAGCATCAAAAATGTCGGATAAAAGATTGCTTAAAAGAATTACAGCAGAAGGAATAGATAAATTCGACAAAGCGCTTTATGATAAAAACATAGGAATTATAGCAATAACAGGTCATATTGGTAATTGGGAATATGTAGCTTCATACTTTGGACTTAAAGGTTATAATCCTCATGTTATAGTTCGTCCTTTGGATAATCCAAAACTTAATGCTCACTTAGAAAGCTGGAGAGAAAAACGTGGTGCAAAATGTATTTCAAGGTGGGGTGATTTAAGAGCTATGTTTGAGGCTTTAAAGGAGAATAAGCCTGTTGCATTTTTAGCAGATCAAAACTTTTTGGATGGAATATTTGTAGAGTTTTTTGGTTGCTTATGCAAAACGGCTACAGGACCTATAGCACTTGCTATGAAAACAAAAGCTCCTATTGCAATACTTTATGATGTACCAAACAGATATGGATATCATAAGGTTGTTGTATCTGAAATAATGTATATAGAAGAAAAAGAAAGTAAAGAAGAGACTATAAGACATAATACTCAAAGGTATACAAAAAAACTTGAAGATATTATTCGACAATATCCAGAAAATTGGCTTTGGGTACATCCTAGGTGGAATACTAGACCTAATGGTGAAGCTGAAGTTTTTTATAAACACAATAATTTTAAATAAATATATTTTTACTTTGTTTTTTTGTATATTGTTTATATATTAAAATGAAATTAGAGAGAGGAGGTTTAGATATGAAAGATAGAAATCGATCGTTTATGTTCTTTTTAAACTTGGGACTTACATTTACACTAATTGGAATACTTGCTTCATTTTTTATTTTTTCTTATGAAAAAAATTATAAAAGTGACAACTTTAAAGTTCATGCACAATCAACTCCTAAACGTAGCTCTAATAATAACTCTTTAAATGGAGCTTTAGATGTACAAGATGCTATTAGAAATGTTGTAGATATGAATATGCCTGCTGTTGTGAACATCTCTACAGAAATGGATGCTCAAATTAGTGAGCAAGATAGATATACAGAAGAGTTTTTTAGATTTTTCTTTGGTGAGCAGATACCTAGAGAGAGAAGAAGTCAGAAGTCGCTTGGAAGTGGATTTATTGTTAATGAAGATGGGTATGTATTATCTAACTATCATGTTGTTAAGGGTGCTAGTAAAATTACTGTTGTATTATATGGTGAAAATGAAGAGCTTCCTGCTAAACTTATTGGATATGATGAGGCTTATGATCTTGCTTTATTAAAAATAGAATCTAAGAGAAAGTTTCCTTATGTAACTTTGGGGGATAGTGATTCTATTGAGCCTGGAGAGTTTGCTATTGCTATTGGAAATCCTTATGGACTTAATAATACTGTTACTTTTGGTATAGTATCTGCTAAGGGTAGAAGTGATGTTGGTGCTAATAGATATCAGAGATATATACAAACTGATGTAGCTATTAATCCTGGTAATTCTGGTGGACCTTTATTTAATATTCATGGGCAGGTTATTGGAATTAATACTTTAATATATTCTACTTCTGGTGGTAATATTGGTATTGGTTTTGCTACTCCTATTAATATTGCAAATTCTGTTATGAATGAATTAAAAGAGACTGGAAAAGTTACTCGTGGATATTTGGGCATATATTTACAGGATATTGATGAGAACTTATCTCGTGGACTTAATATGAAACCTTATAGTGGTGTATTTGTTTCTGAGGTTATTGCTAATTCTCCTGCTGAAAAGGCTGGTCTTCAAGATGGGGATATTATTATAGAGTTTGATGGCGATGTTATGACTAATTCTGGAGATTTATTTAATAAAGTAGCTACTACTAAAATTGGTAAGAAAGTGAATGTTAAATATCTCAGAAATGGGCGAGAAAGAAGTACAAAAGTTACTATAGAAAGTAGAGAAAATGATGTTAATGTAGTACCTACTAGAAATAGTAAGGATGATAAAAATGCTAATAGACAATCTTGGATGGGTATAGAGGTTTCTGAGGTAACTCCTGAGCTATCACAGAGACTTCAAATTAGAGAAAATGAGCGTGGGGTTGTTGTTGTTAATATGAGTCAGCGTTCTAGTGCATATCAAGCTGGACTTAGACCTGGAGATGTTATTAAGGCTATTAATGGTAAGACTATATCTAATATAGATGATTATAATAACTTTGTTAAAAGTAGTGGTAAGGATGAAGAATTTACTGTTACAATTAAACGTTCTCGAATGACTTATGTTGTTATTATAGAAAAATAACAAATAATATTTTTTAATATATTAAAATAGAGGTGTTAATATAATGCCTCTATTTTTTATGTGAAAAAGATAATAATTTATATTTTTTTTTTAATTTACTATTGACAAATCATATATATATTGTATAAAGTAAAAGATATTGTACTTAATAATATCATTTCTTAATAATTAAGTATTATCTATAAAGAATAAGGGATAACTATGAATACAAGAAATACAATACAAAAACAAGTTATTTTAAATGCTGTTAGAGAACTTAAAAATCATCCTACTTCTGAAGAGATTTATAATTATATAAAACCAAATTTTCCTTCTATTAGTTTAGGTACTGTATATAGAAACCTAAATATTTTATCAGAAAATAATGAAATACAAAAAATTTCTGTTATAGATGAAGCTATTCGTTTTGATCATCTACCTGAAGATCATTATCATTTCAAATGCACTAAATGCAAAAAACTTGTAGACTTAGATATGGAATATGATACATCTTTAGATAAAAAGGTAGCTGAAAAATATAATCTAAACATTATAAAACATAATATCGTTTTTGATGGAATATGTGAAGATTGTAAATAATATCTTGATTTTTAATTAATTAATTATATACTATTATAATATAATATATTATAAGGAATATTTTTATGTCAAAAGGTTATCTTGCTTTGGTATTACACGCTCATCTTCCATACGTAAGACACCCAGAACATAATAATTTTTTAGAAGAAGATTGGCTATACGAAGCTATTACAGAAACATATATTCCGCTATTAGATGCTTATGAGAGAATGGCAAATGATGGAGTAAACTTCAAAATTACAATGAGTATAACTCCACCTCTTATGAATATGCTTTCTAATGAGCT
This sequence comes from uncultured Spirochaetota bacterium, assembly GCA_944390575.1. Lineage (GTDB taxonomy): Bacteria > Spirochaetota > Brachyspiria > Brachyspirales > Brachyspiraceae > Brachyspira. The sequence goes on from CALXQJ010000011.1 coordinate 42,558, forward strand.
TCTACAAAATAGATATTTAAAGTATATAGATAAATTAATAGAATTATCAAAATTAGAGTGTGAAAGAACTGTAGATGATAGTAATTTCAAATATACTGCTATATTCTACAAAGAAAAATTTTTAAAAATAAAAGATATTTTTCTAAACAAATATAATAAAAATATATTAAATGGTTTTAGATATTTCTTAGAAAGAGGAAACTTAGAAATTATAACTTGTGGTGCTACTCATGGATTTTTTCCATTTATGCAAGACTACCCTAATGCTATAGAAGCACAATTAAAAATGGCTGTAAAAACATATGAAAGACATATGGGTAGAAAGCCTACTGGTATTTGGCTTGGGGAGTGTGGTTTTTTTCCTGGACTTGAAAAACATTTACTTAATAATGGAATAAAATACTTCTTTGTAGATACTCACGGAATAATGAATGCAGATAGAGCTCCTAAGAATGGGGTGTATGCTCCTTTATATTGTTCTCGTGAAGCGAGAGTTGCTGCTTTTGGACGTGATTTGGAAAGTTCTCGAAGTGTATGGAGTGCTGAAGTTGGATATCCTGGAGATTCAAGATATAGAGAGTTCTATAGAGATATAGGGTATGATTTAGATTTTGAGTATATTAAAGACTATATTCAAGATAATGGTCTTCGTAAAAATACTGGTATTAAATATTATAGAATAACTGGGAAAGATGGACATAAAGAACCTTATAATCCCGAGTGGGCTTCTGAGGCTGCTGCTGAGCATGCTGGAAACTTTATGTTTAATCGTGAGAAGCAAATTGAATATTTAGCTTCTATAATGGATAGACCTCCTATTGTAGTATCTCCTTATGATGCTGAGTTATTTGGACATTGGTGGTATGAAGGACCTATGTTTATAGAGTATCTTATGAGAAAGATTCACTATGATCAAGATACAATAGAGCCTATAACTCCTAAAGAATATTTAGAAAGACATCCTGTTAATCAAATTGCTATGCCTTCTCTATCTAGTTGGGGGGCTAATGGATATGGTGAAGTTTGGCTTAATGGTAGTAATGGTTGGATTTATAGACATTTGCATAAAGCGTCTGAGAGAATGATAGAACTTGCTAATGATTATTATAATGAAACGGGGCTTTATGAGAGGGCTTTAAATCAGGCTGCTCGTGAATTATTATTGGCACAAAGTTCTGACTGGGCTTTTATTATGCATACGGGAACTATGGTTGAATATGCTGTGAATATTACTAAGATATATATTAATAGATTTACAGATCTTTATTATGCTATAAAAAATAGGGATCTTAATGAAGAGTGGCTAAGCAAGATAGAATGGAGAGATGATATTTTTCCTGATATGGACTTTAGAATATATAAAAGTTAATATATTAATGAAATATTTTATTTAAAAAATCTTTTATTCTTTCATTAGCTTGATTATTAAAAAAGTTATAAGAATTATCTAAAGATATTATTTTCCCTTTGTCCATAAAGGCTATATTTGAAGATAAGTCCTTAACAAAATTAAGCTCATGACTTACTATAATCATAGTCATATTTTCTTTTGCAAGATCTTTTAAAACTAAAAGAACTTCACCTACTAATTCTGGATCTAATGCTGATGTTGGCTCATCACAAAAGAGTATTTCTGGTTTCATAGCTAATGCTCTTGCAATGGCTACTCTTTGTTTTTGACCGCCTGATAATTCTGAAGGATAATTATTTTTTTTATCTAATAACCCTACTCTATTTAATAAGTAAAGAGCTTCTTCTATAGCTTCTTTTTTATTGATTTTATTAACTATAATAGGAGCTTCTATTATATTTTCTAATACCGTTTTATGTGGGAACAAATTAAAATGTTGAAATATCATTCCTATCTTTTCTTTTCTCTTTAAAAAAGAGTGCTTTGGTATATGTACTTCTTTATCTTTTTTTGAAAATAAAACTTCATTGTCAATATATATTTCACCATAATCTGGCTTATCAATTAAAATAAGATTACGAAGAAGTGAGCTTTTACCCACACCTGATGGACCTATGATAGAAAGTATTTCTCCCTTATTAAGAGTAAATGAAACACCATCTATAGCAACATTATTATTATAACTTTTTTTTATATCTAAAACTTTTAAGTTAGCCTCTAAGCACATACTTCTTCTCCAATTTCTTAAATATTAATACTAAAATAGAAGTAAACAATAAATATATAATAGATGCTATTATAAATGGTATCAAATTAAAGTCTCTTGTAAGAATTTCTCTTGCATGTAGCATTAAATCTCCTATACCTAATACAATAACTAAAGAAGTATCCTTTACAAGTGTAATAGCCTCATTAGAAAGAGGTGCTAATACCCTACGTATTGCTTGTGGAAGAATTATTCTACTCATAAGCTGAAAATAACTTAAATTCAATACATAAGAAGCTTCATATTGACCCTTATCTATACTCTCTATACCCGATCTTATTATTTCCATTAAATAAGCAGAATAATTTAATATAAATGTTATAGAAGCAGATGTAAATGCTGATACAACTATATTATTATTAGTCATTAATGGAATACCATAATAGAAAAAAATTAATTGTAAAATTAAAGGAGTACCTCTAAAAACCCAAGCATAAATATCTAATAAATATTTGATAACTTTAATAGTAGTACTAAAATGAATAATTGCTAATATTAGAGAGATAGGAAAAGAAAATAATAATGTAATAAAATATAGTGTAAAAGTTGTGTATGAACCTTTTAATAAGTATTTACTTACTTCTAAAATATATTCCATAAATTAAAAAATCCTATAATTTCTAATTAAAGAATTATATATTTTTTATATAAAAAAGCTACTATAAAATATATAGTAGCTTATATAGAATAAAATTATTTATAATAATTACTCAAATATAACTCTTGGCTTAGTATCAATAAAGTCTAAAGGGACATTATTAAGTTCTTTTAATTTACTAATCATAGCATCACGAATATCATTACCTGTCATAATAGCTTTTTTAGCATTAAGTCCTATAGCCTCTCCATTAGAATTCACATATCCATCACCACCAAAATACATAAAGCTTGATAATATAACCTTATAGTCCTTATTAGCATCTATATCAACACCATTAAGCTTAGCATAAACTAAATGATTATTATTTATACCAATTTCAAGTCCTCTAGATAATTGTAAAAAAGCACCTCTTCCTCTCTTTTGAGCCGATATAGAAAGAATATCTAAAATATCTTGTCCACTTAAAGTAAGAATTACAACCTCATTATCAAAAGGGAAAAATTCATTTTGAATATTACCAAGTGTTATATCACCACCATAAAGTTTAGTTCTTAAAGACCCTGAATTAATTAAAGCAATATCAATATCATCATAAGAATCTAATAGCAAATCACAAGCAAAATTACCAAGTGCTGTAGAGTTAGAACGTATACCATCATGTTCTAAATCAAAAGGTAAAGTAGCAATACGTACATTAAACTCTTTATCAACTGTACCCTTCATCTCTTCAATAAACTTTAGCATATCTTCATCTTGTTTAATACTCTCATCCATCTCTACTAATTTATACTTTAAGCTACGTCTATCTATTTTCCCATTTTTTACATTAAAATTAATATTACCTAAATATCTACCATAAGATCCAGCCTGTACTATCATAGTATCTTTTACAAAAGTAGGTTCAAAAAGCTCTGTATGACTATGTCCACCAACAATAATATCAAACACATTAGGAAACTCAGAAGCAATTCTTTTATCTTCATCATAACCTATATGACTCAATAAAATAGTTATATCATTAGTTTTATTAAGAGGTGTATCAGACAATAACTTCTTTATAGATTCAACCTCCTCTACAAAAACTAAATCTTTTATATAATCTGGATTATAAACAGAATCTGTTGTAGTAAGCCCTATAACAGCAATATTAACTCCATTTATATTAGTAGTAATATAGGCTTTTGTATATAAGCTATTATCTTTATTTAAAATATTTGCAGAAATAGTTGGGAATTTTCTCTCTTTTAAAAGCTCATCAAAATTTTCTTTACCATAATCTACAAAATGATTACCAATAGTAACAACATCAACTCCTATCATATTCATAATATCAACCTCATCTAATCCCTTAAAAACTGTAGAGTATATACTACCAGTAATAGTATCTCCAGCATGTAATATCAATATATTATCATTTGTAGATTTAAAATCTTTAATATAAGTAGCCCTACGTGCAGCACCATATTTATAATTTGTTTGTGTTTTATCTGATGATACTATTAACTCTTCTTCATCCTTACCGTGAGTATCATTCATATGTATAATACTAATGTTTACAATATCATTATTATTACTACAAGAGATAAAAACAAAAAATAAAAAAATTGATAATTGTTTAAAAATGTTTAACATAAAAACTCCAAATAAATAATTAATAGATATAAAAAGTATATTATTATTAAAAATAAATATCAATAATTCAAAATAATTGACTTTAACAAAAAATTATACTATTATATAAATAGCATTCTATATTTTTTCATATTGTTTTTTATATTTAAACTAATATAAAAAATATATCTTTTAGGAGAATTAAATAATGGATTATTCTAAAATATATAAAGATAAATTAACTACATCTTCTGAGGCTGTTAAAGTTGTAAACTCAGGAAACTGGATAGATTATGGGTGGGTAACTTCTACTCCTATTGATTTAGATAAAGCACTTGCAAATAGAATAAAAGAATTAAATGATATAAATATAAGAGGGGGTATCTTATTACAAGAACCTGAGATTTTTAAAATAGATAATCCTCAAAATCATTTCACTTGGAATTCTTGGCATATGGGTGGTATTGAAAGACGTGCTATAGAAAAGGGCTTTTGCTTTTATTCTCCTATGCGTTATTCTGAAATGCCACGATATTATAGAGATTTACCTTTTGGTATAGATGTTGCTATGTTTCAAGTATCTCCTATGGATGAAGATGGTTTTTTTAACTTCGGACCTAATTGCTCACATATGAGAGCTATGATAGAACGTGCTAAGTATATTATTGTAGAAGTTAATACAAATATGCCTTATTGTTATGGATTTAGAAAACTTGGAGATAATAGGGTTCATATTACAGAAGTTACGCATATAGTAGAAGGAAGTAATACTAATATATTACAATTACTCTCTAAAGATAATATTGCTGATGTAGATAAAAAAATTGCTGATATTATAGTAAATGAAATACCTAATGGTGCTTGTTTACAACTTGGAATTGGTGGGCTTCCTGATGCTGCTGGAAAATTAATAGCTCAATCTGACTTAAAAGATCTTGGAATACACACTGAAATGTATACTGATGCTTTTGTTGAGATGGCTATATCTGGAAAAGTTACTGGAAACAAAAAAAATATTAATACTGGATATCAAGTTTATGCTTTTGCTGCTGGAAGTAATAAGTTATATGAATATATAAATAATAATCCTAATTGTATTGCTTGTCCTGTAGACTATACTAATAATGCTTCTGTTATTGCTTCTTTAGATAATTTTATTTCTATTAATAATGCTGTTGAGGTAGATTTATTTGGTCAGGTTAGCTCTGAATCTAGCGGGCTTAAACATATTAGTGGGGCTGGTGGACAATTAGATTTTGTTATAGGGGCTTATTTATCTAAGGGTGGAAAGAGCTTTATTTGTTTATCTTCTACTATTAAAGATAAAAATGGAAATGTGTTTTCTAGAATAGTGCCTACTTTTAAAGATGGTACTATTATTACAGATACAAGAGCGAATACTCATTATATAGTAACAGAATATGGAAAGGTAAATCTTAAAGGCTTAACAACTTGGCAAAAAGCTGAAGCTATTATATCTATAGCTCATCCTGATTTTAGAGATGAATTGATAAAAAAGGCTACTGAACAAAAAATATGGAGAAAATCTAATAAGATATAAGTTTTATTAATATTTTTTTAATATGTTCAGATATATTTATAGAAAATTCATTTACAAAATAGATAAAATTCTAAATAAGGGTTTCTTACATCAAGTAGTATTTCTAATTTTATTTATTACAATAGCATTAATTATAATATCAACCTTTGTATCATTATCTTTTAATTTTTCTTTTCCAAATGCATTTTGGCAAAGTCTAATGCAATTTATTGATACTGGAAATATTTCTTCTGTTGAGGGTGATAAGAAATTAGTAATTACATTCTTATTTGTTACTTTTTTTGGTGTATTTGGATGGGGATTATTAATAGCTATGATTAATAACTCTCTACAAGATAGAATAAAAAATCTAAGTAAGGGTAATATCTTTATTATGGAAAAAAATCACTCTATTATACTTGGATATGGGGAAGAAGTTTTTTCTATAATAGAAGAACTTAAAAATGGAAAAGTAAAGAATATTGTACTACTATCTGAATATGATTCTAATTATATAAAAAAAAGAATTGTGTTTTCTAAGATAAATAAAAAAGTAAATATTATAGTAAGAGAGGGTAATCCAAGTATTATAGAAAATTTAAAACTACTTAATATCAAAAAAGCTCATAGTATAGCTATTATTAGCAATGATGATACACAGTCATTAAAAATATTATTATCTCTAAAAAACTTTATATTAAATGATTATAAAGATGATGATGATAAAATGAATGTTTCTATATTAGTTGCAAATAAAGAAAATATAGAGATTATAAAGTCTATACAAAATGAAGTAGAAAATCAATTTAAAATACATATTATATATAAATATGAAATTCTATATAAAATTATAGGTCAAAGTATGATATACACAGGGCTTAGTAGTGTATATGAAGAATTATTTAGCTATAAATGTATAGATATAAAATTAGAAGATAAGCATAATTATGAGAATTATACTTTTAATGAAGTTGCTCTAAAGTATATGGAAAATAAAATGATATTATTTGGCATTATCAATGAAGAATATCCATTATATATACCAGATAAAAATTATAAAATACAAAAAACAGATACTCTAACATTATTTCACAGTAATGATGATAACACTATAGAACATAGAAAAATTAAAGATGAAGATATTAATTATAATCATAAAGTATTACTTATATTAGATAATAATAAAGAAAAAGAAGTAATAAATGAAATTACATATTATATAAATAGAGAAGATATTATAAAAACATATTATAAAGATATAGAAGAGGAAGATAGTAAGTATAATTTCCTTTTCAAAAAAATTAAAAATAATGATATAACTAAAATAGTATTAATATCAGATCATATAGAAACAGATATTAATACAATAAATATACTTCTTATAATAAGACATATTATAAATAAAGAAAAACTTAATATTTCAATACTATCATTAATCACATCTATAGAAAATAGAAATCTAATATTCTCAGAAGATATAAAAGACTTTATAGTAAGTGGTAGATTAATAGGTACTTTAATAGCACATTCACTAATTAATCCTAAAATATTATATTTATTTGAAAATCTACTAACAAAAAATGGTAATGATATTATAATGATTAAAGCAAAAGATTATTTTGACTTTAATGATAAAAAAACATTTGAAGATATATATAACTTCTTTATAAATAAAAAATCAATACCTATAGGACTAAAAATACAATCAAATATTATATTAAATCCTGATAAAGATATAGAAGTTAATGATAAATATGAAATTATAATTATAGTTAGAGATGAAGATCTATTATTATCATAAATCTTTTAACTTTTCAATAGCCTTTTCATATCCAAGATTTGCTGATTTCTCTAAAGCCTTATAAGCCTTACTACTATACTTCTCTCTTTTTTCATCATCTTTTTCAACTTCTGATAACTTATTATATAATTTATAAATATCATAATAGGCTATATAATCTTCATTATTATAGTTTAATGTTTCTTTTAAGTAGTATAGTGACTTTTTTAATTGTTTCTTTTTTCTATATATAACAGACATCAAATAATATGTATCAGGATATGCTGGATTCATTTTAATAACTTTCTCTAAATCGAGAATTGCCTCATCAAATAAACCCATATAAAAATATATTTCAGCTCTACTATAATATATATCAGAGTCATGAGCATATATTTCTATAGACTTATTATAAGTTTTTATAGCATTATCATAATCCTTCATCTCTACATAAGCCTTAGCCAAATTATAATAAGCGTCCAAGTTTTCAGGAGATATTTCTATTAACTTAAGTAAATCACTTATAGCATCATCATAATTTTTATTATTCAAATTATTTAAAGCACTATAAAAATATTCATTTTCTTTACTAATCATTATAATAAAACCACCAATTAAAAAATTTTTAAATAGAAAAGAGTTTAAAAAACTTAAATAAAAAGTTAATTAAACTCTCTTTTATTATATAAACTATGATTATAAATTATTTTTTAATAACTCAATAATCTCTTCCTTAGTTAAAACCTTACCATAAGAAAGAACTTTATAATCTAAAGCCAAAGCAGGAGTACTCATAACCCCATAAGCAGTAATCATCTCAGGATCTTCTATCTTACTTACTTCTAAGTCTAAATTAGCTTCTTTTATAGCTAAAACAGTATTATCATATAATTCAGTACAATTAGCACAACCTGTACCTAAAATTTTTACTCTTCCTTCTTTTACAACTTCACCCGAAGTTTTAGGAGAAGGTGCTCAGCCACAACCAGAGTTTGAATCTTCACTAAATAAGATTTTTTTTAATTTATCAAACATAATAAATAGTCTCCTTAAAATATATTTATTATAAGCTAACAAACATTATATACATTTTTTAATAATTGTAAATTATATAAATAAAAAATAAAATATATTAAATAAATATCCTATAATAATAATTCCAATAGTTACTATCATCACAAATATAAGTAAAAGTTTAGTTTTCATCACTTTTTTAAGCATTATAATAGAAGGAAGAGAAAGTGCTGTAACCGACATCATAAAAGATAAAACAGTACCAATACCAGCTCCCTTATAATATAAACTCTCAGCAATAGGAATAACACCAAATATATCAGCATAAATAGGAACACCAATAATAGAAGCTATTATTACAGAATACCAATTATTTTTTCCAAGAATAGATTCTATAAAATGTGATGGTATTACATTATGAATAAAAGCTCCTATTGCAACACCTATTATAATATATAGATATATCTTTTTTATAGTATCTAAAACTTGTTTTTTAGCATATAAAAGCCTCTCTTTTGTTGTTAAGCTAACTTCTTGTATACAACAATTATTAACTTGAATATTTTGAACATAATCTTCTAAATATCTCTCTAATCTTAATTTTCCAATAATACTACCCCCAACAACAGCAAGTACAATACCAACCAAAACATAACATATAGCAATCTTAAAACCAAATATACTTGTAAGTAGTATAAGAGAAGCCAAATCTACAAGAGGAGAAGATATTAAAAAAGAAAATGTCATAGATATAGGAATACCAGCACTTGTAAAACCTAAAAATAAAGGTATTGAAGAACAAGAACAAAAAGGTGTAACTGTACCTAATAATGCTGATAATATATTTGCAGTTATACCATTAAACTTAGATAAAATATTTCTCGCTCGCTCAGGAGGAAAAAATGACTGTATGTATGATATAGCAAAAATAAGTATACAAAGAAGTATAAATATTTTAATAATATCATATATAAAAAATTGTAAAGCCCCTCTTAATACTTCATTTTCTATAAAATTAGATAATATATTACCTATTATATTATTAAGCCATTTCATAGATAAAACTTGCTCTTCTAAAAAGACAAAAAATGATTTCACACTTTCTCCCATAATTAAAATACTCCTAACACTAAAAATTATAATAATTAAATATTTTCAAGTCCTTGTTTAAGTTCTCTATGACCAGCACCAGATAAACTATTTAAGTTCTTAAATCCATTTTTTTTCATAAATTCGCTAACTGCGAAAGCTCTACCTCCACTTCCTCAGTAAAGTAGATACTCTACATCTCTATCAAGTTGTAATATCTCATTAGAAATATCAGAAAGTGAAGTATCTATTAGTATACTACCATCTATATATCCTATCTCTTCTCTCTCCTTTGCAGAGCGAGTATCTAATAATTGTATTTTTTTACTTTTAAGAAGTTTTACAGCTTCTTCTAAACCTATTTTTTTTATTTCACTCATAATGTTTTTAAACTCCTTTTTGAAATTTATCTTTTGTTTTATTTGAAATATTAACTAAAAAAAGCATAACAGGAACTTCAACTAATACTCCAACTATAGTAGCAAGTGTAGCACCAGAGTTTACTCCAAACAATGATATAGCAACAGCAACAGCAAGTTCAAAAAAATTTGAAGCCCCTATCATAGCAGCAGGTGATGCTATATTATGTGGTAGTTTTAATATATATGCTATTATGTATGATAGTGCAAATATAATAAATGTTTGAAGTATTAATGGTATAGATATTAATATTATATGTAGAGGGTTTGATAATATAATATTTCCTTGAAATGAAAATAATAATACTAAAGTAAGCAATAAGCCTATTATTGTTATATTATCAAATTTATGTATGAATATGTTGCTAAAATACTCTACTCCATATTTCTTACAAACTACAATTCTTGTAACAATGCCAAGTATAAGAGGTATTAATACAAACAAAATAATAGATAAAAACAAAGTAATCCAAGGCACAAATATATCAGATATTCCAAGTAAAAATTTTACTATAGGAACAAATAAAAATAAAATAATAAGATCATTAGTAGCTACTTGCACTACTGTATATGAAGAATTTCCTTTAGTTAAAGCACTCCACACAAATACCATAGCAGTACAAGGCGCAGTACCAAGTAATACAGCACCTATTAAATATTCCTTTGCCAAATTAGTAGGTATAATATTTTTAAATAAAAAATAAAAGAAAAATGAAGAGATAAAAAACATACTAAAAGGTTTTACAAGCCAATTTATAATCCAAGTAAGATAAAGACCCTTTGGATTTTTGCTTATATCTCTAATACTTTCAAAATCTACACTCATCATCATAGGATATATCATAAGCCATATAAGTATAGCAATAGGTATAGATACATTAGCATATTCTAATCTACTTAAACTTAATGGTATTATAGGTATATACTTAGAGATTAATACTCCCACTATCATACAAGCTACAACCCAAACACTCAAATACTTTTGAAAAAAATTAATAGAAGATTTTTCAGTAGAAACATTATTATCAGTATTTTTCATATTAAAACTCCTTAATTACATTTTATATTATTACTTGTATAATTAATGTCTTTTGACAAATAGTAATTCAAAATATCCTTTATATTCTCAATACTATCACAATTAAAGCTATAATAAGTCCATTTACCTTCTTTACGAGAATTTAATATATTAGCATCACAAAGTATTTTCATATGATGAGATAATGTAGACTGAACTATATTAAGCCTATCTAAAATCTCACAAGCACATATTTCTCCCCCCTTTATAATCTCTAATATTTGAAGTCTATTCTCATCAGCAAGTGCTTTAAAAATAAGAGTATTATCTTTATAATCTATCATAAAAAACACCTCATATCTATAAACATCGATATATAATATATAATACATATCGAATATTGTCAATATATAAAATTTAAAATATTTTTAGCATAAACCTATCAAAAATCAAAATATTTGACAATTAAAACGTTTTAAATATACTTATATAGTAAAAAATTATAAATAAGGAATTATAAAATGAAAGAAAAGTTAGAAGCAATGCTATATAAGGTAGTAGAACTATCAAATAATAAATATATAGCAGCAATTAAAGAAGGAGTTATATCTGTAATAGGTATAACAATAATAGGAAGTTTTTTTCTATTAATAGCATATCCCCCAGTACCACAACATTGGTTTGAAACTATTGGAATATTTAAATGGATTGCACAAAATAGGGAAATAATACTATTACCATTTCAAGCTACAATGAGTATAATCACAATATTTGTTATTATAGCAACAGCTCATCACTTAGCACGCTCATCAGAATTACCAGTAATACCAACTATTATAATTTCTTTAATAGCATTCTTTATGACATTAGATTGGACAAGAGTTATAGAAGCTATATCTTTCAAAGAGATAATAATTACAGCAGAAAATCAAAATATGATGATGCAATTATTACAGTTGGATACTCTTCCTAATATAGGAGATAAGTTTAATATAGCATCTGGTAGTATAAAGTCATTAGGATTAGTAATGCCACTTAGTAATATGGGTTCTAAGGGTATGTTTGTTGGATTTTTATGTGTTATAATTGTTTGTTCTATTTTCAAGTTTTTTAAGACAAGAAATCTTACTATAAAAATGCCTGATGGTGTACCTGATGGTGTTATACGTTCATTTGAAGCATTGATACCATTATTAGTGATAGTATTATTATTCTTGTCATTACATTTAATACCAGCGTTCTTACCAACAGTATTCCCAGATGGCATTATAGATTTACATAAATTATTACAAAAATTATTCTTCTGGCTACCATTAATAGTAAATAGCCTACCAGGTGCATTAATAATGGTATTTTTTATTTGTCTATTATGGTGTATTGGTATTCATGGAAGTTCCGTAGTAGAAGCATTTACTTTTCCTGTATTATTACAACTATTTGAAGCTAATGCACAGGCATTTATAAATGGAGAGCATATACCTTATATATTAACAAATCAGTTTTACTATTCTTTTGTTTGGATTGGTGGAGGCGGTGGTACTTTAGGACTTGTTATATTAATGGCTTTTATGTCAAAGTCAAAATATATGAAAGTATTAGGAAAATCATCATTAGCACCTTGCTTATTTAATATTAATGAACCTATAGTATTTGGTACACCTATTGTATTAAATCCATATTTAATGCTTCCATATATTGTAGGACCTATGATTTGTGTTATTATTTCATATTTAGCTACAAAACTTGGATTTATAAGTCAAACTGTAGCTGCTGTGCCTTGGACATTCCCTGCACCATTATATGCTTATTTTGCTACTGGTGGAGATTGGAAAGCTATAATACTTGTTGTAGTGAACTTATCAATTCTTACTATAATGTATTTACCTTTCTTTATTAAGTATGATAAAAAACTTCTGTTAGAAGAGATGAATGAAAGTAAGGATAGTAGTGAAAATAAAGACTAATATAGGAGTATATAAAAAATGAAAAAAAGAATATTTGAACTTACATTAGAAGATGTATTAAATATGAAGGCATCTAATTTAAAAGAGATTGTTAAGAAGTCTGAAGGTAGAAGTGTTATGGCTGAGGTTTGTTGCGAACATCAACCTCTTATAGATGCTGTATCTAATGCTGAGGCTGCTGCTACTTTTGGGGCTGATTTTGTAACTTTAAATTTATTTGATATGAATAGACCTTTTGTATGGGGATTTAGAAGTGAGAATCATTCTACTGAAGAGAAAAGCTGGATTGAAAATAGGTTTAGAGGTTTAATGAATGATATTGATAATAAAGAAAATGAAAATATTATTAGAGATTTAAAAAAAGTTACTGGTAGACTTATAGGAGTAAATTTAGAACCTGTGCCTAGTGGTAGTAATTATAACACAGGTTTTTGTGCTAATAAAGAAAATTATGAAAAGCTATTAAAATATGGGTTTGATTATGTTGTATTAACTGGAAACCCTAAAACTGGTGTTACTATAGAAAGTATTGCTAATGCTACTAAAGAAGTAAAAAGCATTTGTAAAGATGATGTTCTTATTATTTCTGGAAAGATGCATGGTGCTGGTGGTGACAATGTATATTCTCTTGATGAGCTTGATAGTATGGTAAAAGCTGGTGCTGATGTTGTTATGGTGGGTGCTCCTTCTACTTTACCTGGATATACTGTTGATTTTGTGTATGAACAGATTAAGAGAATACATAGTTTTGGTGCATTAGCTAAAACTGCTATTGGAACTTCTCAAGAGGGTGCTGATACTAATACTATTAGAGATATAGCATTATGGTCTAAAATGGCTGGAGCAGATATTGTTCATATTGGAGACGCTGCTTATAGTGGAATGTCTCTACCTGAAAATATTATGGCTATGAGTATTGCTATTAGAGGAATAAGACATACTTATAGAAGAATGTGCTATAGAAAGTAATTTGAAGTCAAAATAAAACTATAAAAAAATAAAATTATTATAAAAAAGTCTCCTTAAAATAAATTAAGGTGACTTTTATATTAATCTCTGCTTCTTATTTTTGATAATAACTTTAATATCTCTAAATATAACCAAACCAAAGTAACCAAAAGTCCAAAAGCAGTATACCATTCAAAATATTTAGGCATATTTCTGTTTTCACACTCTTCCATAAAATCAAAATCTAATAATAAATTAAAAGAAGCTACAGCAACTATAAATACACTAATACCAATACTAATAGGAGAAGAATCATATAAAAAAGGCATAGATTTACCAAAAAAGCCTAATATCATATTTATAAGATAAACAACCCCAATACATAAAGTAGCACCCACTACAACACTTCTAAATTTATTATTAACTTTTATAATTCTAAACTTATAAAGAAGCAACATAATAAATAAATCTAAAAAAGTAAAAAATACAGCCTGTACAACTATACCATCATAAATACTATTAAAAATAAATGATATACACCCAATAGCAACACCCTCTAAAATAGCATAAAATATAGAAAGTCCACGAGCCATTTCCTTTTTAAAATTCATAATAATAGCTAAAATTAAAGCCCCTATAGAAGAACCAATAGTAGCAGGCATAAAAAGACTTGGATTTCTTGCTATAATAAAATATACACTAGTCATAGCAGACAATATTAAAACTAAAGAAAGTATCAAAGCCTTATTAATAGCACCAGATACAGTCATAGAATCTGTATCAGAATTAGATATTCCATAATCAAATGCATTTTCATTTAACATAGGATTAGCCATATTTTATATCTCCATTATTTACATATTTTTATAAAAATAAAACAATAATATCAAAAACAAGTAAAATTACTTAACTACAATATTTACAAGTTTCTGCTTAACATATACAACCTTAACAATATTCTTTCCAGCTATAAACTCCTGAACCTTATCATTTTCTAAAGCCATATTCTTAGCATCCTCTTCAGAAATATTAATATCAGCATCAGCACGACCACGTATCTTACCATTAACCTGAAATACAAGCTCAAAACTATTATCAGTACAATACTCATCTCTATACTCTATCCAACTACCATCAACTATCATTTTTTTATTCTCAAGTATAGAATTAAGTTCTTCTGTAATATGCGGTGCTATTGGGTTTAGAAGTATTAAATAGCCATTAACTATTTCTCTAAATAAGAAAAAGTCTTCATTTGTTTGTGGTTTAAATGTTGTCATATCATTTAGTAATTCCATTAAACTTGCTATTGCTGTATTAAAATGGAATTTATCTTTTATATCTAATGTTACCTTTTTTATAGTTTTATGATATTTTCTATATAGTTCTTGAGCTTCTTTTGATAAAGTATTATAGTCAAATGTATTATAGTTTTTAAAAGAATCTACATCCTTATATTTTAAAAACAAATTCCAAACCCTATTTAAAAATCTCGAAGCTCCCTTAACACCCTCATCAGACCACTCCTTATCTTTCTCAGGAGGAGAAACAAACATAACAAATACTCGAACAGCATCCGCACCAAATAAATCTATAATCTCAGTAGGGTCCACTCCATTAGCCTTAGACTTAGACATCTTCTCCATCTTAATAGTAATATCATCTTTTGATATACCATCTTTCTCATAGGCCCTATCATTCATCTCTTCTTGAGTATAGAATTTTTTAAGTTTCTTACACTCATAACTATTAGCCAAAACCATACCCTGAGTTAAAAGTCTCTTAAAAGGTTCATCCCCAATAACAAGCCCAATATCACGCATAAACTTATACCAAAAACGTGAATAAAGTAAATGCATACAAGCATGCTCAATACCACCAATATATTGATCTACTGCAAACCAAGAGTTCGCAATATCACTATCAAAAGGCATATTAGAATTATGATTATCAGTATAACGAGCAAAATACCAAGAAGAACAAATAAAAGTATCCATAGTATCTGTTTCACGCTTAGCAAAAGCTCCACACTTAGGACAAGTAGTATTAACAAATGTATTAGACTTTTTTAATGGATTTTCTCCAACAGTAAATTCTATATCCATAGGAAGTGTAATAGGCAAATCCTTCTCAGCAACAGGAACAACCCCACACTTATCACAATGTATAAATGGAAGAGGATTACCCCAATACCTTTGTCTTGAAATAAGCCAATCTCTAAGTTTATACTGAACTTCCTTGCGTCCAAAACCTTTTTCTGTAGCATAATCTATTGCTTTTTTAATAGCTTCTTTTGAACTTAAACCATTTAAAATATCAGAGTTTACACAAACACCATCATCTGTATAAGCCTCAGTCATAGAAGATGCATTAATAGTGTTTTCTTTATTTTGTATTACAACTTTTATATCTATATTATATTTCTTTGCAAACTCAAAATCTCTCTCATCATGAGCAGGTACAGACATAACAGCACCAGTACCATATTCAGCTAAAACAAAATTTGCAGCATAAATTGGAACTTTCTCATTATTAAATGGATTAGTAGCATAACGACCCGTAAATACACCCTCTTTTTCATAATCTGATTTTTGATCTACCTTAGAAGCTCTCTTTATAAAATCAGAAACATCATTTTTTCTATCTTCAGTACAAAAATCAAGAATATTCTCTCTATTCCAAGCAATAGCCATATATGTAACACCATAAATAGTGTCGGCCCTTGTAGTAAATATTGGAAAATCGCTACCATCATCAAGTTTAAAATTAATATAAGCACCAAAACTCTTACCAATCCAATTTCTTTGCATAGAAATAACATTCTCAGGCCAATATCCAGATAATTTATCTAAATCTCTATCAAGCTCCTCCGCATAATCAGTAACCTTAATATACCACTGCTCTAATTTCTTCTTCTCAACATCACTATCACATCTCCAACAAGTTCCCTCAGAAGTAACCTGCTCATTAGCAAGAACAGTATTACAATGATTACACCAATTAACATCGCCTCCCTTTCTATAAAGAAGTCCACGCTCATACATCTTTAAAATAAACCACTGCCCCCACTTATAATACTCAGGTAAACAAGTAGTAACCTCTCTATCCCAATCATAAGAATATCCAAGCAATTTAAGCTGTTCTCTCATATTCTCTATATTTTTTAAAGTCCACTCAGCAGGATGTGTTTTATTATCAATAGCAGCATTCTCCGCTGGCATACCAAAAGAATCCCACCCCATAGGATGTAATATGTCATATCCTAATAATTTATAATATCTTGCAATAGAGTCTCCTATGGTATAATTTGATACATGCCCCATATGCATCTTACCTGAAGGATATGGAAACATCTCAAGTACATAGTATTTTTTATCTTTTACTTTTTTTACCGTTGTAAAAGAATTATTATCTTTCCAGATTTTTTGCCATTTTTTTTCTATGGTTGTGAAATTATATTCCATAAATTAAACTCCATTTATAAGTTTACATATTTATATTATTATATAGAAAATAAATTATATTGTAAATTATACTTTTTTTCAAATATTAAAAAAAATAAGCTATATTATTAAATTATAATATAGCCTATTTTTTCATATATTAAAGAATGGGGGCAAAATTGTTAGAATATCTTATTATAAAAATGACAATAAGGAAGTGAACCTTTTCTTTCATAATAATCTTGATGATAATCCTCTGCTGGATAGAAATTCTTATAAGGACGTATCATAGTAGCAGGTTTATATCCTTGAGATGCTAATAAATTAAAATATTTTTCTGCCATAGCCTTCTCTTCATCATTTTGATAAAAAATAGCTGATAAATATTGTGAACCTATATCTGGACCTTGACCATTTTTTTGCTCAAAATTATGTGTCTCATAATATAGTTTTACCAAGTCTTCATAAGTAACCTTTTGAGGATCATATATTACTTCTACAGTCTCTAAATGTCCTGTAAGTCCTGTTACAACCTCTTGATATGTAGGATTCTCTTTATGCCCTCCTGCATATCCACTGATAACAGCATAAACACCGTCCATCTTCTCAAACCAATACTCAGTACCCCAAAAACAACCAGATGCAAAATATGCTTTTTTAGCTGTATCTGGTATTTCATCTATTTTATAACTCACTGTTTGATCCTTTAATTTAAAATTATACTTATCTTGCTCATTAATACTTACATTTGAAGATGCTTTATTATTATTACAAGATAAAATAAAAAATATACTACTTATTATAAATAATAACTCTTTTTTCATAAATATCCTTAATTATTTATTATCAATTTTTTTAAAACTTAATGAAACAGAATTTATACAATATCGAGTGCCTTTCTCTGTAAATCCTTCATTATAGAATACATGCCCCATATGAGCACCACAAACAGCACAAGTAACCTCTACTCTATCACCATCAGGAACTAATTTAATATTCTCAACTATAGCATCATCAAAAGAAGGCCAACCAGTTCCAGAGTTAAATTTATCCTCAGACTTAAATAATTCAGTACCACAAATCTTACAAGAATATGTACCAACTTCTTTATTATTTAATAACTCTCCAGTAAAAGGAAATTCAGTACCCTTATTAATAAGTACATTAATCTCTTGTGGAGTTAAGGCTACTTCACAATTATTAAAAGTAACAACCTTCTTACCATCATCAGCTAATGTAGAATCTCCTTTATTAGGTTTGCCACAAGATATAATAAAAATTATAGAAATTATAAGAATACTCGATATTTTCTTAAACATATATAAAAACACTCCTTTGTAATTGTTATAATAATATAACAATTAGTTACTTAAAGCTGTAAAAAAAATTACACTTAAAATAATCAATTATCTTAGATTAATTTAAGTGTAATTAAAATATTATATATAAAATATATTATTAAATATTATCAAAAGGGTTATAAGTAATAGAGTTAGGATCTTCTTTAGAAATATAATTTTGAGTTTCCTTTTTGTTTTGAACTTCTTGATACTCTCTACGAGAAAGGAATATTCTTCTCTTAACCTGATTAACTTCTCTTACAACAAAAGGATAAGTCTCTCCAACCTTAATCACAGTCTCTAAAGTCTCACCCTTAGGAATATCTACCTGAGAAATATGCATATATCCTTCTAAATCATTATCCAAAGAAATAATAGCACCAGAATCTATAATATTCTTAACAATACCATCAACAATGCTACCCTCTGGATGAGCTTTAGCAAATATTCTCCAAGGACTTTCAGTAGTATGCTTATAGCTAAGTTTAATTCTCTGCTTAGTTCTATCTATAGACATAATAACCATATCTACTTCTTTACCTTCTTGAACATAATCCTTCATATTGACAATATTCTGCTTCCAATCAAAATCAGATATATCACAAATACCCTCAAGTCCATTAGGAAGCTCAAATACAGTAAAGTTTTTAAACATTCTAAGAACCTTACACTTAACAGTAGTCTTAACAGGGAAATCATTTTCTATAGTATCCCAAGGATTATCCTGTATCTGTTTAAGTCCAAGAGTAAGTTTTCTCTCTTCAACATTAATGTCTAATATCTTACACTCTACATAATCACCAGTCTTAACAAAATCATTAGGATTATTAATATGAGTATTCCAACTTAAGTCAGAGATATGAAGAAGTCCCTCTACATTCTCATATACTTTAACAAAAGCACCAAACTTTTTAACATTAGTAACTTCACCCTTAACAACATCCCCAACTTTATGCTCTTCTACAAATTTAATCCAAGTATCATCCTCAAGTTGCTTAAGTCCAAGATCAACTCTCTTTTTATCCTTATCAACAGATAATACCTTAAACTTTCTCTCATCACCACGATTAAGAATAGATTTAGGATTAATACTCTTAGCCCAAGACATATTAGGTATAGCAAGAAAACCATCAAGCCCCTGAGTAATCTCAACAAAAGTACCAAATTTCTCTATATTCTTAACCTTACCTTCAATAACATCACCCTCTTTTAAAGAGTTTAAGAAAGTATCAATAGAAGCATTCTGAGCCTCTTCTTGTAATACCCTTCTAGATACTACTATATCTTTAAGATTCTTATTCTTAATAACTCTAAAATCATAAACCTTACCAATATGCTCAGAAGGATTAGTACCCTTAGCAATATCTATCTGAGAAGAAGGACAAAAAGCCTTATATCCCATAATAGTAACACTAAAACCACCTTTAATACTTTCTTTCACCACACCCTGTATAACTTCATTATTTTTAATAGCTTCTTCTATAACACTCTGAGCCTTTTTTCTATCAAGAGCAGCCTTAGATAATAGAACATATCCTTTTTCAGTACCTTTAATAACAGCTTCTACCTCTTCACCTATAACAGGCTCTGTGTAGAACTCATGTCTATCTATTCTACCTTCAACTTTATATTCAAAATCAATAAAAACATCAGAATCATCAAACTGTACTATTTTACCTTTAACAATATTTCCAACCCTAAAAGAAGTAGCATTGTCAGCTTCTTCTAAAGCCTTCATAAACTCCATTTGTTCACTAGATAAATTCTTATTATCTTCCATAAGTATAACCCTCTCTCTTACTGTATATACAGTTTATTATATATATAAAGCTTTTTATCTAATTATATAAAGCCCTTATATTAGAAATTACATCAGTAATTTTTTTTACAACCTCATCAATAGTCATATTAGTAGTATCTATAATAGTAGCATTATCAGGCACCATTAAAGGACTATTTTTTCTATTAGAGTCATACTCATCACGACAACGAATACTCTCTCTAACCTCTTCAAAGGAAATATTATCTCCCTTGTCTAATAATTCTTTATGTCTACGCTTAGCACGTTCATCTACAGAAGCATCTATATAGAATTTATACTTAGCATTAGGTAGAACAACACTTCCAATATCTCTACCATCTACAACATAATAACCATTATTAGTAATCATTCTTTGAAGCCTCACCATATTGTCTCTAACTATATCAAGAGAAGCCACTTGAGAAACAAAAGCTACAATACGAGACTCTCTAATTTTATCTGTTACTTCTACATTATTTAGATAAACTTTATTATTAGTATCAAATTCAATATTTATACTATCAAGAGCATTTAATACTTGAGCTTTATCATTAATATTGATATTATTTTCAATAAAGTATAAAGTAACAGATCTATACATAGCACCTGTATCTAAGTATTTGAAAGAAAGATTTTTAGCTAAAAGTTTTGCTATTGTACTTTTTCCTGCACCACTTGGACCATCTAATGATACTATTTCTTGAGATACAGACACGTATAACCTTTACTATATAGATTTATTCTCAAATATTTTACCATATATAATATTACTTTGCAATTGTTTTTTAGAAAAAATTGAATATAATATATATTATAAAATAATATGTTTTTTTATTTTTTATATTTTACATATTAGAATTGTTATAATATTTGACGAATTTATATGTGATCATAATACTAAGATTGGAGAAATTTAATAATGATAAAGTTTCAAAAATTAACTATCAAACTACCGCTAATTATTATAAGTATGATTACAGCACTAATTATTATGCTTGTAATAGCGTCTGATATTAGTGTTTCTAAGAATATGACAAAAATTAGATATGAGGGGTTTAATAATACTATTAGTGGATATGCTGAGCTTATAGATTATTGGTTTGAGAGTCAGGTTTTATTATTAGATATATTTGCTGAGGCTTCTCAGTTTAGAGATTTTCTTGAGGTTCAAGATGATTTAAGTAGAGAGATAGCTTTAGAAAAATTAATAGATTTAAAAAAATTAAATAAGTATGCTATTAATTTAGCTCTTGTAGATATTAATGGAAATATTCTTTTAGATTCTGATAATAGAGCTGTTATAGGAAAAAATTTCTTTGAGATTAACTCTGATATGGAGTCTATTTTAAAAAACTCTAAAGATGGGGTATTTTCTGAAAAACTTAGAAAATCATTTGTCAATCAAAAATGGGCTATTATAAGTGCTATAAAGATGTATTCTACTACTGACAGAAATAAGTTAGTAGGATATATGTACATATTATTAGATTGGGAAACTTTAAATAAAGACTTCTTAGAAAAGCTTGTTATAGGAGACACTGGTGTTGTATATGCTATGACTAGCGATGGAACTATTGTAATGAATTCAAAAAGTAGTCTATTAAATGAAAAAGGACCTAATGAACTTTTAGTAGGATTTAAAAACAAACAAGGAATACAAGAATATGACTTTAATGGTGGTAAAAGAATTTCTGCATATAAGCTACTAAATAATATGAACTGGATTTTAGGAGTAGCAATAGCAAAATCAGAAATACAAAAAGTTACTATAGAAACTCTAATTATTATAACAATAGTAGCAATTATAGCTTTAATTATAATATCTATATTTATAGTATTATATATTAAATCTATTACAAGCCCATTATCAAAAATAACAAAAACAGCAAGAAAAATAGCAGATGGAAACTTAAAGCCATTTAAAAAGAGTATTGTTAGAAATGATGAATTAGGAGAACTTGCTAATGCATTCTTTGATATGAGAGAAAGTATTGCAAATATAATACATAAAGTAATAGACTCTTCAGATCAAATAACAAATGCAGCTAAAGATTTATCAGAACAAAATAATGCTCTATCATCAAGAACAGAAAGTCAAGCAGCTTCAATAGAAGAAACTTCAGCTTCTATGAATGAGATAGCAAATACAATAAAAATATCTTCAGAAGAATCAGTATCTGGTAATCGTATGATTATAGAATCTAAAGATGCTATTCAAAATGCGGGAAATATTATCTTAGAAACAACACAAAATATAGAAGAAGTTCATGAAGCAAGTTCTAAAATTAAAGATATTACAAAGCTAATAGAAGATATCGCATTTCAAACTAATATACTTGCGTTAAATGCATCAGTAGAAGCAGCACGTGCTGGAGAACAAGGTAAGGGATTTGCTGTTGTAGCATCAGAAGTAAGAAACTTAGCACAAAATACACAAACTTCTGTAAAAAATATTACAGACTTAATTGATAATGTATATATCAAAATAGATAAAGCTACAGAATCGGCTCGTGAGTCTCAAGCTATATTTGTAGATATACAAAATACAATAGATAAAGCATCACAAATAATGCAAAATATTAGTAATGGAGCTATAGAACAAGAAGAAGGTGTAAATCAAATAAAAATAGCAGTTCAAGAAATGGACAATATGACTCAAAAAAATGCTATGCTTGTTCAAGAAGCTACTGTATCTGCTGAGATATTATTTAAGCAATCTGAAAAATTAAATGATGCTGTAAGCTTATTCAAATTAGAATAAAAAATATATAAATATAAAAAAAGGAGGTTATATAAAAAATAGCCTCCTTTATTTTTTATTAAAAAAATACAAAAAATAAATATTATTTCTTACCTAAAAGTCTTTCAGATATAGATTTACCAGTAGGAGTACCAGCAAGCCCACCAAGAGCAGTTTCTTTAAATCTTTCATCCATAGCATCACCAACTTCTTTCATAGCAAAAATAACTTCATCAGCAGGTATAATACTCTTAAAACCAGCAACAGCCATCTCAGCAGAAATAATAGCATGTACAGCACTCATAACATTTTTAGTCATACAAGGATACTCAACAAATCCAGCAATAGGATCACAAATAAGTCCAAGCATATTTGATAAAGCCAAAGCAAAAGCATGAGCACACTCATCAGGACTACCACCCATAATCTCAGCACAAGCACAAGCAGCCATAGCAGCAGCACTACCACACTCAGCCTGACATCCTCCACCAGCTCCAGCAAAAGTAGCATATTGACGTATTAAATCGGCCATACCAGCAGAAGTAAACATAGAAAGCACAATATCCTCACGCTTAAAGCCACGATTCTCACAAACAGTTAAAACAGCAGGCATAATACCACAACTACCAGCAGTAGGAGCAGCAACTATCTTACCCATACAAGCATTACAACCACTAACAGCCATAGCAGAAGTAACAACCTCAGCAACAGTATCTCCAAAAATACTTCTACCACTCTTATAAAATTTAGAAACTATATCAATACAATCATTCTGCAAACCAGTAACAAAAGAAAACTTATCCCTACGACCACTAGCTACAGAATCTTTCATAACTTTATAATACTCATCCATCTGTTTTATAACATCAGTAGTACTCTTATTTTGTTCTAAAGCCTCAAGTTCTACAACAATCTCACTAATTCTTTTACCCTTATTATTAGCCTCTTCTACCAACCAAGCAATAGATTTTATATCCATAAAAATAAACCCTCTTTAAAATATAATTAAAAAATTAATACAACTTATCTAAAAATACAAAATTCTTAACATCACTAATAGACTTTATCTTCTCTTCTATATCTTTAGTTAAAGAACCAGTAATACCTAAAACCATAATAGCATACCCCTTATTTTCACCCTCATGTTGCGGTGTCACACTCATATTTTCTATATTAATACCACTATCAGAAATAATAGAAGAAACCTTTGCAATAACACCAGGTACATCTTTATTGACAATAGCAATAGTAGGATAATCACCCTTATAGTGAACCTCTATACCATTAACCTTATCAAGCTCTATTAAACCTCCTCCAATAGAAGAAGCTAAAATAGTAATAGAATTATACTCTCCCTTAGCTTCTATATATACACTATTAGGGTGAAATGCATCTTCTAAAGTTGTTGGTATTATTTCAAATTCTAAACCCTGTTCTTTAGCAATATCAAAACTATTTCTAAGACGAGGATCAAAAGTTTCAAAACCAAGTAATCCAGCTATTAAAGCTTTATCAGTACCATGCCCTTTATAAGTTTGAGTAAATGAACCGTGTAAATATAACTTAGCTTCTTTAACATCCTCTCCTAAAATTTTCTTAGCCAAAGCCCCTATACGGCAAGCACCTGCTGTATGAGAACTAGATGGACCTATCATTATAGGACCTACTATATCAAATAATGTAGACATTTAAAACACTCTCCATAAAAATAATCAATATTAATTATTAAAAGTTATAATATATATATTATACAAATAAAATTAGTTTGCAAAAAATTATAAAAAATAATTATTGTTTTGATAAAATAATTCTTCGAAAAGCCTCATAAGAAATAATAGCAACTGTATTAGATACATTAATAGAACGTATATCATCACTCATAGGAATATAAATAGAATTATCTTGACTATTCTCCCAAATGGACTCTGAAAGACCAGATGTTTCACGACCAAATAAAAAAATATCTCCATTGGTATAATCAAACTCATCATATCTAATTTTACCAAACTTAGAAATAGGAACTATTCTCCTATTATTTGTATTACAATAATCTAAAAATGTATTTTCATTTTCATGCTTTATTAAATTTAATTTATCCCAATAATCCAAACCAGCCCTTTTTACCTCCTTAGCACTTAAAATAAAAGAAGGTTTTGATACTATATGAAGTTTCATATTAAGCCCTACACATATTCTACCTATATTACCTGTATTTGATGGTATTTCTGGTCTATATAAAGCTATATCAATATTAAAGTTATTTATCATAATAAAAAGTCCTACTACATATAAAAATTATAAAAAAAGAAGAGACATATTATAAAAGCCTCTTCTTATAAAAATGGAAAATATTATAAAATCTTAATTATCTTCTACTTTCGTTTCCATAGCACTACTATCTTCTTTAGGATCAGAATTATTATTAGCCATAATAGTAGTATTCTCTTTAGGTGTTTCTATAACTCTTGGTGTTAGAGTATGAAGCAAAGTATAAGCAACTGCAACATTCTCTAGTCCATTATCAGTCTTAACTCTAAATGACATAAGTGAAGAATATCTATTTCTACCATAAGAATATTTAAAAGGTATCTCTATAGTTTCTCCTGCACCTATACTAACTACATCTTTTTCTAAATGTATAGAAGCTAAAGCTTGAGATACATCTGTTTTTATACTAATATTATTTTGTCTTCTTGAAGTTCTATTAACTATAGTAAGTATACCAGTTCTCTCTCTCTCATCAAGCTTAATAGTAACATTAAATGGATTTTCAGCATACTTCTCCTCAACTCGAGAAACAATAGCAGCATTAATATTAGCCCACTCTCTAATACCATTGCCATTACCTCTAAACTTAGACCATAACATTCTCGAAATATCATGGAAAAATACTCCCCTAATTCTACTACTTCTATTAAACTTAGCCTCAGATTCATAAACACGTCTCATATACTCTATTTCAGGTCTCAAAGAACCATCTTGAAGTCTATTATCAACCATATTACCAACTAATACATTATACTCACCAGATAAATACTGTGGCCATCTTGTAAGCATACCAACATGTTGTGGGCGATTAGCTTCATATATCATAACAGCATCATAATCTATACCAGCATCAAAAAACATATAAGGATCTTGTCCGTGCTCCTGACCATGATTCCAACCCAAAGTAAAAGCCCAAAGAGGTTTTCTAATGCCAGATTCTTTAATAGCCTTAATTATTAAAGATTCTTTATGAGCTCTAAACCATCTCCATTTCATACCCACTTCTTTTTTAAATCTATTAACCGCAAGCCAACGCATACGAGCAGCCTTATTCATACTATTCCAATTAGCAGGAGTATAAACACCAGTAAGCTCTACCATCTCATCTACCATCTCATAACCATCAACTTCACCAGTACGTATAAAGTCTAAACCTAAATATGATATATTAGGATTATCATCATATCTCTTTAATATAGAAATAATATCTTTTACTCGCTTTGGATCAGCAAGAGAAATATGTCTACTCTCTACCAAACTTCTTGTTTCTGAGTTATATCCAACAGATACCTCATATCCACCCTTTCTATGACCGCCACCAGCAGCAAAATAACTCATAACATAAGCACCAAGCTCTACATTACCCTTAGACTTTGAAGAAGCAAGATTTTCTACATTCTTAATCATAGCAGATGCCCAAGGATTATCAGGACTAATACCACCTGTCCAACCTGTGGTTTGTCCACCTATTACCCAGAATATATCACACTTCATATAACGAACCCAGTCATATAATGCATTATAATCTGTAGGCTCTCCTGTTTCTACACTTGGAATCTTTTTTGTTGTTAGATCTATTGCATATTCTAATGTTGTTATCTTTTTTGTATCTTTTGCAGGCGGTGATTGTCGCCCTTTAACTGTAAAATCTTTAGTATAACCAAATACACCATCTTTTGTTTGAACAAGCACAACAGCCTGATATTCTCCCAAAGAACCTCCAAATGGATGTAAATAAGTACCCTTATACTGTGCATTATTTACTTTAAACACATTTATAGGGTATCTATCATCACAATTCTTACGTACACTCTTGTCTGATTTATACCTTACATAAATACTAATATTCTTTACTATATTGTCAGTATAAACTGAAGCATTAATAACAACAGGCTCATATCTAAATACTGATATTTTTGATAAGTCTATTGAAACTCTTGGTGCATTAGATTGACGTGAACGAACTATAGCACTTTCTACTGCCTCACTAAGTTTAGAAGAAGCTCTTTCTGTAGCCGAAGCATTAAAAACCATAGCTGGAAGTACATTAGGGTTTGGCATTATATTACCATAATCATCTGCTGTTAATAATAAATCCTCACTTAAATACTCTATACTATCATCTATACTAACATCATTATAAAGATACTCATCTCTTAAATCTACAGATAAATCATAATCATAAATAGGTTGTGATTTCACTAAAGCAAGTGAATCAGGATTATACATATCTATTCTACGACTATTATTTTCAATGTCTTTATTTAAATCATCTACAATACTATGCTCATTATTATAACTAATAATAGTTAATCGCTCTCCAATACCAAAAGTAAGAAATATTAAAGATGCTGATATTAATAATAATATCGTAGTTGTAATAATGCTTTTTTTCATTTTATAAATCCTAAAAAATTATAAACAAGTAAATAAAGGTAATTGTAATATTATTCTTCTGTATATTTTGGATGTTTTGTCATTTGCTTTTTTAAATGTGATGAATCTACATGTGTATAAATTTCTGTAGTAGTAATATCACTATGTCCAAGCATTCTCTGTACGGCTCTTAAATCTGCTCCATGCTGTATTAAATGAGTAGCAAAGCTATGTCTTAAAGTATGTGGATATACATTTTTAGATATACCACTCTTTTTCATAGTCTCTTTTACAATCTTCCAAATACCAACTCTTGATATTTTATCACCTCTAAAGTTTAAGAACAACTCTCTAGTATCTTTACCCTTTACCATAACTATTCTACTAGTTTGAATATATCTTTTTAAAATATCTAAAGCCTCATCATTAATAGGTACTATTCTCTCTCTTTTACCCTTACCACAAATCTTTAAATACTTCTCTTCAAAAACTATATCCTCAACTCTAATAGAACAAATCTCACTAACTCTAAGACCTGATGAATACATAAGTTCAAATATAGCCTTATCTCTTAAACCCTTATCTGTTTTCTCATTATGTACAGATAGTAAATCATCAACTTCTTTTGTAGTAAGAGATTCTGGCAATGTTCTTTTTAAACGTATTACTTCTAAATTATCTGTTGGATTTTTTGATAGATAATTTTCCATTAATAAAAACTTATATAGATTTACTATACTAACTTTATTTCTAGCTACTGTTCTTGATTTAGAACCAGAATTTTTTCTTTCTGTTAAAAAGTTTTCTATATCTTTTCTTGTTGCTTTTAAAATCTTCTTTTTATTACGAGACAAAAAATCAATATATATTAAAATATCTCTTTTATAAGATTCTAATGTATTTGCTGATAAACCTTTTTCTACTGATTCATAATTTAAATACATTTCTAATATTTCTTTATCTGAAGTTGTTTTTGCAATCATTACTATCATAACCTCTTACTTTATTTAAATTAATTAATGTTCGTAAACATAAAAAATTTATTACATTCTGTTACTTAAAATTATTATCGACAAGCAAATTTATAAATTTGAACTATCATAAAAAGCAATATTATTTTTATAAGAAAAATTTTGCTTAATATTGAAATTTGTACTTTTAAGAGTATTATATAGTCCATATGAAAAAGAATATTATTAATATATTAACAACTATAACTATTATTATATTATCAACTACAAAGCTACTTGCAATAGAAATTAAAAATGAAGAATATTTTGTATATAAAGGTATAGCTACAAAAAAAAGTAATGCTATGATTGTATATACAAAGACATTTATAGATAATAATGGTTATTGGAATGTAGAAGAGACTTTTATTAAAGGATTTATAGATAAAAATAAAATAAAAGATCCATTTCTGCTTAAAGAAAATAATTTAATAAAAAAAAGAAAAACATATTCTATATCAAAAATAGACTTAAAAAATAAAAGAACTGTATATAATAAAACTATATCATATTATGATTTTGGAAGTATTGAAAATACTTTTGATATTAGAAATAAAGTACAATATACAAATAAAGAAAACACATTTGCTGTATTTTCTTTTGATGCTATTACACAAATTATACGTATGATTGAAATAAAAAAAATAAATACTACTAATAGATTACAAATTATAATGCCTACATCTTCTCCTGATAATAAAATTAAATTTTTTATAGAAAATAATGGTATAAAAAAAATAAATATACAAAATCAAGATAAATATGTATATGAGTTAGAATTAAAAATAGAGAATATGCCCTTTTCATTTATATTGCCAAAGATAAATGCATACGTAGATACTAATAAAAATAGCAGAAAAATAATTAAATACAACTCTATAACTGGGGTATTAGAAAATATGGATATATACCTAACAGAGTATAAAAATAATAAATAAATACTTTATTATAAAATAAAAAGGAAATAAAAATGAGTGAACTTATAGTAAAATGTATTAGCCTTAATATGTTTGGAATGAACTCTTATATTATATCGAAGGATGATGAAGCTATTATTATAGATATAGCTAAATTAACATTTGGATATGATGATTATAAAAAATTATTAGATGGAAAAAAACTAACTAAAATAATATATACTCATGGACATTTTGATCATATATCTGGAAGTGATGATATTAGAGAAATATATCCTGATGTTAAGCATTATGCACCAAAGTTAGATTATAACTTCTTTCAAGATGCAAATCTAAATGCAAGTGCGTATTTTGGACAACCTATAACTTGTAAAGAGCCTGAATATAAATTAGAAGAAAATGATATTATAACTCTAAAAGATATTGAGTTTAAAGTAATTCATACTCCAGGGCATACTCATGGGGGCGTATGTTTTTATACTAAAGGATACTTATTTGCAGGAGATACTATATTTTCTGCTGGTATAGGAAGATATGATCTACCTACTGGAGACTATGATACACTTATTAAAAGTATAGAAGAGAAAATATTTACACTTGATGATGATACATTAGTATATCCAGGACATGGAGAATACGGATTTAGTTTAAAACAAAGAAAAAAATTAAATCTTTTTTAAGATAAAAATAAAATTTATTATATACCATATTATATAATTATAAAAAGGATAGCTATAATATTTTATTTAGTAACTATAATTACTGTAGTAATATTTATTTATATAATAAAAAAAGATAAAAATATATTTCAAATTCAATTAACATCTAAAAAAGAAAATATAATACTATTATTATTTTGTATAGTAACATCATTATCTCAAATATTATTATTAAATTTTAATTATCCTCTTATAGGTCATGACTATTCATTAGCTGAATCTCATACTATAAGTTCATTTCTATATCATAAAAATAATGGCTTTAGCATAGAGTGGGCATCACCATTATTTGGTGGTGGTATATTACAATATGCAAATCCACAATATCATCAATTCTCACCTTTATATTTTTTAACATTAATAATGCCTTTTTGGTATTCATATAATATATTAACTTTTATATTCTCTATAATGGGGTTTATATCTATATATTTATTATTAAAATACGATTTCAAATTTAGTTTTATAAACTCTATAACAGGTGCAGTTTTTTTTAATTGTACAGGATATTATATATATCATCTAAGGGCAGGACATTGAGCTTTTATATATCATCCTCTAACAGCTGTTATAATTTTTATTATATTTTCAAATATATTAAATAATATAAAGTTTAACTATATTATTAGAATATTAATATCATCTATTATATTTTCTATAATGATATTTGGAGGAGCAGTTCAAACTATATTCTTCTATACATGTTTTACACTACTTGCTATGGGTGCAATATTCTTTGAATTTAATATTAAATTTATAAAACAATGTATATCAATCATAATATCTGTAGTACTTTGTTTTACACTATCAATGTCAAAAGTAATTCCTATGTTTATGCTATCTAAGAGAATAGATAGAGGAGCATTAATGATAAGTAACATAAAAATATATGAGATATTTGAAGTTCTATACTTTAGTTTTATACTTCCAATTATTTCTTTTATTGAAAAGATTTTTTTTCTAAATAAATTTCTAAACATTAAGTATAGTTCAATACATGAAAAAGACTTATCATTGCCTTTTATATTAATGTTAATTATTATATTTATAATAATATTAAATAAAAAAATAATTATAAATAATATAAAAAATTATAATAAAACTAAAAAAACAAAGCTAGTATTAATATTTATATTTACATATATATTTATAGATATGTATTATGATAAAGGAATAACACATAGTATATTTCCTATTTTAAATAAAATAAATCTATATTTAAGATTAGCATCTACTACTATTATACCTATAATAATACTAATATGCTATTTAATGCATAATTATAAATTATTTAATAGAAATAAAGAAATAATTTTATTACTCATAATAAATATATATACTATAGTATTTTTTATATATAAACATTATGATAATTTTAATAATGAAAAAACTATATTCGCATCTTTAAATATAGATGATGGTATAAATGTATGGAAAAAGATAAATAATTTAGGAAGTAATAATAATTACAAAGTATCATTTATAAGCAATGTAAATGACTATATAATACTAAATCAGTTTTTAAGTAATGATAATTTATATTCATCACAATATCCATATGAGCCTATTTATGGATATGAACTTCAAACATTTAAAGCTAAAGAAGAAGGATCTATATACCAAGAAAAAGATAATTACTTTAACTTTACACATCCTAATAGCTTACTATTATTTGATGAAAATTATAAACAATTTACTGGATTTAAAATATCAGAAAAAGATGATCTAATAAAATTTGCTTCATTTAAAAAAGTAAACTGGAAATTACCAAAACTATTTACTATAGCAAATAATATATCTATATTATCCTATATTATTATATCTTTTATATTAGTTATTCTAATAATATTAAATATAGTTTTATATTTAAAAAAATATTAAATTTTAATGGGAACTTATTTTCAATATATACGTCTAATATTATATAAAAAATAAGAAAATAAATATTAGGAAAAAATATAAATGAAAAGAAGTATTATAATAACATCAATAATTATCTCAGTATTTGCAACAACATCAGTATTTGCTCAAAATCATGATCATATAAGTAATAAATATTATAAAGATGAGTATAATATAAATTATAAGAATAAGAAAAAATACAATAGTTATAGTAGTAATGAGTGTCACTCTAATAACAATAGAAAAGATCATCACAATCATCATAGCTATTAATCATTAAAACCCAATAAATATATTACACCTAAATGCTTTAATAAGTATTTAGGTGTTTTTTATTGATATAATAAATATAAAAAATATTAAAAAAATTTTAAAACTGGGAACTTATTTATAATATGCACGTCTAATATTATATAACAAACAAGGAAACATTAGGAGAAAAAGAAATGAATAAAAAAATCATAATAGCATCAATTATTATAACAATATTTGTAACTACATCAGCATTTGCTCAAAGACATCATCATGATGATTATAATAGAGAACATCATAGAGGTAGAAAATATGAAGGAAGAGGTTGTGGAGAATATGGACATTATGGTGATAGAAGAGAACATGGAAGACACCATGGTGATTATGATAGATATTTAACAGATGAACAAATAGAAAAAATAAGACAGTTAAGAGAAGATTATTATATAAAATCTGATAAATTAAAAAGAGAAATATATGTACAAGAACAATTAATAAGAGCAGAAATGTACAAAGAAAATCCAAATCAAAATACAATAGATAATGCTATAGAAGAAAAATCTAAGCATAAAGTTGAACTAGAGAAATTAAGAACAAAGCTAAAAATAGATATAGATAGAATTAAGCAAAATAGATAAATTATATTTTTTCATTGTTATTTCTTTAAGCCTGTATACCTATAAGTATACAGGCTACTTTTTTATTTCTTCTTTTTATAATTATTAATAGTAAGTATTAAAATATGAACAACAGACATATCTATCTCAGGTATTTTTAAAGCCTGTGCTATATTATAAGGTTTATACTGCTTTAATTTATTAACAGCATCTATTTTTACACTTTTAAGTAAAGAGTAATCAAAATCTTCAGGTATAATCATATTCTCATATTTTTGTACTTCTTTAATCTCATTTAAATACCTTGAAATATATCCCTCATACTTAATAGCAATCTCCGCATTATCAAGTATAACCTCACTATTTTCATCTATAAAACTACTAACTGTATTAATACCACACTCAGGACGTTTAATAACATTAGCAAGATTCATCTGCCTACACTCTTTAGCTTCTTTTTCAAATCCAAGTTCAGCAACTTCTTTTTGAGTTAAATACCTACTATTTAAAAAATCTACTAATATTTGTGTTCTACGCTTTTTATCTTGTACTTTTAAATAACGCTCCTTAGATGCAAGTCCAAGATTATAAGAAATTTCAGTTAAACGTTCATCTGCATTATCCTGTCTAAGTAGCATTCTATGTTCAGCCTGAGAAGTAAACATTCTATGAGGCTCTTTAGTTCCTTTAGATGTAAGATCATCTATTAATACACCTATATACCCATCACTTCTCTTCAATATAAAAGGATCTCTTTTTTGAATCTTTAAAACAGCATTAATTCCAGCCATAAGCCCCTGACAAGCAGCTTCTTCATATCCACTAGTGCCATTTATCTGCCCCGCTAAAAATAAACTAGAAATCTTTTTAGTCTCTAAATTAGGCTTAAGCTCTATAGGATTCACATAATCATACTCAACAGCATAAGCAGGCTTTAAAATACGAGCATTTTCAAGTCCCTTTAAAGAGTGTATCATCAATATTTGAATCTCTTCAGGAAGTGAAGAAGAAAATCCATTAATATAAACCTCATTAGTTCTAAAACTTTCTCTCTCTAAATGTAATTGATGACGTGGCTTATCAGAAAAACGAACTACCTTATCTTCAATAGATGGACAATAACGAGGACCAACTCCTGTTATAGCACCACTATACATAGGAGATAAGTGAATATTTTTTTGTATAAGCTCATGTATAGATGTATCTGTATATGTAACATAACAAGGTTCTTGTTTAATTTCTATTTTTTCTGTTAGAAATGAAAAAGGTACAATACGATCATCTCCTGGCTGTAACTCTACTTTATCTAAATCTATAGAGTAAAAATCAACTCTTGCAGGAGTACCAGTCTTTAATCTACCCACCTCAAATCCAAGTTCTCTCAAATTATCAGAAAGACCTAAAGCAGGAAGCTCCCCTATTCTACCTGCTGGTTTTTGATACTGCCCTATATGAATAAGTCCATTTAAGAACGTGCCTGTTGTTAGAATTACAGCTTCTGCTAAATATTCTACCCCTCTTTCTGTTTTTACCCCCTTAACTGTATTATCTTCAACTAAAAGAGAAACCACTATATCTTGATGAAGAGTTAGATTATCCTGACTATATAAACTCTTAGCAGCCTCATCTCTATATGCATATTTATCTTGTTGAGAGCGAGGAGCCCATACAGCTTTACCCTTACTACTATTGAGCATTCTAAACTGCATCATAGTCTTATCAGTAATAATACCCATCTCACCACCAAGAGCATCTATCTCTTTAACAATAGTACCCTTAGCAACTCCTCCTATAGAAGGATTACAAGACATTTGTCCTATAGTATCAAGATTTATAGAAAAAATAATAGTTTTCATTCCCAATCTGGCAGAAGAAAGTGCAGCCTCTATTCCTGCATGACCTGCACCAACTACTATAACGTCATATCTATTCATAATGTTCTTTACCGACTCTTTTTAAGATTTTATACTTGAAAGATGATATATTAAAAAAAATGAATTGTCAAAAATTAATTATAAACAATTCTAATTAATATTTTTTATACGCAAAAAATCTAATTCAAAGAAAAATGGAATATTCTTTTTAACTTTAACAACATAAAACAAAGTAGAAAGTAATATACCAAGTAAAGCACAAACAAAACCTATATTATCAACACTAAAAACTACCTTATAAATAACAAGTATAGATAATGGAGCATATACACCACTAAAAAGAGAAGCAAGTATAAAAAACAACAATAATAATAATATAGGATGAGATAAAAATATATTGTCAATTATAAAATCAATACTATTATTCTGAAAAACCATTTCCAAATGAAGATACATCATATATATACAAGCTATAATAAAAAAACCTATAGAATACATCTTCTCTCGCCTTATAGTAAAACCTATTATAAATAATACAAGTAATACTACAGAATAAAGATAATTAGGAGATATAATAATAATAGCCATTAATATAAGTTCTATAGTAGTAAAAAGTATCAATATTAAAAAATTCTTTTTAACAGAAGAAAAACCAAAAAAACTATAAATTACTATCTTAGAAAAATTATGCTTATACTCCATATATATATGTCTAAAATAGCTAATAAAAATTAAAGCTATAGAAATTAAAAATAAAATAGGAAGAATAGTTACAGATACAATAAAAGATGAAGTAGCATTAACAATATCATCATCAACATTTAAAAACTTACTTTTAAATGAATTATCATTAATATTAACATAAGCAAACTCTTCATAAGAAATATTAGTATTACCAGTAGAACCAACATACAAAATATGAATAAGCAATACACCAGAACCAGAAGAATTAAAATGTAATTTAGCAGTAGCTACACCATTATCATCAGTAGGTATAATATAAACATTTGTATTTACAACTTCATATTCACTATCTATATTATGAGAAGGATTTTTTACTTCAAAAGTAAAAACACTAGGGTTTAATGATGTAAAACGAACAAGTCTATTAACAAGCGGAAGCTTACGACGCTCTATCATAATAGAAAATTCATCTTCCTCTTCATTAAAAGAAAAAGTATTTGTCTTATTATATATAAAATTATACTCCATAGCTCTATTTGAAGCCTGAGAATACACAATAGCTTCTATTATAAGGAAAAATAATAACAAATACTTATACATTAAAAAAATCCTAAAAAACTATATAGTAAATTAAAAAAAGAACACCTAAAGAAGTACAATATACTCCAAAAAGCGTTCTTTACTATAAACAAAAATAAAATATTTCTTACTTTATAAGAGCAACTATTTCTTCATTTTTTACTATTAAGTATTCAACATTATCTTCTTTAATTTGAATACCCGCATATTTATCATATATAACTATATCACCTTTTTTAACTTTAATACAATCACATTCTCCAATTTCAACAACTTCAGCTTTTTGAGTTTTTTCTTTAGCTGTATCTGGAAGTAAGATACCTGATGAAGTTTTTTCTTCTTGTTCTAAAACTTTTAATAATACTCTATCTGCTAATGGCTTAATAGATGACATTTTATTTTCTCCTTAAATAAATTTAAAATAAACTTAAATATAAAGTATTAAAATTCTAAACTCAAAGTAAGTATATACTAATATAATAAAAAGTCAACAATTCAAAACAAATCATACAATTTACTAAAAAATGAAAATACATTATAATACTCTCTCAAAAATAATAAAAATTATGGAACAATAAAATGCAAGAAACTCTTTTTGATATAAATCCAGAAAATAATAAAAAAATAGAAGATATAAAACTCACTCCTATGATGAAACAATATATGGATATTAAAGAAAAATATTCAGACTGTTTACTTCTATTTAGAATGGGTGATTTTTATGAAGTATTCTTTGATGATGCAAAGATAGCTTCAGACATATTAGGACTTACTATTACAAAAAGAGCAAATACTCCTATGGCTGGTGTTCCATATCACTCTATAGATAATTATCTTGCTAAATTAATAAAAAGTGGAAAAAAAATTGCTATATGCGATCAAGTAGAAGATCCAAAGCAGGCTAAGGGTATTGTAAAAAGAGAAGTGACTCAAGTAATAACACCTGGTACTATATCTGAAAATAAATATTTAGAGTCTAAAAGTAATAATTATTTAGCTTCTATAATAGTGTCAAAAACAAAAGTTGCTATATCTGTTTGCGATATTTCTACTGGGGAATTATCTTGCACTGAAATAGAAAATGAAAATAAAGCAGAACTTATAAATGAACTATGCGAAGAGATTATAAGGTTTTCTCCAAAAGAAATTATGACTTTGGAAGCTATAAGCGAAAATGAAATAATAAAACAAGTAAAAGATAAATTTCCAAATATATTCTATAGTACAACAGCAAATTACACAGGAGAAAAATCATACGCATATAAAACTTTAATAAATCATTTTAAAACAAAATCATTAAAAAGTTTTGGAGTAGAAGATAATGAATTGTTAATATCTCTATTAGGTTCTATGATTTTTTATGTTAAAGAATTATCAAAAACATCATTAGAGCATATATCAAATATTAAAATATATAATAGAAAAGATTCTATGATATTAGACTATGCTACAGTGTCAAGCTTAGAATTATTAGAGACTATTAGAAATGATAATAAAAAAATGACACTATTTCACACTATAGATAAAACAAAAACATCTATGGGTGGAAGATATTTAAAAAGAATATTAGTAGAGCCTCTATTACAAAAAGAAGAAATAGATAAAAGACTAAATAATGTTGAGTATTTTTATAACAATACAAAACTACTTTATAAAATAGTAGATATAATTTCTGATATAGGCGATATAGAAAGAATAGCTTCTAAATTAGTATCTGAGAGAATTAACCCTAAGGAGATGGTATCTCTAAAGAAATATTTATTTTCAAGTGTAGAGACTATTACAGAACTTGCTACGAATAATTTTACTGAGGTAAACTTAGAAGAAATTGATGATATTAAATTAGTAGCAAATTTGATAGAAAGAGCTATATTAGAAGATCCTAAACTTGTAGTTAATGAGGGAGATATTATAAATCCTTCGTACGATGAAACTTTAAAAAAGTATAATGAAGCAAGAGTTGAGGGCAGAACTTGGATTAGCGAATTGGAGTATCAATATAAACAAGATACTGGTATAAATAATCTAAAGATAAGATATAATAATGTAATAGGATATTATGTAGAGGTTACAAAGTCAAACTCTTCATCAATGTCTAATACATTTATAAAAAGACAAACATTAGTAGGAAGTGAAAGATATACAACTAGCAAATTAATGGAATTAGAACAAACTATAAATGAAGCTAATGAAAAAAGTTATTCTTTAGAGTTTGAAATATTCAA
This sequence comes from uncultured Spirochaetota bacterium, assembly GCA_944390575.1. Classification (GTDB taxonomy): domain Bacteria; phylum Spirochaetota; class Brachyspiria; order Brachyspirales; family Brachyspiraceae; genus Brachyspira. Next base: position 81,466 of record CALXQJ010000011.1, read on the forward strand.
ACAAGTGAGAGATGAGTGTGGTAAATACTTAGAGTCTATACTAAAAATAGCAAAAATCATAGCAGAAATAGATGTATATAGTTCACTTGCAGTACTTGCATTAGAGGAAAATTATAATAAACCAGAAATAACAGAAGATGGAATTATAGATATAAAAGAAGGGAGACACCCTGTAGTAGAAAAACATCTTAATAATGATAGCTTTATATCTAATGACACATACTTAGATAAAGAAAAAGAACATCTCTTAATTATAACAGGTCCTAATATGAGTGGTAAGAGTACATATTTAAGACAAACAGCATTAATAGTATTACTTGCTCAAATTGGTTCTTTTGTACCTGCTAAAAGTGCAAAAATATCTATAGTAGATAGAATATTTACTAGGGTTGGTGCTTCTGATAATATTGCTAAGGGAGAGAGTACATTTTTAGTAGAGATGAATGAAACTGCTTATATACTTAATCATTGTACTAATAATAGTTTAATTATAATGGATGAAATAGGACGTGGTACTTCTACTTATGATGGACTTTCTATAGCTTGGTCTATAGTAGAATATTTATCATCTGAAAAAAATAAAAAAGCAAAAACATTATTCGCAACACATTATCATGAACTTACAATGCTTGACAAATTGGAAGGTATTAAAAACTATAAAGTATTAGTAGAAGAATATAAAGATGAAATTATATTTATGAAAAAGGTTATAGAGGGTGCTACCAAATCAAGCTATGGTATTTATGCTGCACAAATTGCAGGTGCTCCAAGTATTGTTATTAAGCGTGCTAAGGAGATATTAAATACTTTAGAAAAAGATGCAAGTATACAAGTAGAAAATATAGAGTTTAATAATAAATTATATAATAATAATGAAGAAAATACAGTAGAGAAAAAATGCATAGAAGAGAAAATTATAAACAAAATAAGCCCTATAGAAGAAGAGATTAAAGATCTAAATATTAATAATATAACTCCACTTGATGCTTTAAATTTAATTCACAAATGGAGAAATAATTTATAAAACCTTACTTATATAATCATTAAACAATGTATTTGAAAAATCTGTTTTGCTTAAAGCTTCTTTCAACCCTACCAAGCTTATATTATATTCCTTACCATCTAAATTAGGCTTAATACTCAATGTTTTACTTTTTATTAGGTCTTTAAAAAATACAACTATTTCATCTTCTTGAGTAATACCAAAACTTGGAGAAATAGTATACAATATATCAAAGTTTTGTTTTGAAGATCTTACAGCAGGTTCTACTATTTGAGATTTTTTATTATCAAAATTATATTCTAAAAAAGGAATACTCTCATCTACCTTATAATCAAACCAAGATAAAGTAATATTAACTTGATTTCTACGAAAAGCAATATATACTTCAAGCGAATTATCTATAGTAGTAGATATAGTTACACTTTTACTATCAGTATTTTCATAATAAATAGTCTTTACAGTCCAATTATTATAATTAGTAACACTCACTTCAGAAAAAGCTATCATATAAAAAGAAAATAAAATTATAGTAGCAAATTTTTTCATAAGTATATAACTACTCCTTTATAATCTTATCCACCTTAACAGATTTAGGAATGTCATCATTATCAACAACCTTTTTTAAAATATATTTCTCAAAATCAGCCTCAGCTATATAATAGTTATTTCTAAGTCTAAGTACAACATTCAAAGCTTCATTTATACTCTTATTATTCTTCTGATATGCATATACTAAAATCTTAATTAAAGATAAAGTAGAAGGTAGTCCTATATAAAGAATTGCTATGCTAATAGATGGTATTGTAGAAATAGTAGAAGCCAATATCACATGATTTTTCTTTTTAAAAGCCTTAGAAGAAACTATAGTAGTAGTAGCCATAATAACGCCACCAATAAGAACTCCCCAAGCTATTTTTCCTGTATTTTTTATATTTGCAACTTTTCTTGAAAGAGTAGCTTCTATATGTATAGTGTCTCTATCTTCAAGTAAAGCATCTACTAATTCTTCTTCTGTTTTCATAAATACTACCTAACCTCATATTACTTATACAGTTTTTATGTTAATTTTTTTGGTATTCTTACATTTTGTAAAGCTTTTAATCTTTGTACTATAGATTTCTCTACTTCAAAATTAGAAGGCTCCAAATTTTTAAACTCATACTTATTAGCCAAAATTAAGTATTCCTTTTCACTAACATAATTACGCATTTTTCTATAAATAATAGATATTCTAAATAAAGATAACTTTTGTCTATATCCATTTAAATATGCTTTTCTATAAAAATCAATAGAAGCAGTACTTCTATTTCTCTCATCATAATGCTCTGCAAGCTTAAAATATATTCTACCCCTCTCAGCTTTGTCAAAAGTTCTATCTGCAAGATCAGATATTTCTTTTTCTATGATGGCATAATTTTCTTCATCAATTAGTTTTTCATAAATATTAAGCAAATTAAAGTATGAATCCAATTTATAAGCAGGTATAGAGAAATTAGTATAAAGCTCTATAGATTTTTTATACTCCTCAATAGCAAGTCTATAACTAGCAGCACCACCAGCATCAGCAGGATCCCCAGCTTCTCTCTCATAAATCATACCAAGATAATAATGAGCATCGGCACTATCAGGATAATAAGACAAAGTTTGATTCATAAGATACAAAGCATAAGAAGTATCGCCCTGATGTAAAGCCCTCTTAGCTTCTCCTATATATACCCATACTGGTTGCCTTTGAGTACCAAATACTGTTTTATAAGCATTGGTATCAAGTCTAATAGAAGAATACTTCTTTTCTTCTACATTATTAGTTGTATTTTGAGCATAAATATTTATAGAAATCAAAATAAAAGAAATAAATAATTTTTTCATAATCACGATAATCTTAAAACATAATTTGTTTTATTTTCGTCATAAAAATGATTTCTATTATAGATTTTTTTAAGATAAATACTTATTAACAATAGGATCATCTTCTAAAGCTGTTAAAATTTCAAATCCATCTTCTCTAACTGCAACAGTATGTTCATAATGAGCAGATAAAGAACCATCCATAGTAATAACAGTCCAATCATCAGAATCATCAATATAAATATTAGGTTTACCAATATTAACCATAGGTTCAATAGCAATTACCATATTTGTTTTGAGAATAGCACCAGTTCCTTTTTTACCTCTATTGGGTACATTAGGTTCTTCATGTAAATTAGCACCAACACCATGCCCTTGAAACTCACGAACTAAAGAATATCCAGCACTCTCTATAGTATTTTGTATAGCATTAGATATATCACCAACATGAGAACCATTTTTAATAGTTTTAATACCATTGAAAAAAGATTCTTGAGTTTTTTCTATTAAATTACGAGCCTCATCAGAAACATTGCCAACCATAAAAGTAAAAGCTCTATCAGAGTGATACCCCTTATAATAAACACCAATATCAATACCTATAATATCACCATCTTGTAAAATCTGATCTTTTTTAGGAACACCATGTATAACAGCATCATTAACAGAAGAACAAATAGAAGCAGGAAAAGGAGGATTGCCATAACCTTTAAACGAAGGTTTTGCATTATACTTTCGAATTCTATCATAAACAAACTTATCAAGCTCTTTTGTAGAAACTCCAGGCTTAACAATATCTTCTAAATCCTTAAAAACATTAGCAAGTATATGCCCACTTTCTCTCATTAGATTTATTTCTACATCTGTTTTTATCTTTATAGCCATTATAATATTCCCTATTTTATTTAAGAAGTTTATAATTATTCTACATTATTAGTATTTTCATTATTAATAGAGTTTTCATTTTCTTTAGTTAAAGAAAATGATTCTTCTACTACTTTTGTAATATTCTTTTTTTGTCCACCAGTAATAGTAACAGAACCCTGTATAACAGCACCCTCAGCAACATCTATCTTAGGAGCTTCTATATTCCCTAAAACTCTACCAGTCTCTATTAAAATAACTTCTTTTTTAGCATCAATATTTCCAATTAAAGTACCAGCTATAGTAATAGACTCTGTAATAATAGTACTAGTTTTTACTTTACCATTAGTACCTATAATTAGATGTCCGTCTATTTTTAAATCTCCCTCAAATTTACCATCTATTTGAAAAGAACCTTTTACAATAAAAGTACCATTAAAATTAGAACCATCACCTATAATACTATTTACAAATTCCTTCTTAGCCATAAATAAATACAACTCCTAAATATAATCAACTAATTGTATAAGTATAAAAATAAAATGTCAATATTTTTTAAATTTCTTTAAAAATATAAATGCCATAATAATATACATTATGGCATTATATTTTAATAATAAATTAATTATTCAGAAACTTTATTATCTTCAGAAGAAGACTCACTAACTTCAGCAGTATTATTATCATCAATACTATTAGAAGCATTATAATAATCATCTTCTAATTCATCAGTTCCACGCTTAGGATCCTTACCAGCATAAACAAGCTTATCTTTTTCTTTTTCAATCTTAACTTCACATATTCTTTCAATATCTTCAATATCTAAATATTCTTTTTCATAAAGTTCCAAAGAAAGCTTTTCAAACTTATCTGCATTTTCTTTAATAAGAGTTTGAGTTCTCTTATAAGCATCCATAACAAGTTTATGAATCTCCTCATCTATAGCACGAGCAGTCTCTTCACTATAGTCTTTATGACGAGAAATCTCTTTACCCAAGAAAATAGGTTGTTCTTTCTGTCCAAAAGCAATAGGACCAAGCTTAGTCATACCCCATTCACAAACCATTCTACGAGCAAGCTCAGTAACACGTTCTATATCATTAGAAGCACCAGTAGTAATACACTCATCACCAAACTTAAACTCCTCAGCAACACGCCCCCCAAGAAGCAAAGACATTTGATCAATAGCATGCTTTTTTTGCATAGTATATCTACCATCAGAAGGAATAGTCCAAGTAGCACCAAGACTTCTACCACGAGGTACAATAGTTACTTTATGTAGAGCATCTGTATTTTTTAATAACACAGCCATTAAAGTATGTCCAGCCTCATGATAAGCTGTATTTAATTTCTCTTTAGCACTAATTAATATACTTCTTCTCTCAGGTCCCATCATAACCTTATCGCGAGCCTCTTCAAAATCATGAAGCTCAACTTGCTCCTTATCTGCACGAGCAGCTATTAAAGCAGCCTCATTACACATATTAGCAATATCCGCACCAGAAAATCCAGGTGTAGCACGTGCTAAATGAAGTAAATCTATAGAAGGATTATGTTTAATCTTAGCTATATGAACCTTGAAAATACCCTCACGCCCCTTAACATCAGGTAAATCAACAACAACCTGTCTATCAAATCTACCAGGACGAAGTAATGCAGGGTCTAATACATCAGGTCTATTAGTTGCAGCAAATATGATAATACGAGTGTCTGTATTAAAACCATCCATCTCTACAAGCATCTGATTTAGTGTCTGCTCTCTCTCATCATGACCACCGCCATAACCAGCTCCACGTGTACGACCAACAGCATCAAGCTCATCTATAAAAATAATACAAGGAGCACTTCTCTTACCTTGCTCAAATAAATCACGAACACGAGAAGCACCAACACCCACAAACATCTCAACAAACTCAGAACCAGACATACTAAAAAATGGTACATTAGCCTCACCAGCTACCGCCTTAGCAAGTAAAGTCTTACCAGTACCTGGAGGTCCTACTAATAATACCCCCTTAGGAATCTTTGCTCCAAGTCGTGTAAACTTTGAAGGATCTTTTAAAAATTGTACAACCTCTACTAACTCTTGCTTAGCCTCTTTATTGCCCTCTACATCCTTAAATGTAACCTTAACATCTTCTTTTGTTAATAAACGAGCTCTACTACGACCAAAATTCATAGCTCTATTATTTGAACCTTGAACTTGTCTAAACATAAAGAACCACAATAAGAAACCAATAGCAAGTATAGGTAAAAGATTAACAGCTAAAATGCTCAAATAACTAGGATTGTCTGCTGCACCTTTTACTTTTACATTATTCTCTATTAATATAGAAACAAAATCATTTGCTGTATAAGGTATAAAAGAGTGAAAAGATATTTCTGTAACCTTACCATTTAGAGTTTCTATAGCCTTACCATTTCTTATTTGCTGATCTACAATAGTTACTTCTTTTACAACACCATCTTTAACTTTTTGTACTACAGTAGAATAATCCCACTCTTGTGATTTACCTTGAGGAGATTTTTGAAAATACATCACTGTCATCACAATAACCATAGCAAGCAGAAGTAAAAGTATTATCTGATTGCCACCGCCTGACTTTGGAGATGTAACCCTCTTATTATTTTTAGTCTTTTTACTCATAAACTTATGTTCTCCATTTTTTAATTGCAATTATTATTTAAGGAACATCTAAAACTGTACCATAACTATTAAATAATTGAGAAGATAAAGCCTCAACTCCACCACCTCGTTTTAAATAACTATTTATTATCTTACCATCCTTCATATAAATAGTAGGGTATTTTCTATTCATATAGCCTAAAACAAGACCTCTACTTGTAGAAGCATGGGCATAAGTTACTGTCTCATCTTCATCTACAGAGAGAACTATACCTGCATGTGTAAGTTTTTCTGTATTTGAAGTTGTTCTATCAAACATAACTATATCACCAGTTTTAGGAAGAGCATCCTTATAAATCTTTTTATACTTAGATAAAGTTGCATAGATAGTTTTTACACCACCAGAATCTAATACTGCTTGCTTTTGAAAAACAGCTATATTACTGCTCCAATAAACTGCTGATATATATCCTGAACAATCAAAATGAAACTTTTTATTCTCCTTAGATAAGGGATGTTTTAATAAAACACTTTCATTATATTTATATTTCTTATCTAAATAAAAGTTAGCCCATTTATTTAATGATGAACGAACTTCTTCTTTTTGTTTATCTGTTATCTCTATAGCATTATCTACCAACTGTTCTTGATATTTTTTATCATAACTATAAACTTGACTAAACAAATTTAATGATAATAAAAAAATATAGATAAAAATATATAAACGCATAAATATCTCTTTATTAATAACAATTATTCTATAAAAAAATCATAAAAAGTCAAGGTACTTTATTTTTTATTACTGTAACTTAATTACTAATCGGATTCATTAATTATAAACTTTGACTCTTTTTATAAAATAATAGAGTTTAAGTTAAAATCTGGAGAGTGAAGCCATTTTATTCTATATTGTAAAGGTGTAATTAAACTAAAAAACACTGATAAATAGCTATAAACATTATAAAACTGTATAGATAATCGAGTCTTAAAATAATAAGAACTACTTGGATTTATATTACTAATGCTTAAGACTTCTACTCTATTAATAAAATAAATATGACTCATTAATGAATAAAAATTACTATCTCTAACCTCTCGCATAGTGTCTGAATTAATCAAAACATACTCTTTAGTGAAAAAATCATAATAAATTTGTCTATAAAAATAAACATCTTTTATAGTATCATCAAGTAAAAAATTCTTCTTAACTAAATTAACTCTAAAATTTAAAGAAACTATAACTCCATTATCTAAATACTTTTTTATATTAGAATTAAGCTCTATATTCTTAGAAGTATATAAATCTACATATAAAGTATTATTATATAAATATGCTCTATTATAATGAAGCCTAAGCTCATAAGCAGAAAATAAATCTACAGAAAATAAAAATATAAAAAATAATACAAATCTCATAAACATTAGAAAAATATACTAGCCTCAAACCCTATTTTACTCTCTTGTTTATCAAAAACATATAATTGCTTGGTAGCCACATAATCATACTTAAATGCCAATGTAAAATTATAAATCTCAAAACCAGTAGCAAATGATATATCAGGAACCCACATATAACGACTATTAATAACAGTATATCCTACTCCACCCTTACTTCTATCTATTAAATTATATTCATTATAATTATAACCAAAATAAATACCTGTAATAAAGCTAATTTCTCCCCATATAAGAACCCTAATATCTACTCCAGAATGAATATTAAATATATTCACAAAATTAGATTTCTTATATCCAGTATATGCAACAGAACTACCCCCCATAAAAAGATAACCAACCATATCTATAAGCAATATAAATATGTACCTGCTCATAGCCTGTATCTCTAAACTCTTTATCATTTAAAGAAGGATCACCAAGTATATCTCCACTTGTATGAAAAGAAATATGCCTTACAGGTGCTATTCTTAATTTTAATACATTATTATATATATAATCAAAATAAGCCTCTACTTGTAAGTATGTACCAAAAATAAAACTAGTACCATAAAGCTGATCCTTACCATTAACATAGCTTGCAAGATTAACCAAAGCAGAATATGCAACACCAATATTAAATCTATGTGTTTCATCATTAATGCGAAAACCAGCTACAGATAATTCACTTGCCAATTTTGGTGAATGAAAAACATATATATCTTCTGTTCTAAAGTTTTTATTATCATATAAATCTTTAGAGTTTATAACTCCACCAACCCAGTATCGAATAATATAGTTATGCGGATCTGCTATACCATAAAAATATTTATCACTCTCTAATTTTCTTAGAGGATTATAAGACCATTCTAATTTTTTATTTTCAGTATACTCATTCATTCTATTTTCTAATGAAGTTGTATTATTAGTTTCTTGAGAAAATAAACTACTTATAAAAAGTATGTTTAATATAAAAAGTATAAACACTCTTATCATTATATATAACTACACCTTATTTATTATTTTTCATTAATAGAGTCATATAAGCTTCTGCTTCTATATCTGCTTCTGATATAGATAGTTCTGATAATAAAGTTTTTAACTCTTTTATCTGACTCTCTTGAGATAATTTACTATCTAAAAACTCTATCTCTATAAAATCATCAAGACCCTTAACATGTGATAAATCTATAATAGTACCCTTATAAGAAAAAGAATATCCTCTTTTCTCTTTTCTAACTAATTCCTTATATCCTTGTAATGAGGATAAAAAATTAATAATAAATCTTGCCTTTTTCTTACTAACCTTAACTTCTCTCTCATCATTAACTTCTACACCATCTATTATACTTCTTTTTTTAGAACAAAATGTATATCCACCATTTTGAACTCTAAGCCTAATACAATTCTCAAATCTTATATCATTACTCTTTATCTCATTTTCTCTTGCATAGTAAATATCTTTCTTAAAATATTTTTTCTTAAACTTAGCATTATTATATAAATAATTTAATACATAATCAAAATCACGTACATAAGCCTTTATTTCTATTTCTTTACTTAATGAATTATCACTCATATATTATTAAACCTTAAAAAAATATATTAATATAATATAATAATTTCTCAAAACTTCAATTAAACCTTATAAAGGGTAATAAAAATAAAATATATAAAAATAAATAAAAATATATAAATCCTACACTATCAGAAGAAAGAGAAGTATTATAAAAATCTTTAATAGAATTATTATTTATAAAGAAAATAAAATCTCTTATAAATAAATATAATAAAAAAACTATATGAATAAAAATAGATATTTTTAATATAAATAAATAATTAAATGAGTTTTCCACAATATAATAAATATTATTTACTATCATAAATAAACATACAATAAAAGAAGACACTAATAATAAAAAATATATTATCTTTATAATAGCACGAGACTTCAAATCTAATCTTATAAAAAATATATTAAATATAACAAATAACATATAATATAGAGACTTATTACTATAATAATGTAAATTATCTATCAACATATTAATAAATATAAAAGAAAGCAAAAAAAGAATTATCATAAAAAAACGTGATATATAAACAGAAATATTAACCTTAAAACTCTTATTCATAATATAGGCTATAAAAGGTATAGCACTATAAATAGTAATAATAATTGAAATAACACCTTTTGATATTAAAAAATCTGTAAATGATGATGATTGAAAAAATAAAAATGTAGTAGCTATTAAAATAAAAAAAGAGTAAAAGAAAATAGTAAGAAATACACTTGATGCTGTAAGTAGTAGTATTAAACAAAATAGAGTATCTCCTAATGTTGTAAAAAACTCTGATTGTTTTTTAGTATCTGAAATATTAAAGTCTGTATATGAAAACATTAGTATTATAAAAAATATAATAAATAAAAAAATATTTTTTATTATATAATTATTAAGAAGTTCTACATCATTAGAAAATATACTACTCAAATCAATAGAAGATAAATCTGAAATATTAAAAAAATTAAAAGAGTAATTAAGTAAGCATATCAAAAGAAAAAATAAAAATGTAGTAATAATAACTTTAGGCTTAAACTTATCTATATGAAATACTAAAGAAAATGAAAACATATAAAATGCCACAAACCAATATAAATACCTAATAATATTATAATCAACATTAATAGAGAAAATAACATATATATTAATAGGCAATGATGATAGTATTATTATTAATATATATTTAAGTATATTTCTTTCTTTTTTTTGTACCATATTCAATATTCACTCATTACTAACTTTTAGAAACTAATCATAACACTATAAATAAAAAAAACAATGATGAAATAGTTATTCATAAAACAATAATTGCTAAAAATAAAAATTATTATTATAATAATAAAAATGAGAGAATTACTTATAAACTTCTATAAACAATTAAAAGAAAGCGTATTAATAACCTTAGACTTTAATACTGAGAATAAAGAAAATCTATACAAAATAAATAGTAATTATAAAGTTATAGAAAAAAATATAAATGCAAAATTATCTGGGTATTCACTAAATAACACTATAATATATAAAAAAAATAATAATATCATAATAGAAGAAATTAATGAAAATAATAAAGACTACATAAAAGAAAAAATAGAATTAGCATTTGAAAATAATACTCTATATGGAGTTCCTACATACTTTACAGACAGTACAAAACAAATAGATAAAGCATTGTTTTTAGACAGAGATGGTGTTATAAATAAAGACACAGGATATATTGATAGCATAGATAGAATTATACTTATAGAAGATTTTTTTGATGTAGTAAGAAAAGCAAATAAAAAAGGCTATAAAGTAATAGTAACAACAAATCAATCAGGTATATCATACGGATACTACTCAGAAGAAACTCTTAATGATATACACAATTTTATAAAAGAAGAATATAGAAAAAGAAATTGTATAATAGATGATTTCTACTACTGTCCATATCATATAAAAGGTAATATTGATAAATACAAATTAGAGACCGTTTTAAGAAAACCTGATGCTGGTATGCACCTACTTGCTTCAAAAAAATACAATATAGACTTATCAAAATCAATTATGATAGGAGATAGAGATTCAGATATAATACAAATCCCATTTCTAAAAACATATCTAATACAAACAGAAAATTATGAGATAGAAAATAAAAAAAATATTATAAACAATATAAAAGAAATATATAACTACCTGTAGAAGGAGAATATATGAAAGAAATATACAATAACCTATTCGTTGGAAATGATAGAGACTGTGAAGAATTTCAAGGTGCTATTTTACACGCCTGTCAAAGTTGCTTTATAAAACACTTAAAAGAAGAAAATAGAGATAATACTTTTTTTGAAGATGAAAACAATTTATATTTAAATCTACTCGACATTGCAAGCCTATCTTTTGAATATGCAACTCCTATGATAAAAAAGTCATTTCAATTTATAGATGAAAAATTGAAACAAAATAAAAGAGTATTAGTACATTGCAACTTTGGAGTATCTCGCTCTGCCTCTATTGCTATGCTATATATGGCAAGAAAAGGTTATATTGATAATACTTCTTTTAAAGATGCAACAAAAGATTTTCATAAATTATATACATATTACTCACCATCTATGGGTATGTATAATTACTTTGATTTACACTGGTATGATATTATGGAGTTTTGATACTTTACTAAAAATAAAAATAATAGTATCATAAATTATTATGAATAACTTAATAAAAATTTCTGTTTCGAGAATATGTGCTATTATATGTATAATATGTGCTTCGCTTTCTGTAGCTGTTTTAGTTTTATTAGTAGTATTTTCAAAAACTGCTAAAGAAGTAACTTCTTTCACACTATATTCAAGTTTTTTGGTAATATTTTATATAATAACCGCAATATATCACTTTTTTCCATTTCAAATGAAAGCAAAAAAAGTATTTTATATACTATCTCACGCATTTTTTATCACAATGGTTTGGGGTGTTTATATTCCTCCTTGTCTTATATCATTAGAAAGTGGTTGGGGATGGAGTTTTTTTGGCATTATAACTGGAGTATGTGTTACTGGTATTAGTTTGAGAAGTGTATTTTCATATAGATGGCGAGGGTTTTCTGAAACTATTTATTATTTTATATTAAACTGGACTTGGATTATTACAATATCAGAAATGTCAAAAGCTGTTGGAGAATATGGTGTTATATTATACTTAACAGGCTTTTTACTTCTAAACATATCTATGGTATTTTATAGACTTGCAATGTATGAAATTAATAAAAGGTATACTTTATTTTTACCTTTATTTTATACTTTACTTATACTATCAAATATATGCCATGCGGTATTTATGTTTAGATATGTTGCTAAAATATAAAGTTGGAGCTTAAAATATGATTAATGAAAAGTTAACTGAATATTTTTTTAATTCTATAAAACATAATTGGAATTTACCTGCTTTTAGAGACTATGGAAAAGAAGGAGAAATAAAATTTTCTGATGTAGCTAAACATATACATAAAACTCATAGTACATTTAAAAGAATGGGTATATATAAAGGAGAAAAAATAGCCTTATGCGGAGTAAACTCTACTAACTGGGCTTTAACATACTTATCTGTTGTAAGTTATGGTGCTGTTATAGTACCTATACTTGTAGATTTTTCTAAAGAGGATATTACTTCTATATTAAAAGATTCTGGTAGTGAATACTTATTTATAGATAAAAATATATACGATAAATTAGGGGATGATATTTCTTCTTCTCTAAAAATGACTTTTAATTTAGAAGATTTTTCTATTATACAATTTAAAAAAGAAGATTTCTCTAATGTAGAATTAGGAGAAAATATTTTTAACTCAGAAGATTTAACTAAATTTAATAAAGATAACTTCAAACTTAATATATTAGACAATGATACATTAGCTACGATAATATATACATCAGGAACTACAGGATTTTCTAAAGGTGTTATGCTAAATCATAATGCACTTTCTGCAAATGTACGCTTTGGACTTAATAATATGCCTATAAATGAAGGTGATAATATGATTTCATTTTTACCATTGGCACATGTATTTGGATGTTTATTTGACTTTCTTTTTCCTTTTTCAAAAGGTGTATGTATTAATATGCTTGGCTCTATTCCATCGCCTAATATACTATTAAAAGCATTTGCAGAATTAAAACCTTCTTTAATTTTGATGGTACCTCTTTTAATAGAAAAAATATACTTAAAAAAACTACTTCCTACTATTAGTAAGCCTATTATAAAAAAAGGACTTAATACTCCAATTATAGATAAAATTCTAAAAAAGAAAATTTGCTCTAAACTCACAGAATCTTTTGGGGGTAATTTTAAAGAAGTAATTATAGGAGGAAGTGCATTAAACTCTGAAGTAGAAGCTTTCTTAATGGATATTGGGTTTAAATTTACAGTTGGCTATGGTATGACAGAATGTGCACCACTTATTAGCTATTCACCTTATGATAAGCATATAGCTCGTTCTTGTGGTTGTTTAATAGATACTTTAGAGATAAAAATTGATGCTGAAAAAGAGGGTGAAGTTGGTGAAATTATGGTTAAGGGTGAAAATGTAATGCTTGGATATTATAAAAACCCTAAAGCTACTACTGAAGTTCTTTCTCGTGATGGATGGTTGCGTACGGGAGATTTAGGGGTTCTTGGAGAAAATAATAGAATATTTATTAAAGGTAGAAGTAAAAATATGCTTTTAAGTCCTAATGGACAAAATATATACCCAGAAGAACTTGAAAGCAAATTAAATACTATGCCTTATATTTTAGAATCTCTTATAGTACAAAGAGATAATAAATTACATGCACTACTTTTCTTAGATGAAGAGAGAATAAAAGAAGAAAAATTAACAGAAGATCAAATAAAAGAAAAATTAGAAATTAATAGAGAAGAAGCAAATAAAATATTCCCTGATTTTGCAAGAATTACAGGATATACTATTCAAAAAGAAGAGTTTATAAAGAATGCTACTAAAAAAATAAAGCGTTTTTTATACAAATAATAATTATTAATATAGGAGTATTAAATTTATATGAAAAAGTTAGGACTGGTATTAGATGGTGGTGGTGGGCGTGGAGCTTATCAACTTGGTATATGGAAGTATATAAAAGAGATAGGACTTGATAAACATATTAAAGTTATATCTGGTTGTTCTGTTGGCTCTCTTAATGCTTGCCTTTTAGCTATGGATAATTATGATATGGCTTATAGTATTTGGACTAATGAGGTTAAGGATAAGATTATTTGTGCTGATGTAGATTCTATTAAAAATCATATATTAGACTATACCTCTGGAAATATTACAGATACTATTATAAAGTTTATTGCTAATACTGGTATATTTTCAAGAGATGGTCTTTTAGAAATTATAAATAAATATCTAAACTTAAAATTAATATCAAACTTAAATATTAATATATATGCCACAGCTACACATATTCCAAGCTGTAATGCAACAAACTTTAAATTAAATGGTAGAAGCGATGAGGATATAATACAAATACTCCTTGCAAGTTCTGCAATACCTTTTGTTTTTCCAACAGAAGAAATAGATGATAACTTATATATAGATGGTGGAATGTCTGATAATTCTCCATTAACACCTATGTATGAGGAAAATTGTACAGATATTATAGTAGTACATTTAGACACTACTGAAGTAATTATGGATAAAAGAGAAAATAAAGCTAATATATATGAAATTTATCCAAGTCATAATCTTGGCTACTTTGTTAATGGTATTTTAGATTTTTCTTCTAAAGGTGCAGAAAAGAGAATAGAACAAGGGTATAATGACGCAAAAAATATGCTTGGAAGTATCATTAAAGTAAACAGTGATGGATTTGAAATTATAGAAAAAAAGCATAGTTCTCCATCTACATTTAAAGAAGTGGTTATAGATAAAATTAATCATACTATAGATGATATTAATGAAACTAAAAAAGAAATAGTATCAGAATTAAAAATAAAAATTATGGATGAGGTAAAAAAATACTTAGTTAATAAATCTAAAAAGGATTAAATTTTTTCATCTTTTAGTAGATTTTCAAACTGATTTCTACCATATACCTTAACTTCCTCATGATGTGCTACATAGCTTTTTGCACTTCTACTTAAATCTATAGGAGCAATCAGTATACCATTTTTAGCACCAGCTTCCTTAACTGTAATAAGAAAGTCACGTACCATAAGCTCACCTATCTCTACTTTCTTCCAACGCTTGAATGATATTAAAGTTAAATCCTTTTTACTTCCTTTCATATGATAAGTAATATAATTAACCTCATCATCATTATCACTTTCATATTCTTGAACTATTGAATAAAGTAATTTATTTTTTACTAAATTATTACATATTCTCTTAAACTCTAATTTATTTAAATTATAAATACTATCTACTTTCTTTGTAGAGTTATTAGAACTATCCTTAGAGTCATTATCAGCACTATTAAAAGAAAGTTCTAAAATAATAGAATCAAAATTCTTTATATTATTTTTAGGAGTAAAAATATCAACTATATAAAGAATATTAACAAAAGATGTTTCCCAAACCTTAACAGACTTCTCCCAAAGTTCAATTTCCCCCTTAGGTACATAATTCACAAAATTATCACTTTTATAAACTTCTGAAGTCTTTTGAAGTTTATTTAATTCATAAACAGCCATAGATAAAGAGTTTAAATATTTTAAAATTGCATTAATATCAAAAATAGCAAATTCATTATTCTCTTTATTTTTATCTATAATAGAAGCTATAAAGTTAAAATATCTACTAGAAACCATTATATTATTTAAATAATAAGAATAAAAAGCAAAATCTAACACTAAATTAGCAATACTTATTTTAGGTTCATCCACTTTATAAAAACGTGATAGATAATCATATAACTTTCTAAAATTTTCATTCTCTTCTAATTTATATAGCATAAATAAATAAAGTCTATTTATATTAAACTTATGCGTATCATCTATGCTTTTATTAAGCAGAGAATTTTCAATAAATCCCTTAGCAATATTATATTCATCAGCCATCATATATAATGATATTAATGAAATCTCTAAATTAGAAATTTCTTCTTTATTTTCTGAATATTCTTTTTTTAATCTTTTATGAAGTTCCTCTAACATTGTAATACTTTTTTTCGTATTACCTACTTTCATAAAAGAATAAATAGCTCTTTTTAATGCATCATTAGAAAAATTATTTTTAGCATATAAAGCCTTATTAAAATAATCACAAGCTAATTGATACTTTTCATGTTCAGCTAATATACAAGCAAACTTAATAATATGATCTACATAATTAGGATTTGCCTTTAATATCTTAATAGAATACCTGAAAGCATTATCCCAATTCTCTTGAGACTCATATCTACTTTCTAATTTATATAATACTAAAATCTCATCAGACTTATCTAAAACTTTAGACTCTATTAATTGTTCATATTTTTGAAAAGCACTATCCTCTTCACCTATAGATTCTTCTATTTTAGCCAACTCATAAATACTTTCATAATCATCAGGACTATCTTCTAATTTCTTTTTAATCTCATTAATAGTATTTTGTAGAGATTTAGTTTTCTTATACTTAAAAGGATTAATATTTAAAATCTTCCTTACTAAAATAAAAATTAAAAATAAAAGAATTAGTGATATAATAGCGTAAATATATAGATTTTCCATAAAAAAATAAAATCCCCATAAAAAAACAAAAATATACAATTATCCGATTTATATAATCGGATAACGTATAATATATATTTAAAGTAGTACTTTATTTATTCAAAAAAGATAATAATAAACCAGCTGTTATAATAGAAAATATAATATTAGAGATACTAACAGCCATAGAATGTAATAATAAACAATTTTGAGATCTTTCATTTTGTGCTATATTATGAATAGTTAAAGAAGATGATGGAAAAGTACCAACAGAAGAAATACCTATAAGAGGATTCACTTTACCACCTGTAAATATATTTAAAATCTTAGCAACTAAAACAGATATAAAAATGCTAAGGAATAATGAAACAAATCCAAATATAGCAATATAAAGAGTATTAATATTAAGAAAGTTAATATCTGTAGTTAGAAACCCAAGAGAAAAACCAATAAAAATATTAAGCATACCCATTAAATAATTTTGAACATTCTCAGAAAAAGTATTCATAATATTAGATTCTCTAAAAATACTACCAACTAATAAAGACCCTATAGCAATAAATGCATTAGGTAGAAACAAAGCACATAATACCAAAACAACTACAGAAAATATTATTTTTTCAGAAACAGAAACATATCTTAAATAATCCATACATATTCTTTTTTCAGCCTTAGTAATAAAAACTATAGAAAATAAATATTGTATCTTAGGAAGAAAAACTATATATGCAAAAGAAATAACAACTAAAGGAGAAAATAAACTATAATCTGTAAGAAACGAAGAAGTATACATAGTTAAAGCACCCTCAGCTGATCCTATAACGGCATTAGAAAGTGCAAAATCTGGACTAAAATTAAAATGAGTCATAATAAAATATACAAATAAAACACCAAGCTGAGAACTTGCTCCTATTAATAATAGTTTAGGATCTGCTAAAATAAGACCTATATCAATAGTAGTACCTATAGCAAAAAATAGTAAAGATGAAAATATTGCTGTTTCTAACCCTATACTAAAAAAAGAAAAAAAACTATCTAATATCTCTACAGATAAATTTGGAAATGGTATATTAGTAAAAATGATAGAAAGACCAAGAGGTACTAATAATAATTCTCTATTCCTACGAGATATAGACATATGTATTATATGTGCACCTATAACTATCATAATAAACTCAGTTAAAGTAGGTAGCATAAAACCATTAAAAAAATTAGGCATAATAATACTCCATCAAAATATTACCCTATTTGTAATAAAACCTGCCCATCAACAACAGAAGTACCCTTATCCGCTAAAATAGCCTTAACAGTACCAGATACAGGTGACATTATTTCATTCTCCATTTTCATAGCCTCTAATATTAATAATACCTGACCTTCAGAAACACTATCACCAACAGCAACTTTATAAGCAACAACTGTACCAGGTATTTGTGCCTTAACATCCGTACAATTTCCAGAAGATTCAACCACCTTATTTTCTACAGCATTAGTAGTAGGTGCTGATGCAACAGGAGCTGTATTTTGTACTACTTGAGGTTTAGACTCTTCAACAACTTTTGGAGTACTTACTACAGGAGCAGATGATACTACACTATCTACCTCCTCAACTAATACATCATAAGTTTTACCATTAACTGTAATCTTATATTGTTTGCTCATTTTATTAATTCTCCAATATTTATTATAATCTAAAATTTTTATTATTACCAAGTCTATCTACAATAGACCACACAGAAGACTTTCTCTCTCTTATAGACTTGATTACAAATCTTTTATTATTATTAAAACTACTAATAGCAGCAGTAATAACAGCAACAAGCTCTTCATCATCCATTAAATCATCATCAACATTAAAATTAGATTTGCTACTTTCAATAATTTTATTAAACTCTATCTCTTTTTTTAAGATATCCTTTCTAAATAAAAATCTTAATAATTTAGAAAGAATAAAAAAGAATATAAAAGCCAAAAAAATATATATTATACTAAATAAAATATCACTCACAACTACATACTCCTAAAATATTATAAAGGTATATTTCCATGTTTACGAGAAACTTGACCTTCTCTTTTATTTTTAAGTATATGTATAGCATTAATAAGATGCGTACGAGTAAATTCAGGCTCTATAACATCATCAACATAACCACGTTGAGCTGCTCTATATGGATTTGCAAATTCATTTTTATACTCTTCTATCTTTTCAGCTCTAACCTTCTTAGGGTCAGAAGCATTATCAATATCTTTCTTAAAAATAATATTAGCAGCTCCCTCAGCACCCATAACAGCAATTTCAGCAGAAGGCCAAGCATAAACCATATCAGCCCCCAAATGCTTAGAACACATAGCAATATAAGCACCACCATAAGACTTTCTAACTATTAAAGTAATCTTAGCAGTAGTAGCCTCAGAATAAGCATATAATAACTTAGCACCATGTCTAATAACACCATTATGTTCTTGTCCTACTCCAGGTAAAAATCCTGCAGTATCAACAATAGTCACCAAAGGAATATTAAAACTATCACAAAAACGTATAAAACGAGCAGCTTTATCAGCAGCATTAATATCTAATACACCAGCTAATACATTAGGCTGACTTGCAACTATACCAACTGATTGACCATCAAACCTTGCAAAACCTATAATAATATTTTTAGCAAATAATGGTTGTAACTCTAAAAAATCTCCATTATCTACTAATTTATTTATAATATATTTCATATCATATGGCTTATTAGGACTATCAGGTAAAATATTTGCTAAAGACTTATCAGCTCTATTAGGGCTATCTTTAGTTTCTACGATATCAACATCATCCAAATTATTTTGTGGTAAAAAAGATAATAACTTCTTAACACCCTCTAATGTAGAATCTTCATCATTAAACATTAAAGAAGCAACACCAGAAGTTTGACTATGAACCAAAGCTCCACCTAAAGCCTCAGCAGAAACCTGCTCACCAGTAACCGCTTTAATTACTTGAGGACCTGTAATAAACATATTTGAAGTTTTATCAGTCATTATGATAAAATCCATTAAAGCAGGAGAGTACACTGCCCCACCAGCACATGGACCCATTATAATACAAATTTGAGGAACAACTCCAGAAGCTTGTACATTCCTATAAAAAATGTCTCCATACCCCTTTAAAGCATCTATACCCTCTTGTATTCTAGCTCCACCACTATCATTAATACCAATAATAGGACAGCCAAGCTTAATTGCCATATCCTGAATCTTACAAATCTTGGCAGCATGCATTTGTCCCAAAGAACCACCTATCACTGTAA
This sequence comes from uncultured Spirochaetota bacterium, assembly GCA_944390575.1. Lineage (GTDB taxonomy): Bacteria > Spirochaetota > Brachyspiria > Brachyspirales > Brachyspiraceae > Brachyspira. The sequence goes on from CALXQJ010000011.1 coordinate 101,761, forward strand.
AGTCTTGAGCATATACACAAACTTGTCTACCATTAATATAACCATAGCCAGTAATAACACCCTCACCAGCTTGTTTTTGCTTCTCCATACCAAAATCAGTACATCTATGCTCTATAAAAGCATCTATTTCACAAAAACTACCCTTATCTAAAAGTTTTAAAATACGCTCTCTCGCTGTTAGCTTACCTTTAGAATGTTGTGCTTCTATTTTATCTTTGCCACCTGCAAGTTCTATTTTTTCTTTTCTTGCTTTTAGTTCTTTTATCTTTTCTTGCATAAGTCAATATTACCTAATATTAATAATTTAATATATAATATTATCATAAAATTTATTAACATTTATTGCAAGATATTTTAGACTCTTTTGTATGTTTTAACAAATTAGTCAAATTGTTTTATTATAACAAAATAAAAAATTGAATACATATAATTCATATATAAAAAGAATACTATTCTATGTTAAAGTGCTTAATAGCATATTCTAAAGGCTTCTTTAAAAATTTATCACAAAAATCTTGTGTAACATATTTTTTATCAATATCAAAAAAATTATATAAAAAATATTTATGACACATTTTCCTATATACATTATCTATGTTTAAGACTATATCTTCTATAAATAATAATTTAGTATTTTTTATATCTGACAATTTTATTAAAATAGCATTAGTATCTAAACTATATCTACGCTTAATATTACCTAAATGTACCCAAAATAAACCTATATTTATAATATCATAATTAGTATTTATAGTTTCATAAGTTGCAATATCAGACATAGTATAATAAATAATTGAAGATGGAATAAAAATCAAATGGTCTCCCTCTGTTCCATTAAAAACATTTTTATTGCTTAAGTAAAAATTATTATTAAATTGTAATAATTCTATCCCCCCATATTAAATGATACACTAAAATTATAAATTAACCTACAATATAAAATTAAATCATATGTATTTTTAATATCATCAATAGTAAAATAATTTTTATTTAAAATAGAGTTAAGTGTATTAATAAAATAATAAGTTTTTAACCTATCTCTAAAATATTTAATAGGAATCCACCATAATATTTTTTTTATATTTAATATTTTCTTATAATATACATCTATGTCTTTTAATAAAGCTCTTCTAACTTCTAATAATTTTTCTGTAAAGTATATTTGATCAGCATCTATTTTCATATAATACTTATATTCTATTTTTATATACCCAAAATTATAGTAATTAGATAAAGAATGTACATATGAATACTTATCATTAAATTCATAAACATCACATCTAATTATATTAGGTTTATAATGATAAAGTCTTATTTTATCTGGATATTTATTTTTATACTCCTCTAATATTTGTTCCGTATTATCTGTAGAGGTATTATATGTAATAATAAGTTCATCTAAAAAATCTATGCAAGACTCTATACACTCAGCTACACTCATAGCTTCATTTCTTACACGCATATGACCTGATATACCTAATGGTCTATCATTATCTAATACTTTAAAATCTTCTTCTTTCACTAAAAAATCTTCTATATTAAACTCATTATTTATACATTGTTGACATAAACATTGTGTTGTGTTGTGTTGTGTTGTGTTGTGTTGTGTTGTGTTGTGTTGTGTTGTGTTGTGTTGTGTTGTGTTGTGTTGTGTTGTTATTCATATAAAAACCTATATTAAAAGATAACACTTAATAAAGAAATGTCAATACTAGAAAATATATTGTAATTTAAATTATAAAACTATATAATAAATCTATATTCTAGTATTTTTAGCTCTGCTCTGCTCTGCTCTGCTCTGCTCTGCTCTGCTCTGCTCTGCTCTGCTCTGCTCTGCTCTGCTCTGCTCTGCTCTGCTAAAATACTTTCTCTAAACTTATCTCTCCATTTTTTGATAGGAATAAACCAAGCTATTCTATTTAGTAAATTAAAATACTTATTATTTAATCTATAAAGCTCATTTTGTATAAAAATATTATTTTCTTTATATAAAAATAATGTCATATAATCATTATAATAATGATTATTCCTTATTAATATATAGTCTGTATAGTTATTAAAATCTCTTTTTATATTGATAGACAACATAAAATTATGAACAATTGTATAATAATATTTTTTTGATATATTATCTGCCTTATTAAAATAATAAAAAATAACATAGAACACACATATATACAAATCTTCAATATTTAATGGAAAAAAATCTTCACAATATTTAATAGAATTATTCATATGTTTAATAGCACTATTTAAACTATCTAAACTTTTTCCCACAAGGTCTGTTAATGAATTAAATCTTAATCTATAAAAATACTTAGAATTATTATTAAATCCTATTTTAGGATTATTTAAAAACACTCTAAAATTAAAATCAGCATCTTCTGCACCATATTTAATATCTAAAAAAAATAAATCTTTAATAAACTCTCTCCTATATAACTTAGTCCAAACATTATGAGTTATAAAATTCATTCCTCTAATATAAAAACATTGTAATGAAAAAGAACTCAATATATACTCACAATCATACTCTCTAAGCTCTTTTTCTGAAAAAAATAAATTTCTATAATTACTATTATCATTTTCAATAACATTTTGAGTAATAGAAATATCTAAATCAAATTTTTTAGCAGTAGAATATAGATTTTCTAAAAAGTCTAAAGAAACATAATCATCTGAATCTATAAAAGAAATATATTCTCCTGTAGCATTTTCTATACCTGTATTGCGTGCAGGACCAAGCCCCCTATTTTCTTTATGTTTAATTAATTTTATTCTACTATCTTTTTTAGAATATT
>CALXQJ010000012.1 GCA_944390575.1 uncultured Spirochaetota bacterium
ATGGCTGCTTCTAAGCCAACCTCCTGGCTGTTTAAGTATTCTCACATCCTTTCCCACTTAACATAGATTTTGGGACCTTAGCTGAGGATCTGGGCTGTTTCCCTTTTGACAATGACGCTTATCCGCCACTGTCTAACTGCTATGCTCTTATCTTACGGTATTCGGAGTTTAGTTGGGTTTGGTAATCGGTTAAGACCCCTAGTCCATTTAGTGCTCTACCCCCGCAAGAAAACACATAACGCTGCCCCTAAAGACATTTCGGAGAGAACCAGCTATCTCCAAGTTTGATTAGCCTTTCACTCCTACCCACAAGTCATCCAAAGCCTTTTTACGGCCACTGGTTCGCACCTCCATTCGATGTTACTCGAGTTTCGCACTGCTCATAGGTAGATCACTTGGCTTCGGGTCGTGTAGTATGCAACTATGGTCGCCCTATTAAGGCTTGCTTTCACTACGACTGCGAGGCTATTACCTCTTAATCTTGCTACATACTACAAGTCGCAGGCTCATTCTACAAAAGGCACGCCATCAGGCCATCTGTATTGCTACAGGGTACCCTCTGACTACTTGTAAGCTTAAGGTTTCAGGTTCTATTTAATAACCCTCAACGGGAGACTTTTCACCTTTCCTTCACAGTACTCTACACTATCGGTCACTGGTTAGTATTTTGTCTTGGATAGTGGTCTACCCAGATTCGAACAGGGTTTCACGTGCCCCGCCCTACTCAGGTACGACAAAACCTTAATTATGCAATTTCATATAAGGGGCTATCACCCACTATGGCTTGCTTTTCCAAAACAATTCTATTATCGCATAAAATAAAGTCGAAATATGCAAGTATTTCACTCGCCGCCCTACAACACCGCTATAACAACACCTTGCAACTTGACATTATAACGGTTTAGACTCTTCCCTTTTCGCTCGCCACTACTAAGGGAATCTCAATTTTGATTACTTTTCCTCCAGGTACTTAGATGTTTCAGTTCCCTGGGTGTCGCCTCTATACGCCTATTTTATTCAGCGTAAGATGTAAAGGGTTTACCTTTACGGGTTTTCCCATTCGGTCATCTACGGATCACAGAATATTTGCTTCTCCCCGTAGCTTATCGCAGCTTGTCACGACCTTCATCGCCTTCCAGTGCCTAGGCATCCACCTTAAGCCCTTACTTACTTGACCATATTATCCTTCCCTTCTTAAAATAAAAGAAATATCAAATACAATCTGAATGAGACTTAGCTCTAAAAACTGTTTCTAATCTTATTCTTTAGTAACTCTTCCGCTTATTGTTTCTACTCTAAGACACACAATCTTAATTGTGTATTTTCTTTATCTAGTGAAGATTTTTATTTATCGCTGATTTTCGCAATTTACTATTGGAAAATACTTTTATAAAAATCTACGCTCTTATATATCTGTCAAAGAACTTTCAGTTTCAGAGTCTCTTTTTTTCTTTCTCATCAACTGTTTTATTATTATAGCACACTATTATTTTAAAACAATAATACAAACTATATTTTTTTAAAAAATTTTGTCAAAAACAAAATAATATATATAAACATAATACATTTCATACATATTTTGCCTCATCTTAAAACTAAATATTTATTTAGACTTTATTTTTAGCAAAAATATGATATTTTTTATAAAATTTGATATAATATGTTTTCTATTTTTAAAACAAAATTTTTATAAAAAAGTGAGAATAATATGAATATAAACTTAGATGTAAATGGAAATTTGATGATTAATAAAAATACAACTATATTTAATGAGGGACAAAGTATAAAAAATTTATTTATTTTTAGAAAAGGAGAAAATGACATTTATATAAAAATTGATGAAAATGATATAAATAATTGGAAACTTTTTTCTATACCTGCAAATATTGTACTTGGAATTGCAAATTACAATGAGGATAATAAACTTTTACCATTTACATTAAAAGCAAAAACTGATAATGAAGTATATATTGTTAAGATAGAAACAAAAGAAGATTTAAAAAAATTCTTTGAAAATAATAAAACATATCTATTAAATATAAATCAATCTACAAACTATATACTATTAAAATTTAATGATGCATATTTGAAAATAAAAAAAATAAGTGATGAATTAAAAAATATAACAACAAATCTGGCATTAACATACTATAACTTTGCTAGTAAAAAAAATACATTCAAGTCTAAACTATTTACAAATGCAAAAATGATTTTTAATGAAATTAAAAATTCAAACTTCACATTCCCTGATACTTTTGATGAAAACTTTATAAAAACTACTCATTATGAATTTATAAATAATGATGAAAAAAGTGAAGAGATAAAACAAAAAAGAAAAAAAACAGAAATGAAAGTAGATTATGTAAGAAGATTATTAACTATGCCTAAAGATATAAAAAAGACTTTTTTCACATATGATATTAGCATTAGCTTAGATCTAACATATATGATATACGAAGAATCTTTAGAAATTATTAATGCAATTAAAGAAAGTATGAATGATATTGTTGAAAATATTAATTTTTTATATTCTGAGGATGGAGAATCTTTATTTCAAGAATACAAAAAAGAAGCTAAAAGCTTAGAAAAACAAAAGAAAGATAATGAAATATTTATAAGATATTCAAGATTAATAACAAATATTGCAAAAGAATATAAAAATATAATACAAAAAGAATATGAATATAATATTGAAATTGATGAACAAAAAATGGAAGAGACGCTTGAAGAGTTAAACACTTGCTTACTTATTAAAAAAGAAGAACATAACAATAATGAAAATAATGTTGAAGTGATAATGGGGGCTGAGAGCATACCTGATGAAATAAAAAATGCATCTAGAAAAATATTGGAATTGGCTGATATTGATAGTGAAACTTTAAATATGTTTGAAAAAACTATGAATGAGTTTAAAAAATTAAAAGATAAATTCTCAACAGATGATGAAGCAAGAAAAATAAGAAGAACAATAACAAATATATTCTTCGAAGTATATAAAGTCATAGCAAGAAAGTATATAGAAGAATCAGAAAAAACACCTCTAACAAAAATGTTTTTAAATTATGGATTTATGGATGAAACATTATTAACTCCAAATCAGGTTATAGACTTATATGAGCTAAAAGAAGATAGTTTAGTAAATTATATAAACGTATATCATTTAGATGAATGGCTACAAATGATTTATGATAAAGAAGAACCACCTTCTGTTAATGGTTTTGGACAGGATTATAGAGAAGCTTTAAGAGAAATGAAAAAGAGAGCTATAATTACAAATGAAGAACTTGAAGAATATTGGGAAAACCCTCTTAAAAGATTAGAATATGAAATAGATAATATGATATTAACTACTCATAGACTTTGCTATGGACAGGTGAGCGTATACTTCCCTATTCTTTATAGTGATATGATTACAAAAGATATTAAATCTGCATACGTATCTAAAAATGATATACAAAGAGCTATAAAAAATGTTATAGATGTTGACTTCTCTGCATTCTATAGAGAGGTGCTATATAGAAATAAAGATTTAAATATAGATAAAGAATTAGTAATGCAAGAAATATTACCTAATATTATATTAATGCCTACATTCGGAGCAAAATCTATAATGTGGCAAGAGCTTGCTACTAAACAAAAAAATAGTAAAGGTAGATTCTTATACCCTATATTTACATCAGAAGACTTAGAGGCACTAACTATAAATACTATAGCAGCATTTAGATGGGAGCTTTGTAAGACTATATTAGGTCCTTCTTGGAATGATATTAGTCAATTATCATTAACTTCTGAATACTCTGATTATGTACAATTCTATAAGAAAAATAGAGCATTATCTAATGATGCTAAAGAAAAAATGAAAATACAAATTAAAAAAGCAAGAAATAATCTAAAAGAAGTATTTATAAGTGATTACAATCTATGGATGAAATATGAAAGAAATGGAATTATGAAATTAAATAAAGTATCAAGAAGCATACTATTTAGACATGTTCCTTTTGCAAAAGAAATAAGAGATGAACTTGAAAAACAACCTATGTTCTCTGATATAGCAAATAAATTCAAAAATATAAGAGCAAAAAAAGCTACAGAAGTAGAATTTAAATATCATAAGTTCACAAAAACAGGAAATCCTCTACCAGAAGAGCTTGAAAACTGTATAAAATTCTATAAAGAATTATAAAAATATAAAAAATAGATTAACAACTAAAAACATAGTTGTTAATCTAAATAAAAAAATTATATATACTATTATTTTACTTTCTCTATTTTATCAAAACCCGTAAAAGGTCTTAAAACTTCAGGAACTATAATAGAACCATCCTCTTCTTGATAATTCTCAAGTATAGCAATCCAAGCACGACCAACAGCTATTCCAGAACCATTTAATGTATGTACAAGTTCAGTCTTTCCACCACGTCTAACTCTCGTCTGCATACGGCGAGCTTGATAATCCCAGCAATTGCTTACAGAAGATATTTCTCTATACGTGTTTTGAGAAGGAAGCCATACTTCTAAATCATAAGTTTTATAAGCAGCATTTCCAATATCTCCAGAAGATAATATAACAACTCTATACGGCAACTCTAAAGCTTGTAATATACTCTCAGCATCTTTAAGCATTTTATCATGCTCCATTTGTGAAGTATCAGCAGTACAAATCTTAACAAGCTCTACTTTATCAAATTGATGCTGACGAATAAGTCCTCTTAAATCACGTCCATAAGAACCTGCCTCAGAACGAAAACAAGGTGTATAAGCTGTAGCATAAACTGGTAAATCACTTTCATTTAATATTTCTTCTCTATACATATTTGTTAGAGGAACTTCTGCTGTTGGAATAAGATATAAAGAAGGATCATCTGTAGTCTTAAATAAGTCTTCTTCAAACTTTGGTAATTGACCTGTACCACGCATAGCATTAGCATTAACAAGCATAGGTGGAATAAACTCTGTATATCCATTTTCTGTTGTTTGCTTTTTTAACATAAAATTAATTAAAGCTCTCTCTAAAGCAGCACCCTTTCCACGCATAAGAGAAAAACGTGTTTTAGACATTCTAACAGCCCTTTCAATATCTAAAATACCAAGTTCTGTTGCCAAATCAACATGATCTTTTACCTCAAAATTAAATGTTCTTGGAGTTCCCCATTTTATTATCTCTCTATTAGCACTCTCATCATCTCCATCAGGTACATCTTCTGAAAGCATATTAGGTAAAAATAATATCTCATAATTAACAGCTTCTTCAAGTTCTGATAAAGCTTCTTCTTTTTTATTTAAGGATTCTACAAATAATTTCATCTCTTCTTTAAGCTTTTCTGCCTCATCTTTTTTCTGTGCTTTCATAAGTTCACCAATCTTTTTAGAACTATCATTTCTTTTAGCCCTATCCTGTTCAACTTCTTTTAAAAGCTTAAGTCTTTTATCTTCTAATTCTTTTAGCTTATTTAGAGAAATATTGCTTCTTCTTTTTCTTAAATTTTCCTCTACTAATTCAATATTCTCTCTTATCAATCTAACATCTATCATAAAAAATCCTTAAATAAAATATTATTAGAAAAAATATTATAATATTATAATAAAAAAATGTGTAGATATCATCTTATTTTAATAAATAAAAAATATATAATTTCTAATCTATACTAAAATGTATATAAACATCATCATATCCCAATATATTTTTCAAATTATCAAAATTCTCTATATATCCTATTTTTGTATATTTATACGAAGTTCTAAAACTTTCATAAAATAAAACTATACAATTATTTCCATAAAGCATAAAATCACCTGTTTTTATATTATTAATGCTTTCTGTTTTTGTCTTAAGATTTTTATCTAAATAATAATACTTTTCATTTCTATTAAGATCATTCATTTTTATATTCAAAGGAAGAAGAGACAAAAAATCTCTTGCAGTATCATTATCATATAATATCAGCTTAAAATCATTATTATTCACTCTAACATTCACTATTTGATTCATCTTATATTCATCTCCATAAATAAAATTACATATATTAAAAAATAATAAAAAGAACAATATCTTAATACATCGCATAATAATTAATTATTTAACCTCCCTCTGAGATATAAACTTAACCATCTCAACATCCTGATGTGAGAAAAATACACTCTTATTCTTATCCAAAGTAGAAATCTTTTGTATATCTTCTTGCTCTAATTGAAAATCAAATATTTCTATATTTTCTTTCATTCTTTTTATATTTGTACTTTTTGGTATAGTAATAATATTTCTTCTTACTATCCAGTTTAATATTATCTGAGCTACAGATTTATTATATTTTTTAGCAAGTGTAAGTAATATATCATCATTAAATATCCCCTCTTTTCCCTCAGCAAAAGGAGCCCAACCTTGTGGCTGTACATTATACTCTTTCATTATAGCTTGATAATGCACCCTCTGATAAAAAGGATTAATCTCTATTTGATTTATAGCAGGAGTTATATTATTATGTATTATCAAATCAACAAGTCTATCTTCAAGAAAATTTGAAACTCCAATAGCCCTTATTTTACCACAACTATAAAGCTCCTCCATACAACGCCACTCAGCATAATAATCTCCAAAAGGCTGATGTATCAAATATAAATCTAAATAGTCTATTTGCAATTTTTCAAGAGACTCATTAAATGCTTTTTTAGTACCATCATACCCATCTTTTTGTATCCATAACTTTGTAGTTATAAATAATTCCTTTCTATCTATACCACTTTCTTTAATAGCATCTCCAACTGCTTTCTCATTTTCATAAGAAGCTGCTGTATCTATAAGTCTATATCCAGACTCTATAGCATTTAAAACTGCATTTTTACACTCTTTATAATCTTGAAGCTGAAAAACCCCAAACCCTAAAATAGGCATCTCAACACCATTATTTAATTTAACATATCTCATATTTCAATAACCTCTAACAATATGCTATTATTAGTATAGTTAAAATTTTAAATAAATGAAAAAAAAATTAATATTTTATGATAAAACTTAATATATTAAAAAATATACATAAATATCCGAAATTAAAAAATAAATAATATGTAGTAAAAGATATAATAATATGTCAGTAATAGAGTTTAAACTACCAACAAAAATAATATTCGGAGCAAATTCACTTGACTCCCTATCTAAAACTATAAAGCAATATGGAAGTAGAGCAGTTATTGTTACAGATGGTGGATCTTTTAATCAAATAGGATTGATAGATCAAATTGTAAAAAAGCTAAATGATGACTTTATTAATGTTATTGTATATTCTGATATTAATAGCAAAAGTACAAGTGATGATGCCGATATTATTGCTAATTTAATACGATATAGTAAAGCTAATTGTATTGTTTCTATTGGTGGGTTTAAAGTTCAAAATATTGCTAAGGGTGCTGGGGTAGTTGTCTCTAATAGTGGAGAGGCTTCTGATTATGTTAATGGGCAACCTGTTTATCATACTCCTATTCCTATTATATCTGTACCTACTATATTTGGATGTTTATCTGAGATTAATCAGGGTATGTACTTATTTGATAAATATGACAATATACTTAAAGAATCTACTGATAAAAATATATTAGTAAAAGATTGTATTATAGACCCTCTACTATATGCTACTATACCTGTAAAATATTTTATGAGTAGTGCTTTATCTGTTTTTGCTCTTGCTTTTGATGCTTATATGAGTACTTCTCTTAATATTATGAATGATCCTATTGTAAAACATTCTATGGGTATGAGTATTAATAGTATTAATAAACTTATGCTTAATAGTTCTGATACAGAAAATATATCAAATATGGCTATGGCTAATATATTATGTGGTATTACTACTTCTAATGGTAGTTTTGGTGCCATTAGGGCTTTATCTATTGCTGTTAGCAGTATATATTCTGTAAACAAGTCTATTGTAAGCACTATAATGTTGCCACATATAATGGAATACTATATTACTGTTGTACCTGATAAATATACAATACTTGCGGATATTATAGATGATATAGACCCTGAAATGACTCCATTTGAAATAGCAAGTCAGGGTGGTACTTATATTAAAAGAATACTACAAAATATTAATTTACCTACAAGACTTAATGAAATAAATATAGATAGAAGTAAATTCAATAAAGTAGCAGAATTAGCTCTTACATATAGTGGTATGAATGAGTTACCAAGAGCTATGAACTATGAATCTTTAATTACTCTATTAGAACAGGCTTATTAAAAAAATTACTTCTCCCCTTTTGGTGAGTATTTATGAGGATTTTTGTGTAGGAAATCTATTAACTTCTTATTAGGTTTATAATTATCTATAGTTGGAAGTTTATGATACTCTATTTTTTCTGTATTATACATCTCTGCATATTTATTATAAGAAAAACAAAGTAAATATTCTAAATTAATAGTATCAAGCAAATTATAATGAACTAAAGATTCTATAGCACTTTCATCATTAGTATCCAAATAATAATTCCAAAGTAAAACAGCAGTATAGCCATTAACACCCTGCATATCATCACCCCTACTAAGTCCAAGCTCCTCTTCTATTTTTTTTAGTCCACCAGTATACCCTAAATCCTTTAACACAAAACGTAAATCTATTTGCTTACACTTAATCTTAGTAGAAAAATATTTCTCTAAAAAAGGTATATCAAAGCAAGAACCATTAAAAGTAACAACTATAGAATAATTATTAATATAATCTAAAAACTCTCTTTCATTTCTATTATAAATAAAAACCCTAGTATCAACCCCATCATAACAACCTATAACTGTTATATGTGCCTTTGAAGGTTTGATGCCTGTTGTTTCTATATCGAGAAAAACTGTTTTCTCTCTAAGAAGTGGATATAATCTATATAATACAGAAGATGATAATCTTTTTAAAAAATAATGATAATTTTTAGAATTATATGCATATATAGTTTTAGGAAGTTCTTCTTTAAGAGAAATTCTCATACTTTGTGGCATAGCATAATAGTCTATATTATCTAAAACATCTTGCCAATCTTTAGCACCCTCTTCCCAAAGTAATAACTCTTTTTTTGATCCTATACCTTCTATATGTTGAAAAGTCTTTTTTAATAAATACATACTATTTTCTATTTACGCTTCCACTTAACACCTTGAGGAGTATCCATTATCTCTATTCCCATACCAATAAGCTCATCTCTAATCTTATCAGCCAAAGCAAAATCCTTATTCTTCTTAGCAATACTTCTCTCTTCTATAAGTTTATTAATCTTAGCCTCATCTTCTAAAACAATATCTTCTTTAACATTAAAACAATCAACTATATTATTAACTCTCTCTATAAACTTAAGTGCCTCATCACGAACACTATTATTAACATTATCAAAAGAAGTATTAATAAGTTTAACAAAAGTAAAAAATACTCCCAAAGCCTCAGAAATATTTAAGTCATTATAAATAGCTAAAGTAAAATTATTATTAAACTCAGATATTTTCTCTAATAAATCAGAACTATCAGAAGTACTATCATTATTAATATCTTTAAGTCTAAAAATAAGATCATTAACTCTATCAATAGCACTCTGAGACTGCTTAATTCCTTCTATAGTGAAATTAAGTTGTTTTCTATAATGAGAATTAATTAAAGAATATCTAATAGCAAGAGCAGATATTCCCTTATCAAGTAGATCTCTTAAAGTATAAAAATTCCCCTTAGACTTAGACATCTTCTCCCCATCAACAATTAAATGCTCACAATGAAGCCAATAATTAACAAACTTTTCATTAAAAGCACATTCATTTTGAGCAATTTCATTTTCATGATGAGGAAACTTATTATCAACACCCCCAGTATGTATATCAAAATGCTTTCCCAAATATTTAGCACTCATAGCAGAACATTCTATATGCCAACCAGGACGCCCCTTACCAAAAGGACTATCCCAATAAACTTCACCATCCTCAGGAGTATAAGCCTTCCACAAAACAAAATCAGAAGCATTCTCTTTATCATACTCATCAGAAGAAACTCGTCCAGAAGCACCAGCTATCAATTCCTGCTTATCTAAATTTGCTAATTCCCCATATCCCTTAAAAGTGCTAATCTTAAAATAAACAGAACCATCAACTTCATAAGTATGCCCATTTTTCTTAAGAAGTTTTATAATATCAATCATTTCTTTTATATGATCTGTAGCTGAAGGATTAGTATCTGCAGGTTTTATACGAAGAGCCTTTATATCTTCAAAAAATGCGTTTTTATATTCTTTTGTATATTCATCTAATGAAACTTTTTTTTCTATAGAGTTTTTAATAGTTTTATCATCAACATCAGTAAGATTCATAACAAGTTTAACATCATATCCAGCATCTTCTAATACACGCCTAATAAGATCGCTAAACACATAAGCTCTTAAATTACCAATATGAGCATAATTATAAACAGTAGGTCCACAAGAATACATACCAACCTGTTTATCATTAATAGGCTTAAAAACTTCTTTTTGACGAGTAATTGAATTATAAAAACTTAGATTATACATAATTAATAATAATTCCTATTAAAATACTTCCTACTTAGAAATCTTAATACATTCTACTTAAAAAGCTTCTTTTGTCAAGTATAATTTATATCTAAAAAAGAATTAAGAAAAAATTATATTAATATAAAAAGTTTTAATTTATTTATTTTTTTACAATTTAATGTGCAAATATTATTTTTGTATATACTATATTAAGTATATTATATTTTTTATTAAGGATATTTTAATGAAAAAAAGAAAAATAGGAAATTTAGAAGTATCTACTCTTGGGCTTGGATGTATGGGATATGGTGTATCTTATGATGAGAATTATAATAAAAAAGAATTAATATACACTATACATCAAGCATTAGATTTGGGTATAAATTTCTTTGATACTGCAGAGGCTTATGGTCCATATATAAACGAAGAAATAGTAGGAGAAGCTTTAAAAAATAAAAATGCTATTATAGCTACAAAATTTGGAATAAAACATGAAAATGGAAAACCTATATTAAACTCTAAACCTAAAGTAATAAAAGAATCATTAAATGGTTCTCTAAAAAGATTAGGTGTTGAATGTATAGATTTGTATTATTTACATAGGGTAGATACAAATACTCCTATAGAAGATGTTGCAAGCACTATGAAAGAATTAATAAAAGAAGGTAAAATAAAATATTGGGGATTATCAGAGGCTGGTGTTAATACTATAATAAAAGCAGATAGTATATGTAAGGTTACTGCTATACAAAGTGAATACTCTATGATATATAGAGAAGCAGAAAAAGAAATTATGCCTCTTCTAAAAAAATTAAATATAGGATTTGTAGCTTTTTCACCTTTAGGAAAAGGTTTTTTATCTGGGGCTTTGGATGAAAATAGAATTTTAAATAATAATGATTTTAGAAAATCAATACCAAGATTTAATAAAGAAAATATTATAAAAAATAAAGAAATATTAAATATATTAAAAGATATAGCAAATAATAAAAAAGCAACTATGGCTCAAATAGCATTATCTTGGATACTGCACAAAGAAAACTTTATAGTTCCTATATTTGGAGCTAGTAAAATTGATAGACTAAAAGAAAATATTTTATCTGTAGATATTAAATTATCAGAAGAAGAACTAAATTTATTAGAAAAGTCTATGCAAAGTATAATTATATATGGAGATAGATACCCTAAAGAACATCTTGATATAGTAAATAAATAATGTATCAGTAAAAAATAATTTTTTTATAGATTAATATATTTTACTTTAACTGCCTAATTTGTCAAGCATAATTTATTATTAAAAATAATTTGACAATATTATATTATTTGATATGCTAAAACTAGTTTAGTTATAAATTATTTTTATGACAGCAAGATACATTATATACATTTTTATATAATAAACTAAATCTTCGTTTTAAAGTAGAAAACAACATAATATCTTCAAAAAGATCTTTTATTTTTAACTTAAATATTAACTACATACCAATTTATGTAGATAGTATAAATTTAATTTTTAAGGAGAAGCTTAATTATGGAAAATAATGAGTTAGATAAATGGTTTGAAAATGATGCTAAAAATCAAGAACTATTAAAGTTATATGAATCTAAATGGAATGTTATTGAAAAAGTATCAGAGATTAGTAAAGATGAGGAAAATTGGTTAGTCTTATTATTAGCATCTATTCCATATAACTATTATAAAACAAAAAATAAAATTCTTATAATCGGGCAAGAAAATAATGGTTGGAGTTATTTTGAAACGGCAAAAGAATCTATGAGATATACTCTTGGTTTTCAGAATATAACAAGATGGGAGCAGTATCCAATATTTACATTTCCTTATAATTTTTGTAAATCAATAAATGAATGTGATGATAATGAAACTAAGAAATCATATTTAGCTTGGACTAATTTGAAAAAATTCTCTTTTGATGATACGCCAAAAAAAAGTTTAAGTGATAATATTCAAAAAATAATAGATGAAGAATTTAATGTTTTAGAAGATGAGATAAAAATTATTAATCCTGATATTATATTGTTTTTAACAGGTCCTGATTATGATATTGAAATAAAAACACAATTAAAAGATATAGAATTTTTACCTATAGAAGGATATTCTATTAGAGAGTTTGCAAGATTAAAACATAATTCTTTACCTCATAATTCTTTTAGAGTATATCATCCTTCATACTTAAGACGTTCTGGAAGAGAAGAAGAATATTTAATAAAGTTAAAAGAAGAATGTAATTTATAAATTATTTTTATTTGAATAAAGAAATAGTTAATTTATTTACTATTATATTTTTATAAATATATAAATTTTGAGTTTTTTAATTCTTCAATATATAATGTACCAAGTAAAAACAAAAAATTTTAAGGAGTTTTTGTAATGACAAAGGTTGTTTTAATAAGACACGGTGAGAGTGTGTGGAACAAAGAAAATCTTTTCACTGGTTGGGCTGATGTTACTCTTTCTGAAAAAGGAATTGAAGAGGCTAAAAATGGTGGTAAGGAATTAAAAAAAGCTGGTTTTACTTTTGATAAGGCATACACTTCTACATTAACTCGTGCTATCAAAACATTAAACTTAGTATTAGAGGAAATGGGACTTTTATGGCTACCTACAGATAAATGTTGGCAATTAAATGAAAGACATTATGGTGCTTTACAGGGGTTAAACAAGTCTGAAACTGCTGAGAAGTATGGTGAAGATCAGGTTAAAATATGGAGAAGAAGCTATGATGTACCACCTCCTGCTTTAGAAAAATCTGATGAGAGATATCCTGGAAATGATCCAAGATATGCTAATCTTAAAGAAAATGAACTTCCATTAACTGAGTGTTTAAAAGATACTGTAGCTCGTGTTGTACCTTTTTGGGAAAACACTATTCTTCCAGATATTAAAGCTGGTAAAAAGATTATTATTGCTGCACATGGTAATTCTTTAAGAGCATTAGTAAAATACTTAGACAATATGAGTGAAGAAGATGTTTTAGAGCTTAATATTCCAACAGGTATGCCACTTGTTTATGAACTTGATGATAATTTTAAGCCTATTAGTAAGAATTACTTAGGTGATCCTGAAGCTGTTAAGGCTGCTATGGAAGCTGTTGCTAATCAGGGTAAAAAGAAATAATTAATTTACTAAAAAAATAATAAGGCATTAGAGATTATAATTTCTAATGCCTTTTTTATTTAAATTATATTTTTTTATATACTATCTAAAAAGCTGAGTTATATCATTAATTGTTATAAATATAGCTAATGTTATTAAAAAAGCAGCTCCTATAGCTTGTATTTTTGTAAGTATTGCTCTATCTATAGGGCGTCTCATAATAAGCTCTATAATAGCAAATAGTATCATTCCACCGTCTACTACTGGAAGTGGTAATAGATTCATTAAAAATAATATTAAACTAATAGTAGCTGTAAAAGATAGAATAGTTCTTATTCTATATTCAGCTTCTGTAGATATAACTTGTGAAGATATTTGTAGTATTCTAACAGGTCCACCTAAATTTTCTTTCAATGATAATTGTCCTGTAAATAATAATTTAAGCCCATTAATGTATGATATAATATAATTCCCAGTCTCTACAAATGCTGAGCCTATAGACTTAGGAAAAGCAACTCCATCTATAGTTTCAACTCTCATAGGAGTACTTTCAAAAGAAACTCCTAAACTACCATAAGTACCAATAGTCTTAGAAGAAACAGGTCTTGGTATAGCCTCTCTTATCATCTCAACCCCATCTCTTACTATTGTAATAGCAACTTTCTCAGAAGGACTCTCCATAATAATAGGTCTAAAATCTGCAATAGTTTGAGCTTTATTTCCATTTACAGCTATAATCTTATCTCCAGATTTAAGTTCAGCCTCTTCAGCAGCAGAATCTTTCATAACCTCTTTAATAATCAAATCATTCCCAAAATAAAGCCCCAAAGCTCTCTCCCCACTTAATGCCTTTAGAACTTCTACAGATGGTAATGTAATTTCTTTTATTTCATTATCTCTATCTAATGCAACTACTATATTCTTTTCATTTTTCTGCAAAGCCTCTTCTGCTAAAAAAGTAGTAATATCATAATCAGAATCTACTTTTCTACCATTAATAGAAAGAATAGTATCTCCACTTTGAATTCCATACTCATATGCTAATGTAGTACCCATTCTATTATTAATATAGCGAGAATCCTTAAATACTGATACTGTAGGAGAAAATAATTCTCTCTTAGAAGGCATAGATACTAAAATAGTAAGAAGAAATAAAGCAAATAAATAATTAAAAAAAGGTCCTGCAAAATATACAATAATACGACGCATAGGAGAAAGATTTAAAAATCCATCAGAGGCAACTTCTCCATTCTCATCAGCAGTCTCCCCCGCAAACTTACAATACCCCCCAAAAGGAATAGCAGAAAATCTAAAATCAATACCCTTAATTTCTTTTCTAAATAAAATAGGACCAAAACCTACAGAAAAAGCATCAGCTTTAATACCCACTGCAAGCCCTGCAAGTAAATGTCCCATCTCATGTACAAATACTAATATGCTTAATAAAATTAAAGCAATAATCCAACTCAAAATAAACTCCTTAAAAATATACAATTATTATTGATAATTATTATTAATAATCTTATATTCTAAAAAAAAATTTTTCAATTATTTTAAATGATTTTTTAATTTTAATATAACATTATTTATATATTGACAAAATTACGATATTATAAGATTATAGACAAATAATAATCTATTATTATAAAAGGGAAATTAAATAAATGAAAAAATTTATACTAATGTATTTTATACTATTTTTAATAGGATGTGGTGGCAATAGTATATCATCTCCTACTGGTAACAACTCAAATACTGGAAATAATACAACAACAAATAATAATTCTAATAAAACAGAAAGCATAAAAATAAAATTAAAAATAAAAGGGGAATCAAATTCTGCATTCTTTGTAAAATATGGAAATAAATATGCAAATGAAATAAGTATACAAGCAAATGGAAAGATAAATACTTTTAAGTCAGACTTTAATGGTGGATATTATTTATCAGATAATAGCTCTATGGGAAAAAAATATACACTAGAAGCTACTTATCTTATGATAATTTATATACAACTTATAATACAGAAAATAAAGAAGCATATTTTAATGCTTATATATGGATTGGTAATGGTGGAGAGTTGTATTTAAGAAAAAGTGTTGATATAACTTTAAACTTAAAAGACTTTGATAGTAATACACAAACTACAGCTTTAATAACTCTTACATTTACTCCAGATAATGATAGCTATACATATACTTTAGATGGATATGAGTGATTATAATATGATAAATAAACAACAATATGTAAAATTTGGTAGTAGACGTGGCGAACACGGAGATATTTTTCTTTTAGATATATTCTATAATCATAATATAGTATTTGCAGAAATAAAAGCAGGTGCTAAAAAGGTTCAAGAAAAATCTTTCAAAAAAGGAACAAAAATTATTATAGCTGATGGGCTTACTGTTGTAGCATTAGCAATAGCTGAAACTGATTCTAACTCTATTGATACTTTTACAGATATAAACTTCTCTGAAGAAGAACGCTCAAGAATGAATATTTCAAACTCTGTTATAGCTGCAAAAGTAAAAATATATACTCTAAAAGAAGAAGATAAATTCAAAACTATAATAGGGAAATTCTTTCACATAAAAAAAGAAGAAATAAAAAACAAAATAGACTCCATACTAAGCAAATATAATTAATAAAAAAAAGAGACTTAATTAATAAGCCTCTTTTTTATATTAATTTAAGAATTATGCTGTAAGTAGTGAGTAACACTCATAGCAGCAACAGCACCATCTCCAACAGCATTAGCAACCTGTCTAACAGGCTTATTAATAATATCACCACAAGCAAATACACCAGGTATATTAGTTTCCATAGTAGCTAAATTAGCTTCTATATGACCAGTAGAACTCATTGTTATTCCACTATCTTTAATAAACTCACTAGCAGGCTGTTGTCCTACAAATACAAATACTCCATCAAGTTCCTGTTCACGTATAGAATTATCTAATACATTCTTAATTTTAATATGAGTAACCTTTTTCTCTCCACATATCTCATCTATTACAGAATCTAATACATACTCAACCTTACCAGTATCTGTTAAATGTTTAATGTTAATAGGCTCAGCTCTGAACTCTTTTCTTCTATGAATAAGATAAATCTTCTTAACAAAACGTGTTAAAAAATAAGCTTCATCAAAAGCACTGTTTCCACCACCAACAACAGCAACAACCTTATCCTTATAAAAAGCACCATCACAAGTAGCACAATATCCAACACCACGACCTATAAACTCAGCCTCTCCCTTAGCACCAAGCTTACGAGCAAAACCTCCAGTAGTGATAATAATAGTTTTAGTCTCATAAGTTTTACCAGAAGCTGTAACTACTTTTTTTACTTTATCATTAATATTTTCTATTTTTACAACCTCATCAGAGATTATAGGATTCTTAGAAAATTTCTCAGCATGAGCCTGCATCTTTTGTACCAGCTCAAAAGAACTAATCTCCTCAGGGAATCCTAAATAGTTCTCAACAGTATCAGTAGCCATCATCTGACCACCTGTAGACATTTTTTCAATAAGTATAGAATTAGTTAAAGCTCTACCTAAATATAATAGTGCAGAAAGCCCTGAAGGACCTCCTCCTATAATAATAGAATCATATATTGTAGACATAATATATAATCTCCTTAAATAAATATAAGTTTAATAGTAATAATTATTATATAGTATCAGTTGTTCTTCGTCAAATAGTTTTTTCACAAATAAACATAATATTTTTATAAATATATAGAAATAAGTTAATAATTTTAGTTGTAAACTTTAATAATATATACTATAATTAATCTATAAAGTATCTTTAAAATCAATTAAGGAGTATAAAAATGTTTAAAAAACTTATACCTATACTACTTATATTAAGTTTATTAGTAGTTGGTTGTGGAGGTGGAAAAGCTTTTGGTCCACTAAAAACAGATAGTGATTATAATTCTAATGAAAATGTATCTGGTGATAATGGTTTAAATAACCCTGATGACAACAATGGTGAAGATGGGGATAATAGTGGCAACACTGGTGATAATGGTGAAGACAATAATAATGGTTCTGGCGGAGATAATAATAATAATGGTAGTACTAATCCAGATCATGTACCAGATTATAAATACTATACAGTTAGAGTAACAGATCCTAGAGCTGGTTCTAAAGATATATCTGTAAAAGTAGATGTAAGTAGTTGGAATATAAATAATTTCTCTAAAAATAATAAAGAATTGGGAGATATGTTCTTAAAGAAAGTAAAAAGTGGTAGTCAAAAAATTAAGTATAATAATGGACAGGTAAGATTCTATGTAGATTCTAACGGGGATATTTATTTAATATCTGGAGGGCGAAAAGTTGTATATAAAAAATATATAGGTGCTGTATTAATAAAGCATACAGATCCTGATTATTCTGGTATTCATAGAAAATATGTTGTAGGTATGCTTTATAAAGTTAGGAAAAAAGATAGTAGAGTTACAGAAGAGTTTGAACAATATAGTCTTCCTGAAGTTGGTGAGTATGAAGTTCTTATCTTAAATCAAGATAAAACTAATGTACCTAATACTAAAACTATTTATATGGATTCATATAAAATAGATACAAGATATGATCTTAACCCTGAAAATTTCTATAATGATCTACCAAGAATAGGGGGATATCATAAAAGAACAAGACTTGTTCCTCAAAACTGGAGAGATTATATATTTAGCAACTAATAAATTATAATAATTAAATAGTGTAGAAAAGATCTTTATATATAAAAGGTCTTTTCTTTTTTATATAATTATAAATAATTAAAATAGTATATAAAAGTTACGATAGTGTAGTAAGAACTATTATAATTGAACATAATATTTTTATAAAATATAAAAAATAAGTTGATAATTTCAGTTGTAAACTTTGATAATATATACTATAATTACTATATAAAGTATCTTTAAAATCAATTAAGGAGTATAAAAATGTTTAAAAAACTTATACCTATACTACTTATATTAAGTTTATTAGTAGTTGGTTGTGGAGGTGGAAAAGCTTTTGGTCCATTAAAAACAGATAGTGATTATAATTCTAGTGAAGATGTATCTGGTGATAATAGTTCAAATAACCCTGATGACAACAATGGTGAAGATGGGGATAATAGTGGCAACACTGGTGATAATGGTAATAATGGTGATGGAGACAATAATAGTGGATCTGGTGGTGGCGATAATAATGGAGGAAGCACAGGCGGTGGTAACACTGATGGTGGTGACAACAACAATGGTTCTGGTAATAATGGTGGCGGTACTACAAATCCTCCTGCTACTAAAACAGTAACTATAAGATGGGATGGAAGAGATATGGATGTACAAGTAAATGATAGTAGCTATTCTCTACAAAACTTCCCAGCAAATAATAAAGCATTAAGCGACCTATACTTAAAAAGATTTAGTCGTGGTTGGGCTGGTATTACAGATAGAACTGGAAAAACTAAATACTATTTTGGCACTAATGGAGATATACACATTCCAGGAGAGAGACCAGTTCGAAATGTAAAAGCAAAATATATAGGACCTGTTTTAGTAAAAGTTGCAGATCCTGATAAAAAGAATATTCATGGAAAATTAACTGTCGGAGGACTTTATCAGGTTATAAGACCTGACGTTTGGCAGAAAGATGGAGAATATCAAATTGGTGGTGTATGGTATAAGGGAGAACCTAATGAGCCTACTCAAATGGGTGGACGTGAAGTTTTAATCTTTAATAAAGACAAAGGGGATGGTCAGATTTATGTAGACGCATATAGAGTATATGGTGATTCTTCTTTCTTTGTTGATCATGATTTATTTAATCCACAAAATTTTTATTCTGAAAGTATAACAAGACAGGGTAAACATAAAAGAGTGAGATGGCTACCTCAAAACTGGTTTGACTGGATTTATAAAGATTTTGTAAGTAAGTAATATACTATTATTAGAGTTAAAATAAAAAGGAGATCTTGAATCTCCTTTTTTTATATATAAATTTATTTATTTTAATATATTATAACTTCTTAAAATGCTTCTTGATATAGTCTATAACTTCACTTGTATTCGATAATTCTCGAGAAGAATTTCCAACGCGTATAAAGAACTTCTCTTCTTTAGCACCTTGCTTATTTGTAATTTTTGTATATATAGGCTCAATACTTTTTCTAATATAAACAATACAAATATCCTTACCATCTTCTTCTACAAAGTCTATTCTAATACACTGTGAAGAAAAAGCATTTCCATAATAAGTTTCAACTACAGTTCTAAGATGAAGCTCAAAAAAGTCACGATTAGGATGTTTAAGAGTAGAATAGTCATACTCAAGCCCTGTTATATCTCCATAATTACCAATACCTATAAATAAACGTCCACCTTCTGTATTTGCAAAAGCAGCTATAGACTTCATTATAACTTCTTCCAAAGCCTTATTAATCTTCTCTGTACTATGATCATATCTTAAAGTAGACTTAAACTCAACAATAGTACTCTCACCATCTTCTATTATCTTTTTAATATTCATATGATTTGTTTTTAATTCTTCAATTATTCTAAGATAATGCATTGTAATAAAAATAATAATGAATATGATAAGAATTAAAATAAGTGCAATAATAAAAATAGCAGGTAATTCTAATTTCTTTACAACCTCTGTTTCAGGAATAATAATACCAATACCATTAGTATTATTAGCTACAGAAAAAGTACCTCTATATCCCCAATATGATTTATTATTATATTGTACTTTGACTACATCCTCTTTTGTTGCTAAGAACTCTTTTGTGAGCATATTTGCTATCTCTGTATAAACAATACTATTAGAAATAGACTCAGCACTATCTTCTATATCCTCTATTGGAAAAGTAACTGTACTATTACCCGCAAGTAAATAAGCATATATATCCTTAGTTCTACCAACATCCAAATTAGAAAAATCTATATTAAACTCAGAAATATATTCAAAACCTATACTCTCATTTGCAATATAAAGAAGATGTATATAAGGTTTTCTATTTTTTATATAAAAAGAATCTATACTAAGTTGCTCATAAGGAATAAGAGCATCTTTAAAATCTTTAATAGACTTATTTTTATCAATATAAGCTAATACATTATAACCACCTTTATCTTTTACTATAGATAAAAAACTATAGCCAAATTTCATAGTAGCTTTTTCAATAAAATTATGTCTTGGAAAAAAATTAGTAATAAGAACTTTATAATCATCTAAATTATCACTTGCAATATCAAACAAAGGCGTCATCTGTATAGAAAAATAATATGTAGGATAATATATCTTAGAATATTCTTCTACAACACTATTTTTTACATCTTGAAATAAAGATCTAAATAAAAACTTAACAGGGATAGGACTTCTTATTTGAAAATATATTAAAGTAATAATAGCAAGAAATATAATAACTAACAAAACATCTCTAAAAATTTTATTTCTAAGTTCTTTTTTAGAGATAAATCTACCAGATACAACTTTCATAAAATATATACCACTTTAATAATCACAACTTAATAATATCATAATATATATAATATATCAATATCATTATGAAAAAGTATAATACTATATAAAACACATATATTTGACAAATTGTAGTATTTTAGTATAATTTTTTATCTTAAATAAAATAGGAATATACAAAAATGCGTATAGGCTATGGATATGACTCTCATATATTTGAAGAAGGACGAAAATTAATACTTGCAGGAATAGAAATACCATATGAAAAAGGACTTAAAGGGCATTCTGATGCTGATGTCGTTGTACATTCTATTATAGATTCTATTTTAGGAGCATTAGCACTTGGAGATATAGGAAGTCATTTTCCAGATACTGATGATAAATATAAAAATATAAACTCTATAGAACTTCTAAAAGAAACTATATCTATAATGAAAAAAAATGGATTTGAAATAATAAATACCGATACTACTATAATAATTGAAAAACCTAAATTAAGAAATTATATTGATGATATGAGAAAAAACTTATCTAAATATTTAGAAACAGATATTAGTAATATATCCATAAAGGCAAAAACTAATGAAAAAATGGATGATGTTGGAAGTGGAAAGGGAGTTATTACTCACTCTATCACATTATTAAAAAAAATTAATTAGGACGAAAATAATATGCCAGCATCTAAAATTACAACAAAATATTTATTAGATTTAGTTTCAAGAAGCTTTGCCCTTACAATACCATTATTAGATAAAAATAAAAAATTAAAAGTAGAAATACAATACCTACTTGCAAGAATTATAGATACAATAGAAGATTCTAATCATAATATTCAAGATAAAGAAACATTAATAAGTGCATTTATAAATATACTAAATGATATTAATGCTAAAGCTATAAAAAAAGATAGTATGAAAGATATGCAGATAGAAGATGATTCTTTAGCTGAAAGTACTGCAAATATTGAAAATAAAAAATTTAATGAAGAATTAGAAAACTTTAAAAGAGTAGTTATAGATAAAACAATAAATGACAATGATAAAATACTGATAGAGAATATGAATATAGTTCTAAAAACTTTTACTACATTCTCTGAAGATATTAGAAAAACATCTATATCATACTTAAAAGAAATGGGATATGGAATGATTTATTATCAGGATCATCCTATAAGAACATTTGAAGATTTGAATGATTATTGTTATTATGTAGCTGGTACTGTTGGTCTTTATTTAACAGATATATCTAATACATTAGATAAACTTAATATTGATAAAGATAAAGCTAAAAGGTTTGGATTATTCTTACAAAAAGTGAATATCATAAAAGATGCACCAAAAGACTATACAGAAAATAGAGTATTTTGGCCTTTATCTATGTTTGATAATGAAAATCCAGCTCCATATTTTGAAGATGAAGCTTATAGAGAACTTTTTATTCATATCTTAGAGGCAATGATATCTAATGCATTAAATGACTTTAAAGACTCTATAGAATATATTATCAGTATAGATAATAAAAAAGCTCCTGGATATAAACAATTTTGTATAATAGTAGCATTAATGGGATATGAAACTCTAAAGTTTATTAGTGAAAATAAAGAAAACTTCCTAACTTTAGAAGAAATAAAAATAGCAAAAAAAACAACAACGAATATAGTAACAAAAGCAAAATCAGGATTCTATACAAATAAAAAGTTAGAAGACTTTATACAAAAAGCATTAAAAATATAATAATCATCTAAAAAATACTATTTTAGCACCACTACCCCCTAAATTATTAGGAGCTTCTATATACTTTTTTATTTTATAAATATCCTTATTCTCTGATAGATAATCCTCAACAAGACTCTTTAAAACAGACATACCATTTTCACTACCATACCCCTTACCATGAATAATAAGAACACAATTATAATTACTATTAGTATATCTATTAAAAAAAGCATCTAATTCTCTCTTAGCATCTTTATACTTAGTACCGTGCAAATCTAAAGTTGCATTTGGAGTTATTTTATCTAATTTAACTTTTTTTATATTATTATGTGTTTGTCTTTTGGGGTATACTATCTTCTCATAATTTGAAAAGTTAGAATTTTTTAAATATTCTATCCAAACTGCTTCTTCTTTTTCAAGATTATATTCTTCTATTTTTTTATTAATATCTGAGTAATTACTACTTTTATCTTTTTTTTTATTATCTACTAACTTTATATCTTTTTTTCTATTAACTTTTAAATCAACATTTTTATTTCTAAAATCTATAGGTAAATGTCCATTATTAAGATAATACATAAAAAGTTCATAATCATCATTATGATTAGTAGACATATAATTACCCTATAATAAAAAATATATATAATTATGAGTTTAAAAGCTTCAAAAACTCAGCATTATTCTTAGTAGAGTTCATCTTATCTACTACAGTCTCTATAATCTCATCCTCATTAATACTCTGAGCCTGCATAATCTTTCTTAAAGCCCACATCTTAGTCATCTCCTCTTCAGTAAGAAGTAAATCTTCACGACGTGTAGAAGAAGAATCAATATCAATAGCAGGAAATAATCTTCTATTAGCAAGTCTTCTATCTAAATGAAGTTCCATATTTCCAGTACCCTTAAACTCTTCATAAATATATTCATCCATTCTACTTCCAGTATCAACCAAAGCAGAAGCAATAATAGTTAAAGAACCACCCTCTTCAATATTACGAGCAGCACCAAAAAATCTCTTAGGCTTATGAAGAGCATTAGAATCAACCCCCCCAGTAAGTACCTTACCACTAGCAGGTACCACTAAGTTATAAGCCCTTGAAAGTCTTGTTATAGAGTCTAATATAATAACAACATCATGTTTATTTTCAACAAGTCTCTTAGCCTTCTCTAAAACCATTTCAGATACCTGACAATGCTTATCAGGTGTTTCATCAAATGTAGAAGCAACAACCTCAGCATTAGGTACATTTCTCTTCATATCTGTAACTTCTTCAGGACGCTCATCTATAAGCAAAATAAAAAGTTTAATATCAGGATAATTATGACAAATAGAGTTTGCAATTTCCTGTAGCATCATAGTTTTACCAGCCTTAGGAGGCGCTACTATAAGTCCACGTTGACCTTTACCAATAGGCGCTACTAAGTTAATAATACGAGTAGAAATCTTATTCGGTACAAACTCCAAATTAATACGCTCATTTGGAAATATTGGTGTTAATTTATCAAACATAGGTCTTTTATATAGATTTTCAGGCTTTTCATTATTAACACTCTCTATTCTTAAAAGAGCAAAAAATTTCTCCCCAACATTATCCTTAGGAGGACGAACCTCACCAGATACTAAATCCCCCGTTCTAAGTCCAAATAATCTTATCTGAGATGGAGAAATATATATATCATCTTGTCCTACTAAATAATTAGTATTTTTAGAACGTAAAAAACCAAAACCATCTTGAAGTATCTCTAAAGTACCCTCAGCGACAACTTTTCCTCCAGCATTAATATGATTTCTTACTATAGATTGCATTAATTCTTGACGTCTAAAAGTAGTATCTTTTTTTATGTCATACTGCAAGGCAAACTCAGAAAGCTCATCAAAAGTAAATGCACTTAATTTACTAATATAAAGCACTTCTAAATTTTGAATATTCTTAACCTTTGTCTCTTCAGTATTATCTTCTAAAGCTAATACATTTTCCTCTTGTATTTCTTCAGTGTTAGCATTAGAAACCTTTACTACTTTCTTTTTAACACTCTTAACCTTAACAGGCTCTATAGTATTTTCATCAGCTATTACAACTTTTTTAGGTTTGTTAGAAAAAGCCATCAAATATCTCCTTAAATTTAGGCGTATAATTTTAGTTTGATATATATTATATAAGCTACAGTCTTTTATTTAAGACTGCAACTTATTATTTTAATGTATATATTTTTTATTTAGATATATAAATATAGACTAATTTATTCTCATTTAATAAATTATATTTAAGATTTAATTTTTAGTAGCAAATGAATTATTAGATTCAGTAAGCATTACAATACACATATCAGCAGCATCACCAAATCTCTTGTATGATAAAATCTTTCTAACAAAACCCCCATTCTTATCAGCATAACGAGGAGCAATATCAGTAAATAATTTAGCTAAAATAGCCTTGTCTTTTACATACTTAGCAATCATTCTTCTATTATGTACACTATCAGTTTTAGCCTTATAAATAATTTTATCTGCTAACTGTTTTAATGCTCTACCTTTCTCTTTAGTAGTTTCAATTTTTTCATATTTCAAAAGAGAAGTTAGCATATTTGAAAACATAGCCTTTTTATGAGCTGATGTTTTATTAAATTTTTTAACGGTAACTCTATGTCTCATAATCTTAATCCTTAAAAGTGTTTAATACTTTTTTATTCTCTTTATCCTCTCATACCAAGATGAGCACCATACTCTGCTAATTTTTCCTTAATCTCTTCAAGAATCATCTCATTAGCACCCTGCATTCTTAGAAGATCAGCATCAGTTTTTTCTGACACTTTATCTAAAGTTTTTAAGTCAGAAGACATTAAAAAGTTAGCAGTTCTAACAGAGAATTCCACTTCCTCTATATGCTTACCCTTTAAAGAATCGAATACAGAGTTTTTAGGCATTTCTTCAATTCTTTCATCATCACTATTAGATTCTTCTGGAAGCATAAAAGAAGAGAAATTATCTCTAAGTAATTTAGCAGCTAAAGATAAAGCTTTATCAGGAGCAATATTACCTTTAGTTTCTATCTCTAAAATAAGCTTTCCATAATAATTAATACGCTGACCTACTCTAACATCCTCTACACTATATTTTACATTAAGTATAGGAGAGTAAATAGCATCTATAGTAATAGCATTGATATCTTCAAGTAACTCCTGATTTACATCTGCAGGTACATAGCTATATCCAGCTTCTACTTGAAGATCCATCTCAAAAGTATAACCCTCTGCAATAGTAGCTATATAATAATCTGGATTATGAACTTTTATTTCAGTATCTTGAAAGTCGCCTGCTGTAATAGTACAAGGACCTTCTTTTTTAATATGTATAGTTTTAGTTTCTAAATGATCTGGAAGAGATACTACAACATTTTTAAGATGCATAATCATCACTATAGTATCTTCTTTCATACCAGCTACATTTTCAAATTCATTACTAACGCCATTAATTTTAATAGCAGTAATAGCATAACCAGGAATTGAAGATAATAATACTCTTCTTAAAGCATTTCCAACAGTAACAGCATATCCTCTTTCAAAAGGCTGAGCTACAAACTTACCATAAGTTTCAGTTAAATCTTTAGATTCAAAAGTAACCTTATGCGGATGTTTAATAGATTCTAATATTTCTTTTAAAGCCATTTTTTATAATACTCCTTAAATATTATTACTTAGAGTAGTATTCAATGATTAGCTGTTCATTAATTGGATACTCCACGTGTGATCTAATAGGTAAAGTTACAACTTCTCCTGATTTAGCAGATAAATCTAAACTTAACCATTCTGGTACATATTCACTTTTTAATCCCTCTACAAGAGATTTAACTTCAGTGATATTTTTACCTCTTTCTGTAATAGAAACTTTATCACCAACTTTCACACCATATGAAGGTATAGTCATTTGTTTTCCATTAACAGAAATAAATCCGTGAGTTACAAACTGTCTTGCCTGAGCTCTACTTTTAGCAAGACCTAATCTATAAACAACATTATCTAATCTCAATTCTAATAATCTTAAAAGGTTTTCACCAGAAACACCAGGTACACGTATAGCTTCATGATAATAATTTCTAAACTGTTTTTCTAATACACCATATATACGCTTAACTTTCTGTTTTTCTCTCATCTGAATACCATATTCTGATAATTGCTTCATTTTACGATTAACAGGACCTGGAACTTCTCTTTTTTTAGTAATAGCACATTTAGCAGTTAAACATCTTTCACCTTTAAGGAAAAGTTTCATCTTTTCACGGCGACATAATCTACAACTTGCATCTCTATATCTAGCCATAATATTTTACTCCTATAACAATACAATTAGTTTCTTCTTCTTTTACGAGGACGACATCCATTATGAGGCATTGGAGTAACATCCTTAATAAGCTTCACTTTTAGACCAGCAGCTTCTACCGCTCTAATAGAGCTTTCTCTACCCATACCAGGACCTTTTACATAAACATCTACTTCTCTAACACCCATAGCATAAGCTTTTTCTGAAGCTTTTTGACTAGCTACTTGTGCTGCGAAAGGAGTACCTTTTTTACTACTTTTGTACTCTCCATCAAGACCTGCACTAGCCCAAGATAGAGTATCACCATTTCTATCTGTGATTGTAACTATTGTATTATTAAAACTTGCTTTTATATGTACTATACCAAAAGCTTCTATTTTTTTATCTCTTTTTTGTTTTTTATCTTTTAACGTCTTTTTACCTTTTTGAGTAGCCACTATTGTCCCCCATTAATTATTTTTTACCTGGTGCTTTTTTCTTTCCAGCAATAGCTTTACGAGCACCACCGCCACGAGCGTTTCTTGAGTTAGTACGAGTGCGTTGTCCACGTACAGGTAATCTTTTAATATGACGCATTCCTCGATATGAGTGAATATCTTTTAAGCGTTTAATATTATTAAAAATCTCTGTTCTTAAATCACCTTCTACTTTAGTTGTTGCTTCTATAGCATCTCTTAAAGCTGTAATTTGAGCATCTGTCAGGTCTTTAGCTTTAACAGAGTAGTCTATATTAGCTTTATCACAAATCACATGTGCTAAAGTACGACCTATACCATAAATATCAGTAAGGGCTATCTCTATTCTTTTATTATTTCTAATTTCAACACCCATTAAGCGTGCCATATTAACTTCTCCTTAAATTACTTCTGTTTTTGTTTATGTCGAGGGTTCTTTTTACAGATTACTCTAACAACACCTTTTCTCTTAACTATTTGACAATCATTACAGCGTTTTTTTATTGAACTTTTTACTTTCATTATGATTTATCTCCATAATTTTCTTTTACTACTTATAACGATAAATTATTCTACCCTTAGTTAAATCATAGGGTGACATCTCTATAGTTACTTTATCTCCAGGAAGAATACGAATAAAGTTCATACGCATCTTACCAGATATATGAGCTAATATTTTATGACCATTTTCTAATTCAACTCTAAATGTAGCATTAGGAAGTGGTTCTACTACTGTACCTTCTACTTCTATAGTTTCTTTTTCAGCCATTTTATTTTACCTTTTTACTTTTGATTTTTTAAGTATGCCATCATAATTATGCATCTGAAGATGTGATTCTATTTGTTTTAATAGCTCTACTGCTACGCTAACACTAATCATTACAGATGTTCCACCCATTAAATATACAAGGGAATTATTTGTTCCTCTAAAAGGTGCAAATATAGGTATTTTAGACATTAAGTCTGGAAATATAGCTATAGCTGCTAAGAATAAAGAACCGCCTATAGTAATTCTTGATAGAACTGTTCTTAGATATTCTGCAGTTTGCGTACCAGGTCTGTAACCAGGTATAAATCCACCTTGTTTTTTTAGGTTTTCAGCTATATCATCTGGATTAAATTGTACAGATGTATAGACATAAGCAAACATAATAACCAAAAGACCGTATAAAATTATATAAGCCCAGCTACCATAAGAGAAGAATCTTAATAATGCATCAAGCCATCTCCACTCAACGCCACGAGTTAAACTAGCTATTTGAGCTGGAATCGCCATTAATGCAGAAGCAAATATTATAGGGATAACTCCTGATGGATTTATCTTGAAAGGTATATGTGTTGATTGTGCACCATAAACTCTTCTTCCTACTACTCTTTTAGCATATTGAACAGGAATTCTTCTCTGTCCACTTTCTTCATATACTACACAGAATATTACTATTGCAAATATGATAAAGAAAAGAACTATAACTAAAGAGTTTAGATATTCGCTATCTCTCTTTTGTATAACATCATAAAGACCAGCAGGTATACGAGCAACTATACCAGCAAATATTATAACAGAAATACCGTTACCAAGGCCGCGTTCTGTAATTTGATCACCCAACCACATTAAGAACATGGTACCAGCAGTAGCTGTTACAACTACTAGTAATACAAATCCAATACCAGGATCTAAAAAGATCATAGCACCTTCATTAATACTCTGAATCCAACTAGCCAAAGCTCCCGATTGTATCACACAAAGTACTAATGTTAGATATCTAACATATTGATTTATTTTCTTTCTACCACTCTCACCCTCTTTTTGCATTCTTTCTAATGCAGGAATAACAACTCCAAGAAGTTGCATAATAATAGAAGCAGAAATATATGGAGTTATTCCAAGTGCAAGTATAGAAAATCTAAATAAAGCTCCACCAGAGAAGAGGTCCATAATAGTAAGAAGACCTGCTGCTCCTTGAGAAGACTCTAAGAAACCAAGTAAAGCTGTAGGATCAACTCCAGGTGTAGGAATGTGACTACCTATTCTATAAACTAAAAGAGCTAAAATAGTAAATATTATTTTACTTCTTAACTCTTGAACTTTAAATATATTAGCAAACGACTTCAACATCTATAATTACCTTAATTTAAGCTTTTACTTTTTTTTCTCTAATATATTTTTTGCGTTCTTTAACTATTACCTTACCACCAGCTTTTTCAATTTTTTCTATAGCTTTTTTACTAGCCTTATCTACAGTAATAGTAACAGCACTTTTTATTTCACCCATAGATAATAATTTGATATAATCTCTTTTAGTAGATAAATATCCAAGATCTAATAACATTTCTCTAGTTATTTCACTACCACCTATTTTTTCCAAGTCAGAAATATTAATAATATCTACATGTTTTTTAAATGCAAGATTAGAAAAACCACTTTTAGGGATTCTTCTATGTAAAGGCATCTGTCCACCTTCAAATCCAGCTCTTCTACTATAACCAGAACGAGACTTAGCACCTTTATTACCACGTCCAGCTGTACAACCCCAACCAGAACCTTGTCCGCGACCTACTCTACGACGCTTTTTACTAGAACCTTTAGGAGCATTCAATATTTTTGTATTTTCTTGTGCCATCATTTATATCCTTCACTATATACTTAAATAAATTACTTATACTCTACTTTAAGCATATGAGATATTTTATTTATCATTCCATTAATTTGAGGCGTAGCTTCATGTTCTACAACTCTTCTCTTCTTTTTAAAACCTAAAGCCACAACTGTAGCTCTTTGAGATTTTTCATACCCTATAGGAGATTTTACTAATGTTAGAACAACCTTAGACATTATTCACCTCTTCCATAAATTTTTTCTATAGTTAGTCCTCTTTTGTTAGCCATTTGCTCTACTGTTTTTAAAGACTTAAGTCCTTCAAAAGTAGCCTTAGCAAGGTTCATAGAGTTATTATTTCCAAGAGACTTAGAAAGAATATTATGAACTCCAGCCAACTCTAATACTGCACGAGCAGGACCTCCAGCTATAACACCTGTACCTTTAGAAGCAGGTTTCATTACTATTCTACTACTTCTAAATTCACCTATTGTATTATGAGGTATAGTACCACCTTTAAGATTAACTTCAATCATATTTTTCTTAGCTTGCTCAATAGCCTTTCTAATAGCATCAGGAACCTCATTAGCCTTACCATAACCAAGACCAACATGACCATTCTTGTCACCTAAAACCATAAGAGCAGCAAATCTAAAACGTCTACCACCTTTCATAACTTTAGCAACACGATTTAAAGTTATAAGACGCTCTTCATACATATTTTTTTCTTCGTTATTATTCATCACGTCTATACTCCTTAGAATTTAAGTCCAGCTTCACGAGCACCGTCAGCTAAAGCTTTTACTTTACCATGATAAATATAACCATTTCTATCAAAAACAACCTGACTAATATTTTTATCTTTTGCTCTAGTAGCTAATATTTTACCTATTTCTTTAGCAATATCTACATTCTTACCACTTTTTAGATCTTTTTCTTGAGAAGAAGCAGAAACTAAAGTTAAACCTTTACTATCATCTATAATCTGAGCTGATATATACTTAAGACTTTTATAAACAGTAAGTCTAGGACGTTCAGAACTTCCTTCTATTTTTATACGAATACTTCTTTTTCTTCTTTGACGTTGAGCTTTAATTTTTTCTCTTAAACCCATACTACTCCCCTTACTTAGCTGCCTTTTTACTTTCTTTCATCTTAACATACTCGCCTTCAAAACGAACACCTTTACCTTTATAAGGCTCTACAGGTCTTTTCTTTTTAATATTCATAGCGAGTTCACCTACTTGCTCTTTATCATTACCTTCTATAATGATTCTAGTATCTTTCTCTATAGTAACTGTAAGACCAGCAGGAACTTTCATTTTTACATCACTAGAAAATCCAAGTTGTAAAGTTATAATATCACCTTGTATATTAGAACGATAACCTGTACCTTCTAATTGCAATACTTTTTTATATCCAGTATTAACACCTTCTATCATATTAGAAATTAGCTTCCACACCAAACCCAGCTGTGCAGAATATTTGCTTTTATTTTCTTTAATAGCATTTTCATCTGTGCTATTTATTTTAGGAGGTTTAACCCATACTGAGTTATTATCAAGTTCGATAATTATATAATCAAAGAACTCTCTTGTCAACTCTCCTCTTTTACCTTTTACTGTTACCTTAGAACCTTCTATTTTAACTTCCACACCATTAGGTACAAGTATAGGTTTATTAGCTAATCTACTCATTATAATTACCCTCTTATTTTATTACCAAACATAGCATAAAACTTCGCCACCAACATTTTCTTTACGAGCTTCTTTATCTGTCATAACACCTTTACTTGTAGAGATAACAGAGATACCGAAACCATTTTTTACTTGAGGAATAGTATCTACAGAAGTATAAACTCTAAGACCTGGAGTAGACACTCTTTGAATACCTTCTATAACAGAAGCTCCCTCATAATATTTAAGTTCTATTTCTAGGCGAAAAAAATTTTTATCTTTAACTTCTACTTTTTTGAAGTCTATAATATAACCTTCTTTCTTTAAAATTTCAAGTATATTTTGCATTTTTGTAGAAAAAGGAATAGAAACGCTGTTTTTCTTAGCTCTACAACCGTTTCTAATAACAGTTAAAGCATCTGCAATTGGATCATGTACGCTCATCTTATTCTCCTTAAACCTTTATTACCAACTAGACTTAGTTACACCAGGTATTAAACCTTTATTAGCTAAATCTCTAAAACAAATTCTACACATCTTATATTGTCTTATATAAGCACGAGGTCTACCACAAATAGGACAACGATTATACTGTCTTGTTTTATATTTTTGTTTTTTTGTTGCTTTAACTTTTAGTGCTAATCTAGCCATTATTTACTCTCCTGACTTTTAGGTGCTGCACGAAATGGTAAGCCTACTCTTTCTAATAGGGCACGAGCCATTTCATCATTATCAGCAGTAGTTACTATAGTTATATTCAAACCCTTTACTGCATCCGTTTTATCAAAACTAATTTCTGGGAATATAATATGCTCTTTAATTCCTAAGTTATAGTTTCCTCTACCATCAAAACCTTTTCTTGGAATACCTTGAAAGTCTCTTACTCTTGGTAGAGCTATAAATATTAGTCTCTCTAAGAAGTCATACATTCTATCACCTCTTAAAGTAACTCTACAACCTATAGGCATACCTTCTCTTAATTTAAAGTTAGCTATAGATTTTTTAGCTCTTGTTATAACAGCTCTCTGACCTGATATTTGGCTTAATTCTTCTACAGCAAAATCAATATGTTTTTTATCTTTAACAGCATCACTAATACCCATATTGATAACTATCTTTTCTATTTTAGGTATTCCCATAGTAGAACCCAAATTAAAATCTTTTAGAAGAGACTGCTTTACTTCATTTTCATATTTATCTTTCAATATAGACATATTTTCTCCTACTTATCAAGAATCTCGCCTGACTTCTTAGAATATCTTTTTAATTTTCCGTCTACTTCTTTAATACCAACTCGAGTAGCTTTACCACTTTTATCTACTACCATTACATTGGAAATATGTATAGAAGCCTCACGTTCAACTATACCACCCTTTTGATTTTCTTGAGTTTTAGGCATAGTCTTTTTTATCATATTAATATTTTTTACAAAAACTCTTGCATTTTTTCTATCAATAGACAATACTTCGCCACGTTCTCCGCTATGTTCACCTGCTATAACTTCAACAGTATCGCCTTTTTTTACTTTATATTTTGTTTTACTAAAATCTAATCTTTTTTTCATTATATTACCTCTGGTGCAAGTGATACTATTTTCATAAAGCCTTTATCTCTAAGTTCACGAGCTACAGGTCCGAAAATACGCTTACCTCTTGGCTCTTTTTTATCATCTACAATAACTGCAGCATTTTCATCAAAGCGTATATAAGAACCATCAGGACGTCTAACTTCTTTCTTTACTCTAACAATAACAGCCTTAACAACTTTACCTTTCTCTATAGAGCAAGTAGGAATAATATCTGTTACAGAACAAACTATAACATCACCCAAAGTAGCATATCTGCGTCTACTTCCTCCAAGAACTTTAATACACTTTAATCTTTTTACACCTGTGTTATCCGCTACATTAAGGGAAGTTGGTACTTGAATCATTTACTTACTCTCCTTTACTGTCAACTGTATTAACTGAATTAGAAGCATTTACTTCTGGAGAATGTTTTTCACGTTTTAATACGCTTTCTACATCTTTATCCATAGAATCATTCTCTACACGCTCAGACTTCTTTACTATCTTTGTTAATCTAAACTTTTTATCTTTACTAATAGGTCTACACTCTATTATTCTAACTAAATCACCATCCATACACTCATTTTTTTCATCATGAGCTTTATAACGCTTACTCTTAGTGATTGTTTTACCATATAGAGGGTGTTTCTGTTTTCTTTCAACTTTAACAACTATAGTTTTATCCATTTTATCAGAAACTACAATTCCCTCAAGTACTCTTTTATATTTTTTTGCTTCCACAGTAACACCTCAATTATTTTTTTATACCAAGTTCGTGCTGACGAATAAATGTCTTAACTCTTGCTATATCTTTACGAGCTTTTTTTAATTTATGAGTCTGACGTGCATCGCCTACTACTTTTTCAAATCTATGTTCTTGATATTCTTTTTCTAACTTTAAAAGTTCTGCTTTTAAAGCTTCTACACTTAAAGTTTTATAATCTTTAGTATTCTTAGCCATTATTAACCTCCCTCTTTATGAACTTAGTTTTTATAGGAAGTTTAAAACCAGCAAGTCTAAATGCAGACTGTGCTAATTCTTCTGGTACTCCTGCTATTTCAAAAATAACTTTACCAGGCTTTACAACTGCTACCCAATACTCAACATTACCTTTACCTTTACCCATTCTTGTTTCTGCTGGTTTCTTAGTATAAGGTTTATCAGGAAATACTTTTATCCATAATTTACCTACACGCTTTACATGTCTTGATATAGCAACACGTGCAGCTTCAATTTGTCTATCTGTTAGCCAAACTGGCTCTAAAGCCATTAAGCCATAATCTCCAAAAGTTAAGTTACTACCTCTTTTAGATTTTCCTTTTAATCTACCTCTATGATGCTTACGATACTTCATTCTTGATGGTTGTAACATTATATATCTCCTTTAGCACTGATAACTTTACCAGCATCATCTTGCTTATGCTCTTTCTTATCAAGAATTTCACCTTTATATATCCAAACTTTAATTCCGATAATACCAAAAGTAGTAAGAGCTTCAGCTGTACCATAATCAATATTAGCTCTTAGAGTATGAAGCGGTACAGAACCATTCTTATACTGCTCTGTTCTTGCAATATCAGCTCCTGCTAATCTACCAGAACACATTACCTTAATACCCTTAGCACCTTTTTTCATAGCTTGTGTTATAACACTTTTCATAGCTCTTCTAAAAGCAACACGTGACTCTAATTGACGTGCAACGCTTTGAGCAACTAAAGTAGCATCTAATTCTGCATCTTTAATTTCTTTAATAGATACATTAATAGGTTTTTTTACCATCTTTTGAATAACAGATTTAACCATATCAACTCTCTGTCCCTTAGGACCTATTACAACTCCAGCTCTTGCTGTAGATATATAGATATTAATTCTATCTGGCAAACGAACTATTTCCACATTTGAAATAGCTGGATCAAAAGATTCTCTTTTACCACCTAATTTTTTTTGCTCATCTTTTAATGTTTTATAATAATATTTCATTATATAGCGTCTAATAGATAAATCCTCATGTAGAGAATCTGCATAAGTTCTAGAATCCTCAAACCATCTACTAGACCAAGTCTTATTAATTCCAAGTCTTAAACCTATTGGACTAACCTTTTGACCCATAGTTTATACCTCCGCTGGTGCTTCTGTTTTTGTTATTTTTTCTACTTTAGCTTTTGCACCACCTGATTTAATTTTTTTCTTTTCTTCTTTTTTCTCATCACTTAATACAATAGTTATATGACAATTTCTTTTTAAGATAGGATCAGCACTACCACGGCTTGCTGCACGTATTCGCTTTAGCGTTGGTGCTTTATCTACATAAGCTGTCTTAACCCATAGAGTATCTGGATTAATATTTCTTGACTGGAAAATTGCATTAGCAATACCACTCTTAATAGCTTTTCTAAGTACAACTGATGACATTTGAGGCATAGCTGTTAGATTAGCAATAGCATGATTAACATATTCTCCTTTAATGAAAGGAAGAAGTCGAGATACTTTTCTACGACCTATGCGTAAATGACGTACTTTAACCTTGTATTCCATAGTCTAATATCCTTATTTTTTACCTACTTTAGCAGCTCCAGCGTGTCCACGAAAAGTTCTAGTTGGAGCGAATTCACCTAATTTATGTCCTATCATATTCTCTTGAATATAAACAGGAACAAAAGTTTTACCATTATGTACATTTATAGTAAAGCCAATCATCTCTGGAATAATAGTAGAAGCACGACTATATGTTTTTATATTATGCTTATTATCTCCAGCTTGCACTTTCTTATAAAGATTTTTATCTACAAAAGGTCCTTTTTTAATAGAGCGAGACATTACTTCTTACCCCCTCTTCTCTTAATTATTAATCTATCAGAATACTTATTTTTCTTTCTTGTTTTGTATCCTTTAGTTGGCACACCTGTAGGAGATACTGGGTGTGGATTACCTTGTCCACTCTTACCTTCTCCACCTCCATGTGGGTGATCTACAGGGTTCATTACAACACCTCTTACTTTAGGTCTTCTACCTTTATGTCTTGTAGTACCTGCTTTACCATCAGTAGTATTAAAGTGATCTACATTACCTATTTGACCTATAGTAGCACAACAATTCTCTAAGATTCTTCTCTCTTCTCCAGAGCGAAGTCTTATTACACAGTATCCACCAGACTTTGCTGTTATTTGAGCACCACCGCCTGCTGCTCTAACAAGCTGACCACCTTTACCTGGTGTTAATTCTATGTTATGAATAATAGTACCAAGAGGTATTTTTCTTAGAGGTAAAGTACAACCTACTTTAACTTTAGCGTTCTCACCACTAACTACTCTGTCACCTACTTTCAAACCCAATGGCCATAGTATATATCTTTTTTCGCCATCTGTATAGTGTAAAAGAGAAATAAATGCACTTCTATTTGGATCATACTCTACAGAAACAACTTTTGCTTCTATATCGTGCTTATCTCTTCTAAAATCTACAAATCTAAAAAGTTTCTTATGTCCGCCTCCACGACGACGCATAGTTATACGACCATTTGAAGCTCTACCACTAATACGTCTTTTACCACATACTAATGATTTACAAGGCTCGTTTGTTGTTATATCCGAAAAGTCTACCACTGTACGATAGCGTAAACTTGGTGTTGTCGGTTTAAATTTCTTAATAGCCATCGGTTTCCCTCATCATTATTTTACTATATCTATCTTTTCTTTACCATCAAGAACGATTATCGCTTTCTTATAACTGCGAGTATAACCACGTCTACTCATTCTGCGATTCTTCTTTTTAGGCTTAACATTTATTATCTTACAATCAAGTGGATGTACATTAAATATTTTTTCCACTGCCTTCATCAATTCTGTCTTATTAGCATCCTGTCTTACTTTAAATACATAATAACGCTTATCTGTGCCTCTTGGCTCAGTTCTAAGTATATTACTCTTCTCTGTAAGAATAGGCTCTATTAAAAGTGAATACATACTCATAATACTTAACCCTTAATTCTATCATTTAACTTAGATAAAGCAGTCTTTGTGAAATATACCTCATCTGCATAGAATAAAGGATGTACTGACATACTATCAGCATTCACAAGCTTTAAATCTTTAATATTTCTTAGTGATAATAATAATCTATCATAATTATCACCTAATGACTCAGCTTTACCAACTACAAATGCTACCTTTCTTGTATTAGGTCCTTTTACCTTATTTATAAAACTTGCCATTCTCTTAGTCTTTGGAGCATCAAATGTGAAATCTTCAAAAACTTTAAGAACATTTTCACCATACTTTAGAGATAAAACAGATAATAATGCCTTACGCTTCATTTTCTTTGGCAATCTATAACTATAATCACGTGGCTTTGGAGTGTGTGTCTTACCACCGCCTACCCAAATTGGTGATCTAGTAGAACCTGCTCTTGCACGTCCTGTACCTTTTTGTCTCCAAGGCTTCTTACCACCTCCAGAAACTTCAGCTCTTGTCTTTGTAGAGTGAGTACCTTGACGTCTATTAGCTAATTCATTTTTTATTGCTTCATAAAGTAAATTCTTATTTACTTCTGATTTAAAAATCACATCAGCAACTTCCAAATTACCAGCTTTATCACCATTTTCATTTAGTAATACTACTTCCATTCTTAAACACCCTATTTTTATTAGATCATTGAGTTCTTTTTCTTATTACGCTTTTTTACCGCTGATGTTAATTTCACTATACTATTAACAGCACCTGGTATAGCACCTTTTACTATTATTAGGTTATCTTCTGGTCTTATTTCTACTACCTTTAAATTCTGTATAGTAGTCATAGCATTTCCCATATGACCAGGCATACCCTTACCTTTCCAAACTCTTGCAGGATAACTATTACAACCTATAGAACCAGCTCTTCTTCTGAAGTTAGATCCATGACTCATTGGACCTCCATCATAGTTGTGTCTTTTCATAACACCTGCAAATCCACGTCCTTTACTTAAAGAACTAACATCTATAAAATCGCCTGCTTGAAATATATCTGCTTTTAATTCCTGACCTACTGTATACGCATTTGTATCGTCCATTCTGAACTCTTTCAAATATTTCTTAGGCTCTAAGTTTGCTTTTTTAAACTGACCTATTTGTGGTTTCTTTAAGTGCTTTTCTTTTACTTTACCATAACCTAATTGAATAGCACTATAACCATCTTTCTCATTATCTCTTATCTGCATAACCGTGCATGGACCAGCTTCTACAACTGTTACTGCTATTGCATTACCAGTTTCATCAAAAACTGTTGTCATACCCAATTTTTTGCCAATTATTCCTACCATCGGCTTTCTTCCTCTATAATGATTTTACTACTTCTTTAATTTCTAAAAAACTATTAATATCAAACTATAAACATTTACTTTAACTGAACATCAACTCCAGCTGAAAGTGATAACTTCTTTAGAGCTTCTGTTGTTTGAGGTGTTACATCAAATATATCTATCAACCTCTTGTATATACGCATCTCAAATTGCTCTCTTGATTTAATATTAACGTGTGGACTTCTAATTACTGTTACCTTCTTTATACTAGTAGGTAAAGGTATAGGTCCTGAAACTCTCGCTCCTGTTTTTTTTACACTATCTACTATAGATTGAGCTGATTGATCTATTACCTCTATATCAAATGCTTTTAATTTAACTCGTATTTTCTGTTCTTTCATAGCTTGATTACCTATTTTTCATTTATTCATTATAAGGGTATATGCTTAAAAAGTTAAGATATACCCTTAAATATTTTTATAATTATTCTAAAATCTTAGTTACAACACCGTTTCCTACTGTCTTACCACCTTCACGAATAGCGAATCTCTGCTTCTCTTCCATAGCGATAGGAGAAATTAACTCGATAGTTAAGTTAGCATTATCGCCTGGCATAATCATTGGAGCACCTTCTGCTAATGTAATAACACCTGTTACGTCTGTTGTTCTGAAGTACATCTGTGGTCTATAACCTGTTACAAATCCACTGTGTCTACCACCTTCTTCTTTCTTTAAGATATAAACTTCAGCTTCAAATTTCTTATGAGGAGTAATAGTACCAGGCTTAGATAATACCTGACCTCTTTCTACTGCCTTACGCTCGATACCTCTTAAAAGACATCCAACGTTATAACCAGCTTGTCCTACTACCTCTTTCTTAAACATTTCTACACCAGTACAAGTAGTTTTCTGAGTTTCTCTAATACCAACGATTTCTACTTCATCACCTTTCTGTATAGTTCCTCTTTCAATTCTACCTGTTACTACTGTACCTCTACCAGGAATTGAGTAAACATCTTCAATAGACATTAAGAAGTCTTTGTCTATTTCACGTACTGGATCTGGAATATAAGAATCTAAAGCAGCTAAAAGATCCATTATACACTTACAATCTGCATCTTCTCTTGGGTTCTTACCTGCTGCAATAGCATTAAGAGCTTTAATAGCAGAACCTTTAATAATAGGAGTTTTAGATCCATCAAATCCATAATGATCTAATACGTCTATAATTTCTGATTCTACGATTTCAGCCATTTCTGGGTCATCTAATTTATCTATTTTATTTAAGAATACAACGATATATTCTACACCTACCTGTCTTGAAAGAAGAACGTGCTCTTTAGTTTGAGGCATAACTCCGTCTTCTGCTGATACTACTAAGATAGCTCCGTCCATCTGAGCAGCACCTGTAATCATGTTTTTAATATAGTCAGCGTGACCTGGACAGTCAACGTGTGCATAGTGTCTTGTATCTGATTCATACTCTACGTGTGAAGTTGCGATTGTTACAATCTTAGTAGAGTCTCTTCTACCTTGTGATTCTGAAGCTTTTGCTACTGAGTCATAAGCTACAGACTGTACTGTTTCTGGAAACATTGCTGATGATACAGCTGTTAATGTAGCAGTTAATGTTGTTTTACCATGGTCAACGTGCCCTATAGTACCAACGTTAACGTGCGTCTTTTTACCTTCGTAAGTTCCTTTAGCCATTTTATTCCTCCAAATTTATTTATTACTTAAATCTTTATTTTTATATTAATTTTTATTACCCATTCTAGCACCGATTATCTCTTCAGCTACATTCTTAGGCACTTCTTCATAATGTGAAAACTGCATAGTATAGCTTGCTCTACCCTGAGAAACGTTTCTTATAGAAGTTGTATAACCAAACATTTCTGCAAGTGGAACTGTTGCATCAATAGACTTATAACCATTCTTATCTGTAAAGCCATGTACCTGACCTCTTCTTGATGATAAGTCTCCAATAATATCTCCCATATAATCTTCTGGAGTTACAACTTCAACACTCATCATAGGCTCTAAAAGATAAGGATTAGCTTTTTTACAAGCCTCTTTAAAACCCATAGAAGCAGCAATCTTAAATGCCATTTCTGAAGAGTCTACTTGGTGATAAGAACCATCAAATAATGAAACTACAACATCAAGCATAGGATAATTAGCAAGTACACCTGTATTCATAGCTTCAATACAACCTTTCTCTACTGCTGGTATATATTCTTTAGGTACAACACCACCAACTATCTCATTATTAAACTTAAATCCTGCATTTGTTTCATTAGGTCCAACTCTAAGCCATACGTGTCCATACTGACCTTTACCACCAGACTGACGAACAAATTTATTTTCATGCTCTACTGTATCTTTAATACCTTCTCTATAAGATACCTGTGGACGACCAACATCAGCTTCTACTTTAAATTCTCTTTTCATTCTATCACAGATAATCTCTAAGTGCAACTCACCCATACCTGCAATAATTGTCTGACCAGTCTCCTCGTCAAAGCTAACCTTAAAAGTAGGATCTTCTTCTGCAAGTCTTGATAAAGCAACAGACATTTTATCTCTATCACCTTTAGTTTTAGGCTCTATAGCAACATTAATAACAGGCTCAGGGAAGTTCATAGACTCCAATATAATAGGAGAGTTCTCAGGACATAATGTATCACCTGTTGTAGTATCTTTAAGACCAACAGCTGCTGCAATATCTCCAGAATAAACTATATCTATTTCTTCTCTTTTATTTGAATGCATTTGAAGTATTCTACCAACACGCTCTCTTTTACCTTTAGTAGCATTAAATACATAAGAACCAGATTCTAAAGTACCAGAATAAACTCTAAAGAAAGCTATTTTACCAACGTGTGGATCTGTCATTATCTTAAATGCTAAAGCAGAAAACTTCTCATCATCTGATACTTTACGAGAAATCTCATTACCATTTAAGTCAGTACCTTTAATTTCTGGCTTATCAACAGGAGATGGTAAATAATTAACAACACCATCTATTAAAACCTGAATACCTTTATTCTTAAAAGCAGTACCACAGAACATAGGGAAAAACTCACCAGATAGCGTAGCTTTTCTAATAATATTTCTTAAAGTAGCCTCATCAAAATCCTCACCCTCTAAAAACTTCTCTGTAGCTTCATCATCAAATTCTACAGCAGCCTCTATTAGAGAATGTCTATATTTTTCAGCTTTTTCTTTTAAATCAGCTCTAATATCTCTCTCTTCGAACTTCATACCATCTTCAGAAGTCCAAATTATCTCTTTCATTTTTATTAAATCAACAATACCTTCAAAATTACTTTCAGCACCAATAGGTATTACAACAGGATGACTATTAGCCTTTAATTGCTCTCTAGTTTGATTTAACACAGCATAGAAATCAGCACCTATTCTATCCATCTTATTAACAAAGATAGCTCTTGGAATTTTATAATTAGAAGCTTGTCTCCA
This sequence comes from uncultured Spirochaetota bacterium, assembly GCA_944390575.1. Lineage (GTDB taxonomy): Bacteria > Spirochaetota > Brachyspiria > Brachyspirales > Brachyspiraceae > Brachyspira. The sequence goes on from CALXQJ010000012.1 coordinate 42,187, forward strand.
AACCGTCTCAGACTGAGGCTGTACACCGCCTACAGAACAGAAAACACCAACAGCACTATCTAAAACTCTCAAAGATCTTTCTACTTCAACTGTGAAGTCAACGTGACCTGGAGTATCTATCAAATTAATTCTATGATCTTTCCAAAAACAAGTAGTAGCAGCAGAAGTAATAGTAATACCTCTTTCTCTTTCTTGTTCCATCCAGTCCATCTCAGCTGCACCTTCATGAACCTCACCTATTTTATGTGTTTTTCCTGTAAAATATAAAATACGCTCACTTAAAGTTGTCTTACCAGCATCAATATGAGCCATAATACCAATATTACGTGTATTCTCTAAAGAAATCTTACGTGCCACTTTTTATTCTCCCTAAATTACCACTTAAAATGAGCAAAAGCCTTATTACCTTCAGCCATTCTATGAACTGTATCTCTCTGAGCTACTGCCTGACCTTTACCAGCCAATGCATCTATAATCTCATTAGATAAACGCTCTATCATACTTCTACCAGCTCTTTTTCTTGAAGCATTTATAAGCCATTTAAAAGCTAAAGAGTTTTGTCTATCAGGTCTAACATCAACGGGAACTTGATAAGTAGAACCACCTACTCTTCTTGACTTAACTTCAACTCTTGGCTTAATATTATTTATAGCCTCATTAAAAGCCTCTAAACCATCTTTACCTGTCTTTTCTTTTACAACTTCCATAGATTTATAAAAAATCACTTCTGCCTTAGATTTTTTACCATCATACATTAATTTATTAATAAACTTACTAATAACTTCAGAACCATAAACAGGATCAGCAGCTATTTTTCTAACTTGAGCTCTTCTTCTTCTTGCCATTCTTTTTTACTCCAATTTAAGCCTTAGGTCTCTTAGTACCGTACTTACTTCTACCTTTCATTCTCTTTTCTACACCTGTAGCTTCGCGACTTCCACGAACTATGTGATAACGACAACCTGGTAAGTCTTTAACACGACCACCTCTTATCAATACACGGTTATGCTCTTGAAGTGTATGATCTATACCAGGAATATAAGCTGTAACCTCTATACCATTAGTGATTCTAACACGAGCAATCTTTCTCATAGCTGAGTTAGGTTTCTTAGGCGTAGTAGTTGTAACACGAGTACAAACACCCTCTCTTTGAGGACATTTCATTAATGCAGGCGATTTAGTTTTATTAACTATACGCTTACGACCTTTTCTTACTAACTGATTAATTGTAGGCATACTATACAAAACCTCTATATTAAAATTTCTTTTATATTAATGTAAACCCATTATTAGGCAAACAAAAATTTCATTATATTAAAATATTTATAAAAGCAAGCGAAACGAATCTTAAAAAACTTTCAAGAAACGAGCTTTAAACAAAAAATTGTATTTAATAAATTGTGAGATTAAGATATTAATACAATCAGCTTTAATCGCATCCATAAAAGATAAAAGAATTATAAAGCAACAAAATAAAAAAATCAATACCAAAAAATACTATATTTTACTTTTTTTAATAAACTAAATTGTTATTTCTATCTTATTTCCTTCTGGAGCTAATACAACACTTTCGTAGTAGCCGTCTCCTGTTATACGAGGATCTGAGAAGACTGTAAATCCATCTGCTCTCAAAATATTTGTAATATAATCAACTCTATCTTTACTACCAACAGATATTGCTATATGTGCATAACCATAATAGACACAACTATCTTGCTTTTCTAATCCACCTATGTTCATTATTTCAATTCTACTTCCATCATTATTATTAAAATTAAGAAAATAAGAAGAAAAAAATTTTTTACTATTTATATACTTATCAGAACTTTTACAATTAAAATACTTAATATAGAAGTCTCTAATAATTTCTAAATCTTTGACCCAAATAGCGATATGCTCTATTCTCATAACAAACTCCTATAAAATTTACAAATATTTAATAGCAAAAGGAATATTAAAAATACTTCCAAGAAACGAGCTTTAAACAAAAAATTGATTTAACAAATTGTAAGATTAAGATATTATAAAGCAAGCGAATAAAAAATAAATGCCACAATCTATATACTTTTAATTTATTTTCAACTAAAAAACAAAAAAGTAGAAGCACAACATAATATACTTCTACCTTTTCATATAAAAAATTATATAGACTTTATTAAATCAATAACATACTCATTACACCATACAGCACTTTCTGGATTAAACTCTTCATTATGTAAGTCTGTATTAGAGAGTATTCTAACAGCCAAAAAAGGAATATTAAAAGCACTACAAACTTGAGCAACAGCAACTGTCTCCATTTCCTCTACTGAAGTGTTAAACTTACTGTGAATCATATTAATTCTTTCTAACTCTCTATTCCATTGATCAGCACTACCAATAGTACCCTCAACTAACTTTCCTCTTACATAAGGAACTTTTTTTGCTATTTCTACATATTCTGATGTACTATAAAAACTATTATTAGTTATCATATTATCATTATTGTCTCTTAGTCTTTGTGGAGCCTCCATAAATATCCAATTATTCTGATCACTGCTTTCACTTCTTTCTGTTCTAAAAGAGCCAAAATTTACTATATTAGTACCCAAAACTATATCTCCAGTCTTTAATTCTATATCATGTCCTCCAGATGTACCCTGATTAATAACAAGTGTAGGATGATATTTTTCTATACCAATAGTAGTAGAAGCAGAAGCATTAACAAGACCAACTTCTGTTCTTGAAACTATAACTTTATTATCTCCACTCTTACCCTTTATAGTGCCAATATAAAATACCCAAGAGCCATACCTCTCTATCTTAACATTTTCCAAAGCATTTATTAAAGTATTAACCTCAATATCTAATGCCCCTTGCACCAATATCACATTCTTATATTTTTTAGCATCTTGAACACTATTATCAGCACTACAAGATACAAAAATAAAAAACATAATGATTGAAAAAAGTTTAAGCGTATTATTCTTCATAATATTACTCCATATAGTTATTATTTTTTATGAAAGAATTATACATTCTATAAATAAAAATACAATATAAAAAATGATTACTTATAAAACAAATACTTTCTTGTTATAATATTTATATTATGATATAATTATTTTTTAATATATCAGTTTTTATTAAATATAATTCTTAAAAAGTTAAAATAAGTTAAAGAGGAAAATATGAAATTCAGATGCTTAAAAAAAGATATAGTAAAATCTATAGGAGTAACAGAAAACGTAGTTGAAGGAAAAGTAATATATAATATAGAAAGCAATGTATTATTTCATCTTGCTGGGAATATGCTTACTCTAACGGCTACTGATGGATCTGTATGGGCTCGTAGTAGAATAATGCTTGATGATTATGAAGGAGAAGGATCTGTTGCAGTATATGCTAAAAAAATAAGCTCTATAATAAAAGAAATGCCTGATGGACTTATTACTATAAATGTAGAAGAAAATGAAAAAATTAATATAGAATCTGAAAATGGAAAAACAAAACACCTTATTATAGGTATGAAAGCTGATGATTTTCCTCAATACCCAGAAACTCAAGGTGATATAAACTATATAATGTTTCCTACAAAAGAATTAGTTACTATGATTAATAAAACTATTAGCTCTATAGCAAAAGAACCTTTTAAACCTGCTTTGCGTGGTATTTGTTTTGAAAAGAATGAAAATAAGGTTTTGGCTGTAGCTACTGATGGACGTAGAATGGCTATTATAGAAAGGGAGTTTGAGGGACTTGATTCTAGTTCTTTTTCTATAATAATAGAGCCTAAGGTATTAAGTGAAATACTTGTAACTGCTAATTTTGATGAAGTTGAACAAGTAAAAATGGGTGTAGATGGACAGCAGGTATATTTTCAAGTTGGAAAGTATGATTTTGTATCAAGCCTTATAGAAGGAAAATATCCAAACTTTAGACAGGTTATACCAAAAGAGTTTGCTTATAGCTTTAGAGTAAATAAAAATGAATTGGTTGACGCTATTAGAAGAATTACTCCTATGATTAATGATATACGTTCTAAGAGAATGATATTAAATATTTCTGAAGAATCTCTAAAAGTAAAAGGCATTAATCAGGAGATGGGAGAATCTGTTCAAGAGATTGATATTAAATATTCTGGTGAAGAAAACTCTGTTGCATATAATTATACTTATATTCAAGATGTAATAAAGCAAATAGACTCTGAAATAGTAACTTTTATGGTTAATAAAGACTCAAGCCCTACTATGATTAAAGAAATAGAGAGAGAGGACTATTATTACATCATAATGCCTATGAGTATTGGTGAGGATTAATTTTTTATATTTCATCTAATTAAATTGTTTTATATAGTATGACAGAGTTAAGAAGAAAAACTTTAGAGTTAATAGAAAATCTACCTGAAGATAGACTTTCTTATATATAATATCATTATAGATAAAGCATATATATAATGATACTTTAAATAATTTTATAAAAAATATAATTATAAAACTAATGTATTAAATAACTTACAAAAATACAGAAGAAAAATACCAGAAAAAATTTATACTATAAAAAACAATTAACATAATACAGAAATAAATTATTATGAAAAATATAAAGGTTTGATTATAATAATATGACACTCAAAGAACTTACACTTCGTTCTTTTAGAAATTATACAGATAATACTTTTGAGTTTTCTGATAAAATAAATGTTTTATATGGACATAATGGTGCTGGTAAAACAAATATTTTAGAAGCTATATATATGCTCGGAAATGGTGTATCATTCAAAACAAGACTTGATAGAGAAATAATACAAAATGGACAAGATAATTATTTTATACGTGGTGTATTTAGAGAAGATGATTTAGTTTATGACACAAATATAGAAATAATTTATCAAAAAAAACAAAAAAAAGTTTTTATAGATAAAAAAGAAATACAAGCAAGAAAAAACTTTATAGGTAGAATACTATACGTTATATTTTTACCAAATGATACAGAATTAGTCACAGATGAGCCACAACTTAGAAGAGACTATTTCAATATGATAATATCAACAATATCTGCAGAATATCTAAAAGCAATAATAGAATATAATAAAATATTAAAAATGCGAAACTCAATGATAAACTCAAAACCAAATGAAGCATTTATATATAATGAAAAAATAGCAAATCTTGCAATATACATATCAAGCATAAATAAACAATACTCAAAAATATTAGAAGATAAAATGAATGAAATATACAAAGAAATATTTAATAAAGATAATCCATACACCATAAAATATAATTCCACAATAGAAGATATACAAACAGAAAGTGAATATATTAAAAAATTAGAAAATACATTAAAAGAACAAATAAAACTACGTACTACATATTTTGGTATACATAGAGCAGATTATCAATTTTTCTATAAAGACTCCCTATCAAAAAAATTCTCTTCTCAGGGTGAAAAAAGAATGTTTACCCTAATAATGAAATTAGCCACAGAAAAAATATTTTCAGAATATAGAAAAAAAATACCAATACTACTAATAGATGATGCAATGCTTGAGCTTGATAATTACAGAAGAGATAGCATACTCGAATATATAAAAACATTAGGACAAGTATTTATAACTGTAACAGAAAAAGAAAAAGTAAAAAATTTTGAAAGTGGAAAAATATTCGATATAGCAAATTTATAATAAAAAAGAGATTATAAATATATACATATCTATAATCTCTCTTTCTTTATAAAAATACTTATAAATTAATAACTAACAGTATCACCCTTTTCATGTACTTCTAAGAAGCGTAATAATTCAGCCTTAACTTCCTCAGCAGTAGATAAAGCAAGCACTCTCTTAGCAAGCATCTTACACTCAGGCTTATAAAGAGATATAATCATCTTCTTAACCTCAGGTATAGAAATAGCAGACATAGAAAATACATCAAGTCCAAAACCAAATAGTAAAGGAACAGCCATTAAATCACCAGCCAACTCACCACACATAGAAATAATAATACCATTAGAATGTGCCCCATCAATAGCCATCTTAATAGCAGCAAGTACCGAAGGATTATAAGGATCAGCAATATCTGCTATCTTTTCATTCATTCTATCAGCAGCTAATGTATACTGAGTTAAATCATTAGTACCTATAGAGAAGAAATCAGCCTCACGAGCAAAAGCCTCAGCTTTAAATACAGCAGCAGGAGTTTCTATCATCATACCAAGCTCAAGTGCCTCATTAAAAGCAATATTATCTCTCATAAGCTCCAGTTTACACTCATTAAAAATAGCCTTAGAACGTCTAAACTCATCTATAGACACTATCATAGGAAGCATAACCTTAATCTTACCAAAAGCAGAAGCTCTAAGTAATGCTCTAAACTGAGTTTTTAAAATAGCAGGCTTATCCAAACATATTCTTAAAGCTCTCCAACCTAAAGCAGGATTCTCCTCCTCAGGCATCTCAAGATAAGGAAGCTGTTTATCAGCACCTATATCCATAGTTCTAATAGTAACAGTGTGTCCAGCCATAGCCTCAGCTACAGTTTTATATGCTTGAAACTGTTCCTCTTCTGTAGGGAAATTAGTATTCTCCATAAAAAGAAACTCAGTTCTATAAAGACCAATACCATCAGCACCATTTTTTAATACACCCTGTAAATCTGCAGGTGAACCTATATTAGCATATACTCTAATTTTAGTTCCATCTTTACTAATAGCATCTCTATGAGCAAACTCTTTTAATAAAGCTTTTTTATTATCAAATTCTTCTTTAAGTTTCTCAGCCTCAGCAATAGACTTCTCAGAAGGATTGAATACTACATGCCCAGTAGTACCATCTAAAATAACAGTAGTATTATTAGTAAGAGTTTTCATAATGTCACCCATACCAACAACAGCAGGAAGCTCTAAAGAACGAGCCATAATAGAAGTATGAGAAGTTCTACCACCTATCTCTGTCATAAAACCTACTGTATTTTCTAAGTCAATATTTGCTGTATCTGAAGGAGTTAGATCTCTTGCTATAACTATAGAATTTGCAGGCAAGTCTGATAACTCAAGAATATCCTGACCTTGTATATTACGAAGCCATCTATCAGAAATATCCTCTAAGTCACCTGCTCTCTCTCTTAAATACTCATCTTCAACTTCTAAAAGCATTTGTTTATAGCCTTCAATACCTTTAGATAAAGCATAATCACAATTTACATTTTCATCGTCTATAATACTATGAACTTCCTCAAGTAAATCATCATCCTCTAATAAAGTAATATGAGCATCAAATATCTGAGCCTTTTCTTCGGATACCTTTTTCGCAGTATTTGCTCTAATTTTTAATAATTGCTCTTTTGTTTTATTACGAGCTTCCATAAGCTTATTTTTCTCAGCTGTAATATCAGAACAATTAACTTTCTTTATTTCAATATGAGACTTTTGAAATAAATAAATATTTCCTATAGCAATACCCGGAGATACACCTATTCCAGTAAACTTTTTTTCCATAAAATTAATTAGTCCTTTAAATTAGCAAAAAAATCCTGTATCTTAGCCAAATTACCCGCTTCATCACCACCATCAACATAAATAGTAAGTTCAGAACCCTTTTTTACACCTAAAGATAATACCTTAAGTAAAGAAGAAGCATTAACTTTCTTACCAGAATCATTCTCTATCTCTACTTTACAACCCTCTAAAGTTTTGATAAAAGAAACAAACTCATTACCAGGACGAGCATGTAATCCTGTCTCATTTTGTATAGTTACTTTTCCTGTAGTCATAATCTTAACTCCTTAATCCTTAAATTAATTTTGTAAGTATATAATATTTATATCATTTGTCAAACAATATAAATCTAACAAATTTTCGGAAATTTAGTAGTTATTATTTATTATCTGATACAGTAAAGTATATACCTTGTAAAACTAAATAAGGATATACCTTACATTGTAGTAAATTAAGATTAGAAATACCTCCTGTTAAAAATATCTTAACGGGAATATTATATTTTTCTTTTATATATTCTTTTGTAGAATTTACTGTATACATTATACTACCTATAGTATTATAAATAGAACCTGTAATAAGTGCATCTTTTACATTATTCATAATAGGAGAAGGAATACTATCTATATGCTCTATTTCATAGTAAGGAAGCGAAGTCTTTTCTGAAAGTGCAAGAGAACTTGTTTTAGTACCAGACATAATAAGTCCACCCAAAAATACAAAGTCTGAAAGCATAACACTGATAGTAGTAGCTGTTCCCATATCTACAACTAAAGAAGCATACTTATCTTGTGTATTACCCTCTATACATATAGAAGCGTATGTTGATAATATTCTATCAATACCTACAGCGTTTTCTGGCTCATATAAATTATCTTTTAAGTTTATATCTCTATGAGTAATCATATAAGCCTCTATATTAAATACTTCTCTAACACAATCACAGAAAATAGTGTTAAAATCATACTTAACACTACAAAAAAATATTTTCTCTATACATTGATTTTCTTTAATCTTAGTAAGAATAGAAATAATCTCATCTTTAATATGATATGATGTAAAATAACAATAAGGATTATAACTATCAAAAAAGCATCCAAGTTTAATTCTACTATTTCCAATATCTGCTATCAAATACATAAATAATCTCTACCTTAATAATCTATACCTTACTTGTATTACAAGCTAAAAAAACAAATTCTATACTCTCTGCTCTATATTATTACTTTCTATAAATATTTTAGCACGCTCCAACAGTAACTCTCTATCATTTAAATTAGGATCATCCAAAATCAAATCAAGCAAATAATTTAGTATTTTACCTATAATAGGACCTTGTCTAAAATTAAATGTTTCTATTAAATCATTACCATTAATTTTTAAATCTTTAACTGTAATAGCATTCTGTGCCTCTATAATCTTTTCTATACGAGCCAAAAGCTTAGGTATAGCCTTACTTTCCCTATCTTTTCTATTTCCACTAGCTATTCTATCAGCCTCTCTTAACTTTAATAAAGGGCGAATATTTTCAATTCCAACAGCATTCATAAAACGACGTACAGCCCCGTCAGTCCACTCATCTTGATAGTAAAACATATGTTGACGAACTAATAAACTAACAAAATTTATCTCATTATTAGAATACTTAAAACGCTTCATAACCCTCTTACAAACATTAGCCCCAACAACCTCATGATTATAATAAACAGGATCCTCTTGCTTATCTATTTTTTTCTGTACTATAGGTTTTGCAATATCATGAAACAATGCTGCAAGTCGTATAAGAAGTGTCATCTCTTCCGAGTCTACTCTCTCTACAGCCTGTACTGTATGAAGTATATGATAATAAACATCATATTTATGATATTTATTTTGCATTACTCCATAACCCTTCATAAGCTCAGGTAAAATAAAATCTAATATCCCAGATTCTCTTAAAAGTTCAAGCCCTCTAAATGGATTATCTGAAATTAATATACCATTAAACTCATCTCGTATACGCTCTGAAGATATACTATAAAGCATATTTATAGATGCACAAACTGCCTCAAAAGTTTCTTTTTCTATTTCAAAATCAAAACGTGTAGCAAAGCGTATAGCTCTCATTACTCTAAGTCCATCTTCTGTAAAACGCTCATAAGCATTGCCTACAGCTCTGATAGTTTTGTTTTTTATGTCAGCAACACCATTAAACATATCTATAAGTTCATCTTCAAGAACATCATAAGCAAGTGCATTTATAGTTAAATCTCTACGTGGTAAATCTTCCTCTATAGTCTTTGCATATTTTACATAGTCTGGATGACGTCCATCTGTATATTTACCATCATTTCTAAAAGTAGTAACCTCAACTTGCATATTATCTAATATTACTAAAATAGTACCATGCTTAATACCTGTAGGAACTGTATGCTTAAATATTCTTTGAACATCCTCTGGAGTGGCATCTGTAGTAATATCATACTCTTTAGGCTCTTTACCCATTATACTATCTCGAACAGATCCACCAACTAAATAGGATTTGAAACCTTCTTTTTTTAAAATTTCTGATATTTTAATAATAGGTTTTGGTATATACTTAAATACTTTTTCCTGCATTAGAACTCTTTTTAATAAATAATGTCTAATATAGTATATATGATTTTATATTAATTTACAAATATATAAAAATTAAATTATGACAACTCTAAAAAATAAATAACTTATTGTATGCAAGCAGTTATATAAACACTTACACACAATAATGAATAAAAAGATGTTTTTTAATTACAATATATGACGTATTTATAAATATTAGTATACAAAAAAAATATACTATAAGTCAAATAAAAATATTATTTTATACATAAAAAACTAGTGAAGTCTAAATAAAAAAATAGAAAATATATTAAAAAAAGAGTATATAGATATAAGCAATAATACTCTATTCATATTCTTCATATTCAAATACTCTAAAAAATAAATAAATGGAATAAAAGCTAAAGTAAATGAAGAATAAAAATAATGTGGGCGACCAGATCCTATATTTGCAAGCATAAAAAATACTATAGAAGTAATAATATATAATAAATAGAAAAATAGTAAGTCATAAAAAACTGATGTCTTTTTATCATCATTTGTAATAATTTTTTTTCTAAAAAATTGTTTATAAACATATATTAAAATAAATAATGAAAGTAAAATAGAAGCTATATAAAACAGAAATGAATAAATATTAAAATAATTTTCATTAAAATATAATCTAAGTATATCTTTAATACCATTAACATATTTTCCACCTCTTTCATTTGTTGGAAAAAGCATAATAGAATATATTTGAGGAGGCTGAATAATGTTAATAACATCTATTTCACCTTTTCTTGATAATATTTTTTTTAATCCTACAAAATTATTATTTATTTGATAAATTAAATATGGTACATAAAGTAAAAAAGATATAAAAACACCTATAGCTAATTGCACTAAACTTTTTTTTGTGTATTTATTATATTTAATAATCAAAAATATTATAAGAGTTGGTATCAAAGAAAAAAAGTTAGAAAAATGACACTGTGCCATCAAAGCTAGTACAGGAAACAAAAAAATAGCATATATACTACCTTTCTGATTATATAAATACTCATAAAGTAAAGGAATAAATAAAAATGATAAAAGAAGAGGATTATTTGGATTATAAATACTCATTGAAACATTTATATAATAAAAATTCATAAAAATTAAAGCACTTATAATACTTGCTGTAGAAAAAGAAAATCTCTTAAAAGTCCAATAAATAAAAGAAAATCCTGCAATGATACTAACAACTAAATTAACAAATATAGCACCTCTATAAGAAGCCCCACCAAGAAAATATTTAATTAAATATGATGTATAAAAATATCCACCGGGTATCCTTGCATTACTATCATCATAATAATAATCAGGACTATTTAAAAATACACCTTCTATAGGAAATTCTTTATTTATAACATAATTAGTAAGATGATAAAACTGATATTCCCCATCAAGCCCTATAGGATAATCTTTTACATCTTTATTAAAAAGATAAAATCGAAGAAAAACACCTAAAACAATAGAAAATATAACTAAAACAATAAATAAATATTTTTGATTATTGTAAGTAGTATTCATAATAAAAAACTCTAATTACCTCTCTGACCATACCCCTTAAAACGTTCAAGCATATTATTCATCTCTTCATCGCTAAGAAGTATAGGAGTCCCTATAGATTTAGCTTTCACATAAACTTCAGCACAAAACTCAATCTCTAAAGCAGTAGAAAAAGCACTAGATATATTACGCCCAGCAGTTAAAAGACCATGATTAGCCAAAAATACAGCCTTACGATTTAACATAGACTCAAAAGCATTATGGGCAAGTTCTTTAGTTCCAAAACTCGCATACTCAGCACATCTAATATCACTACCGCCCCCAACAGCAACAAGATAATTAGAAGCAGGTAAACTCTCTCTAATAGTAGATAAAACAGTAGAATAAACACTATGACAATGTACTACAGCATCTATATCATCTCTTTTTTCATAAAATATTCTATGAAGTTCAAGCTCACTAGAAGGCTTTCTATCCCCCTCTACAATATTTCCATTAATATCAAGTATAACAATATCAGAAACTTCAAGCTCATAATAATCTATACCACTTGGACTAATAGCAAATAAACCCTTATCTCTATTTAATATAGAAATATTTCCTCCAGTGCCTCGTGTAAGATTACACTCTATTAATTTTCTGCAATACTTAATAATATCTTCTCGCTCTTTTTCTAACAACATATAAAAAATCCTAATGAAATTGTAAAAATTATAACATAAAATAATAAAATTATTAATACATTAAAAATGATTATAAAACTTAATTTTTATTCGATAATATATAAGTTATAATTATGAAAAGAATATTATTTTTAATAGTCATAATAAATTTGAATCTCTTCTCAAATACAAATCTAATAATAGAAAAAATAGAAAATAATGACATAGAAGCTATAAGACAAATTCTAAGAGATGGAGAAAATATTAATACTTATAATAGTGAAAATGTTATGAGTCCTTTAATGTATGCTTCAAAAGTTGGCAATATTGATATAGTTAGAGAATTATTAAACTTTGGTGCTAAAGACTATGAATATGCATTTTATATTGCTTGTGAGTATGGACATTGGAATATAGCAAAAGAGCTTATGCAAGTTGGAGAAGTTAATCTTAATATTGCTTTAAGCTATGCTTCTTTTGGTGGACAAATTGAAATTGTAAATAATTTAATAGAGTATGGTGCTACTGATATTAATTCTGCTTTAGTATCTGCTTCTGAGGGTAATCACTTAGATATTATTAATTTACTTTTAGAAAAAGGTGCAAATATTAATACATATAGATATATACAAGCATATAGAAACAATAAAGGAGCAGAAAGAAAATATCCAATAACAGCTACAACAGATATTAATATAATAAAAGAACTTATAGAAAAAGGTGCTACAAATATTAATGAGGCACTTTTATATAATGCAAAGAATAATACAAATAATAATGATATAATATTTGAGCTTATAGATCTTGGTGCTGATGTAAACTATGCAAACCCTCTAAATGGAACAACTACATTAATGTATATGATAGAAAAAGAAAATGTAAAAGATGAAGATATAAAAAAGTTAATAGAAATAGGAGCTAATGTAAACTCTAAAGATAGAAGTGGAAATACTGTTTTAATAAGAGCATTAATGTATAATTATACAAAGCCTATAGATGAAAATTATTCTACATACAAAACAATGTATACACCTTTAAGTATTATAAAGCTATTAGTAGAAAATGGTGCAAGTCCTAATGAAAGAAACTCTTTTGGAAATACAGCAAAATCTATAGCAAGCAAGTATAAAAGAAAAGATATAATAGAATATTTTGATACTAAATAATTTTTATTTATTAAGCACTTTATATAAAAACTCTTTAGTTCTATCATGTTTAGGATTATCAAAAAACTCCTTAGGACTTTCATCCTCAAGTATATTACCATAATCCATAAATAATATTCTACTTGAAATATTTCTTGCAAAACCCATCTCGTGAGTCACTATAAGCATAGTCATACCATCACGAGCAAGATTAGTCATAACATCCAAAACTTCTTTAATCATCTCAGGATCTAATGCAGAAGTAGGCTCATCAAAAAGCATAACCTCAGGCTCCATAGCCAAAGCACGTGCTATAGCTATACGCTGTTTTTGACCACCAGAAAGCTTACTTGGATAAACATCTTTTTTTTCTAAAAGTCCAACTTTATTAAGTAAATCATGAGCCTTATGAGAAGCATCCTCAAAACTAAGACCTCGAACTTTCATAGGAGCTAAGATAATATTTTCTAATACAGTCTTATGAGGAAATAAGTTAAAATGTTGAAAAACCATTCCAACTTTCTCTCGTACTTTATTAATATTAACATTCTTATCTAATATATTTTCATTATCAATAAATATATTACCCAAAGAAGGTTCTTCCATTCTATTAATACATCTTAAAAAAGTAGACTTTCCAGAACCAGAAGGTCCTATAATAGAAATTATCTCACCCTTATGAACATTTAAATTAATGCCTTTAAGAACCTCTAATTGATTAAATTTCTTATGTAAATTTTCTATTCTAATCACTTTCTTTAAGCCCCTTTTCTACTCTAATCATAATAAAAGCAAAAGCAGAAGTTAATATTAAATAAATCAAACCAACAGCAATAAGTGGTTCAACACCCCTATAAGTTTGACTTGTAATAATATTAGCAGAACGAAGTAAATCTATTCCACCAATAAAACCTACTATAGAAGTCTCTTTAAGCAAAGTAATAAACTCACTAACTAAAGCAGGCAAAATCTTTCTAATAGCTTGAGGTATAATTATTTCTTTCATAGTTAAGGCATAATTAAGCCCTAAAGCACGAGAAGCTTCCATTTGCCCTTTATCAAGTCCATCTATACCAGCACGTATAATCTCAGCTACATAAGCAGATGAATTAATACCGAAAGCAATAGCAGCTATTATAAGTATAGGAGTATCTCTTAAAGCCCCAACAAAAATAGCATTAGACCATATAAGAAGCTGTACAACGGCAGGAGTACCTCTAATTATATTCACATATATAAAAGCCACCTTTGATAGAGGATTAAAAGTTTCAAATCCCTTTTTATGCTTTAGAGGATAAAAATGTGAAAGCTGTAAAAGAGAAATAAATATTCCAAGTATTATACCTATAATAGTTGCTAAAGCAGTAGTACCTACAGAAAATAAAAGTCCTCTTATAATATACATATATCTATTACCAGATATAAAAACCTCTTTAAGTATATCTATATATTCCATCATCTTTTATTTTCCTTTTATTTTTTATTATTATTTTTACTAATTTAAATATAAAAACTTTAATTAAAATACTTATTTACAAGCATCTCATAAGTGCCATTTTCCTTTAAAGTATTAATAGCATTATTAACTTCTTCAATTAAAGCATTATCACCCTTTCTAAAAGCAATATAAAGATCTTGTGTCTCCATATCCACTTCTACAACTTTAATATCAGGATTAGTCTTAGCATAACCAGTAGCTGTAAGATAGCTCATAACTGTAGCATCAGATTTACCATTCTTAACTGCAAGTATACAAGCATAACTACTATTAAGTCTATCTATCTTTTTAATACCCTCAATATCAGAAACTATACTATCTGCAATATACCCCAAAGCAACAGCAACATTCTTTCCAACTAAAGAATTAAAATTCGTAATACTATCATCATCAGCACTAACAACTATAGCCTGTTTTCCACCATAATAAGGTTCAGAAAAATCAACAAGTTTTCTACGCTGAGGTGTAGCAACCATACCAGCAATAACAAGATCAACTTTTTTACTCTCTAAAGCAGGTAAAAGTCCATCAAAAGTCATATCTTTTATTTCTATTTTTTTATTAATAAGCTTTGCAACTTCATTAATATAATCTATATCAAATCCAATAATATTTCCATTCTCATCTAAATACTCATAAGGAGGATACTCAGCACTAGTACCTACATATAATACAGAATCATCCTTAGTTTTATTAGAACAAGATATAATAAATAATAGAGATAATAATAATATTTTTATCTTCATCATAATATTTTTTCCTTATATAAACTTTATTAATTCTCAAAATAAGTCTTTAAAAGATTATCATAAGTACCATTTTCTTTTATAGTAACTATAGCCTTATTAATCTTTTCTAAAAGCTCAGTATCTTCTTTTCTTATAGCAATAGCATACTCTTCTTGTTCTAATTTAGTATCTAATAACTTTATATCATCATTTATATTAGCATAAGCTTTGCAGGCTCATAGTCTAATATAACAGCATCTACTTTCTTAAATTTTAATCCTAAAACAGATTCAGAAGTAGCATTAAATTGTTGTACATTGGCATTTTCTATTTTTGATGCTATTAAATCCCCAGTAAAGCCTAATACTACTCCTACTCTTTTTCCTTTTAAATCATCAATAGAGTTAATATCTGTATTATCTTTAGATACTAAAATAGATTGTTTAGATTTATAATAAGGGTCTGTAAAATTTACAAACTTCTTTCTCTCATCAGTAGCTGTCATACCCGCTATAATCAAATCTATCTTTTTAGATTGTAAAGCAGGAAGAAGTCCATCAAAAGACATATCTACAATCTCAACATCTTTTTCTATAATATCAGCAACAGCCTTGATAAGATCTATATCAAATCCAACTATAGTTTGTCCATCTCTATACTCAAAAGGTTCAAATTCAGCATTAGTCCCAACATAAATCTTATTCTTATCCTCCTTAGAACAAGCAAGCAACATAAGTACAGAAATAAGTAAACATAATATTTTTTTAATCATTTTAATACTCCTTATAGATTATCATAATAAAAATAGTTAATTAAACAAAAAAATGAGAATTATATACCAATACTTAGATATATTTAATTATTTTTTGAATTGAACGTTATTTAATGAGATACGCCTACTTTTATATGAATTATAATAAATCTTCATAATAAATAGTCCTAATGTATGAAATATTAATATTGATTAAAAAAATTGTCAATATTCTTAAAAATAAAAATACTATCTTTTTTATAAAAAATAATATAATATAAAAATTATGAGAGATGATAATAACTATAAAGAGATAGATGATAAAGATATAGAAATATTTGATAAAGATGGAAATAGAATATATAGTAAAAAAGAATCAAAATCAAAAAATACTATATTAGCATGGATACCTTTATTATTAGCTTTTATATATACTATATCTCCTATAGATATAATTCCAGACATTCCAATTATAGGCTGGACGGATGATTCTCTACTCATTATCACAGCTCTATTAAATGGAATACAAAATGGAATATTTGCAGATAATCCATATATAAATAAAGTATTAAATTATATAAAGTGGTCTATATTTATATTTGGAGTTATAGCAATACTTATAATGATTCTTTTAATTACATTAATATTCAAACTCATAGTAAAATAATTATGCTTTTTTAATAGCATTTCTATATATAAAAAACATCATATTTAAAAACACCCAAAAAATCATAATAGAAGCTACAATAAGTTCAAATATAGCAATAGCATTCCAAATATAAAAATACTCACTATTGATACTATTCATATACTTAGCATACTTAAGTAAAGCCTGAGCACCTATAGCAAGAGGGAAAGTATAAGCTGCAAATAATGGAATAAACTTAATTCTAAAAGCTCTAAATAGAGATAAATAAACTTTAAAAGTAGTAAAAAGACCAAGACCTACAAGTATAGTAAGAAGTATAGTATTATAACTATCAAAAGCAGTTAAATATCCACAAAGACAAAGATTTGCAGGAGCTCCCATCACAGCAAAAGCAGGAAACCTATCATCAGAAAGCGAATCACTAAAAAGCATTCTATAAAAAATAAAAGGAAAAAGTATTAAATATAAAATAAGACCAACATATACAATAATCTGAGAAACCAAAGGAAAACCCATATTACTACCAGTAACAGCAGCTACAACAATACCAACAGGAGGTACAAACCAAGTAGGTACTACATTATGATGATCTTTAAAAGTTAATCTATGAAAAATAAACGTAAAAGCAAAAATAATATGAATAATAATAGCCAAAAACCATAAAGCAACACCCAGTGGACGAATAAATTGTACAACAGTAGAAGATATAACCATCAAAGACATATCCAAAGTAGGAATAGTACTACCAGATACAGGATGTTCTAAATCTTTAAGAAAATCATTAAAAGTATGAAATATCTTTGTTATAATAGTAAGTATTAATATAGCAGATATAAAAGCTCCTATATATGCAAAATACTTATTAGAAGTATATATAGTCCAAGAATTAAATATACCCCCAATTCCAAGTGCAAGTCCAGTTAATGCAGTAGGTATTTTAGAAATAGTCTGTTTCATAATATATTCTCCTTATAATAAAATAAAAGCCCCTATCTCATAAGAAATAGAGGCTTTATAACTAAAATCAAACAGTAATTTGCATTACTTCATCTTCTTTAGGTTTAGTATCACTATTATGAGCATTTTTATATAGGTCACCGCTCTCTTTATTGTATACACGAAGTTTATTATAAAGTTTAATACCAGTACCAGCAGGTATCAAGTGTCCTATAATAACATTCTCTTTTAATCCAAGAAGCTTATCAACCTTACCCTTAATAGCAGCATTAGTTAATACTTTTGTAGTCTCTTGGAATGAAGCAGAAGAAATAAAGCTTTCAGTATTAAGGGCAGCCTTAGTAAGTCCAAGTAATACAGGACGACCAGCAGCACCAACACCACCAGATTCTATAACCTTTCTATTTTCCTCTTCATACTCATACTTATCAACATACTGTCCAACAATATACTTAGTATCCCCAGTTTCATATATTTCAAGTCTTCTAAGCATTTGTCTAATTATAATAGCAAAGTGTTTATCATTAATAATAACTCCCTGCTGAGTATAAACACCTTGAATTTCATCAAGTAAGTAAGTCTGTAAAGCAAGATCTCCTTGAGTTTCTAATATGTCATGAGGATTAATTTTTCCAGCACATAATTGAGTACCAGCCTCAACATAGTCTCCATTACGTACTAAAAGCATCTTACCATGAGGAATTAAATGCTTAGTCTCTTCATTACCCTCTTCATCCTTAATCTTAACAACTTTCTTACCCTTATGTGAACCACCAATCTCAACCTCACCAGAAATACCAGCAATAATAGCAGCATCTTTAGGCTTCTGAGCTTCAAGTAATTCTTGTACACGAGGAAGACCTCCTGTAATATCCTTACTCTTTTGCTGTACACGAGGTAATTTTGCAATAACTTCACCTATTTCCACATTAGAGTTATTTTCAACAAGAAGCTGAGCACCATTAGGAATATCAGTTTCAGATACAGCACCATCAGCACCTATAATAAGCACCTTAGGCTGTAATTTTTCATCTTTGAACTCCTGAATAATATAAGTCTTATTTCCAGTCTGTTCATCTATCTCTTCAATCATTGTTCTACCAAGTTCAATTTCATGATACTTAACAACACCAGCAGCTTCAGCAATGATAGGTTCATTATAAGTATCAAAACTTGCAATAACAACATTTTCATCAATAAATGTATGCTCTTCAACCTTATACTCAGTACCAACCTTAATTTGTATAGTATGAGTAATACCAGTAATCATTAAATACTTATCATCAGCAGTAATTTTTAAAGTACCAATATGAGTAGCTTTAATCTCCTCACCCGACTTAGTACGAGCAATAACATCTCCAATTAAAACCTGAGCATTATTTTCAAATAATACCTCATCAATATCACTCTTCTCCCACTTATCTAATACACGTCTAATAGTTAAATCACCCTTACGAGCTGTAATCTTAACACCATTAGGCTGTACAATATAATTAGAAAACTGCTCTATATAAACAGGATATTTAACCTTAACTTCATTTTCCTCAACCGAACTTGAAGCAACACCACCAATATGGAAAGTTCTCATCGTAAGCTGAGTACCAGGCTGACCAATAGATTGAGCAGCAACAACACCGACAGCCTCACCAATAGCAGCCAAATTATTAGTAGATAAACTTCTACCATAACATTTCTGACAAACACCCATCTTACTTTCACAAGTTAAAGGATGACGAATATTAATTTTTTCTATACCAGCTTTTTCTATTAATTCACCAATTTCTTCTGTAATTTCAGTATCAGGAGAACATATAAGCTCTTTAGTATTAGGATTATAAATATGCTCATTGCTGAAAAATCCAATAACACGATTCTTTAAAGGATCAACAATTTCATCACCCGAACGTATAGCCTCAACAGTAATACCCTTAATAGTACCACAATCAGGCTCAGAAACAACAACTCCAATAGCAACATCAACAAGTCTTCTTGTAAGATATCCAGCATTAGAAGTTTTAAGAGCAGTATCGGCAAGACCTTTTCTCGCACCGTGAGTAGAAATAAAGTATTCTTGTACTGTTAGTCCCTCTTTAAAGTTTGAGATAATAGGAAGCTCAATAATGTCCCCATTAGGCTTAGCCATAAGACCACGCATACCTGCAAGCTGTCTTATCTGCTGTTTAGAACCACGAGCTCCTGATTCTGCCATTATATAAACAGGATTAAATCCATCCTGATTTTGTCTTAAATTAGCCATCATAGCTTCAGTAATTTTACTTTCAACTGTAGTCCAAAGGTCTATAACTTTCTGACTTCTTTCATCATTAGTCATAATACCATTCATATACTGAGCTTGAAGATTTTCTACCTCTTTTGTAGCAGCTTCTATTTCATTTTTCTTCATTTCTGGAATAACTATATCAGAAATAGAAATAGTAGAAGCAAATATAGTAGCACTATTATAACCAAGCTCTTTAATATCATCAAGCATAGTTACAGTTACAGCAGTACCATGTTTTAAGTATACATTATGAATAAGATTAGCTAAATCTTTACTGTTAAAGTCTCTATTTTGGAATCTAAAGTCTTCTGGTAGTACTTCATTAAACTTAATTCTACCAACAGAAGTTTCAACAAACTCTTCTTCACCAGTATCTTTATTAGTCATTAATACTTTTATACGAGCTTCTAACTCTACTAAATTACAATCATAAGCAAGTAAAGCATCTCTACAAGAAGAGAATACCTTATTTTCTCCCTTACATCCAGTTCTAAGTTTAGTTAAGTAGCTAATACCAAGAACTATATCCTGAGTAGGATTTACTACAGGTTCACCGTTTGCAGGGTTTAGAATATTATGAGGAGCAAGCATTAAAGTCCAAGCCTCAATTTGAGCCTCTGCAGAAAGTGGAGTGTGAACAGCCATCTGGTCACCGTCAAAGTCAGCATTGTAGGCATGACACACTAAAGGATGAAGCTGTATAGCCTTACCCTCTACTAATACAGGTTCAAAAGCCTGAATACCAAGTCTGTGAAGAGTAGGAGCTCTGTTTAATAATACAGGATGTTCTTTAGCAATTTCCTCTAAAGCACCCCAAACTTCTTCTCTACCCTCTTCTACTATCTTTTTAGCACTTTTAATATTATGAGCATTATTAGTTTCTACTAACTTTTTCATAATAAAAGGCTTAAATAATTCAACAGCCATTTTCTTAGGAAGACCACATTGATGCATTTTTAAACGTGGTCCTGCAACAATAACAGAACGTCCAGAATAGTCTACACGCTTACCTAAAAGGTTTTGACGGAAACGTCCTTGCTTACCCTTTAACATATCTGAAAGAGATTTTAAAGGTCTATTTCCTGGTCCTTTTACTACTTTCTTTCTTCTGCTATTATCAAATAAAGCATCAACAGCTTCTTGTAGCATTCTCTTTTCATTTCTTATGATAATATCAGGAGCTCTTAATACTAAAAGTCTCTTAAGACGTATATTTCTGTTAATTACTCTTCTATATAAATCATTCAAATCAGAAGTAGCAAATCTACCACCATCAAGCTGTACCATAGGACGAAGTTCTGGTGGTATAACAGGTACAACATCAAGTATCATCCAAGTAGGATCATTTCCAGAAGCTTTGAAATCTTCAAATATTTCAAGACGCTTTCTAGTACGTCTATCAGATTTTTCACCTTTTTTAATCATCTCTTCACGAAGTTTTCTAATTTCTTCATCTATATCAAGGTCTTTAAGCATATTTCTAATGCCCTCAGCACCTATTCCTATTCTAATATCATCACCATACTTATCTAAAGCTTCATTATACTGTTCTTCAGTTAATAATTCACCCTTATTATAAGCATTATCAGGAGAATCTATAACAACATATCTTTCAAAATAAAGTACACTTCTTAAATGTGAAATATTCATATTTAGAAGAAGTCCTATTCTTGAAGGAGTGTTTCTATAATACCAAATATGAGCAACAGGAGCAGCAAGTTCAATATGTCCCATTCTCTCACGGCGAACTTTAAAGTGAGTTACCTCAACTCCACATTTATCACAAACAACACCCTTATAGCGAATACTCTTAAACTTACCACAATAACATTCATACTCTTTAGTAGTACCAAATATTTTTTCGCAGAAAAGTCCATCACGCTCAGGTCTTAAAGTTCTATAATTAATAGTTTCAGGCTTTTTAACTTCGCCATAACTCCAATCTCTCATAACTTGAGGTGAAGCTATACTAATTTTTAATTGGTCAAAGTTTGTAAATTGCATTAAACTTTCTCCTAAAATAGATTATTTAAAAATCTTAGTTTGTTTCTTAGTTTTCTGTTTCAACTCTTTCTCTGTAGAAGGTAATTGTACTCCTTCTTCATCGTGAATAGTAATATTAAGTCCCAAACCTCTAAGCTCTTGTACTAATACATTGAAACTTTCTGGTATACCTGGTGAAGATATTACATCACCTTTAACAATAGACTCATATATTCTTGCACGACCTGTCATATCATCAGATTTAACAGTTAAGAACTCTTGAAGCATATTAGCAGCTCCATAAGCCTCGAGTGCCCAAACTTCCATCTCTCCAAGTCTCTGACCACCAAACTGAGATTTACCTCCAAGTGGCTGTTGAGTAACAAGTGAGTAAGGACCAGTACTTCTAGCGTGAACCTTATCTTCTACTAAGTGATTTAATTTAAGCATATACATCATACCAACAGCAACCTCATTTTTGAAAGGCTCTCCAGTTCTACCATCATAAAGCTGAACCTTACCGTTGACATTCATACCACTAAATTCAAAAGCCTCTTTTAAAGCCTCTTCCTTAGGACCCTCAAATACAGGACAAGCATACTTAATACCCATCTTATGACCAGACCAACCAAGTAACATCTCTATAACCTGACCAATGTTCATACGAGAAGGTACACCAAGTGGATTTAAACAAATATCAATAGGAGTACCATCTTCTAAGAAAGGCATATCCTCTATAGGCATAATCTTAGCTACAACACCTTTGTTACCGTGGCGTCCTGCCATTTTATCACCTTCTTGTATTATTCGCTTTTTAGCTAAAAATACCTTTACAACCTCTTCAACGCCCGGCTTTAATTCATCACCATTCTCGCGACTATAAACGCGTACATCTATAACTGTACCCTCTTTACCGTGTGGTACTCTTAAAGAAGTGTCTTTTACATCGCGAGCTTTTTCACCAAATATAGAATGTAGAAGTCTATATTCTGGTGTTATTTCTGTTTCTCCCTTTGGAGTTACTTTACCTACTAATATATCACCTGCCTTAACCTTAGCACCTATTCTAACAATACCACGCTCATCAAGGTTCTTGAAAGCAGCATCTGATACATTAGGTATATCTCTTGTAATATTTTCTTTATCTAATTTCGTTTCACGTGCTTCTACTTGGAATTCTTCTATGTGTATAGAAGTAAATACATCTTCTTGAACTAATCTTTTACTTAATAATATAGCATCCTCGAAGTTGTATCCTTCAAAAATCATAAATGCAGCTAATACATTACGTCCAAGTGCTAATTCACCATGATCTGTAGCTGGACCATCTGCAAGAAGACCACCAGCTTTAACTGTATCACCATAATTTACAACTGGTCTTTGATGATAATTTGTATCTTGGTTTGTTCTTTGATACTTAATTAAATCATATACATCAAAGTCATTATCATGATCTTGCTTTGTTGGCTTGATTACTATTTGGTCGTGTACTACTTTTATAACTTTACCTGCTCTTTTTGCATGAACTGCAATACCTGTACCTGGCTGACAAATTTTAGCCTCTACTCCAGTACCTACTATTGGGCTTTCTGGGTATAATAATGGTACACTTTGACGTTGCATGTTTGAACCCATTAATGCACGATTGGCGTCGTCATGCTCTAAGAATGGGATTAATGAACTTGAAAGTGATACTATCTGCTGAGGCGATACGTCCATATATTGTACCTGTTCTGGTGATGAATATGGAATTTCTGACTTATATCTTGTTGGGATAAGATTATCTTTGAATGAACCATCTTCATTTATAGGAGTATTCGCATCTGCTATATGATAACGCTCTTCATCGTGAGCTGTTAAATATTCTATTTCATCTGTAACTTTTCCATTTACAACTTTTCTATATGGAGTCTCTAAGAATCCGTGTTTATTTATTCTAGAGTAAGTAGCAAGTGATACTATAAGTCCGATGTTTGGACCTTCTGGTGTCTCAATAGGACATACTTTACCATAATGCGTATAATGTACGTCACGAACCTCAAAACCTGCTCTATCTCTTGTTAAACCACCTGGACCTAAGGCATTTAATCTTCTTTTATGAGTTATCTCTGATAGTGGATTATTCTGATCCATAAACTGAGATAATTGGCTTGTACCATAGAACTCTTTAATAACTGCTTGTACTAATTTTATACTTATTAAAGATTGTGGAGTTACTGCTTCTGTATCTTGCATTTGCATTCTTTCTTTTGCAATACGCTCCATTCTTGTAAAGCCTGTTTTTATTTGCATAGAAAGTAATTCACCAATACTTCTAATACGTCTATTACCTAAATGATCTATATCATCTAATTGTTCTTCATTTATAAATACTTTAATCAAAAATCTAATAGTACTTATGATATCTTCATGATCTAAAACTTTTGAAGTTTTACTTTCTGGGAAATTTAATCTCTTATTAATTTTATAACGACCAACATCACCTAAAGCATAAGTACGAGGATCAAATACTAAATCATTACAAGTTTTAATAACATTTTCTACTAAAGCAGGCTCACCCGGTCTTATAACATTATATATTTTAATACAAGCCTCTTTTTGATCTTTAGTAGTATCCTTATCTAAAGTATTAATTATAGTTACATTCTCTTTAATAGAATCCATATTTAATACTTCAATTTCATCAATACCACTCATTAAAAGTCTCTCAGCTAAGTTGGCATTGATTAATTCACCTGGATTTAAGATAGTCTCTTCTGGATTATCTATATCATAAACTGTAGAATAAGAACGTTTACCTATTAATTTTTCTTTCTTTTCATCATCAGAAAGTTTTGATAATGAAATTTTATCTATAGAATAAAAAAGCTTTAATATTTCTTCATTTGTAGTGATACCAATAGCACGTAAAAATACAGTTACAGGAAGTTTTTTCTTTCTGTCTATTCTTACATACATAATATCTTTTTTATGATCAAGCTCAAACTCTAACCAAGTACCTCTATCTGGAATGATTTTTGCTACGAAGATAGAATCTCTCTCACTTCTGTTAAATACAACACCAGGGGATCTATGTATCTGAGAAACAACGACTCTCTCAGCACCATTAATAATAAAAGTACCTCTATCAGTCATAGCAGGTATATCACCTACAAAGATCTCTTGTTCAATAATTCTTTCTGGATCTCTTACTGTTAATTGAACTTTAATTTTAAAAGGATAGGCATAAGTTTTATCTCTTCTTCTTGCTTCTCTTTCTGTAAGCTTAGGTTCTCCTATAGAGTAAGAGATAAATTCTATTTGCATCTTTTCATTAGAAGCTACAATAGGGAAAATAGAATTTAATACCTCTTGTAGACCTTCATTTTTTCTTTTATCTTCAGGTACATCTTTTTGAAGGAAACTTTTGTATGAATCTTTTTGTATAGCGAGTAAATCAGGAGGTTCTATAACAGATGCTGAACGCGAAAAGTTTACACGTCCATTTTCTATTCGGTATTTTTTAGCGAACTCTACCCCACGCTCTTTATATACTTTATTATCTATTTGAACATTGCTAGACATATTTGAAAAGATCTCCAGTTATTTAGCTTTTTTATTAAAAAATACTACAATAAGAAGGGTACATACTTATACCCTTCTTAAAAAAATTTATTTAACAATCAAAAAATTGATTATTTAATTTCTACTTTACCACCAGCAGCTTCTAATTGCTTTTTAATAGCTTCTGCTTCTTCTTTAGTAGCACCAGCTTTAACAACCTCGCCACCTTTTTCTACAGCATCTTTAGCTTCTTTTAAGCCAAGACCAGATACTGCTCTAACTTCTTTAATTAAAGCAATTTTCTGTGCAGCATCAAAACCTGTTAATACTACATCAAAAGAAGTTTTTTCATCATCACCACCAGCTGCTGGAGCTCCACCTGCAGGTGCTGCTGCTACTGCTGCTACTGGCATAGCTGCTGTAACATTAAATTTTTCTTTAATAGCTTCTACTAACTCGTGAAGCTCTATAACTTTCATTTCTTCTATCGCTTTTAAAATTTCTTCTTTAGTCATTTTAGTCTCCTTAAAACTTTATAAAATATTAATTAATTTTCAATTTGTAAAAAACAGCTTAAGCTGATTTTTTCTTCTCTTCTTCAACACTATCAAGCACATAAGCAAGCTCTGATATAACACTGTGCATAGAGTTTGCAAAACCAGAAATAGGAGCCTGAAGAGCTGTAACAAGATGAGAAAGTAAAACATCTTTTGGAGGAATATCAGCTACTATCTTAACGCTATTAGCATCTAAGATATCCTCTCCCATATAACCGCCTTTGATTTTTATCTTATCATTTTTCTTAGCGGCTTCGCTTATTACCTTAGCAGCTGCTGGCATTTCACCTTTAGCAAATACCACTGCTGTAGGATTAATAAACATTTCATCATTTACTTCTCTACCTAAATCTCTTAAAGCAATATCTATTAAAGAGTTCTTACAAACTTTTAAAGAAGCAGAATTCTTTGCTAATTCACGTCTTAATTCTGTAAGCTGTGTTACTGTAGTACCTCTATAATCAAAGAATACTAAACCACTACAATCAGCAAAACTTTCTTTAAGAAGTGAAACTGTTTCAAGATTTTTTTTATTAGGCATAACATCACCTCTTTATTATTAAACTATATTCATAATTATATTTATATAATGGGATCACAAAATATAAATTAAACTACAAAAATAGAATTACGCATTTTTTATTATAACTTTATTTTCTTATGATCTATCTTTATACCAACACCCATAGTAGAAGTTACATTAATACCTTTAATGTATTCTCCTTTAATATCTGAAGGCTTTTTCTTTAAAATCTCATCATAGAATACTTTAAAGTTTTCTAATAACTTATCTGCACCCATAGAAGCCTTACCAATACCAATTCTTACTATACCGTGTTTATCTGCTCTATATTCCATTCTACCAGCTTTAAAGCTCTTTACTGCATTAGCAACTTCTAAAGTTACTGTACCTGTTTTAGGATTTGGCATAAGACCTTTTCTACCTAATTGCTGACCTAATTTACCAACTTCTTTCATCAAGTCTGGTGTAGAAATAGCAACATCAAAGTCTGTCCAACCGCCTTTAATTTTATCCATTAGGTCTTCAAAACCAACCTCAATAGCTCCAGCCTTCTTAGCTTCTTCAGCTTTTTCACCTGTAGCAAATACAACAACTCTTTTCTCTTTACCAAAAGCATTAGGAAAAGATAATGTATCTCTTATAGAGTGTTTTTGTAAAATATTAAGGTTTATTGTAACCTCAATAGTCTCATCAAATTTACAAGTAGCATTCTTTTTAGCTAAATCAATAGCCTCATCTACAGTATAAAGTCTTAACTTTTCTACTGTCTTACGTATAGCGTCGTAACGTTTGCCACCTATCTTTTTTTCTTTTGTTGCCATATTTATTCTTCCTTAATTAAACTAACAAATCAAACGTTTACTCCCATTTACTTATAAAAAATAAATGGTATGCTTAATTTTATATTATCAATCTTATTCTACCTTAATTCCCATAGCACGAGCTGTACCCGCTACTATTTTCTTTGCTGCTTCTATATCATTAGCAGACATATACTCCATTTTTTCTTTAGCTATTTCCTCAAGTTGTTGTTGAGTGATTGTAGCTACTTTTTCCTTGTTAGGAGCTCCAGAACCTTTTTCGATTCCTAATTTCTTTTTGATTAGAGTAGAAGTAGATGTACCTTTAGTTACAAAAGTATAAGTTTTATCTTCATACACTGTAATAT
This sequence comes from uncultured Spirochaetota bacterium, assembly GCA_944390575.1. GTDB lineage: Bacteria > Spirochaetota > Brachyspiria > Brachyspirales > Brachyspiraceae > Brachyspira. The sequence continues at coordinate 70,218 of CALXQJ010000012.1, forward strand.
AAGTATTTAATAACTGCCCTTTAAGTTTAGATGTTTTAGCATTAAAATCTTTAACAAAGGCTGCTATTTGAATCTGCTTCTGACCAAGTGCAGGTCCAAGTGGTGGTGCAGGAGTAGCTTCTCCACCAGGTATACGAACCTTTACTATACCAACTATTCTTTTAGCCATTTTACTACCTCTTAAAATTTGTTTTTATTATAATTTTTTTACTTTACTAAATTCCAACTCTGTAGGTGTACTACGTCCAAATATCTCTATTTTTACAGTAACTCTACCCTTATCCAAATTAATATTTTCAATAATACCATTCAAGCCATTAAATGGACCATCTATAACTTGAACTTTTTCACCTATATCAAATTCCATACCTATAAGTTCATTAATACCAGATTGAGCTTTTGCTTCTCTATCTTCAAATATACGTGCAACATCAGCATCACTAAGAGGACTTGGAACTATCTTACCTTCTTCTTTAGTAGTAGCATGACTACCTATAAAAGAGGCTACTCCAGGTGTTCTTCTTATCATAGATTCTGTAGCATCATTCATTATCATCTTAACTAAGACATAACCAGGATAGAAAAATTCTTCTTTAGTTACTCTTTTACCATTTTTATTAACGCTTACTGTTTCAGACGGTATATATATATCAACTATAAGATCAGACATACCATTTTCTTTGATACGTTTTTCCAAGCGTTCACGAACCTTATTTTCATAAGAATGTTGTGTTTGAATAATATACCATTTATGATTCTTTTCTTCCATATTCTTAACTACCTATCGAATCTATTTTTTCTAAAGTTTCTAATAACAAAATAACTTACAATGAGAACTACAACTATTAAGCTTAAAAGCAGTCCAACTGTAGAACCTAAAACAGAAGAAACAAATGAACCATCTAATAAAGCCCTTGTCAAGTAAGTAACAACATAATCGCTAAAGCCTAAAAAAGCAGATGCCAAGATTAAAACAAAAATAACGACAATAGTTTGATTAATAACTTCTTGACGTGTAGGCCATACACTTCTTTCAAAAAGCTCTTTTTTTATTTCACTTAAAGAAACCAAAAGTTTATTCTTTTTATCTCCAGCCATAATATCACCTTATCATTAATAAACAAAAAAAATCAGGTCAGACAGGAGTCGAACCTGCAACACCCGGTTTTGGAGACCGGTGCTCTACCAATTGAACTACTGACCCAAATAATAAAATATAAATAATTATCTAGAAACCTTTATCTCTTTATGAAGAGTGTGTTTTCTATCGTGAGGACAAAATTTCTTTAATTCTAATTTTTCTTGAACATTTTGTTTATTTTTAGTAGTGATATAATTTTTTCTTTTACACTCACTACACTGTAGGTGTATTTGTTCTGTTTTTACTTTAGCACCTGCCATTTTTATCTCCTTTAAGTACTGATAACGTATAATTTACAAGGTACAACATTATAACTACAAAATAAAATTATGTCAAATTCATTTAATAACTTTTTTAAACATTAAAAAGCATTCTTTATTGAAATAAAAAAGCAATTATTCTATAATCCTAAAAAATGTATGTTTTATACATCAAATAAAAAAAGGGAATAATAAAGTGAAAAAAATTAAAATTCTTTTAATAATTATTATAGCTATGATAACTTCTTGTAAAAATAATAAACAAGTTGATAATGACAAAATACAAATATACACAAGTATATATCCTATGTATGATTTTACAAAAAAAATAGTAAATGATAAAGCAAATGTTATAAATATAGTAGGAGCTGGAGAAGAACCTCATCATTTTGAGATTAATACTAAAGATATGGCAAAAATAATAAATGCTGACTTAATTATATACAATGGTGGAGGAATGGAACATTGGATAGAATCATTAATAGAAGCTCAAAAAAACTTAAAAACTATTAATACATCTCAAAATACAATAGAAGAAAATGATCCACATTTTTGGCTATCACCTAAAAAAGCAAAAATACAAATGCAAAATATAAAAAATGCTGTTGTAGAAATAGACTTTAAAAACAGTGAATACTATAATTCAAATTATAATTTTTATGCAAAAAAGTTAGATGAATTAGATGAGAAAATAAAAAACTCTCTACAAAATATAACTAACAGATACTTAGTAGTTACTCACCCTGCTTTTTCTCACTTTGCAGAAGAATATAATTTTAAAGAAATAGCTATATCAAGAGATGAAGCAGACTTAAAGAGAGTTGCTGATATTATAAACTTTATAAAAACTAACAATATAAAAGCAATATTTATAGAAGAATTCTCTAATGATAAGCTAATACAATCAGTAGCAAATGAAACAGGGGCTAATATATTTGAATTAAATCCTATAGAAGCTCTTTCTGAAGAATATAAAGATGAAGATTATTTTTCAATTATGGAAAAAAATTTAACTTCTATTACAAATGCACTTTTTTAATTAGAAGGCTTTATATTAAAAATATTATTTATTATGGAAAAGATAGTAGAATTAAAAAATATAAACTTTGGATATAATTCTAAATACTATACAATTAGAAATATAAACTTTGATGTTTATAGTGGAGATTTTATATCTATAATAGGCTCTAATGGTATAGGAAAAAGCACTATATTAAAATTAATTTTAGGTGAGGAGAAAATAGACTCTGGAGAAATAAGACTATTTGGAGAGAATATAAAAAAATTTAGACAATGGAAAAAAATAGGATACTTAGAACAAAATGCATACTATAAAGTATTAAATTTTCCAGCAACAGTATATGAAATAGTAATGTCTAATATGTTTTCAAGCATAGGTCTATTTAAACGCCCAAATAAAAATCATCATAAAAAAGTAATAGAAACTTTAGAATTATTAAATATAGAAAAAATTAAAAATAAAATGATATCAAAACTATCAGGAGGGCAAATACAAAAAGTATTCCTAGCAAGAACATTAGTACAAAATCCAGAACTTCTTATATTAGATGAACCTACAACAGCAATAGACTCAGAAGCAACATCTGTAATATATGATATACTAAAAGACTTAAATAAAAAAGAAAATATGACAATAATAATGGTCACTCACGACTTAAAATATGTATCATTAATTTCATCTAAAATACTATGCTTTGAAGAAGGTAGTTTAATAGAATTAGATAAAAAACAACTTGATATAGAATTATCATACAAACATAAACATAATGGTAAGGATTGTTGCTCTATATAATGAGAAATATATTATTAATAATAATTAAATAAAAGGTTTTTATAAAATGGAAATATTTCAGTATGAGTTTATACGTAAAGCTTTTTTAGTTGGAATTCTACTTTCTATTATTATACCTTCTATAGGAACTATAATAGTTTTAAAAAGACTTTCTATGTTTGGAGATGCTATTTCTCATACTTCACTTGCTGGGGTGACATTTGGACTTGTATTTAATATTAACCCTATACTTGCTTCTATTTTATTTTGTATACTATCTGCTTTATCTATAGAATATATCAGAAAGAATATATCTAAATATGGAGAGATGTCTATTGCTATTATAATGTCTTTTTCTATTGGTATTGCTGGAATTTTATCTGGATTTGTAAGTAACAATGCAAACTTTAATAGCTTTCTATTTGGAAGTATAGTTTCTATATCAAGCTTTGAGCTTAAACTTGTTATAACTATTAGCATAGTGATAATACTCACATTTATACTGCTATACAAAGAAATATTTTATATAACATTTAATGAAAAATTAGCAAGATTATCAGGAGTACCTGTTAGAACAATTAATACAATATTTACAATTCTAACAGCTGTCACAATATCAATATCAAGTAGAACAGTAGGTGCATTAATAGTATCATCTATGATGGTAGTTCCTGTAGCTACATCACTACAAATATCTAAAAGCTATAAAAATACTATCATAATAGCAATTATTGTAAATATAATAAGCACAATACTTGGTCTTTTTGCTTCATACTACATAGGACTTAAACCAGGGGCTATTATAGTATTAATCAACATAATACTCTTTTTTATAAGTTTAATAATAAAAAAACTAAGACTTAATTTGTTTGGCAATTAAGTTTTTAACAGAATTAAAATAAAACTTAAGATCATAAATATTTTTTATACGAATGATTTTATGAAATAGATAAGAAGGATTAAAACTCAAATTATAAAAATAATTCATATACTGAAATAAATCCTCATCAGAAATATTAAGCTTCATAACACTTCTACGCATATCATAATCAAACCAGTTTTCTGTTGCAAGTAAATTATTCTCCTTACAATAATTAAAAAGTTTAGTATTAGGATAAGGTACAAATAATGATACATCTATAAAACTAACATAACCCTTTATCATTATATCCTTTAAAACTGTAAAGGTACTAATAATATCTTCCGCTGTTTCAAAAGGATAGCCTATATGAATATTTAAATAAACTATAAGACCATACATCTTAGCATATTTTATATTTTGAATAATACCATCAATACTATTACAAACATTAAAAAAGTCTAAAGTTCTATTACTTCCAGATGGCAAATTAAATAATAGTGTTTTAACCCCACATTTTTTTAAAAGTTGATAATAATTAGAAGAATGTTTTTTTAAATTACTATAACAATCTATATAAACTTTATTATTAAGTTTTTTCTCTTTCATAGAAGAATAAAACTCTAAAAGCCAATCTTCTTCGGGAAAAGAATTTGTAATATCAAAAAACTCTTTTATACGATATCTCTTATATAAATAAAATATTTCAGAAACAACATTAGAAGGACTTCTAAAACGTGCATTAGGAAAAAGTATATTAGAGGCAACAGAATTATAATTAGAGTCAATCCCTCCCCTACCAGACATTATAAAAGTAGCAGGTTTCTTTCTAAAAATTATATTATTATTAGAATACAATTTCCAATTAGTTAAATCTCTATCTATAAAAGGTATCTTATCTAAATCATAATTAAGCAAACACTTTCCAGTATTTTTAATATTTCCTTTAGTGTTTCTATACAATATACCCTTTTCTAACTTTAATTCTCTATTATTAAGATGATTTGCGATACTTAAAAGAAGTACATCATAATCACCACCAGTTATAATAAAATCTACTTTAGAGTTTTCAAAACTCTCCTCAGGAAGTGAAGTTACATGATCTCCACCTATAACTATAATAGTATTGGGAAGTTTATCTTTAAGAATATCAATAGTATCCCAAGTATAATTAATAGTAGGTGTGCGAACTTCTAAAAATATAATATCAGGACTAAAGCTCTCTAATATATCAAACCACTCAACAGCATTAAGTCTTTTTATAACAGTATCTAAAAACATTACATTATAATGATAATGCTTTAATAAAGTAGCAGCAGAAGCAGGAAGAAGAGGATAAATATAATACTTCTCATCTATCCAGCTAAACTGACTATTAATATTCATAGACGCTATATTAGCATTATTAACAAAAGGAGGATATGTAATACAGATTCTTTTATATTCACTTTTTTTCATAAAATATTTTTATTAATTTTTTGATTTCTTTTTAGTTCTTTTCATTATCTTTTTTTCATAAACATAATTTTCTAACATATATTGATCATCAAATAATACGTCATACCACCTTTCATATCTCTCACACTTAGGAGGCTTATGATTTAAACACATCTTATGTCTATTTTCATAATTCTTACAAAGATAAGTCTTCTTATCTAAATATCGACACTCACTACGTATAAGATGATACCAAGTATTTTCATATATAAAAATATAAGAATGCTTAAAATGTAAATACCATTTTAAAGTATCCAATTCTTTTTGAGTTTTTGGAGGCTGTATTTCCATAACTAAGTCACTACAACATAAAGCCTTACAATCTATACAAAGCTCCTCTGATACAAGAGACTGTCGAACTTTATAAAGTTTTTCTGAAGGTACTACGCTCACATTAATAGTCCAATAAAGTAAATTATAATTGAGTTATTATAATAATTTTTCTATTTATTTTCAATAAAATAATTATTCATAAATTTTACTACTTTACTTTGATAGTATAAATAATTTTCTATTTCTTCTTCTGTTAAACAATTAATAAGCTCTATATCAAGCTTTTTTAATTCTTCTAATATAGGAGTAAAAAAAGATAAGCCTTTATCTGTAAAAGAAATTATTTTATTTCTCTTATCTCTTTCATCTACATTCTTTACTATATATCCTCCCTTCTCAAAATTATCTAATATAGAACATACAGTTTGTTTTGGTACGGATAATTTTTCTGTAATAAGATGCTGTGTGCAATTATTATTATTACTTATAATATATAATACTAATAATGATAAAGATGTAAGTCCATACTGTTTAGCCCATATATGATAAAATCTATTATATGTATAATAAAAATTATCTAATGAAGTTATATAATAGTCTAATTTATCCATATTAATACTCATAATATTAATCTCCTTAATAATTATTATAAAGTTTTTTTTATAATAATTATAGATAATACAATTAATAAAATAAATTGTGCCGCTGGTAATGCTATCCATATACCTGTAAGATTCAAAAATAACGGAAATACAAATAAACATAAAGGACTTACAAACAGCGGGTTAGGTATGTTATAAAATTAGAAACTTTATCTCTTCCTGAAGCATAAAAATAAGATGTTAAAAGCCTTACTATAGACTGAAATATAAAAACAAAAGATATAATAGGAAGAGCAAAATTTATAATATTATTAGACTCTAATGATGAGCCAAAAAATTCGCCCACCCTATTTCTATTTATCATTAGTAACGTAAAAATTAATAAGCTTAAAATCAAAGCAAATGTAATTCCTTTTTTTAAAGTATTAATTTTTAACTTATGCTCCTTAGCTCCCTGAAAATAGCTAATTAAAGGTTGACACCCCTCAGCAATGCCCTCTAATACCAAAAGTATAGAACTCATTAAATAGTTTAAAACAGAATATGCAGATATAGCAATATTCCCCCCATATTTCAAACATTGTAAATTTGCAATAACAACAATAAAAGAAGGAGACATATGAAGTCCAAAAGGTGAAAGCCCTATAGAGAGTATTCTCTTTACAATATTAAAATCATAATCAGAAAATCTAATTCTCATCCTATGATCTTTCTTTATAAATAAATAATATATAGACAATATCACAACAACAAATTGTGCCGACACAGTAGCAAAAGCAGCTCCTCTCATTCCCCATCTTAATACATATATAAAAAAGTAATCTAAAATAATATTAATAATAAGCCCAGTAGCCATAAAACTCATAGCATGTATAGTCTTACCATAATTTCGTATCATAGGTATACATCCCGATGACATAGTTTGAGAAAAACTTGCTAATATAATAATAGTAATATAATTATTAGTTTCATCAAATATTTCTCCCTTAGCACCAAGCAAAGTTATTAAGTTATTTTTAAATATAAAAAGAATAATAGTTAATATCACACTTCCAAAAATTAAAGTAAGAAATGTATTAACCTTTACCTTATTAAAATTCTCTAAGTCATTACTACCAAGAGATATAGACATAAGCACAGCCCCACCAATACCTATCATCATTCCAAAAGAATAAAGTATAGATCCAATAGGATAAACTAAGTTAATAGCAGCAAGCCCAATATCTCCCATAGCATTACCTATAAAATACCCATCAACAACAATATAAAGCCCTATAAGTACAGTAGCAACCATAGAAGGTATTAGGTATTTAAAAAAAGACTTTCTCATTTTTTCTATATTGTTATCATTTACTTGTTCTAACATATTTTACCCTCTGCTATATTAGTACGATTTTTGACTAATTTTATACATATAAATAATATTGTCAATATAAAATTATGTATAAAATAAAAATTTACTTGTAAAATTCCGTTAAATTGTTATTATTAAATTAAGATATCAAAAGGAGAATTCTACCATGACTATGACTAAAAAGTATTTTTTAGCACTATCTATAATAATGATTTTAGCAGTAAGCTGTATGGATAATCCATCAAGACCAAAAAGAAGTAGTAGCGGAGCAGAAGAAGAAATAGAAATAACTTTAGGTGATGGAACAACAGTATCAGTGCCTGTTAATACTGGAGACTATTGGGAAGATAATGAAAAATTAACAGAGATATATTCTAATCAAATGTCTAAAACTTATATTTATGATGGGGTACCTACAGGAAATGATGGGTTAAGATATAAATTTGCAGATAACTTAGATATGGTTAATCCAGAAGATAATACTGTGTACAAAAAATATATAAAAACTATACTAGTTAAAGTAAATGATAAAGAAAATCAATTATTATCTAGTTCTTTACATGGAAAATATGTAGCCGGTGCTGTTTATAAAGTAGTTCAAGAAAGAGGTAAAGATGCTTCTGGATATGATGAGTCTACAGAAAAAAATCAACCAAAAGTTGGTGAGTATGAAATTATTATAGATAATTATAGTGCAACTTCTAAAGTTAAGGTGCCTATTGACCAAAGTGAAAAAACTCTAAACATTTTATATAGATACTATTTACCTACTTCTGATGCTAATTCTAATTATGATCCAGAAAAAGTATTTGATGGAACATATCCAAAAATAGATGATATACCTGGTTGTTGGTTTATTTTACCAGAACAATATAAAGCTTCAGTAATATATTAAGTATATTATAAGTGTAACAAATATATATGAAAAGGACAAAGGGCTTTCTCGCTTTTAGTTCCAAAAGATAAAATAAATATTAAAGATGCTATTCAATATGGATGGCATCTTTTTTATCATCTTCTTAATTAAATCTTAATTTATTTAATCTTTTTATCTCAAGAAAAAACATAGATAAAGCAAGTATCAAAGTAAGAAAATCTGATATAGGACCTGCATATAAAGCACCTTTAAGCCCAAACAATTTAGATAATATTAATAATAATGGAAGTAGCAATATAATCTGTCTTGTAGTTGCTATAAAAGCTCCTTTAATACCCTTACCCATAGAAGTAAAAAATGAACCTACAACAGGTTGAACTCCATTAACAACCATAAAAAATAAAAATATATGAATATAATACTCAGCAAACTCAAAATATAGTAAATCTCCACTACCAAATATAGAAACTATACCACGCGGAAATAAGTGAAAAATAGATGTAGCTATTAAACCTATACATATAGTTGTAGATAAAGTAAGTTTCATCATATTAATAACCCTATCATAATTCTTAGCACCATAATTAAAACCAATAATAGGCTGAGCACTATTAACAACACCTATAACAAAAGAAATAACAATAGTATTAACCTTAGTAACAATACCACTAACAGCAAGAGGTATATTAGCACCATAAATAGATAAAGCACCATAATAAGCAAAAACATTATTCATAGCAATTTGAGTTATCATCATAGAAAGTTGATTAATACCACCAGAAGCACCAAGAAAAAATATTCTAAAAATATTTTTATATCTTAAAATAAAACTATTTTTAGTTAGAACAATATTATTAAATTTATATCTAATAACAAGTATAAAAGAAATAAATTGTCCTATAATAGTAGCAATACCAGCACCTATAATACCCCACTTAAAAATAAATATAGGATCTAATATAGTATTAACAATAGCACCAACTAATACACAAAACATAGAGTATTTAGGAGAGCCATCAGAACGAATAATAAAACTCATTACCGTAGAAAATATAAAAGGCAAAAATCCAATAGCTGTAACAGATGTATAAGATATAGCATAACTCAATACTTCATCAGTGGCCCCAAATAAAGTCATAATTTTTCTATTAAAAATTAATACTATAGTAGTAAGTATAATGCTAATTATAATCGCAAGTGATAGTGTATTTCCAATAATAATAGAAGCCTCTTCTTTTTTAGATTCTCCTAATAGTATATTAAATATAGAGGTACCACCAAGACCTAAAAATAATGAAATAGATAAGCATATAATAGTTATAGGAAAATTAACATTAGTAGCAGCATTTCCATATATACCAACACCATGCCCTATAAATACCTGATCTACTATATTATATAAAGAAGAAACTAATAGAGAAATAATATTTGGTATTGCAAATCTTACTAATAGCTTTGATAATTTCTCATAATATAGAGGATTATTTTTAATATCATCATTAATCATATTGTTAGTTTATACTCTTTAATAAAAATTAGATCATCATTATACTCAACAAAATCTTTATCAGTAGTATATATCTCACTATAATTAATACCATTAACAACAACAACAGGAGAAACTAATGAAAACCCATCAGCCTTAATAGCCTCAACATCAAAATCTAATAATAAATCCCCTCTATGAACCTTAGCACCCTCAAAAAAATTAGCATGAAAATAATTACCATCTAATTTAATAGTATCAATACCAATATGAATAATAAGCTCTATTCCATTATCAGAACTTAACCCAACTATATGATTAGTATAAAAAATACTTTCAATAATTCCATCGAAAGGAGAATAAACTTTTCCTTCTGTAGGCTCTATAGCAATACCACTACCAATAGATCCAGAAGCAAAAGCAATATCATCAACATCTTTAAGAGCTACAACCTTACCAGTCATCGGAGCTGGAATAATATAATCATAAGCGTTCATACAATATTCATCCTCATAAAAATTATAATTTTTATAAGTATACAATATTATATATAAAAATAAAGTAAAATTAGTTAATACAAAAAAGGAGCATATTATTAAAAAATAATAACACACTCCTTATAAAAGCTAACAAATTATATTAATTACTTATTAGTTACTTTTTAGCATCAAGTAAACTCTCACCATTCTTAATATCAGAAGCATTAGCTAATACAGAAATATCACTATAATCAGCAGTATTAGTAACTATAATTGGAGTAACAATAGGATATCCAGCTTTTTTAATAGCCTCAATATCAAACTCTAATAATAAATCACCCTTCTTTATTTTCTGACCATCAGATATATGTGAAACAAAATGCTCACCATTTAATTTAACTGTATCCATACCAACATGAATTAATAATTCAATACCGCTATCAGAAGTAAGCCCCATAGCATGCTTAGTAGGGAATGCAGTTTCAACAACACCATCAAAAGGAGCATAAACTTTTCCTTCAGTAGGTTCTATAGCAATACCCTTACCCATAGCCTCAGAAGAAAATGCCTCATCAGCCACATCAGAAAGTTTAATAACCTTACCAGTCATAGGAGATAAAATAGTAGCATCAGAAACAGATTTATTGCTTGATGAAGTAGTAGAAGCATTATTATGAGAAACATTAGCAGAAGCATTATCACTAATAGGATCTTTTAAATAAGACTCTAATCTAGATTTTACAACAGTAACCTTAGGTCCATATATAACCTGTACACCCTCACCACTCTTAATAATACCAGCAGCACCAGATGATTTTAAAGTAGCATCATCCACTTTAGAAGGTTCAAATACAGTAACACGTAAGCGAGTAGCACAACAGTCTACATCCTTAATATTAGCCTTACCACCTAAACCTACTACAATTAAAGGAGCTTCTTCATACTTACTTGCACCCTTTGATGCTTGATAATCAGCTTTTGTATAAAGTTTAGTCTCTTCATCATCTTCTTCACGACCTGGAGTTTTTAAGTTAAATTTAGTAATTAGGAAATAGAACATAAAGTAATAAATAAAGAAGTAGAATATACCAACTAAAGGTACAAATACCCAATTAGTTTTTGCATTTCCTTGTAGAATACCAAATAGGAATAAATCAATAAAACCACCTGAGAAAGTTTGACCTACTCCAACATGGAATATATGCATAAGCATAAATGATAAACCAGCAAATACACAGTGAACAGCATATATAAAAGGAGCAACAAATAAGAATGTAAACTCTATAGGCTCTGTAATACCTGTTAATACAGAAGTAAGAGCAGCAGAGAATAATAAAGCACCTACTACTTTTTTCTTTTCTGGTCTTGAAACTTTATACATAGCAAGTGCAGCACCTGGTAAACCAAATATCATAAATGGGAACTTACCTGCCATAAATCTTGTAGCTTCTGCACTAAATTTAACAGTATTAGGATCAGCAAGTTGTGCAAAGAATATATTTTGTGCACCCTCTACAATACGACCACCTATCTCCATAGTACCACCAAGAGATGTTTGCCAGAAAGGAGTATAGAATACGTGATGAAGTCCAAAAGGAATTAAAGCTCTCTCTATTATACCATAAACAAAAGTAGCAGGATAACCAGCACCAGCAACTAAATCACTTAAATGATTCATTACAGACTGAATAGGAGGCCATATAAAATACATTAATATACCAACAACTAAATATACCATTGCAGAAATAATAGGTATAAATCTTGTACCACCAAAGAATGATAATACTTGTGGAAGCTCTATATTATAATACTTATTGTGTAAAGCAGCTACTCCAAGACCTACTATAATACCTCCAAATACTCCCATTTGAAGTGAATTAATACCAATAACACCTGCAGTAGAATTAGCAATCTCAGGAGCTCCAAATACAGATATCATCTGACCAATAGCAGCATGCATTACTAAAAAACCAATACCACCAGCTAAAGCAGCTACTTCTTTCTCTTGACGAGCCATACCAATAGCTACACTAATTGCAAATATTAATGGTAAATTTGCAAAAATAATCTCTCCAGATTTACTCAAAACTGAAAGAACGGCAAAAGGTACTGTACCAGGACCTAAAATACCTATTAAATTATATGCCTCTAAAGTTGTAGTATTTGTAAATGAAGCACCAATACCCAAAAACAAACCTGCAACAGGTAAAACGGCAATAGGAAGCATAAAGGATCTACCCACCCTTTGAAGCACTCCAAACAGTTTATCTTTCATAAGACTAAACTCCTTTTTAGTTTTAATTTCTTTTAGTATTTTAGTAAAAAAAATCATTTTAGTCAAATTTTATTACCATTTATACTTTTATATAAATATATTCAGTGATATAATCTAAAAAAATATTAACGATAATAAAAATATGTTTAATATAAAATCAATTATATTGTTATATTTAATACATAAGGAGGAAATATTTTCTATGAGAGTAATTTTTATTATTTTTATATACTTATCTATAATATCTTGTGGTAATTCTCCAAGAACAATAAATCCTGTAACTGCTGTTAATATAAGCGAAGTGGATGTACAAGAAGCTTTTGCTCGTATGGGTGTTGTTTCTGTTACCACTGTAGATTCTAGTGCTAAAGAAACTCAAAATAAAGTAAAGTTTGATTTCTCTTCTAAAAATCAAGATGAATTATTTGTAAACAAAAGTGGAAATAATTTTCAAATTTATGTAAAAGGATTAAAAGATTCTGGTACTTTTAAAAATGGAGAAACTGTTGTTTATACTCAATTATATTTTGCTTTTGCTGATGTATTATCAAAACATAATAGTAGTATGATAAAACTTCAAGATAGCTCACTTTTTAGACTTAAACCTTCTGTAAGTAACGATACTCTTACTATAGAAGCAACTTTTGATGATAGAACAACTGGAGGAAAAGGAGATATAAAGTTTGTTTTTGAGTTAAAAGAAAAAATAGATAATATAGATATCAAATATAGTAAAGATAAAATAAAAGAAAGTGACTTTGTACGTTATATAGCAAATATGACAGGAACATCTACTACTGATAAACAATACAAACCTCTAGATAATAATAATGTGGTTTGGAATATATTTAATGATCTAGGTGGGTATAGTATAAAAAGCTGGCAAGGTGAGTTATCAAAATCTACAGGATTAAAACCAACTACTCAACCTAATGCTGCTATAGAACCATTAGAATTAGCTAAAATAGTAGCTACAAACATAGTAGATGCTGCAGGTGCTGCTAATGTTAATGTAGAAGTAGATATACCTACTACAGCTCCTGGAAATAAAGATCCTATTAGGCTTGTAGTAAAAGTTGTAGGAACAAGAAGTTATTTATTAGATTTAGAGCCGTCACTTGAAGCTTATAAAAATGGAAAACCATTTAATTTAGCTCCTGGTGATAAGGGATGGGATAATAAATAATATAAAAAATAAATAAGGTATTCTTTGATGTATAAAAAATTTATATACTTAATTTTCATAATCTCTTTTATCATTAGTTGTACAAGCCCAAATAATGCAACTACTACTAATGAAGATAATAATATAGACAAAACTATAACAAAATAAGATGTTATAGAGTTACTAAGTAAATTTAAAATCGTAAGCATACCTATAGACTATAATAACTCCTTAGGGGGATTCGATTTTAGAAATGGTGTATTAGATGACACTATAGATAAAACCTACATTTACTGTAAAAAATATAAATGCTGATACACGTAAATTACCACCAAGATATATACTTCAATCTATGATTAGAAAAATAGAAGCTTATCATGGTATATTAACTCTAAAATTAAAAGTAAAAAAGCCTACTACAGCATTAAAATGGTTAAATGAAAAACCTCTATCAGAGTCTACTGAAAATGGAATATTAGATATAGAAATAGAACTTGCTGATGAAGAATATACTATGCCAGATAAATATAAAACTATAAGAATAATTTTTGCTGTAGAAGGTAGAAGGTGGGGTTTTGATGATATATAATATCATTAAATAATAAAAATAAAGAGACCTAAAAAGTAATTTTTTAAGTCTCTTTTTATTTTAACTATTTTTCTTTAATGTATTAAATATTATCCCCAAATAACAGCCTTCAAGTCAAACTTATAAGACAAGTCCTTATGATATGGATATACTCTAACAGCATAACCACTTTGACCTGTAGTATTACATACAAGGTTTGTAGTAAATGAATGTCTACCATTACCTAAATCTTTAGAATGTTTCATTTCTATAACTTTAGGCTCTATAATTTCTTCTTTCATATCAAGCTTACCATAATAAATTTCTACTTTAACAGACTCAGGAGTTATAGTACCCAAATTAACAGTAGCACTAACTTCAAATTTACTACCAACTTTAAGCCCCTTAGTAGGAATCTCAGAAAGACTATTTTCAATAGACACCTTACCCCAATTAAAGTAAATATCATCCTTCCAATACTTTAAAGCCTTAGCCTTATCAAAGTCTTTAGAGATGATAGAATTATATCTCTTAGAAGCCTTATCATAAAACTTATTAAAGTAATCAGCAACCATTCTATTAGTAGAAAACTCAGGACAAATAGTCTGCATACTCCACTTCATTGCCGAAACCCAACCACGAGGTATATCATCACGTCCTCTATTATCATAGAATAAAGGAATAATCTCTTGCTCTAAAGCATTATATATAGCCTTACTCTCAACCTCATCTTGATAATCTAAATCAGCATACTGCTCTCTATTACCAATAGGCCAACCATTCTGACCATCATAAGCCTCATCCCACCAACCATCTAAAATAGAAAGATTAAGTCCTCCATTAGGTGGAACTTTCATACCACTAGTACCAGATGCCTCAAGTGGTCTTCTAGGGTTATTAAGCCATATATCAACACCCTGTACCATATAACGAGCTACATTAATATCATAATCTTCTAAAAATACAATATGATCTCTAAAATCAGCACTACGACAAATCTCTGCAATATCACGAATAAGTGCCTTACCACCATTATCATGTGGATGTGCCTTACCTGCAAAAATTATCTGAATAGGTCTATTCTTATCATTAACTAATCTTTTTAATCTCTCTAAATCTCTAAATAATAAAGTACCTCGCTTATAAGTAGCAAATCTACGAGCAAAACCAATAGTTAAAGCCTCTGGAGATAATACCTGATCTGCATGTTCTATCTCAGCTTTAGTAAAACCTCTATTTGTAATTTGTGTTTTTAATCTTTCTCTACAAAACTCAATAAGTCTCTCTTTGCGTCTCTCATGAGTTCTCCAAAGCTCTGCATCTGGAATACGCTGTACTCTCTCCCAAGATTCTCTCTCTAGAGGATTAGTTCTCCATCTTGGTCCTAAATATCTATCTAATAAAGTTTGCATCTCAAAAGAAATCCAACTTAATGTATGAATACCATTTGTAATAGCATCTATTGGTAATTCTTCTGAAGGTACTCCCTTCCAAATATCTTTCCACATATCTCTTGATACATGTCCGTGTAGTATAGACACTCCATTATTTTCTGCTGATAGATTAAGTGCTAATACTGTCATACAGAAATTTTCTTTTGTATCTTCTGGATGTATTCTACCAAGTTTTAGAAAATCCTCCATACTAATATCTATTTCTTTAATATAGTCAGAAAAATACTTAATCATCATATCCTGTGGAAATACATCATTACCAGCAGGTACAGGAGTATGTGTTGTAAATACATTAGAAGCATATACAACTTCACGTGCTACAAGTCTATCAAGACCATTCATATGCATTAATTGTCTCATTCTCTCTAAAGATAAAAATGCACTATGTCCTTCATTCATATGATAAACTGTAGGTTTTATTCCAAGTCTCTCTAAAGCTCTTACTCCACCTATACCAAGTAGAATTTCTTGCTCTATTCTGTTTTCTAAATCTCCACCATAAAGCTGTGCTGTTATATCTCTATCTTTAATACTATTTTCTTCTATATTAGCATCCAAATAATAAAGCTCTATACGACCAACATTAGCCTTCCATATCTGTGCATATACCTTACGTCCAGGTAAATCTACATCTATCTTTACAGGCTCACCATTCTTATCTAAAACTTTCTCTAAAGCTAAATTAAAAAAATCATTTTCAATATCATATTCCTGTTGCCAACCTTCCGCATTAAGATATTGACGGAAATAACCTTTTCTATATAATAATCCAACAGCAACCAGTGGAAGTCCTAAGTCTGATGCTGACTTTAAATGATCACCAGATAATATACCTAAACCACCAGAGTAATTAGGTAAAGACTCGTGTAAACCATATTCAAAAGAAAAATAAGCTATCTTTTCACCCTTAGTCTTTTGAGATGAATCTAAACTATCATACCAAGTTTCCTGCTTCATATATGTCTTAAACTCATCATAAACCTCAGATAAAGCCATCATTGCCGCATCATCTTCAAGCATATCTTCAAAAACACTTTGATCAGATTCACCTAAAATTCTTATAGGATTATGATAAACTTTCTCCCATAAATCCAAGTTAATGTTTCTAAGTAAATTAACTGCTTTCTGATTCCAACACCACCAGAAATTCTTTGTAATTTCCAATAAAGGCTCTAATTCCTTTGGAAGTGAAGGAGATACCATATACTTTTTTACTTTCATTAGACTGTACCACCTTTTTTTGTTGTTATTAATTACTTTTTATTTCCCTACTAAAATTAATAAAGATTAAAAATAGAAAAATATATTTAATATATCGTTATAGTATAATAATTTAATATTATATTTTCAAGTAAAATTGTATTTATATATTAAAAATAATGATATTATATTAATATAAAAATAAATGAAATGAGGTGTGATATGTTACAGTATGATAAAAAAGAAATACTAAACTATATTATAAACATAAGAAGACACTTACACTCTATTCCCGAAATAGGGACAAATCTACCACAAACTCAAGAGTATGTAATAAAAAAATTAGAAGAATTAAAAATAGAATATAAAAAAAATCAAAAAGACTCTGGAGTGGTTGCTATAATAAAATCAAATAACACAAATAAAAAAACTGTAGCTTTAAGGGCTGATATGGATGCTCTTCCTATGAAAGAAGAAACAGACTTTGAATATAAATCTACAAATGAAAATATGCATGCTTGTGGACATGATGTGCATACTGCAATACTACTTGGGGTTTGTAAAATATTATCTGAAAATAAAGATATATTAAAAAATGATGTTAAGTTTATTTTTCAAACGGCTGAAGAAACTGGAGAAGGTGCAAAAATAATGATAGAAGAAAATGCTCTTCAAAATGTAGATGCTATATTTGGTATTCATATTGGCACTATTGCAGAAAATGTAGAGAGTGGACAATTTGTAATACAGTCTGGACCATTAATGGCTGCTGTTGATAGAATTGTTATAAAGGTAAAGGGTAAGGGTACTCATGGAGCATATCCTCATACTGGTGTTGATCCTATAGTTATGAGTGGGGAGATTATCACTTCTCTACAATCTATAATTAGTAGAGAAATAGACACTGCAAATAGTATTATACTTTCTTTGTGTCGTATTAGTGGAGGTTCTGCTTTTAATATTATACCTGATGTTGTAGAAATTGAAGGTACTATTAGAAGTTTTGATAAGAATGTACGTAATTTTTTAGTTGATCGTATAAAAGATAAATGTGATTTAATTGCTAAGTCTATGCGTGGAGAATGTGAGGTTATTGTTTATGAAGAGACTTTAGTAACTAATAATGATGAAGGTGTCACTCAATCTATTATAGATACGGCTCGTCAAATTTTTGATGATAAAGCTATTTATAATAAGCATTATATACCTTCTATGGGTGGGGAAGATTTTTCTTTCTATCAAGAGAAAACTAAAGGAGCTTTTGCATTTTTCTCCACTGCTACTGAAAAAAATATTCCTCATCATAATAGTAAATTTGAAGTAGATGAAAGTAAGCTTAATATGCCTGCTGAACTTATGGCTAATTGGGCTAATAATTACTAATATAATTTTTTTATTACTATACTATTTAAATAATAGTATAGTAAATATTATTTTTTATAAAAAATAGATTCTTTTTATCAAATATAATTTAATAATATTTTCTTGATATTTATATAGTTTAATGTTAGCATAATCAAACTTTATTTCATATAAAAATTAGGAAAATAAAATTATGAAAAAATATATTTGGATAAATCCTGTCATAATATCTAATTATGAAATAGAATATTTAAAAGAAATATTAAATGATTACACAATAATATATCCAGAAAATAATCATCCTAAAAAAGTAAGAGATGAATATGATAAAAAGTGTAAATCTACAAATAAATGTGTTATAGATTCAAGATGTCCAAAAATATCAGAGTATATAGATAAAAATGAAAAAGAATATGAATACGCTAATATAAATCCTATTCTAATAGAAACTTCATTAGAATTATACAATAAAAAATCTAAAGAAGATTATCTATTTATAATTACACCTTGTACATCTCTTGCAGATTTGGGAAACTCTCTAAACTTAGAAAATACTTTATATATTACTTGGAAAGACTTTATTTATAAATATAATATTAATTTAGATATAAATAAAAAGAAAGTATTAGATGATAGTCCTATACCTTTAGGGTTCTTTAGCGAATTAGAACACTCTGTATATTCTGTTAGTGGTGAAGAGAATATTGAAAATATGTTTAAAAATAAAAAATATAGAGACTATAAACTTATAGAAGCTTTATATTGTGATGGTGGTTGCCACAATGGTAATGGAGTATAAATAATAGAATGACAATAATAAAAAAGAATATTGTATTTATAGCTTTAATAATTATTTGGATAATAATAAGCAAGCTAAATATATATAGTGCCTATATACTTCCATCACCTACTAAAATAATAAATGTTTTTTATACAGAAATATTAAATGGTAGTTTAATAAAAAATACTTATATAAGCTTACTTAGAGTTTTTATAGGTTTTTCTATTTCATTTATATTAGCATTTATTTTTGGTATTATGTTTGGAATAAAAGAAAATATATTTCAATACTTTGAAAATATATTAGAGTTTATTAGAAATATACCTCCTATTAGCTTAATACCATTATTAATATTATGGTTTGGTATTGGAGAAAAATCAAAAATAATTATTATATCATTAGCAACATTTTTTCCTATGTTTATAAACATTAGATATGGAATAAAAAATGCTGATAAAAAACTAATAGAAGTAGGTAAATCATTAGGCTTTTCTAAAATAAAAATATTTTTTTCTATTATTATGCCACACTCTATACCTAATATATTATCTGGAATGAAAATAGGTATTGGATATGGTTTTAGAGCAATAGTTGGTGCAGAATTAGTAGCAGCTTCAAGTGGACTTGGATTTATGATACTTGATGCACAACAATTATCAAGATCGGATAAAGCTATAGTTGGAATTATAACTATTGGTATAGTTGGTTTTTTATGTGATTATTTATTTTCTTTATTAATAAGAAAAATTTCATATTATAAAGGAAACTATATTGAAAATTAGAACAAAGTCTTTATACAAATCATTTATAATAAATAATAAAAAAATAAATATTATAAATAATCTAAACTTTCAAGCAGAAGATGGAATAACTATTATACTTGGAAAAAGTGGATGTGGAAAAACTACTCTACTTAGAATATTATCAGGACTTGAAGTAGCAGATAGTGGAGATGTAATCATTGAAAATAATAATAAAGTATCTATAGTATTTCAAGAAGCAAGATTAATGCCATGGCTTAATGTATTTCAAAATATACACTTTGGACATAAGAATATAGATAATGAAAAAATACAAAATCTTATAGAAATAACATCATTAAAAGGTTTTGAAAAAGCATATCCAAATCAGCTTTCTATAGGTATGATGCAAAGAGTAGCAATAGCAAGAGCTTTATATAATAATGGAGATATTATATTAATGGATGAACCTTTTGCATCTTTAGACTATTTTAATAGAGAAATATTACAGAGAGAAACTATTAATATTTATTTAAAAAATAAAAAATCTATTATTTTTGTAACTCATAGTATAGATGAAGCTTTGCTATTAGGAAATAAAATTATAATTCTAGAAAAAGGAGAAATAAAAAAGGAATATTTAATAGAAAAAGATATAGAAAATAGAGATATTCTAACAGAATACTTTATAGAATTAAAAAAAGATATTTTAAAGCAAATAAAAAATTAAGGATAATACAATGATAAAAAAACTATTAATTATTAATTTAATATTTATACTATCTATAATAAGTTGTTCTAAGAAACAAGATAAAATAACAATAACATACGTAAAAGCCCCATTAAATGTACCATCTATAATAGAGCGTAATAAGAGTATATTTAGTAATAGTTTTAAAAAGCATAATATAAGTGTAGAATATTCAACTCTAACTACAGGACCAGAACAAACCCAAGCATTAGCATCTGGAGATATTCAATTTTTATATGCAGTAGGAGCTACATCAGTAATACTAGCAAAAGCAAATGGTTTAGATATCAAAATACTAAATACTTATAGTAGAGCTCCTGAAGCTTATATTCTATTCTCAAAAGATAAAGGTTTTACAAGCTCACAAGAAGTAAGAGGAAAAAAAGTAGCAGGACCAAAAGGAACAATACTACACGAATTATTAATTGCATATTTAAATACATTAGGACTTAAAGAAAATGATATAGAGTTTATATCTATGGGTATACCAGAGGCACAATCTGCACTTGCAAGTGGAGCTGTTGATATGGCTTTAATAGCTGGACCTAGTGCTTATAATATGAGTAAGGAAGGATATAATATTGTAACTACAGCTAAAGGATTAATAGAGCCTGTTATTGTTGTTGCTACTAGCGAAAAATTTTACTTAAATAATAAAGAAATTGTAAAAGAGTTTATAAATGCACAAAGGGAAGTATTAGAGTATATTAATTCTAATTATGATGAAGCTATGAAGATATCTGCTGAAGAAACTGGACTTAATATAGAAGCTGTTGAGGAAATGTATAGACTATATGACTTTAGTTTAGATATTACAGATAAAGATATAGAATCTATGAAGAAAACAGAATTATTTATGCTTGAAAACAAAATGATAGAAAGTAGTGTAGATATAGAAGAGTTAATAATAAAGTAATGGTATAAAAAATACTAATATGTGTATAAAATCATAATAATACACATATTAGTATATATAAGTTTTAAATATTAATAATAAGCTCCTTTAAAAATTTCCATACTCTATCTACTGAAGATATGCTTAAATGTTCATTAGGAGTATGAACATCATATAAATTAGGCCCCATACTAATCATATCTACATTAGGAAGTGGACGTTTTAATATTCCACATTCAAGACCTGCGTGTATCGCTTCTATCTTAGCTTCTTTACCTGTTACTTTTTTATAAATATCAGGAGCTATATCTTTTATTCTAGAATTAGCATCATACTCCCAAGCAGGATAAGAACTCTTAATACTAAAATTGCTACAATTTGTTCTTTTAGCTGAAGTTTCTATTATATTTTTTATTTCCTCTAAAGAACTATATACACAACTTCTTATAGAGATAGTAAACTCTAATTTATTATTTTCTTCTTTTAGAATACCATTATTAGCACTTGTTTGAACTAAGCCTTCTATATCTCTACTCATATATAATACACCATCAGGTACAAGCATCATAAAGTCTATTATATTATCACTAATATTCTTAACTATAACCTCTTTGGCTTTCTCTACTTTCTCTATTTTTATAAGTATATCAAGATCTTCTACTCTATACTCATTTTTTATATTCAAAGCCAAACTATCTAAAGTAGATTTAATACTATTAAAATCTTTAGTAGTAAATAAAGCATAAGCATTCTTTGCAATAGCATTATGCTTAGCTCCTCCATATATCTTAGATAAACAAATATTATCACGTACACTATGTAATAATCTACCTAAAACCTTAATAGCATTAGCTCTTTGATTATGAATCTCTATACCAGAATGACCACCTTTAAGATTAGATACCTCTATACTATATGTATCATCATTATTTAATTCTCTTTTTATATCAAACTCAGTTAAAGTAGTAAGTCCACCAGCACAAGAAACCAAAAATACACCTTCTTCTTCTGCATCTATATTAATCATAGTAGTACCACTCAAATGCTCCCCTGTAACAACTAAAGCTCCATCCATTCCAGTCTCTTCTACAGTAGTAGCAAGCAATTCTAAAGGAGGATGTGGTATATCATTAGAATCTAATAAAGCCATTGCAATAGCTATAGCAATACCATCATCAGCTCCAAGTGTTGTATTATTAGCTCTTAAGGTATCTCCCTCCACTATTAGATCTATAGGATCCTTGCTAAAGTCATGAGCAGAATCTGATGTTTTCTCACAAACCATATCTGTATGACCTTGAATTATTAAGGCAGGTTTATTTTCATAACCTAATGTACCTTTCTTCTTGATAATCACATTATACATTTTATCTTGATATACTTCTAAATTTCTATCTTTAGCAAAACTTACAAGATAATCACTAATAGCCTTCTCATTACGAGATTCTCTTGGTATTTTACTAATCTCTTGAAACCATCTGAATACCTCTTTAGACTCTAAGTTATTTAATACTTCCAACCCCATAGATATAAATCCTCCTAAAAATCATTAATTATGATAAAATAAAGATAATTAAACGATATATTATCATAATAAATTGAATTATAGTAAAATAATATTATATTGTCAATTTTTACATGATAAAAAAGAGCATATATACTATAATATACATGCTCTTAAAATTCATAAAAGTATTATTAATTTTTTAAATTAGAATCTTCAGAATATACTCTACCCTCTTCATAATAAAAAGGCATTTTAT
The DNA here is from genome assembly GCA_944390575.1 of uncultured Spirochaetota bacterium. Lineage (GTDB taxonomy): Bacteria > Spirochaetota > Brachyspiria > Brachyspirales > Brachyspiraceae > Brachyspira. Next base: position 93,792 of record CALXQJ010000012.1, read on the forward strand.
CTACTCTATATGTAAAACCAAACTCATTATTAATATTACCTAACTCTATTTTTAATAACTCTTTTTTTGACTCTTTTTCTATTTCAACTATAGTATTAATAGTACCATAATACATTAATATATTTTGATAATTATTTCCAGTATAATCTACATCTGATGTAATTCGAGAATAAAGTGATTTATCTCTATACTCATAAACTTTTTCTGCTGTATAATTACCATAATTACCTGTTATATTATATTCTACATATCTAGAACCATTATTATTATAGTTTTCATCTCCTTGATTATCAAACATAGCTAAATTACCATTTTTAAGTAAAAATAATGCATGCTGATTTTTAGGACCATCACTAACACCTGCACCCTTTACTCTATAAGGATCTAAAGAAGGTAAATCATCAAATTTTTCTTCAAAAGCCACACCAAACCAAGGAACAGATGGATTTTTTTCTGTATTAAGAGAACTATCAGCCATCCACCAAATCAATTTCCACTCAGAATAATTAACAGCCATTACTCCATAGTGTCTAGAAGAAATATAAAGTATATCTGTATCAGAATCATATACTAGCGAGTTAATATGAGCCCAATCCCAATCTTTTTCTTTATGATCTTTTATATATTTATTATCTTCATCAAATATTATTCTATTCATCTTTTTAATTTCTTCTGAGTTTCCATTAGATAATACTATATCTTTAATAAATGTTGCAGCATTTAAATCTCTAACAATATTTCCATTGGAATCTACTTCTATAACTCTATCTTCTAAACTCCACTTTGAAGAACCTAATACTACATAATTATCTTTTATTTTTATACCATCATGATGAACTACATTTTTAAAATCTACAATCTTTCTACCTATTAGATCATATATCCCCTGACTATAACTATAAAATTTTATAGAATTATCATTAGTATATACTTTGAAAATATATCCAAGCTTTGATATATATCTAACATAACCATTTTCTGATATACCAATATTAAATTCTCCTTCTGCAAATCCTACAAAAAATATATTAGGATTAGATACATTTTCATTTGACAAATTATTTACTGCAACAGTAAATTTTGAAGGTAAATTATGATTATTTAGAACTATATTAGATATATAAATATCTTTCTTAACTTCTTTATCTCCATCTTTAACTATAATAGTATTTGTAGAATTAATAAACATTCCATGTATATCAAATTCAACTCCGTAATTAGCAGGATAAGTATGAGATATATCTTGCTCACCGTATAGTCCTTTTACGGTAACTGTTATTGGATTTGTATTAGTTTGTGGTAGTTTATAAATAGCAGATAATGGTGCTGTTCCATAAGGATCTAAAATAATCTCTCCTATCTTAGACTTTTCTTTATTCGATTCTTCTTTACAGGAAATTAAAAATAAAAAAATTAAACAAAAAAGAAGATAACTATTAAAACATAGTATCTTATTTTTTAATTTTAAAAAAAAAGTTTGTGTTGTGTTGTGTTGTGTTGTGTTGTGTTGTGTTGTGTTGTGTTGTGTTGTGTTGTGTTGTGTTGTGTTGTGTCATAACTAATCCCATGATATATTATTATTACATATTTTACTATAAAAATCAATTCTTTATACATTAATATTTTTTTTAAACTCGATTAAAAAACAGACAAAAGATATAATCTCAAATATAGTAAGAGGAACTACAGGATATATATATCTAACTAATGGTACTGGTGTAAAAAATGATACTATAATAAATGTGGATAATGAAGAAAGTAATATTGATAAAGTAAATATAAACCATATATTATTTTGTAATAATTTATAATCAATAACAATAAAAACTATTAATATTAGAAATATTAATATATTAATAATAAATATATAAAATAAATTTATGTTTAGTAATTTCTTATATAAAAATTGAAATATACTTGCATGATTTTTTGAAATATATCTTTCGGTAAACTTTACATCTTTATATATATAATGTCTTTTAGGATATACAGGATTACCATAAATATCATATACTCTAAAAAAAGTAGCGGTATCCATAATAATAACACCTTTTTTTTGAGACAAAAGTACTTTAGAATAATTAAGAATATGTTTCAAATAACTAAATGGATGCCTAATAATGGACTTTAATAACAAAATCCTAAGGTCTTTTTCTTTTAAACCATCAATAAAAATAACAGAAGTGTTCCCCCATCCAAATGAGTCTGCGTCTACACCATCAACAGAAATATATAATTCTTTTAAATCTATAAAACTTTTATTATTCTTATACATTTCATTAGGTATTAAATTTGTATCACCAGAAATAGTAGCTATACCTGCTATAGGTAAATAATAAAGATGCTGTGTAAAATCAGAATACACTTTATCATCTTTAATCCATATATTAGGCTGATATTTAAATATAAGTATTAGTAATACAGCAAATATAATCATTAAAGATAAAAATAAAACTACATATCTATAAAAACTACCAATACTATATCTATGTAGTAGTAAAAATGACAAAAATATACAAATAGGATATATAGTCACTATAAAATTATGTCTAGATATCATTGAAAATAAAAAGAATAATATCCCAAAAAATAAAATAATAAATTTTAACAAACTTCTTTTTTTACCTATAAACATAAATGAAAAAAATAATGATAAGGATAGCCATAAATAATTTATAGCTGTTATATCTTTAACTTGATAATTATTTGCAGTCCAAATATTTCCAATAAAAGATATAAATAGAAGAAGTATTATTTTCTTATCTCTATATCTAGAATATAAAGATAATATTATAAATAATAATCCAAAGTACCAAGTTAATATATTTATAATAAAAAAGTATGAACTATTAAAACCAAAAATACTATATAAAAAAGATAATGTAACTTGTGCAAAAACAACATTTCCATTCCAATAATTATTATTGTATGCAGATGATATTAAACTAAGATTATCCCAATATCTAAAAAAACCAGGATAAGAAATATATAGATGAAATATAAAAAATAATAATGTCATAATTATTATTGTAATATTCATTTTTATATAAGAAAAATCTGATATAAATATAATGTAGTAAAAAAATAATAATATTATATATAAAAATATATAAATACATATATTAAAATCTAATTTTAAATAAAATGATATATCTTCTTTACTATTAAACCAGAATATTTTATTAGATAATAAATTATTAGTTTTTACTCCATAACTTTCTGTATGAATAAAATTAATATTACTATTATTGTATTTATAAAATTCTTTTATAAAAAAAGTATCAAAAAAATTATTATTAATAAAGTTATTATAACTTTTTATATTAAATGTATAATAATAATTTGTAATTAAATTATTAGTAAAAATAAATTCAATAAAATCTACATTATTAGTATGTAAATTGGTTTCATTCAAAGTTATTAAAGATTGTGAAGTACTTGGATCTATATGATATTGATATTTAATATTATTATACTCCATTGTTTTTGATATATCAATTTTGAAGTTAGTTAAATAACCATCTCTTAATGGAATACCTAGCAATAAAAAAGTTGATAATATCAGAATTAAAATTAAAAAAGAATAAAAACAAAATAATAAAAAGTATTTTTTATTATATAAATTAGTTTTTATACAAATAAATATTAATTTAATATTTTTAAAAAAAATAGATAATTTTATATTAATAAAACATTTAATATTTTTTAAATAAACTAATATCAACAATAATATTAATAAAAAAATTGAGTATAAATAAATATTATATTTTAACTTTAAAGTATAATTAATATTATCAATTTTATTGTCAGTAAATAATACATCTGATATAAAATATCCAAAAGGACTACCATTCTCGTCTAAATCTATAGCTTTTATATAATTATTATTAGATAATAAAGAAATATCAGGATATACACCATAAATATCCGAGTGCTTAAAAATTGTATTATAATAAGAAAATTTAAATCTATAATAATAATTTGTAATACTTAAATTAGTTAATATATATTCTTTTAAATCATCTGTGCCAATTTTTTTAATAATATCATTATTATCTTTAATTAAATATTTATTTGTAAAATCTATATGATTATACCTATAAAAAATATTATCATAATTAAAACCATTTATATCTAAAGTATCTTCTAATAATAATTCAATGTCGCTAATATACCCAACTCTTATATCTTTACCAAGTTTATACAAAAAATATATAGATAATGCTATGATAATGAATATTATTAAAATAAATTTATTACATCTCACACAATACTCCATAAAAAAGAAGTATTGATATAATATATAATATTAGTTTGTTGTGTTGTGTTGTGTTGTGTTGTGTTGTGTTGTGTTGTGTTGTGTTGTGTTGTGTTGTGTTGTGTTGTCATAAATAAACCTTTAGAAGATTATAAATTAACAAATAAAAATATGCAATAATATATAAAACTTGAAAAAATAGTTTTTTTAAAGTAGTATTATTAAAAATCTTTAACTGCTTCATAATATGAAAAAAATTATTATAATACTCTTATTTATTTCTATTGAATTATCCTATTCTCAGCAAATTTTTAAACCATTTAGAAAACTATATACTATTCAAACTAAAAAATTTGAAATAATTTTTCCAATAGAATCAAAAAGAACAGCAGAAAAATTAGCAATAATGGTTGACAATATATACGAAGAATATTCTAAAATATTAGATGTAGAAATAGAAGGAAAAATACCTATAACTTTAAGCCCTGATATTAATATTTATAATGCTATGGGGCCTCCTGTGCCATATCCTCTAATAATAATATATGATACTCCTGAAAGTGGAAACTCTGCTACTTATAATAATAATTTAAAAAGCCTATTTATACACGAATTAACACATATACTAAGTTTAGCTCCAAATCAAAAAACAGGTATTCAAACTAAGATATTTGGTAGTTGGGCTAATTTAGTATTTATTAATACTCCTGCTTTTATGCTTGAGGGAGTCACTGTACTTACAGAAAGCTATAATGGGTTTGGAAGAGTTAATGATCCTTTAGTAAGACAAAGATTAAGGCAAGACATATATGAAGGAAAATTTAAAACACCTCTACAAGCAAGTGATTTATGGATTAAAAAACCTTGGGGTAATGTGTATTATGAGTATGGGGGGCTTTTATCTCAATATTTAAAAGACAGATTTGGAATAGAAAAGTATAATAAACTTTGGGAGCAAATGCGTAAAAACTTCTCATTTTCTTTTAATCCTTATAATGCTGGGTTTTATGGTGCTTTTAAAAAGGTATATGGATTTGAGTTTTTAGAAATTTGGGGAGATTTTCAAGCATATCTAACATTAAAAGATATAAAACCTAGTGAAGAGATTAGAGTAGATAATAAAAATTATTATATATATGATATAGATGCATATAATGATACACTATACTATATAGAAGGTATTAATTCAGCACTATACTCTTATAAAAAAAATAGAAATAGTATTAATAACAAAGAAGATACAAAATTAGAATTTTATATAGATAAAAGCTCTGAAACTATAGATGTATCTAAAGATGGTAGGTATATATTAATTACATCTATGAACTACAACTTTGGACTTTATAAATATGTTGTTAAAGAATATGATCTACAAACAAAAAAAAGAACTAAAAGAAAATGGGAAAATATTAATGAAGCTCAATTCTTTAAAAGTGGTATTGTTGGAATATCTAAAGATTTACACAATTCTACATTTATATATATTGATGAAAATAATAACATAGAAGAACTATTACCTCCTAATGATAATATAACATATAGCTCACCTACAGTAATAGATGAAAATAGTATAGCAATTATTATAACAGAAAAAGGTATAAAACGTATTGCTATTTATAACTATAATGATAAAACACTAAAGTATGTTAATAGCTATGACAATACACTTAATTATGTTAGATATTTAAAAGAGTCTAATGGAAAGATTCTCTTTTCATACAATAATAATGACAGATTCTATAAACTTGGAGAATTAGATATAGTAGAAAATACATTAACTCTATATGAAGATGATTATTCTGGTGGGGTATTTAATGCTATTAATGTAATAGAAAATGAAACTAATAATACTATATACTTTAGAGGTAGTTTTTCTGAATATGATAAACTAATGTTTTATCCAACAAATTCTCTAAGAAAAGTAAAATATATTAGTTATATACCAAAAACAATAAAAAAATATCAGTACAATGAAAATAATAACTATTTTAAAATAGAAAACTTTAATGAAGCTAAATATTTCAAACCTTGGACTGCTTGGATACCAATACCTTTATATAATGATAGTTTTCAATATTTTTTCAATGGTATTGGAGTTGTATCTGTAGTTGCAAATCCATATCTTAATAATCTTACTCAATTTTGGCTTGGCTATGATATAGCTTCACAGTTTTTACAAACAGATATTTATCTTACATCCTACACACTTTTACATCCTCTTAATTTTACATTCGGTAGTAAAGTAGTATATGGCTCAAGCAGTAAATATTGGACTGTTAATAGCTCTATTAATATGAGTTTTATTCTCAATACAGAAAGTGATAAGGCATATTTTAGTGTATCACCCGTTTTATCAACAGCTATTTTTTCTAAATCAGTAGATCTATACTCTACTAAAACAGCATTTGAATGGCAATATCAAGGCTGGAGTTTGGCAACAACATTAGTATCATCATTTACATTTAGTGTACCAACAGATAAACCATATATTAAAGATTATATAAAACTATCATTATACCCAACATATTCAATAGCATACAACAGATTTGCAATAGACTTTAAAGCATATTTTCAATCAAGATACATACCTATAAGAGCAAATATTTTTGGTTCTTATGTGCCTAATGGTATAGCTCCTTTTAATGGTGCTTCTACTATATTTATAGGTAGATATGTTAAGGGATTTAATGAGTTTTATAATTATGTGTATTCTAATGATTATAGAGATAGTTTCTTACTTGGAGGAGAATTTGAATTATTTGGATATTTAGATGCTGAGTTTAATTTAAGTCATATTTATTTTAATAATTTCTTTGCCTCTCTTTTATATAGATATAATTATTATGCCAAAGACTACATGCATTCTGTAGGTGCTAAAGTAGGTACAAAAGCAAATATATTGGTAATACCATATAATGTTATAACAGGAGAGCCCTATTTGGAAGTAGCATTAAAAGTACCAACAAGATCAAGTGAAACTGTTTCTATTAATGATCTTTATTTTGGCTTTGGCTTTGAGATGTCTTGGTAGATTAACAATATGTTAGTAAATTTAATTTCTATTTATATATACTCATTTATATGCAAATAATGACTTGCAATAATTCATAGAAATTGATACAATAATCGGTACTTTATATTTTTATAAATTTGTTTATACTTACATATAAAATAAAGGAGTTATTATCTATGGCAGACCTAAACAGTAAAGTAGGAGATGGTATAAGCCCAACAGGTACACCTTACAAAGTATTATTAATAGATGATTCTGCTTTTGTTATAAAACAATTACAGCAATTTTTAATATCAGAGCAATATGAAGTTGTTGCTACTGCTGAAAATGGTGAAGAAGGTATAAATTTATATAAAGAGCATAAACCAGATATAGTAACTATGGATATCACTATGCCTAAAATGGATGGTATCACTGCTCTTACTAAAATTATAGAATTTGATTCTAATGCAAAAATAATAATGGTTAGTGCTTTAGGTAAAGAAGATATGGTAAAAAAAGCATTACTTGCTGGTGCTAAAAATTATATTACAAAGCCTTTAGACAGAAAAAAAGTATTAGAAAGAGTAAAAATGGTTTTAGATAAAAAATAAAACTTTTTTATAAAACTTTAAAAGCAAGGTATTAAAACTTGTGTATGATACTAAATTAAGCGAATATAGTTTTTTAATGTTCAAAGACTTAGTCTATAAAGAAAGTGGTATTTTCTTTACAGACAATAATGATACTATATTAAAATTTAGAATAACTTCTTTAATGGACAGTAAGTCTATAGATGATTCTAAAGAGTTATACAAAATAATATCTTCTGATAAAAAAGAACTAAGATTATTCTTAGATATAGTAACCACAAATCTAACTAAATTTTTTAGAACTATAAAACATTTTGAAATTTTAAAAAAAAGAATTCTTCCAACAATCATAAAAAAAAGAAATAAAAATGAAAAAATTAGAATCTGGAGTGCAGGTTGCTCCACAGGAGAAGAGCCTTATTCTATTGCTATGGCTTGCTTAGAAAATGAAGATATATCTCCATCTGATGTAGAAATACTCGCTACAGATATATCATACAAATCTTTGGAAGTAGCAAAAAATGCAATATATGATATAGCAAAACTTGAAAATATCTCTAATAGATGCCTAAATAGATATTTTGATATGATAGACAGTAGAACATACAAAATTAAAGATCATATAAGAAATATGATTTCTTTTGAGTATGATAATTTAATACATGAGAACAATAAATACCCATATTTTGACATTATTTTCTGTAGAAATGTTTTTATATACTTTGATAATCAGTCTATAGAATTGACTGTTAATAAATTTTATGATATATTAAAAGATAACGGATATTTATTTATAGGACATAGTGAATCCTTATTTGGGCTTGATACTAAATTTATTTTTCATAATATAGATGATACTATTTTTTATACTAAAAATAATGGAGTTTTTTAATGTTTAAAAGAAATGTAAATGTGGATATAAATTCTGTTATAGGAGAAGGTTCTTATTTTAAAGGTAACTTTCAGTTGGCAGGTCCTCTAAAAATAGATGGTCGTTATGAGGGTGAAACTCTAAATGTAGATAGCCTTACTGTTGGTGAAACAGGAAAGGTAAAAGCAGATATTAAAGTTGGTACTGCAGTTATAAATGGAATTATCATAGGAAATATAGAAGCTACAACAAGAGTAATGCTTATGCCTACAAGTAGAATATTAGGAGAAATTAGAACTCCTGAACTTATTATACAAAATGGGGTAATGCTTGAAGGTGCTTGTATAGTAGCTCCAGATCCTAAAACAAACCCTAAAGAAACTATTCTTTCACTATATAATAGTAATAATAGTGAAAGTGAATCTTTTTAATTTTATAATTTAGAATATATAGAGTTTTATAAGTTATGCCTTACTTGTATAATGTAGAGCGAAAAATTAGTTTTAAAATTATTATTGTAACTTTAACTACAATTAGCTTAGTTATATTATTTACATATACATTTTTATCAAACTTCATAGAAAAAAAGCGTCTAAAGTCTATATACGACTATATGGCTTTAGAGGACTATAATAATGCTTCTTTTATTTTTCACGACCTTTTGTCTAAAAATCCAGTAAATAAAAATATATTAATAGCAGGTATAGACTTATACTATGATATGCTAATACGTTCAGAAGATAATAATATTATTATGCTATCAAGCAAAAATATTATAAAATACTCAAAACAAGTGTTATTAACAAGTAAGTTCATAAAAAACAAATATTTAATACATAAAAGATTAGCAGATGCATATCAAACATTAGGTGCCTCATACTATAAAGATGCATATATATCATATTTAGATGCTATTAATAGTGGAGATGATAGAGTATCTACAATAGTAGAACTATCAAAAGTATCATACGAAATAGGGCATTATAAAGAAGCAATAGGATATTTAGAGAAAATATTAAAAATACAAACTAAACAAAATCCAAATGCCGACATAAACGCAATACTAAACTATGAATTAGCAAATGCATACGCAGGAAATAAAGATTATACAAGAGCAATACAAATACTCACTTCTCTACAAGGAAAATTTAATAACAATAAAAAATTAGAATTCAAAACATACTTCAAATTAGGCGATCTATACTTCATACAAGGTCTATACCAAGAAAGTGAGTTTTTTTATAAAAAAGCATTATTAATAGATGCAAAAAATGCAGAATTATATTATAGTATAGGGAAATTATATACGAAAATAAAAAAGCCGTCTGATGCATACTATATGTTTAGAGAAGCTTTAAAAATAGACAATTCATACAAGCCCACTAGGGATGCAGTAAGGAGATTATAGTCAATGTTTAACTGGTTGTACAATATGTTTTCAAGTGATATGGGTATAGACTTAGGAACAGCCAATACTTTAGTATATGTTAAGGGTGAAGGTATTGTTCTTGCTGAACCTTCTGTTGTTGCTATAGAAAAAAGTACAGGTAATGTTATAGCTGTTGGCAATGAGGCTAAGAGAATGCTTGGTAAGGTACCTAATTCTATTGCAGCTATTAGACCTATGCGTGATGGAGTAATTGCAGACTTTGAAACTGTTGAAAAGATGATAAGATATTTTATCAATAAAGTTCACAATAAAAAAACTTTAGTTAAACCAAGAATTGCTATTGGTATTCCTACTGGTATTACAGAGGTAGAAAGACGTGCTGTTCGTGAAAGTTGTGAGCAGGCTGGTGCAAGAACTATATTCCTAATAGAGCAAGCACGTGCTGCTGCTATTGGTGCTGATATGCCTATTAATGAACCTCATGGAAATATGATTATAGAAATAGGTGGTGGTACTACTGAGGTTGCTGTACTTTCTCTTGGTAGTATGGTTAGAAGTGCATCTATACGTGTTGGGGGCGATGAGCTTGATGATGCTATTGTAAAATATATGCAGAGAACTCATAACCTTTATATTGGTGAGAGAACTGCTGAAGAGATAAAAATTAATATTGGACACGCTTATAAAGGTGATATATCTAAGACTATGGATATTAGAGGGCGTGATTCTGTTTCTGGTCTTCCTAAAACTTTAACTATTAATAGTGCTGAAGTAAAAGATGCTATTAGTGATATTCTTCTTGAAATATTAGAAGCAGTTAAAAGTGTATTAAATCAGATTCCACCTGAAATATCTGCTGATATTGTAGAGCGTGGTATTGTAATGAGTGGTGGTACTTCACTTCTTCCTGGTTTTACAGATTTAATTTCTATAGAAACTGGTGTTCCTGTTATTTTAGCTGAGAGTCCTCTTACTTGTGTTGCTATTGGATGTGGTAAGTTTATAGAAGAAACTAAAAATCTAAAAAATTATAGAAGATTCTCATAAAAGTGAAGCATAAACTCTTAATATTATATATTGTACTTAATCTTGTTGCTGGTATATTAATGGTACTTAATAGAAGTAGCTTTGTATTTGATTTACAAGCTATTTATACTCTTGGTGTATATCCAATACAAAGTGCTACACAAAATATATCAAAAGCATTTATTCATCTATATACTAGTATAACTGATATTTTTACTCTACAAAAACAAATTCAAGCTCTAAGAGAAAGAATAGCAGAACTATCAGGTACTGCATTAGAATATGAACAATTAGTAGCAGAAAATTCAAGATTAAGAGCATTATTAAATGAAGCCCCTACATATAATTACCCTTTAGAATATGCTGAAATAGTATCAAAAGATCCTCAAAATTTTTATAGTACTATTATTATAAATAAAGGATCTGCAAATGGAATTGTAGTTGGAATGCCTGTTATATCATACAGAGATGGATATAAGGCTTTAGTTGGTAAAGTTGTAGAGGTTAGAAGATATAATAGTAGAGTATTATCTTTAATAGATCAACGTTCTCAAGTGTCTGTAATATTAGAAAGTTCTCGTGCAACTGGTATTATGAGTGGACAAAATCCTCGATCTACTCAAACATACTTGCAATATATAGACCTTCAAATTGATGTAGAGGAAGGAGAAAAGGTTGTTACAAGTGGTATGGGTGGCGTATTTCCAAAGGGTATTTTAGTTGGCACTATATTTAAAGTTGAAAAGAAAAATTATGGATTATTCCACGATTTATATATAGAGCCTGCTGTTGATTTTTCTACATTAGAAAATGTGTATGTTGTTAAAAAAGCTCCAGATCAGGAAATTATTAGTTTATCAAATGAAGAAGATGAAGTTATAGTTAATACAAATAATAATACAGGTGTGAGAAGATGATTAAAAGATTTATTACAATAATTATTACATCATTACTATTATTACTAATACAATCTTCTCCAGCATACGACTTAATTAGAATATCGCTTGGAGCTAAACCTGATTTACTACTTATCTTTACTGTATTTATAGGATTTAGATACGGCTCTGCAAATGGTGTTGTTTATGGATTTATTATAGGGCTTATGCAAGACCTTATTTCAAGTGCTACATTTGGGGCTTATGCTTTGATTTTCTTAAATATTGGTTTTTTTGTTGGATTTCTTAATGCTTCTATTTTTGTTAGACAAGTTACTGCTGGAATATTTGTAACTTTGGTTGGATATTTAATTAAAGTTATTGCATTATTTTTAGTATCTGCTATTTACTCTGAATTATCTAATGTTGCTGTTTTAATTCGTTCTGAACTTTTTGTAGCTCTTCCACTAACTGTAATTATATCTTCCCCTTTATTCTTGATATTTGAAAAAGTAGCTCCTATTCTTTATGATAAAGATAAAATTATGGTTGGAGATAATACTCAAAGCTATATAGAAAAACAAATATATAAAGAATAGTTATATAAAAAATATACTACTTATCTTATATAACTTATCTATAAAAGAATTATTATAAAGAAACAATAAAGCCCTAAGCATAAAACTTAGAGCTTTATTTATATAAGAATAATAATTATTTATTAGATTTTTTATATTAATCCAGCTATTCTACCTGCTATCTGATAGAAAATAAAGCTTACAATCCACGCTATCAAAACAGTATAAGCCATCAAAAATGGTATCCAATGTTTACCTATTTCAGATCCTATAACTCCAACAGTAGCAAAACAAGGGAAGTATAATAATACAAATAATAATAATGAATATGCAACTATAGGATTAAATACTTTATCTTTCTGTAAAGCCTCTACTAAAGTAGCTTCATCTTCTTCTATAGATTTTATCTGAGCAAGAGTAGATACAAATATCTCCTTAGCAGCACCACCAGCAACAAGACCAATACCTATTCTCCAATCAAATCCCAAAGGTTTTATAACAGGTTCTATAAATCTACCTATTCTACCAGCATAAGAATACTTTAATCCCTCAGAAGCAAGTAAATGATCATACTCATTATTAATAACTTCTTCATCATTAATATCTAAATTATTTTCTAAAGCAATTGTTTTAGCCTCTTCAATTAAACGAGCACTATCCTCTTCTGTAGGATTATATAAAGGGAAAGTCATTAATGTCCAAATAATAATAGAAGCAGTAAATACATACGTACCAGCTCTTTTAATATACATCCAGCCCTTATCAAACATATGTCTTAAAACTGTTTTTAAGCGTGGTACTCTATAAGGTGGAAGCTCCATAACAAAAGGTGTCTCTTCTCCTCTAAAGAATGCTTTTCTAAGTAAAAATGCAATACCAAAAGCAACTATAATACCTATTAAATAAATACTAAACATTACAGTAGGTGCTATTTTTGGTGAGAAAAATGCTGCTGTCAATAATACATAAACAGGTATTCTCGCACCACAACTCATAAATGTAGTAATAAGAACTGTAACTACCCTATCTTTTTTACTTCTTAATGTACGAGCAGCCATAACAGCAGGTATAGTACAACCAAAACCTAAAAATAAAGGAATAAATGATTGACCGTGAAGACCTGCTTTATGCATTAACTTATCCATCAAAAATGCAGCACGTGCCATATAACCAGAATCTTCTAAAAAGCTAATACCAGTAAATAGTATTAGTACAAGTGGGAAGAAAGAAAGTACAGCCCCAACACCACCAATAGCTCCATCAACAATAACCGATTGAAGTAATGAACCTTCTGGAAGAAAACCGCCAACCCAATCACCTAAAGCAACAATAGCAGTATCAAGCCATTCTTGAGGATAAGCTCCTACTGAGAATGTAACCTTAAATATAAGCCAAAGCACTGCTAAAAATATAGGTATACCAAGCCATTTATTTAAAAATACTACATCAGCCGCCTCTGTAAAATTAAATGCCTGTATATTCTCTCTTTCTACACAAGCCTGTAAAGCTCCTCTAATATAGGAATATCTCTTATCTGCCATTATAGAATCAGTCTTAATATTCTCAACAGACTCTAAACGCATAATCTCTTTATTAACAACATCTATAACACTACCAGCATTATTACACTGTCTTCTAATAGAATGTATAGCCCTCTCATCTTTTTCTAAAGTCTTAATAGAAAGCCATCTCTTTTGTATATCCGATGTATGACACTCCATAGTATCTGCAATAGCTTTAATAGATTTTTCTACATCCTCACCATAATCTATCATAGCATCCTTATTAAACTTATTGCCAGATTCATACATAGAAGATATCTTAGATAAAATCAATATTACACTATCATGCATATTACCATATACCTTTAATACAGGTACTTTTAATAATTCTGTTAATTTAATATTATCTATACTAACTCCATTCTTCTCAGCATACTCATGCATATTAAGTACACAAATAGTAGGAATACCAAGCTCAAATAATTGTAATGTAAGATAAAGGTTTCTTTCTATATTTGTAGCATCTAAAACATTTACTATAAAATCTGGTTTATCATTTAGAAGAACATCACAAGCTACTACTTCATCTTGTGAATAAGCACTTAAACTATATATACCAGGTAAGTCTAAAACCTCAAACTCATATCCATTATAGTATAAATTAGCAGATCTTTTCTCTACTGTTACTCCAGGATAATTTGCTACTTTATAATTAGCACCCGTTAATGCATTAAATATAGTAGTTTTACCAGAGTTAGGGTTACCAGCAAAAGCTACTTTTAATGTAGTATTATTAAATGGAACTTTTAACTTCTTAGAAATATCTGATTTACTTTCTAAAAAATCCTTATTAATTTCTATCTTTTTAGATTCTTGATTATTAAGAGACTTTTCTAATTTTATATCAGCTTTACTATTCTCTTTAACAACATTAATACCCTGTGCTTCATTCTTTCTTAATGATATTTCATAATCCATTATATGAACCTGTATAGGATCACCTAAAGGAGCTTTACGAACTATTCTTCCTATTGCACCAGGAGTAAAACCCATTTCTATAATTCTCTGTCTTATCTCACCTTCAGTGTCTACAGAATCTACTATAAACCCTTCATCTATTTCTAAGTCAGCTAATTTCATAAGTTATATTCTCCATTTTATATATTAACTAAAATTGTTAGTATAGACTAACACAAAGAGTATATATTGTCAATATAAAAAATAATAAACTACTTCACTTTATATTTATTAGATAATATTATAAATATAGTAGAAAGCAAAATAAAAATAGAACCAAATATAATTTTAATAGTTAATTTTTCATCATAAAACAATGTAGAAACTAATACAGTTGTAGTAGGCTCAAACATATTTAAAATAGAAGCAAGTGAAGAACCTAATTTTTTTACACCATATAATAATAGCCCTAATGAAAATACTGTACATAAAATAGATATACCAATAAAATTATATAATACATTGATATTATTTAATAATTGAAAGCTATTTTTATATATAGCTAATAATAAAAATACTATTGATATTATTATAGACATATAAAAAAGAGAAACTATTGTATCTAAAGTTGAAAATGAAGATTGTTTATTTGATATAATATATATAGAATATGTTATTGTAGTTAATAATGAATATACTACTCCTAAATAACTTTCTATTTTTACTTCTGTTGTTAAGAGTATTATTCCTATAATTGTAGAGATAGATGATAATATTTTAAATTTATCTAATCTTTCTTTATATACCGTAGTCATTATTAATATTACTACAATAGGATAACCAAAGTGTATCATATTAGAAAGACCTGCAGATATATAAAATAATGACTCTGAAAGTAAAAAATATGTAAGACCAAGACCTAATATGCTAAATATAAATAAATCTAATAATTGTCTTTTTGAAACTTTAAAGCTTTTTTTGGTAAAAATAATAATAAAGAAAAGAGCAATAGAAGCTATAAAGTATCTATAAAAAACTATAGATAATGATGAGTATGAATAAGATATAACATTCTTTGTAAAAATAGGTATAAATCCATAAGCAATTGAACCAATAATTACCAGTAATATATTTATCATAAAATATGTCCTCTCATATCAATACATAAATCTAATAATGATATAGCCACAGCACTTTCTAATATCACAGGACAGCGAACTGCAATACAAGGATCATGTCTCCCTTTTATATTTAATTTCTCTTCTTCTTTAGTTTTTACATTCAAAGTATACTGTGTTTTAGAAATGGATGATGTAGGCTTAATAGATATATTAATTATTATAGGCATTCCTGTAGATATTCCACCAAGTATACCTCCATTATTATTTGTCTTAGTTTTTATTTTATTATCATCATAAAAGTAAACATCATTACACTCAGAGCCTTTATAATTTACAAAATCAAATCCAAGTCCAAACTCTACACCCTTAACAGCAGGAATTGCAAAAATACTTTGTCCTAATCTACTCTCTATAGATTCAAAAAAAGGTGAGCCCAAGCCAGCTTCAACACCAAATACAAATACAGAAATAATACCTCCTAAGGAATCTCCTTCTTCTTTTGCTTTTTGTATTGCATTTATCATTTGAATCATACTATCATTATTAAACACTGGTAAATCTTTATTATTATTTAATATAAAATCATCATAAGATAGAAACCTATTCACAGTATTATAAGAATCTTTTATATTATAGATTTGTTTTATATGAGATGCTATTTGTATATTAAACTTTTCTCTTAAAGCTATTTTTACCAAAGCTCCTATTACTACCATAGGAGCTGTAATACGGGCTGAAAAATGTCCGCCACCTCTTATATCATTAAAATTATTATATCTAATACTTGCTGTATAGTCACTATGAGATGGTCTTGGTATATTAGAAAAGTCACTATAATCCGAACTTCTTATATTATTATTTTTTATAAGTACAGTAATTGGACTTCCTGTTGTTTTATTATTTAATACCCCAGATATTATTTCAAAATCATCATCTTCTATTCTATTTGTAGTTAATCCACTATTATTAGCCTTTCTTCTTTTTATCTCACTTTTAATGAAGTTATAATCTAATTCTATTCCACAAGGAAAGTTATCTATAGTAGCACCTATATATTCTCCATGAGATTCCCCAAATAAACTAAACTTTATACTACTACCAAATACACTACCCATATACAATATCCTAAAAAATAAAAAAGTTACTTTATAATTTAAATGTATTATAAAGTAACTTTAAAAATAAAAAAATCATTAATTTATATTTTCATCAATATCTTCAATAATAGAATCCTCAGTAACTTCACTATTTTCTTCTTCAAGTTTTCTTTGTTTATTTTCTTTAATTTTATCAACAAGTGCCACTAGACCAGCAGCAATACCAAAAATACACCCTACTCACATATATTTTAACTCTCCTTAATAATCAAAATAATCACAAATAAGAAATCTATCCCTACCAGATAAATCTTTTTTTACAGAAACATTTTTAATACCAATATCATTAGCAATTTCTAATAGTAAATCTCCCTGATCGTAGCCTATTTCAAAGAAAAAAGCTCCAGATTTCTTTATATAATTATTAACTTTGTATAAAAAAGATTTGTAAAAATTAAGTCCATCATATCCAGAATATAATGCTATTTCAGGTTCATACTCTAAGTCTTTTTGTAAATACTCTTTATCTCTTAATGGTACATACGGAGCATTTGATACGACTATATCAAACTTATTATTAGGATTATAAGTAAGTGCATCAGCATTAATTATATTAATACTCTTATCTAAAAGAAAATCTACATTCTTTTTTAATACATTAATAGCATCTATACTAATATCAAGAGCTGTAATATCAACGCTTCTAAATAGTTTCTTTAATGTTATAGAAATATTTCCACTTCCAGAACCTATATCTATAACAGAAATATTTTCAGTATTTTTAGTACCAATATAGTCTCTAACTAAATCTATAAGCTCCTCTGTCTCAGGTCTTGGTATAAGTACATTTTCATCTACATAAAAATCATAACCATAAAACTCTTTTCTATTTATCAAATAAGCAAGAGGTTCATATTTAAGTCTTCTATTAATAAGGTTTTCAATGCTTAGTTTTTCTTCTTCAGTTAAGATTCTATAAGAATTAGAAATTAATTGAGTTTTACTCATATTAAGTACATACATAAATATAGAATTAACTTCTAAAAAAGAAATCTTATAATCATTATTAATACTATCTAATATTTTAGAATAATGGGAAATACAGTCTTTAATATTCATAAAGATTATATAATAAAAAAACTAACCATAAAGGTTAGCTTTAATATAAAGTTCTTTCAAATATGAATAGCAGTAAGCATTAAGTCGGACAATCTCCGAATAAAGGAGGTGATCCAGCCACACCTTCCGGTACGGCTGCCTTGTTACGACTTCACCCTCATCATCAGTCCCACCTTCGGCGCCGCCCTCCTTACGGTTAGGCTAACGACTTCAGGTAAAACCAACTCCGATGGCGTGACGGGCGGTGTGTACAATCCCCGGGAACGTATTCACCGTAGCGTTCTGATCTACGATTACTAGTGATTCCAACTTCATGGAGT
>CALXQJ010000013.1 GCA_944390575.1 uncultured Spirochaetota bacterium
ACACTATCTATTAATAAATGCATATTCCTAGCACTTTCTACTCTTCTAGCTGCTAAAACTAATCTTACAACTTTATTTTTAGTCCTACATTTACGAGAACCAAAATAATGTGGATTAACATATTTAAATCCACTATTATTAGGAAGTAACGTTATAATAGTATGATCTTTATAATTTTTCTCATAATTATCATATACATGGTGTTCAACACCTATAATCTTTTTTTTAGGCAAATAAATTTTACTATTAAAATGATAAATAGACTTTAGTCCAACATAATATATTGCCCAAGAATTTAAAAAAATAAATTCATATTTTTTTATATTCTTATTTGTAAAAATATAATTAACCAAAATGCTTTTCTCAATACCTTTTACTCTAATATTTTTAAAATCAAATCTAGATAAAAATTTATCATTAATTAATTCATTTGTAACAAATATATCTATATAATTATAACCTAATTCTTTAAAATATTTTATATAACTAGGTATAGTCTCGCCATGTCCTATACTAAATTCTATAATAAGAACAGAATGTCTATTAATTTTTCTAAAGAATATATTACTATAATCAATTTTTTTTACTTTTTTAATAGTTCTTTTAAAAGTTATTTTAATTCCAAATATAATCAGTATTATATACTTATCATCTAATAAAAAATCAAAAAATGCCATAAATAAACCTTTAAATAAATTTAATTATAGTATAATATTAATTCGTATATGTTATTTCTGTTCTGTTCTGTTCTGTTCTGTTCTGTTCTGTTCTGTTCTGTTCTGTATGATTTTCTATTTAAAGTTATTTTTATACCAAAAAATATAATAATTATTTTATTTTCTAAATTATTAATTCCAAATAGCCTAACCCAATTATTACTATCAAAATAACTACTTAAATCATTAATCTTATTATTAACCATAGTAATTTCAGATCTTAATAAAAATATATTTTTATTAACAATATATTTATCATATGAAGGACTTGAAATTATAATACAATATTCATTATATCTATCTTCATAAGAATAATATTCTGAGGCTAAATCTTCCTCAGTAATGTGCATTCTAGAAATAATTTTATATACATAAATATATAAATCTCTTTTTATATAGGTATCAACTAAATTAAAAATATAAAAAATGCTATCGTATACTTTTATAGATACTAAATTAAATAAGCTAGGAAATTTATCTAAACAATATGATAAGGTATTATTAAAATGATTAAAAGCACTTATACAATGCTCTAAACTATATTCTAATATATGCATAGATGATGTATCAATCTGTCTATAAAAATATTCTGCAATATTATTAAAAGATACATTTGGTTTATTTAATAATAATCTCAATATAAAATCAGCATCTTCAAACATACCGATCCTATCATCCATGAAAAATACATCATTATCTATAATAAATTTTTTTCTAAATATTTTATTACAGGGACCTGTAGTAATTTTTTCAACAGAATTATATAGATTATAATTCTCCAAAGGATAATAAGTCTCATATTTAAGATAGTTTAACTCCATAATATTTAAATGACTCCAAAATCTACATTTATTATTACTATCAAAATATTTATATATATTTAGAGTATTAACTATATCAGAATTATATTCTTGGGCTGTCAAATACAAAATCTCTAAATAATCTGTAGATATAAAATCGTCAGAATCTATAAATGATATATATTCACCTTGAGAAGCTCTAATACCAATATTACGACTAGGACCAGGACCTATATTTATCTTATTTCTAAATATCTTAACCCTATTATCTATATTACTATACTCTTCTAATATACTATAACTATTATCACTAGAACAATCATCTATGCAGATTATTTCTATTTCTTTTAATGTCTGATTAATTATACTATCTAAGCATTCTCTTAAATATAACTCTACATTATATACTGGAATTATTACACTTACTTTTATCATAAAGATACCCCAAAAACAAAAAACCTATGATACAAAGTGCACCATAGGTTGTAATTTATATAGTTTTGTTGTAATATTAAAAAATATAAATAATTTATCTGCTCTGCTCTGCTCTGCTCTGCTCTGCTCTGCTCTGCTCTGCTCTGCTCTGCTCTCTTTTTAAAAGTTACTTTTATACCAAATAAAATGATAACTAATCTATCTTCTAAATTTTGTATTCCAAATAATCTAATAAAGCTACTATTATTTTTAATATAACTTACTTCTTTCATTAATAAATCAATATCTCTTTTATAATTATAATTACTAATAATATATTTAGACAATAAATAATCATTATATGTTTTATTAAACCTTATCAAAATATATTCATGATACTGATTTTGTTCATGACTAGAAAATAAAAAACTAATATCTAAATAAATCGTATTAGCAAATCTATGTAAATATTCATAAAATTTTTCTTTATTTTCCTCATCCAGAATTGAAAATAAATATAATGGATGATGCCAAGCTTTTACATATACAATATTAAGCATATCTTTAAAATATTCTTTAGCATAATAAATACTATTATTCATATGCTCTATACTATTAATACCTGATAAATAGTTATGTCTAGCACTATTTAAAGAAGAGTTAGGAGTACATCTATAATAATAAATAGCATTATTATTAAATGAAATAGATGGAGAATGCATTAATAACCTTAATATAAAGTCAGCATCCTCAGATACTCCTAACTTAGTATTCTCCATAAAAAATAAATTATTTTTAATAAGAAAATCTCTACTATAAATCTTGTTAACAGGATTAGTTGTAAACATTTCTTTATTATCTAATAAAAAATTCTCTAATG
>CALXQJ010000014.1 GCA_944390575.1 uncultured Spirochaetota bacterium
GCTTTGTGCTTTGTGCTTTGTGCTTTGTGCTTTGTGCTTTGTGCTTTGTGCTTTGTGCTTTGTGCTTTGTGCTTTGTGCTTTGTGCTTTGTGCTTTGTGCTTTGTGCTATAATAATCATAACAGTATATATTCTACTATAAAATATATAATTTGTCAAACTATTAAAAATATATTACTCTACTATTTCATAAGTTTGATTAAAAATATCAGCTTTAACAGGCCATAACTCAGTATTAATACCTTGAACTATATAATCTCCATTAGTAGCTTTAGAATTACCTTCTAATGTTTTTATTATAAGCTCATTCTCATTATAACTTTCTATAAATGTATTTGTAGAATTTAATTTTTTTATAGCACTAATACTTTTTTTACTACCATCAAACAATACAGCACGAACATTAACAGTATTTCTAACAAATTTATTTATTATAGATGAATTATTATCAAATGGACTATAAGTATTAGAAAATATATCAGGCTTTACAGGATAAAGTTCGCCAGATATACCCTTAACTATAAAATCATTCTTAGAACCTACAAGATCCCCATGTAAACCTCTAAGTATTATTTCACTAGAATTAAAAGAAACTACTTTAGTATTTGTAGAATTAAGAGAAATAATAGCATCAACACATTCTACACTACCATCAAATATAACAGCAATAACCTTAATAGGCACCTTAACATAGGTATGAATAAGATTTTTATCATTATTGCAACTTAAAATAAAAAATACTAAAAAAATAAAATATATTCTTTTCATATAAATAAACTACTACATATAAAAAATATTATAAGCACTATATATTATAAAACATATATAGTGCTTAAACAACTTAATATTATAAAGTAATAATATATTACTTATCTTCTAAAACCTTAATACCAGGAAGCTCAATACCCTCTAAGAATTCTAAAGAAGCACCACCACCAGTAGAAACATGGCTCATCTTATCAGCAACTCCAGACTTATTAACAGCAGACACACTATCACCACCACCAATAATAGAAATAGCACCACTATTAGCAATCATCTTAGCAACCTCAAATGTACCCTTAGAGAAATTAGACATCTCAAATACACCTAAAGGACCATTCCATATAACAGTCTTAGCATTTTTAAGTATACCCTCAAGCTCGGCAATAGTCTTCTCACCAACATCCATACCCATCCAACCATCAGGTATCTCATTCCAAGAAACTGTTTTTCTATTAGCCTCATTATCAAATTTATCTGCCACAACATTATCAATAGGTAAGAATAAAGTTTTACCAAGCTCCTTAGCCTTATCCATAATCTTTTGAGCAGTAGCAACATAATCATCTTCACATAAAGAAGTACCAACAGATACACCTTTAGCCTTAAAGAAAGTATAAGCCATACCACCGACAACTATTAAAGTATCAACTTTAGTAATAAGATTCTCTAAAACAGAAATCTTAGAAGAAACCTTAGCACCACCAATAATAGCAACAAAAGGACGCTCGGGATTAGCAACAGCCTCACCTAAATACTTAATTTCCTTTTCCATTAAGAAACCAGCAACAGCAGGCATACCAGTTTTAGCAGAAACTATACCAGCAGTAGAAGCATGTGCACGATGAGCAGTACCAAAAGCATCATTAACATAAACATCAGCTAAAGAAGCAAGCTCCTTACAGAAGTTAGGATCATTTTTCTCCTCTTCAGCATGATAACGAAGATTTTCTAAAAGTAATACGTCTCCAGCATTTAAAGAAGAAGCCATAGATTTTACAGTATCCCCTATACAATCAGGAGCAAATTCTACTTTATTATTAGGTAATTTAGTCTTTAAATACTCATAAACAGGCTTTAAAGAATACTTAGGATTAGGAGTACCATCTGGACGACCTAAGTGACTCATAAGTATTAAACTAGCACCTTGAGATAGTATATAATTAATAGTATCCATAGCAGCATCTACTCTTGTAGTGTCTGTTATTTTAGTATTAGTTTCTTTATCAAGTGGTACATTAAAGTCCACACGCATTATCACTTTTTTACCTTTAATATCAATATCTTTAACACTCTTTTTCATAAAAAATTCCTTAAATATATAAAATTTAATATTAATAAAAGGGTGCATATAAATAAAATTATATAAACACCCTTTAATACTTTTCTAATTGATCATTATTATTATTTAGAAGCCATATGCTTTAATAAGTCAACAACTCTATTAGAATAACCCCACTCATTATCATACCAAGAAACAAGTTTAAAGAATCTCTTTTCACCTTTTAAGTTGTTTTGTAATGTAGCAAGAGAATCATACATAGAACTGTGATTATTATGTATAAAGTCAGAAGATACTAATTCTTCATTAACATACTGTAATACACCCTTCATATAAGTCTCTGAAGCTTTCTTTAATAGAGAATCAATTTCTTCAATAGAAGTATCTTTCTCAGATCTAAAAGTTAAATCTACAACAGATACATCAGGAGTAGGAACTCTGAAACTCATACCTGTTAATTTACCCTTAGTAGCAGGTAAAACTTCACCCACAGCCTTAGCAGCACCAGTAGTAGAAGGAATAATATTACAAGCAGCAGCACGTCCACCTCTCCAGTCTTTTCTAGAAGGACCATCTACTGTTTTCTGAGTAGCAGTATAAGAGTGAATAGTAGTCATAAGACCAGTTTCAATACCAATACCCTCTTTTAATAATACATGTACTAATGGAGCTAAACAGTTAGTAGTACAAGAAGCATTAGATACAACATGATGTTGAGAAGCATCATATTCTTCATGGTTAACACCATAAACAAAAGTTCTTAAATCACCCTTACCAGGAGCAGAAATAATAACTTTCTTAGCACCAGCAGCTAAGTGCCCCTCAGCCTTTTCTTTCTCTACAAAAAGACCAGTAGATTCTATAACATACTCAACACCTAAATCTTTCCAAGGTAGATCTTTTAATTCTTTAGCAACTCCAAGACACTTAATCTTATTACCATTAACAATTAAAGTATCTCCACCATCATGAGAAACATCAGCCTTCATTATACCATGTACAGTATCATATTTTAACTGATATGCAAAATACTCAGCATCAGTACTAACATCTACAACAGCTACAACATCTATTTCTTTTCCTAAAAGACCACGCTCTACCAAAGCCTGGAAAACAAGACGTCCTATACGTCCAAAACCATTTATTGCCACCTTAATAGCCATAAAACTCTCCTTTGTTTAATATAATATACCATTTTTGTACATAAAAAAATTCTATACATTGATACTAACATATATACATATTTATGTCAACAATTATTAATATACTAATAAAATTTATATATTCATAAAATACTATCTAAAGAACGGAGCATATTACCATTTTTTATATGATGATAAGCTTTATCTTTTTTATTTAATCTTGATAATAAATCAGATTTTATAAATTCAATAAATTTAAGATCATTATCATTTAATAAAATTTCTTCTCTTGACTTTTTTATAGGGGTATAATTATAACTATCACGTATAGGTGCTAAATCTAATATAGAATTAATACCAGATGTACTGCTTATAGAATACATTCTAACTCCAGATAATGAATTTAAGTACTTAAGTAAATCAATATTAGCTTTAAAGTTATGAACACCTTCACGATTTTTAACTTCTTCCTTATCATAGAAATACTCCCATTTATCAGATAATTCTATACCTACAATATAAATATCTTTATACCCATATTCTAATGCTCTAATAATAGCTAGATGTCCAGCATTTGGTTCAAAAAAACCATTATAAATACGATAAATTTTTATATAATTACTAATACTTCTAGATATATCAATATCTATATTAATAGGTTTATAAAAGTCTATATAATGAGCAAAGTATTTTCTAATAATACTATTAAAATCTAAATAATGGTCTATGTTATAAATATTTTTGATAGATAGACATAAAACAAGAGGTAAATAACTAAGTATACCTGTATTACCTATAGCTGCAAAATAAGTTACCTTCCTACCAAAATAAAAATAGTCTTCCTTATAAAAGTGATTTACTCTCATAATATCAAAGTCTTCTGGTAACCTTCTATAATCTACATTTTTTACTGATGGTCCAGAACCTACAATTAATATAGGTTTTCTTTTCAAAAAACTATGCTGACTATAAAAATAACGATCTCCAAGTTCTGTATCAAAAAAATTTTCTTTACTATTAGAAATATTCTCATTAAAAAATCTAGTAATCATAAAAAGTGATTATAATATAAAAAATAAAAAATTAATACATGTTATATGTAATAAAATATAAAAATATTTTATTGACTAATTTTAAATTTTTATTTAGTATAAAGATGATTAAATGAACAAGGAGATAACTTTTATCTCTTCTCTTCTCTTCTCTTCTCTTCTCTTCTCTTCTCTTCTCTTCTCTTCTCTTCTCTTCTCTTCTCTTCTCTTAAAAATTTATATTTTTCTATTAACTTTTCAATTATATAATAATCATGCTCTTCATCTAACTCTATAGATGTATATTCAGGCATCTCATAAATAGATATAGGCTCTGACAAGAGATTTTTATCATTTTTGATATTATAAACAGAATTAATATAACAAGCTCCATTTTCAAGCATACATCCTTCAAAATCTTGTCTTCTTGGACGCTCTCTATAATCATAATTAAGTGAAACACCATCTTTGCTCCAAAAAAATCTTTTAAACTCTACACAAGATAATGAAGAATTAGCTTTATCTTTTACCATTTTTTCATACATTTCATCTATATGATAAGGTTCTAAAAGAGGAGAAGTTGCTTGAATTAAAAACAAATTATCTTCATCAGAAATATTAGAATTATTAATATACTCTAATATAACATCCATAGTAGGAGAAGTATCTTGTGCATTTTTAGGATCTCTATCATAAATTTCTACCTTATTAAAATTAAAAGATAAAACAGTCTTTTTTATATCAATATGATCAGTAGCAACAACAACTTTATCTATAACACTACTATTATTTGAAGCTTCTAAAACCCAATATACTAATGGCTTCCCACAAATATTTTTTATATTCTTCAATTTTATAGATTTACTACCACCTCTAACAGGAATAAAGGCTATATTCATATTTTAATATCCTTATCTAAAGCAAATAACTTTCTAAAAAACTTAATCTCCAAGTCAATATTATGCCAATTTTTAAATGAATCAGCATTGACTAATAAATTATCTTTATAAAAATGATATATACTAATATCAAAATCATTATTTAAAAATGAAAAACCATATATATCATTATAAGTAAATAATTCATTATATTTTTTCTTAATTTGATATATATAATTAATCATAAGCCCACCAGAAGTTAAGTAATGAACATCTATTTCTTTTTTATGAGAAACTCTTATTTTAGTAGTTAAAAATGACACGGGTAAATTAGAATAAAATATATCTTCATATAAATTATTAAGTACATGATCTTCAAATAAAATATAATGTTCTACATCTGCCAACCAAAATATCATATTATTAACAATTCTTTTTTCACCATTTAAATGTATATTACCATTTTTGCACCACACATCTGTTTTACTTCCATAGTCTTCTTCAAACCCATCTAAATTAAAATTATTAAAACGAACTATTATATCATAAGAATCTATTTCTTTACCTCTACCTTTACCAATTTCCTGCGGACCATTACCTACAATTGCAACTCTTTTACCTTTTATAAAATCTTCAAATTCATTCTTACCTCTACTATCATTTATAGCATCCAAAATTAAAGAAGACTTTATAATGTCATCATTACTAATATACATCTCTACTGCTAATTTAGAAACAAATAAAACCCTATGTATATCTAAATATTGAAATTTATCAAAATAATTAATTAAAATATTTTTAGCTTTATCTAAATAATTATTTTCATATAAAACTGCTATATAAATAAGCCAAAATCTATTATTAATTTTATACCAAATATTTGGAATTCTTTCGAAAAACTCAAAATACCTTATCAATAACTTATTATCATAATGTTTAAACCATAAACTATGTATAACTCTAAATATAGAATTATAATCATTATTAATTAAAAAAGATATAAAATTATTTAAAGTATTATCATTATTATTTAATATAAATAACTCATATAAAGTTTGGTTAATAGTATTACATTCATCTTTTATAGAAAATACTTTATCAAATATAAAATTAATATTACTGATGTTATTAGAAAACAACAAATGCTCTTTAATTATATTTCTTAAACTTTTAATAGGTCCAACCAAAAATACTATAAATTAAATAGTTTTCTTAAAAATATTATTTCATTATCTATACTATGCCAGTTGTTTAAAGAGTATATAACATCTCTTTCTGGTATATTATCATTATAATAATGATAATTAGAATATGATAAATTATTATCTAAAAATGAAAAACCATATATATTATTAATATTAAATTTTTCATTGTTATTTTTCTTAATAAAGTATATATAGAATAACAATAGACCACCTGTTGTTAAATAATTAACATTTGTAACATTCTTTACAACTATATGCATATCAATATTAAAGCAATATATATTTTTATGTTTATAAGCAAAATATAAATTGCTTAAAATAAAATCACTTAATATAGCTCTATAAAGATAAGCTTCTATACAATATAAAGTAGAATAATTTCTAGGAATATTATTATAATATGAATCTACATTAACTCCACTGGCCCAAATATCTGTTTTAATCCCATAATCCTCTTCAAATCCTTCTAAATTAAAATTATTAAAACGTATTACTATATCATGAGAATCTATTTCTTTACCTCTACCTTTACCTATCTCCTGTGGACCGTTACCTACAACTGCAACTGACTTACCTTTTATTAAATTTTCAAAAATATTATTTTCAATACTTTCATCTAATTTATTAGCTATAAGTAAAGACTTATTAATATTATCATTTTCTATAGATAAAGATTTTGCTAATTTGGATACAAATAAAAATCTATGTATATCTAAAACTCCAAATTTATTATAATAATCTTTCAGTAAAGATTCTGCTTTATCAAAAATATGATTTTCATATAAAATAGATATATAAATAAGCCAAAACTTATTATCAATAAGACTCCATATATTAGGAAATCTTTCTACAAGTTCAAAACTATTACTTAATTGATTATAGGAATAATGTTTGAACCATAAATCACGTAATTCAGAAAAAATACTAGGAAAGTCTTTTTTCTGTAATAAAATTATTATATCTAAAAATATTTTATCATTAGAGTTTAAAATTAAAACTTCATTTAATAAAAACTTATTTATACTAAAATCTGATGATATATTTATAATTCTTTTGTTAAGATAATCTAAATTTTCATTTATAGAAATAATACTAAAAAAATAATCACGAATAAAATTTCTTAATTTCTTAAATGGTATCCACCACACTATTTCATCTATTTCTTTTCTAGTCATTAAATTACCTTTTATCAAAAACTATTATAATTTAAAAAATAATAATATGCAAGTAAAGAAATATAATTTTTTGACAAACATCTTTTTTTAAGTATAATATTTATATATACAATATAATAATATTTTTATAAAGTTTATTTATTATGGAGGTAAAATTATGGCTAAAGGTCGTGTTTTTATAGATAAAGAAACTTGTAAAGGTTGCTCTAACTGTGTATCAGTATGCCCAACAAAAATACTATATCTAAATCGTGACGATATGAACTCTTGGGGATACTATCCTGCAGATGTTACTGATATGGATAAGTGTATAGGATGTTCTAATTGTGCTATGATGTGCCCTGATCTATGTATTACAGTAGAAAGATTAGATTTAGAAGAAAAAAAGGAGAGTAAATAAGTATGGCTAAAACTTTAATGAAAGGAAATGAAGCTATGGCTACAGCAGCTATTATGGCCGGATGTAAATGCTTCTTTGGATATCCTATTACTCCACAAAATGAAATACCTGAGTTTATGTCTAAAGCTATGTATGAAAATGGTGGGGCTTTTGTACAGGCAGAATCTGAGGTTGCTGCTATTAATATGGTTTATGGTGCTGGCGGTGCTGGGGTAAGAACTATGACTTCATCATCTTCTCCTGGTATAGCATTAAAACAAGAAGGAGTGTCATACTTAGCAGGTGCTGAGGTTCCTTCTGTAATACTTAATGTTATGCGTGGTGGTCCTGGTCTTGGGGGGATACAACCTGCACAATCTGATTATAATATGATGGTTAAGGGTGGTGGAGATGGAGATTATAATTGTCCAGTATTGGCACCTGCATCATTACAAGAAGCTGCTGATATGATAATGGAAGCTTTTGATATTGCTGATTATTATAGAACTCCTGTTTATGTTGCGGCTGATGGTTTTATAGGGCAAATGATGGAGCCTGTAGAGCTTATTTACAAACCTAAATATGATTTAAAAGAAAAAACTTGGGCTGCTTGTGGGCATCAAAATAAAAGAGAGAAAAATGTTATAAACTCATTATTTTTATCTCCTGAAGAATTATATGAACATAATGTACACTTACAAGAAAAGTATAATGTAATAAAAGAAAAAGAGGCTCGTGCTGAAAAGTATATGGCTGATGATGCTGATGTATTATTAGTATCTTATGGTACTATGTCTCGTGTTTGTAGGGGAGTTGTTGATACTTTAAGAGCTCAAGGAAAAAAAGTGGGATTGATTCGTCCACAAACTTTATGGCCTTTTCCTGTTAAGGCTTTTGACAATCCAAATTGTAAAATGTATATTAGTATTGAAATGAGTATGGGGCAAATGGTTGATGATGTTCGTCTTGCTTGTGAATGTAAGGTGCCTGTTAAGTTTTTTGGTAAGGCTGGGGGTGTTGTGCCTACTTCTCAAGAAATAATAGAACATATTAATGAGTATGCTGGAGGAATTTTATGATAGTATTTGAAAAAACAAAAGGTTTAACTGATGATAAAACACATTATTGTCCTGGATGTATGCATGGTACTGCTCAGAGACTTATTGCTGAAAGCTTAGAAGAGTTAGGGGTATTGGGTAGAGCTGTTGGAATTGCTTCTGTTGGTTGTACAGTTCTTGCTTATAAATATTTCTCTTGTGATATGCAACAAGCAGCTCATGGTAGAGCACCTGCTGTAGCTACTGGTGTTAAAAGAGCTTTACCTGATAGTGTAGTATTTACACTTCAAGGTGATGGAGATTTAGCTGCTATTGGAACTGCTGAAATTATACATGCTGCTGCTCGTGGTGAAAATATGACTGTTATATTCTTAAATAATGCTATTTATGGTATGACAGGTGGGCAAATGGCTCCTACTACATTAATAGAACAAAAATCTACTACTACTCAAGCAGGAAGAGATTTTCACAGAGCTGGTAAGCCTATTAGAGTATGTGAAATGCTTGCCACATTAGATGGGGCTACTTTTGTAGAAAGGGTTGCTCTTGATTCTCCTGCTAATGTGAGAAAGGCTAAAATTGCTACTAAAAAAGCATTTGAACATCAAATTGCTGGACGTGGTTTTTCTATAGTAGAGATGGTTACAAGTTGTAATACTAATTGGGGTGTTTCTCCTATAGATGCTCATAAGTGGGTTAAGGATAATTTGATTCCTTATTATCCTCTTGGAAACTTTAGAGATGATAGATAATTAAATATAATAATACTTATATAGGAGTTGTAAATTATGGCTATAGATAAAGTTATTTTTGCAGGATTTGGGGGACAGGGTGTTATGTCTATGGGACAGCTACTTACTTATGCTGGTATGCTTCAAAATAAGCAAGTAACTTGGTGTCCTTCTTATGGTGCTGAAATGCGTGGTGGTACTGCAAACTGTTCTGTTATAGTGTCTGATGAGCTTATAGGTTCTCCATTAATTTCTCACGATGCTACTTGTGCTGTTGTTATGAATTTACCTTCTCTAACTAAATTTGAAAAAGATGTTTTACCTGATGGTATACTATTAATAAATTCATCTCTAATAGAAAAAAAATCTACAAGAGATGATATTAAAGTAGCATATATAGAAGCTAATAAAATAGCTGCCGATATTGGAAACCCTAAGGCTACTAATATGGTAATGCTTGGAGCTTTAGTTACTATGAAAAATATTGTTACAATAGATAGTATTCAACAGGCATTTTTAAAGGTATTTGGAGAGAGAAAAAAAGAATTCCTACCTGCAAATGAAAAAGCTTTACTTGCTGGAGCTAATGCTGTAAAACAGTATATTTCTTAAAATTAAATATTATTTATATATAAAAAAGGCTTTTAGATTATAATAAATCTAAAGGCCTTTTTAATATTCTAAAGTCTTAAAAAATTTTATAAAGAAACTTCTAAAAATTTATTTTGTAAAACATCAAATAAACCCTTAGTTGTAAGCTTTAACTCCGGTATTACAGATAGTGCCATAAATGATAATGTCATAAATGGGTCTATGTTTCTATTTATATTAAGCTCATCGTATGCAAGAGAGTGCAATTTATGAATAGAGTCTATTATATAATCAGAACTTGAATCTGTAATAATACCTGATATATTAAGCTTTAAGCTATGAAGCACTTTACCATTTTTTATAGCCGTTATACCACCACCATTTCTTTCTATTTCTTTAATAGCAAGAACTATATCATCATCATTATCTCCACAAGCTATAATATTATGTGCATCATGAGATATACTCGTAGCTACAGCACCATTTTTTAATTTATAATTTTCTATTAACCCCAAACCTATATGACCTGTAGCCTTATGACGTTCTACTGCCACAACTTTTAATATATCCTTAGAGCTATCATACTCAAAATTGCCAAAACTATTAACTGAAACTTCTCTAACAACCTTTTTAGTAACCAAGTCTCCATCTACAATACTAATAATATTAGCCTTATTAGATTTCATTTTTATTTGTAAATCATCAGTAGTAATATTTGGTATGTTAATACTATTTGATACTTTATCTAAACCAGTATCTATATTATCTTTATTTTTATATATGTGAATACTATCTCTAACTACAACCTCACCATTAACTAAAACTGTATTAGCATTAAAGTCTTTTAAACTATCCCAAAGTACAATATCAGCTTTATATCCAGGAGCAACAAGTCCAATATCTTTTAATCCATAACACTCAGCAGTATTTATAGTAGCCATAGCTATAGCACAAAACTCATCAAAACCACTCTCTACAGCTATCTTTATATTATGAGAAATATGACCATACTTAATAATATCATCTAAATGCTTATCATCAGTACACATACAACATCTACGATAATTACGTAAATTAACAGCAGGAAGTAGATTTTTCAAGTTTTGTGCAGCAGAACCATTTCTTAAAAGTACATACATACCACAATGTACTCTCTCTATTAAATCTTCTTTTGTAGTACATTCATGATCTGTAGTGACACCAGAAGCCTTATATGCATTTAATGATTTTCCTCTAAGTGTTACACCATGTCCATCTATAACCTTATTTGCATTAATAGAATGCACAAGCTTTAATAGTACATCTTCATCCAAATTAAGAAGACCATGAAAATTCATCATCTCTGCAAGTCCAAAAATATTATCATCTGTAATAAGTTTTTGAACCTCTTTAGAATCTAATATATATCCAGACTCCTCATTTTCTGTAGCAGGTACACAAGAAGATAACATAAATAAACATTTTAATGCTGTTTGTTTTGATGAATTAATCATAAAATTAAGTCCATCAATACCTGATACATTAACTATCTCGTGCGGATCTGTAATTATCATAGTAGTACCTGTTGGTAATACTATTTCTCCAAAAGTCTTTGGGGTACAAAGTGAAGATTCTATATGTACATGTGCATCTATAAGACCGGATGTGGCATAATAGCCTTTACCATCTATTTCTTCTACGCCTGAGTATTCACCAACACCAACTATATAGTCTTCTACTATTGCTATATCTCCTTCTACAATAGTTGCTGATATTGGGTTTACTACTTTTACGTTTTTGATTACTTTATCTGATTTTATTTTGCCTTGAGCAGATTCTATTATTTTTGAAAGCTTATGTATATCCATAATATATACTAATATAATATAAATATTTATGCAACTATTTTTTATAAATTATTGATAATAATAATAAATACTATATAATAAAATTAAAATCTATATATATAAATATATAATGAGTAAAAAACCATACATAGTAGTTCAAGATAATAATTATTCTAAAAATAATGATTTTTTTATCATAAAAGAAAGCTCTTATAAAAAATTAAATAAAAAAAATAATATTATAAATATATTCATATACGATTTTCAAGAAAATAAAATATATGGATATTATGAAATAGATATTCTAAATGATGTTCTAAAAAAAGAAAATGAATTAATATATATCTCTATTAATAATAAAAATAAAAGAAGAAGAGGAATATATTATAAGATTGAAAATAAATATTCAAAATACTCAATCTTAGAAATAGAAAATGAAGAATTTAATAAATTAGATAGAAAATTAAAAATAATAAATACAACTATATCTCAAACCTTTCTAAAATGCTCTATAGAAAATGAGTGTATAAAATATAATGCTATAGAAACATATCCTTTTCTATATGTGAGTGAATATTCAAAGACATTTTCTATGCAGGCTTATGACAGTATATATAAAGAATACTTAAGATTATTAAAAAACTCTAATAGTGAAAATAATAATATAGATAAATATTTAGAACTTGGTAGCTATTTAATGAATATGCTTTTTTCTGAAAAAGATTTTGTAGAGCATTTATTAAAAGATTTTAGAATAGTATATTTATATTTAGACAATATAACAAAAACTATACCTTGGAATATATTAGCATATAATAATAAATTTATATCAGAAAAAATACTATTCTCATATACAAATACTATAAACACAAATAATAAAATGCCACATATAAACAATCATCATACAAAAATGGCTATTATATCAATACCTGATGAATATATACAAAAAGATGATGAGGAAATAGAAATATTAAAAGAAATAAAAGAAATAGATTTATATAAAAAAGAACTTAATTATTTGGAATTTATTAAAATTTTAGAAAGCTATGATATAGTACATATTATAACACATGGATATGATAATGGAATTAAACTTGCTAATGACTATATTATAAATGGAATTAGTAAATTAGAAAATCCTCCATACTTAGTATTTATTAATAGCTGTAATAATGAAGAGCTTGATAATAAGTTAGTTGAATCATTACTTAATGCTGGTATTAACACTGTTATATCGGGTATTGGATCTATTGCTGATGGATATTATAAACAGTTTATAGAATTTTTTTACCAATACTTATTACATAAAAATACGAGAATTAATACAGCTCAGGCTTATTATTTTGCTTCTATACAAGTTCAAAATTTATATAATTGTTTTATTAGATATAGATTTAATGGGGTTGCTAGTTATGTTTAAATTAATAAATATAATATTCTTATTATTAATAACTTTAATTTCTTGTAATGAAAATAAAGTTAATCATACTCCTATAAGACAAAAAAAAGTAGCTCCAAGAATATCTACTCTATATAAATCACCTTCTTATAATTTGAGGGTAAAATATATTATATTACACTATACAGCATTGAATGATGATCTTTCATTAAAAGTATTAACAGGTCCTGGTGTATCTTCTCACTATTTAATTACAACAAGGGAAGATGATCCTATATTAAAATTGATAGATGATGACTTTAGAGCTTGGCATGCTGGTGTTACAGATTTTGACAATAGACATAGTATCAATGATAGCTCTATAGGTATAGAAATAGTAAATTTAGGATTTATAGAAAGAAAAACATACACAAGAAGACAACTTAGAAGAATGTCAAAAACTCAAATAGAGAATTTATTTTTTACTCCATATGAAGACTATATTGAATTTGAAGATTCACAAATAGAAAAGGTTGCATATTTATTAAAAAGATTAATCAAAAAATATAATATAAAACCATATGATATATTAGGTCATTCTGATGTAGCACCTTTTAGAAAAAAAGATCCAGGACCTAAATTTCCTTGGAAAAGATTATACGATGAATATAATATAGGTATGTGGTATGATTATGATGATTATACAAACTTTTTAAATGATAATAAGTTTAAAAGAGCATCTATAAAAGATATAAAAGAAGAATTTATTAAATATGGATATACAAGTATGCCAACAAATAATATATGGGATTATGAATCAAGAAAAGTATTATATGCTTTTCAATCGCATTTCAGACAAGATAAAGTAAATGGAAATATAGACAATGATAGCTATGCTGTAATAAGAGCTTTAAATGAAAAAGTAAGAAGATTAAACGAAGAAGAACAAAGAGCATTAGAAAACAATTTCCTTACAAATACATTCTATACAAATATATTCCTAAGTAATTATATAGTCAGTAGTAATTGGATGGATATACATACAAGAACTAATGTTAAGGTTACAAATACAGTAATAGAATAGATATAAAATAAGATATATAAGAAAAATAAAATTAATATAATAAAAAAGAGTAAGTCATTTTTATATGAGCTTACTCTTTAATTTATATCTTATTAATTATTTACCCACCATTTTTTAGATAGGTCTTGCTTACTTCTATACTCTAAAAGACTACTTCTTATACTATTTATATCAAAACCTCTATTTATATTTTTAAAAGATACAGGAGAAGATGATGATGAATCATAGCTATTTAAAAGAGCTATAATTTCTGTATTTCCATTAGAAACAGCAATATCCATAGGTGTTTTACCTTTTTTATTCTTAATAGTAAGTAATGTATTATCTTTATCTATTAAGTATTTAATTAATTTAGAATCAGCATTTGCATTAATAGCATGATGAAGAGGAGTATTTCCTATTGTATTTTTTGCCTTTAAATCAGACTTATACTCTGTAAGTAATACAACTGTAGAATATAAATTATTAGAAGCAGCCCAATGTAATGGTGTTTCAAGTCCAAAAGTAGTTCTATCATCATCACGAACATTTACTAATCTTTTATCTCTATTCAAAAGAACTCGAACAACATCATCTCTACCATTTGCAGAAGCAATATGAATAGCCTCAGCACCATCTACAGAGTCTTTAGCATATAAATTAGCACCAGAATCTATAAGAATCTCAACAGCCTCAACATTACCAATAAGAGATGCTAAAAGTAAAGGAGTATACTCTCCAACAAACCAATTATAATCAACTAAATAAGCATCCTTATTTAATTTGATTTCTTTATCTATATTCTTTTGCTCTAATAACATCTTTAGAATATCTATATTATCATTTAATACAGCCAAATGTAGAGGAGAGTATCCTTCTTCATATTTAAAATTTGCACTAATACCTTCTCTTAGTAAATTATTAACTGCTATTATATCATTATTACTAATAGCAACTAAAAGTTCTAATTGCTTATCTGTCAAATTTACTTCATCATCTGATGATGTATTTTTATCATCTATTTGAGTATTAGATAAAGTAATAGTATTTTCATCTATAACTTCTGTAATATTTTCATTAGTAGTAGTGCTTAAACTATCTAAAGCTAAAACATTCATAATCTCTTCATTTTTTGCATAATAAGCAGGGGTACTATCATCTTTTGTTTTAGCCTCTTTATTAGCACCAGAATCTAATAAAGCATTAACAGAGTCTAATGAGGCAAAAGCAGATGCATAATGTAAAGCAGTCCAATTATCAACATCAACAGCTTCTATATCAGCTCCATTTGCAATTAAAAGCTTAATAGTTTCTGTTTTATCTTTCATAGCAGCCCAATGTAAAGGTGTATTTCCCTTATCATCTTTTAAGTTAATAAGAGTAGGATCTTTTTTTAATAATGAAGCTATAACATCATTTCTACCATTGGCAGAAGCTAAATGTATAGACATTCCTCCATCAATAGAATCTTTAGCTTTTACATCTGCATTATTTTCAATTAGAATATTAACAATTTTATCATTACCTAAAAATGATGAAAGTATTAAAGGAGTAGCACCACCTAAATACCATCCATTAACATTAACTTTCATATCTAATTTAGAGTCTACATTTATATTTGTATATTTTAATAATTCTAAAACAGTATTTACATCCTCATTATAAACTGCTCTATGAAGTGGAGTATAGCCTTCATCATCTAATACATTAATATTAATATTTGTTGAGTTTTTTAATAGAGATGATACATTTTGAGAATCTTTATTTTCTATTGATATAAATAAAGATTTTTCATCATCTGTTAATGCAAATAAGTTTAGTGTTGTAAAAAAAATTGATTGTAATAATATATACTTAATATATTTCACCTTAATACTCCAAATAATTATCTAAAGTATAGTATATTAGATAATAAATAAATATCAAGCATAAAAATAAATTCGTATTTTATAATCTATTCTTTACAAATAAATTATGAAAATAAATAATTATAAACATTATCAGAAATAGCTATACCATTTTTTTCATAATCTATTCTACAAGCCTCTTTTCTATCGCCAGGTACAGTAATTGGAATATTATCATACAAAGAAGGTTCATTTCTAAGATCATCTATAAATGACTGAGTAGTGTCTAAAAAAGTATCTATATTATTAAATATATCAGATTCTATAACAAGTATAAAAGTTGATAAATTTCTCATTTTATCCAAATCATTATACATTTTTACTAAGTTATTACAATAAACATTTCCAATCAATATTCCACTAAAAGCCTCTATCATAGTTTGAAGCATATACCCCTTAGCACCACCAAATGGTATAAGTGCTTTTACTTTATTAGGATCAGTAGTAGACTCTCCATTTTCATCAACACCCCAATTAGGAGGTATAGACTTTCCATTATTAGAATAATTAAATATTCTACCCAATGAAACCTCACTTGTTGCCATATCACCAAGTATAAAGTCTCTTCTAGCAGGAAAACCAAAACTAATAGGATTAGTACCAAAAAATGATCTCTTACCATTAAAAGGTATAACACAAGGATCTGTATTTGCCATAATTAGTGAAATCTTTTGTCTGTCTATAGCCATTTTATTATAATATGATAATGCACCTATATGACTATTGTTTTTTATCCCTATTAAAAATAGTCCATTTTCTTTAGAATTATCAATAGCATAGTCCATTGCTTTTTTTACTGCAACATGCCCAAAACCTCCATCAGCATCCATTATAGCTATAGATTGTTTTCTTTTTGTAATATTAAAATTAGAAGATAAATTTATACCTCCTGAAGATACTCTGTTCACATAATGCTCAACTCTTAAAACTCCATGTGAATGAATACCTCTCAAATCTGCATAAAGCAAAATATCTGTTATTATATTAACAGATTCTTCATCTATACCTGCTGATAATAGCTTTTTTGTAGTTTTTTCTCTCAAATCTTCTAATTTTACTCTTTTCATAATTATAATATCCTAATAATGTTGATATATTGTTTATAAGTATATTATTTTTATTAACATTATAAACAAATTTTAATAATTAAAAAAAATTGAATTTATTAATTAAATTTATAGAATTTTATAATTCTATATTTAGTTGATATAAAATAAATTATAAACATATTATCAATATAAAAATTTCATTTTCTTCTTATATGGAAATTATTATCAACATATCAACAGATTAATAATAATATAAATTTTTTAAAATTTAAATAATAAAATTTATTATTTAATAAACTCATAATTTGGTATTATAAAAAATTGAAGTTTATATTATAAATTCATTTTATAATTATAATGTTGATAACTTGTTTATAATGTTGATAACTTTTAATATATGTTTATATTTTAAATTTCTTTTATAAATTTAAAATATAAATTCAAAATTTGAATTCTAAAAAATAGATTTTTTAATAAAAATATGATATATTGTTAACATAATAATTATGAAAAAAGAATTCTATATAAATGAAAAAACAAATGATTTAATATCAAATCTAATATATGATATTCAAAATTATAATATAACAATAAGCTCATATATAAAAAATATTGAAAAACTTATAGAAGAAAAATTAGATAATAAAAATATAAAAGAAAGTAAAGAATATATTAATTCTATAATAAGACAATCATTTCTAATAGAAAAAACTGTAAAATCTTTTAATGAATTTTCAAATATAAACTCTTCAGGTTTAGTTCTAAATAAAATATTAGATAATATAAATGATATAATTAATGATGTTATTAATGATTTTAAACCTCTTTTATTATCTAAAAAAATAAAAATTTTAAAAGAACAAGATGATGAGATACTCTCTTTAATAGATAAAATAAAAATAAAAAATGCTATTTCTAATATATTTGTTTTTATATTTAATTATTTAAAAGTAAATAGTATTTTAGATATTAAATATAGTATAATTAATTACAGTGAGGAAGAGTTTATATTTAGTGTAGGTTCTGAGAGAAGTAATTTAATTAATAAATATGTATCTATTAGTATAAGTTTTTTATCTAATAATATTCCAGAAGAACTTAGAAAAAAACTCCTTAAAAAGGCTATTATATATTGTAGTGATATTAATTTTAATAATTTATATTTATATTCATCATATAATATAATAAAGAAACATTTAGGAGATATGTGGATTGATAAGGTTGGGAGTAAAAATAGAATAACAGTACTTCTTCCTATTGAAAAGTAAAATTATATTTTTATGAATCAGATATTTGGGATTTTTTTATTATTATCATATCTATTTGCTTTTATAATAGGTTTCTCTTCTATACTTTATAGTATTATTTATTATTTTTTGGAGAGAGTAATTTGGCTTAAGTATTATATAGTTTTTTTATTTACTTTTGGAATTTTACTTATTATTAGATCATTAAGACTTTTTAGTTTCTTTATTTTGCCTAATTTTATAGATAGTATAGTATTTGATACACTTTACTATTTTACATTTAGTATTTCTATGTCTATTTTATTTTATTTTATACCTTCTTTTTTATATAGATTTTTATCTATAAATTGGACTACTGTTCATAATATCATTTATTTATTATTATCTGTAATATTCTTTATTATTAGTATATTTGGTATACTTTTTAATTTTAATTTTTATATATTTGCTAATTTTTTATTTTTCTTAGGTATTATTTATTTCTTTACTATTACAGTATTAAATTATAATAATATAGAAGATAATACTATTAAGATAATAGTAAGAATACTTGGTATTGCTACTATTATTATACTTCCTGTATTAATTTATTATATAATTAGATTTAGAGGTAATATTTCAGATATAGTATCTATGGATATAATATTGCTATTATATTATATTTGGTGGAACTTGATAATACTTTCATATTTTGTTTGGTATTTTATAAGTATAATAAAGTCAAGAAATATATTTTATTCTACAGATTCTAATATTACGAATTCTGATTCTTTAGGTTCTAATAATAAAGAAAGTTTTAACTTAACTAAAAGAGAAAATGAGATATTGTCTTATTTACTTTCAGGTAAAACAAACAAAGAAATATCTCTAATATTGGATATATCATTAAATACAGTTAATAATCATGTAGCTAATATTTATGATAAATCTGGTGTTAAGAATAGGGTAGAGTTGGTAAATAAGTTTAAGTGAGTTAATATAATAAAGTTAAAATAACTTATTCTATTATTACTTGTTTATGATAACTTGTTATTTAAAAATAGTAAGCAAATATATTCTTACTATTTTCGCTTTTTTTCGAATTATAATGATTATTCTTCAGTAGGAATAGAATCAATAATTGAATTAGCTAAAGAGTTTAGAACCTCTTCTCTTAGAGCACCATCTTTCATATATAGCTCTAATCTTTGCTTAGCCTCAGCAACCTTATCTTCACGAATATCAGGTGCATTTTTGATAATAGATA
This sequence comes from uncultured Spirochaetota bacterium, assembly GCA_944390575.1. Taxonomy (GTDB): domain Bacteria; phylum Spirochaetota; class Brachyspiria; order Brachyspirales; family Brachyspiraceae; genus Brachyspira. The sequence goes on from CALXQJ010000014.1 coordinate 19,950, forward strand.
TTAGTTTTTCATTTTGTAAAGCAGTCATAGACTCATTAGATATTTCTATTCTGTCAGAACCTACTTTAGACGCTTTATCATTATATCTAATATTTGATTTTGGCTGTATATTAGATGTGCCGCCTATTTTATCGATTGTCATAGTATGACTCCTTGCTTAAATACATTTTCGGCATTGGTTTTGCATACTTTAGATACTCTATTATCAATAATTATGCAATATTCTCCTTTTAGAATTATATTATTATTTTGAAAAAAATCAAGAATATTTTTAGCATTATTTCTTATAATTTGTTCAAATTTCTTAGTTAATTCTCGTCCTAGTATGATTTGAGTATTTTCACCAAATATTTCATTTATATCTTCTATACAATTTACTATTCTATGAACTGATTCATATAATACTATAATATTTTTTTCATTTTCTTTTAGACTGCTTAATTGATTTTTTCTTTTTTGTTTTTTATTAGATAGAAATCCTACAAATAGAGTGTCGCCAGATATACCTGAGGCAGATAGTAGAGTAGTGAAAGCTGATATACCTCCTATTGGTATAACTTTTATATTATTTTCTATAGCCTTTTTTATTATTCCAACACCTGGGTCACTAATGCAAGGAGTACCTGCGTCAGACACTAAAGCTACAGATTTTCCGCTTATTATTTGTTTTATATATTCATTTGTTTTACTTTCTGAAGAATGGCTATGGTATGAATATATTTGTTTTTTTATGTTGTAGTGATTTAATAATTTTATTGTTACTCTTGTATCTTCTGCTAATATGAAATCTACAGAGTTTAGAATTTTTATAGCTCTTATTGTTATATCTTCCAAATTTCCAATAGGTGTTGCTATTACATATATAGCATTATTTTCTATTTTTTCTTCTTTTGTGATTATATTTTGAATAGAGTTTATATAGCTTTCTGACATAATAAATATATATACCTTTTATTTGATGTTTCACGTGAAAACTTTTTTAATTATAATATATAAATTTTTATTTTACAAATAGCCTTATTAATGGATTATAATAAATAGTATGTTTCACGTGAAAACTTTGAATTATCTTTTATTTTAAAAATATTATGTTGACCTGTTGTTATATATCGATAGTTGTATTATAATTAAAACATTATATAAAAAGGAATATTATGATAGTAAGTAAAATAACTCTTTTAACTTTGTTTATGTTTTTTGTTGTAGCTTGTAGCTCCGACTCATCTTATGGGCTTTCTCCAGCAACTCCTTCTAATATAGCATATTATAAAGGTAGTTATAATATAACTTTAGATACAACAAAAAATGTTTATAGTATGTATATAAAATATTATGGTGCAGTTCAGTATAAATTAAGTACAGATGCTGATTATAAAAATATATCAAAAAGTAGTGTGAAGTATGATAGCACAAATAATTTATTCTTGTTGCCTTTTAATGATGGTAATGGCAATATGTTTGAAATTATGTTTAGCGATAAAGACAATATGAAAGTAAGAATATTAGATAAAGATAATAAAGTATCAGATACTGGTGTGGGTAAAAAAGCATAGTGCTTATGAAAAATGTTAAAGATATAAAAAATCTCTTTTTTGAAAAGAAAGATACTATATTTGCATTAATAGTTTCTCTTATAATGCATATATTTGCTTTTAGTTTTATTAATACTTCATTGCTTCAATTAGATATGAATGAAGAAAAAAATAAACTTTTAGAAGAAACTAAAAAAGATGACTATATATTTCTTGTAGAAACTCCAAATGTTCCAGAAGAAGAAAATAAAGAAGATACTCCATTTGCTTCTGATAAGGCTTTGAAATCAAAGGGTGATATAAATGCAAGACCTACAAGAGTATTTTCAGACACATCTGTATTTTCTTTTTTAGGAGATGGAGAAAATAGCTATATTATAAAAAATAATAATAATAAAATACCTAATAATAAAGTTGATAGATTAGATGATAAAGGAAGTAGTGCTTCAAAAGTAGAAACATATACCCCAAGTCAAAGAGGAATTAAAGGAGATACTAAAATACCTGCCTCTTTTGATGAAGGTGCAGATAGGGCTGTTGTGTTTTCTAGTGAGACTGGTGGAATACAGTTGGGTACTAAAGCTCAAGAATATTTTTGGTACTTTTATTCTCTTGTTAATTCTATAAGAGATTCTTGGTATCTTACTATACCAAATCAAGCTCATTTCTTAGGGCTTCTTAGGACAGATGAAGTTGAAGTTTTACTTTCTATAGATGAAAATGGTAATATAGCTTTTGAAAAGTTTTTAAAACAATCTTCTTATGGTCAAAATAGTTTAGATAATTCTTGTTCTAAAGCTGTAGAATATGCTGAGAAATTAAAACCGCCTCCTTCTGGTCTTTTAAGAGATTATGGAGAAAATGGCAAAATATATATACCGTTTAGATTTATATATCAAAATTTTAGTAGAGATTAAATATGCATATTTTTAATATAAAGAAAATTTTTACTAATATTCATGATCTATCTTTTAAAACTATTATAATATTATTAATACTATTAGATTTAGCTTTATCTATTTTTATAACATTATTTATATATGAACCAAATACAGACTATAGACTATACTTATTTTTTATAATATTTATACCTTCTGTTAGTATGATTATAGCAACATCTTTTATTATAAAATTTATAATAGATGCTTTTCATAAAAAAGAAGGTTCTCATTTGAAGTTATTAATTATTGTTATTATGACTATAATAACTCTACTACCAAGCATAATAATAAGTTCTATTTCTACATATATTATAAAATATAATTTAGACTTATTTCTTAATAATAAAATATATAACTCTCTTTCTTATTTTGTTAATTCTTCTAATAATGATATAATAGAAAAACAAAACTCTATGGTAAATTATTTAAAGAGATTTAACTCTAATTTTTTTAATAATTTGTATAGAAGAATAGATTTTGATAATATATCAAATAATGTAAATACAATAGAGTTTTTAAAAGAAAATGATTTTGAAAACCTTGTTATATTATCAAATTCTTATTATGGATCAAGCACTGTATTATTTAATACTCAAAACTTTTTACCTATAGATATAAATTATAAAATAAAAGCTACAAATATAACTTTTGCAAATAGTGAATATAATGGACTTTTTTATATTAATGCTATAATACCATTAAGAGAAACTAATAATTATATTATATGGTCTAAACCTATGACTTCTAACTTTATAGAAATAAGAAATAATTCTTTAGAGTCTTTTAGACTTTATAATTCTATTAATATGTTCACAAATGAATTTTCTGCAATACTAAAAATATTATATATATTAATACTTGGAATATCTGTATTTTTTTCTATATTGCTTGGTATATTTTTATCAAGAATAATAACAAAACCTATAGGATTAATACTATCTGCTACAGAATCTATTATGAACTTTAATTTTGATATTAATATGAAGCTTGTAGTTGTACATGATTTAAGAAATTTAATAAATAGATTTAACTTAATGGCAAGATCATTAAAATATCATAGAGATAGAGAAAAAAGAGCAGCACGCCTTGAAACTTGGAGAGAGGCTACACTTAAAGTAGCTCATGAAATAAAAAATCCTCTTATGCCTATTATTTTAAATGCTGAACTTATCAAATTAAAGTTAAAAAATAATATGACGGATGAGGAGATAGATAAGTTAAGAAATTCTATTAATATTATTATAAAAAACTCTAATACTATTTCTAATTTAACAAAGTCTTTTTCTGAATATTCTTTTAGTGTTAAGCTTTCTGATAATGATTATTCTATTAATGATATTATTAATGAAGTTGTGGATTCTTTTAAGGGGCTTGAGACTATTGAGTTTTTCCTGTCATTATCTTCATACGATCATTTTATGCGTGTAGATAGAGAGAAATTAATTATAGCATTTAGAAACTTAATAAAAAATTCTATAGAAGCTTTAGAAAATAGTGTAAATAAGTATATTTATATTTCTTCATATCATGAACTTATAAATAATAATATAGTTTATACAATAAGTATTACTGATACAGGTTTAGGAATAGAAGAAAAGAATTTAGCTAAAATATTTGAGCCATACTATACATCAAAAGATAATGGTACAGGTATAGGTCTTGCAACTGTAGAAAAAATTATAGTAGAGCATAATGGAACTATAGAGGTTCATTCTATACCAAATGAAGGTACTACATTTTTAATACACTTTTAATTTTATAAATAGTTTATAATATTTTGTATGTCGTTTGGATATACTATTGGGATAATATTGATTTTTTTTATTTTTTCAAAAGCTTCTTTATCTATATTATCATATAGAAAAAATACTGTATAAATATTTTCTGTATATTTTTTCTGTAGTTCTAATACAAAATCTACTGAGTTTATCCAGCTTAAGTTAGGATTAAAAATAAGTTTTGTTACATTATATTTATATATTTTACTTATAAGATCGTATAGGTTATCAGATTTAAGTATATAAATAGAATCTTTTTCTAAAGTAGCTTTTACTTTATTTAATCTATGACTATCATCATCTACTATTATGACATAATTATTCATTTTTTATTAATCAGACTTTCAAATTATTACCGAGAGAGGGAATCGAACCCTCACTGAGTTGCCCCAATCAGATTTTGAGTCTGACGCGTCTACCAATTCCGCCATCTCGGCTTTTAGTAAAAAATACTTTGTAGATTATAATCTTATAAAAAATAAAATGCAAGCAATAACTTAATAATAATATGTACTTTTTCTTTTTTTCTGTTATGATGTTTTATAATATTATAAACTAATATATTTTAGAAGGTATTTATGAAGATTACACTTGATATGTCTATTTCTCAGTTATTAGAGGAATTTGATAGAGAATTTGGACTATCATTATCTATATATAGAGGTGCTACTAAATCGGACGATATAAGTTTGTATGAAATAGCTGATATTCGTAAAGATTTGGATTCTTTTATTATTGTTGATAAGGATACAAGTGTTGAGACTTTGGAATCTATGTTTAGACAAAACTTTGGAATTAAAGTTTTGGTTAAAGATAAAGATGGTAATACTCTAAATCAAAATAGAACATTAAGTGGAAGTAGAGTGTTAATAGATGATGATGATGTTCAAAAAACAGAAGAAGATATCACTATAAAAAAAACTTCTAAAATAAAGCAAAAAAAAGAAAAGAATGATACTACTAATAAAAAGAATACTCCTCAAAAAGGATATTATCTAAAACCAGACTTACAAAAACATTCAGTTGAAGATAAGATAAAAGAGATAGATAGGTATTATTTAATTTTTCAGAGAAGTGAAAGATATAAACCTATGATTAATTTAATTAGTTGTATTGAAGAGGCATATTTATTATATCCTCATTCTAGTGAAATTATAAATCATATTGAGGATATTAAATTAAAGTCTGTTAATGTCTCTAATTTGAGCATAAGAAAGAGAAGATTTGCTGTATTACTACTTATAATATTAACTTCTATATTTAGTATAATTGGTATTGGAGTTTGGGGATATGATTTTTATAAATCTATTCAGAGAGAAAGACTTGTTGATAGTATAGTTAAAGAAATAGATAATTTAAGATTACAAAAGGGTGCTTTGGTTGAGAGTGGTAGTTTAGCGGAGGCTAATGCTATAGATGAGAATATAAACTCTAAGTCTATTCAACTTAATAATCTAAAGAATACAAAAGGTCATATTATAGTATATTATTCTATATTATTAGCATTTATTATGCTTGTAATACTTTTTATATTTTTAAATAGATTAAATAGATATAATGTAACTTCTTATAGGTTTTATAAAAACAATTAATATAATTTCATAATACTCTTATAAATACTTATTATTTATATAATATTTAAGAGGTGAATATTATATATGAAGTATAGTAAAGAGTTAGAAGATAAAATATATAATTTTATAAAAAAAGAAAATCCAACATTTGATGAATTATGCAAGCATATTGGTATTGACTATGATGATTTAAAGGATATGCTTTATAAAAGTAGTAAGAAATATAAAAGAAATTTGCTAAAAAAAATAAATAAAGCAAGAAGTGAATTTTTAAGAGACAAAAAAATAAAAATAGAAAATGAGCTTATTAAAAAGGCATCTGGTTTTTATAGTAAAGATATAGTAAAAGAGATAAAGACTGATAAGGATGGTAATGAGAGCAGTAGTATAAAATATAATTATAAATATAATAGTCCAAGTGAAAAAGCTATTATAGTATTTTTTGAAATTTTAAGAAGAAGAAAAGAATCTATTCTAAGTAAAAAAAAATTAAAAGATAATGGCTTAAATATAAATATAGGCTTTAATAAATAGTTATTTACAAGGACTTTTTTATGAATATAGATATTAGTATATTAAAGCCTTTTGAAAAGTGGTTTCATATTAATAAAAGACTAAAAATAGCTTATGGTGGACGTGGTGGAGGTAAAAGTGAGTCTATAGCAAGACTTCTTATAGCAAAGAGTTTTTATATAGATGGAATTATACTTTGTGCTAGAGAGGTTCAAAAGTCTATTGCACATTCTACATATCCACTTTTAATTAGTATAATAAAAGAATTAGATCTTGAGAAATATTTTATTATAAAGAAAACTGAAATTATAAATACTATAACAAATTGTAAATTTTTATTTTTAGGTATTAGAGAATGCTTTATTAATGAGATAAAATCTATTTATAATATAAAAATTTGTTTTATAGAAGAAGCACAAACTATGACACAGTATAGTTATGAAATATTAGAGCCTTCTATTCGTGCTGATAGTAGTGAGATTTGGTTTGCATTTAATCCAAGATATGAGACTGATTTTTTGTATAGCTTAGTTAGTAAGTTTGAATTAAAAGATATGACTTACTATGATAAACAAAATAAAGAGTATTATTATAAAGAGTATGAAGATAATAATATATTAATAACATTCATTAATTTTGATGGGAATTATTATTTTAGTGATATATTAAATAAATCAAGACTTTCAACACAAGATCTTATTCCAAAGATGTATAATCATATATGGCTTGGAGAAATAAAAAAGTCTGTAGGTAAGGTTTTTATTTATTCTAAGCTAAAGTTTTATAATAGTATAATTGATTTATCTAATTTAAAGGCTATTGTAGACCCCGCGTTTGGAGAACACAATTGTTTTACTTCTGTTATAGTTTATAAGCAAATTAATGAGAAAGTATATTTGCTTGACGCGGGGCTTATACGCAATGATTGTAATAGCACAACAGATGAAAGTATTACTAATTTTTTAATTGAATTTAATATTAATGAAATTTACTGTGAAGGTAATTTTGTTCAAAAAGAACTTATAAAGAGACTTGAGCGTAATTTTACAGTTAATACTTTTTATGTTTATAAGAATAAATATGAGCGTATATATAATGCAAGTTATGAGATATATGATAGAGTATATTTTCCTATTAGTTGGACTAAGATACCTAGTGGAAATAATATTGATGATTGGCTTAAAACTACTGATGGTAGAGGATATATAGCTTTAAGACAGCTTTTAAATTTTTCAGATATTTCTGATAATCATAATAATAGAAATGATGTATTTAGCTATTTAGATTTTCCTGATGCTTTATCAAGTTTAATTTATTTTGGATTAAATGATAGTAGTTTAGATAATACTAACAATAAAGAACTTAATTTTTATGATGCTTTATTTGGCGATTGATTTTTTTATAAACGGAGATAATTATATATGAATACAATAAAGATAGATTTTGATAATAGGGACTTACTTTCATCTTTTGATGATATAAATAAAGAAGTTGTAAAATTAGAAAAAGAAATTAATAATTTAGATTCTACTATAAATAATTTAGTATTTTTTAATGATTCTAATAAAATATTTGAATCTATAGAGAGTGGTAGTTCTATTGCTATTTCTTCTATAGATAATATAAATAATTCTATTGATAGTCTTGATTATAGTATTAGCAGTATAGATTTTAATAAATTTTCATCAGATATAAATAATATTTTTTCTGGAGTTGATAAACTTTATAGTAGTGTTAGTTCTTCTTTTAATAGTTTTTTTTCTTATGACTTAAGTTCTTATAATGATGCTATAGAAGATGCTAAGAAAAAACTAAAAGAGTTTGATGATTTTCAAAATAGTTTAAATAAGGCAAAAAAAGAAAAAGAAAATGAATATTATGATGAATACATATCAAAACTTGATGAAGAACTTGAATATGCAATAAATAATAATGATATAATGACTTCTGAAGCTATTAAATTAAAAAAAGAAGAATTAAAAGCTCAAAAAGAAAAAGAAAAAGAAGAACTACTACTATCTAAAGAAGTATCCAGGCAAAGAGAGGAGTTAGAGAAAAATGTTGCACAAGCTGAATATAAAAAGGCGTATAGTGAATGGGAAAATCAGGTAAAGCTTGCCGAAATAGAAAAGAATATGGCTATAGCAGATTCTGTTGTGATACCTGCTCTTGCTATTGCACAGTCTGCACTTGGTGTTTCATCTTCTTTTGCACAGGGTGGTCCTGCTGGATTTGCTGCTGGTCTTGTTATATCTGCTACTACTATAGCTTCTGCTGTATCTGCGGCATCATCTATAGTGTCGGCTTCTAATACTTTGGATACTGTAAAGTCTAATCCTCCATTAGCTCCACAGTTTGCATTTGGTACAACAGGATATAATATTCCTGATGGTGGATATGCTATAGTTGGTGAAATGGGTGCTGAGGTTGTTCGTAATGTTGGTGGTAAAATATCTGTAGAGAGTAATGCACAATTTATGGAGAGTAAATCTAATTATAAAGATGGTATTTATATAGAAAACCTTATATTTAATATAGAAAAAGCTCTTAATCCTGAAGAAGTTTATGAGATTATTAATAATTATAAAATTAGACATTCTCAGAGATATTCAAGATAAAATATGTATATATATTTTACATTTTTTTATTAGTTCTGTTATTATTAGAGAATAATTTTATATAAAGGATTATATTTATGAAAATATTAGTAAAAACAGCTTTTATTTCTTTAGTTCTTTCTGCTTTTTTATTTGCTCAGTCTAAATCAGCTACTACTGATATTTTAGAGCTTAATGAAAAAGGAGTTGGTAAAAAAATAGGAACATTAACAGTAAAAGAAACTAAATATGGTATAGAAATTACTGTTAAAGCTTCAGGATTAAAATCTGGTAAAGTAGGATTTCACTTACATGAAAAAAATGATCCTAAGCCTACAAAAAATCCTGATGGTAGTTTATTAATAGGTGGTGGTTTAGGTGGACACTGGGATCCTGATAAAACAGGTGTTCATGCTGGTCCTAATGGAAATGGTCATAGAGGAGATTTAGAAGAATTAATAGTTAAAAAAGATGGTACTATTTCTCAAACTGTTAAGAGTTCAAGAATTAAGTTTTCAGATATTAAAGGTAAAGGCTTTGTAATACATGCTAACCCTGACAATTATATGAATGAACCTGTTAATGGTGGAACTGGTGCAAGAGTTTATACTGCTTTATTTTAATATTTATTAATTATTTAAAAAAGCTAAATATATATTTTTATATATTTAGCTTTTGTTTTAAAACAAAAAATCTACCTCTAAATTAGTAGAGGTAGATTATTTTTTAAATTATTTAGATGTTATAGATATATAGAAAGTTTTTTCTATATTTTCTCTTGTTGAATCTTCTTTTATAGCGATAATTTTTAATATACATTTTACTTTTATAGATTTACTGTTATTATCTAATAATGTTGTTAAATCATCTTTTTTTATACTATATGCTACAGGTACTTGTTTACTTCCTATTTTAATATTATTATCTACTTTGAATTTATCTGTAATATTTTCAGTATCTGTTACTAAATAGAAAGAACCTGTATATAATACAGTTTTTAGATCTTCTATTATATCTTGAGGTGTATGTCCTTCTGCAAATACAATTTCTCTTTGTACATATGTATCAGTATAAGAAGAAGAATCAAATACGAATGCATCTTCATCTGCAGATGTTCCTGTAGTGAATCCAAATTGTATTCCATTAGTCTCTTCTGTAGAAGAATCTCCTGAATTTTTTCTTGGATTATTTGGCATTGTACAAGATAATGCAAATATTAATGACATTAATAATAGTATATAATTTTTATATTTCATATATTTCTCCTTAAAATATTACAATATAATATTATTATAGTATATAATAATAAGTAAGAAAGTAAATATATTTTACTACTAATTTTTATAAATAAATTTTTTTTATAATTAAACTATAATACCATTTTGTTTATTATTATTTATAAAGTCTATATTTAGGAAATATAATGATATAATAATTTTAAAATAAGTATCAAATATATGTAATAATATCATAGATAAAGCATAGTATAATACTCCATCTCTTGTATCTATAGGAGCTGATGGGAATGATATTATAAACATATTTTCAAATAGAAAAATAAACATTATTATAAAAAGAGATTTAAAAAACTTTTTTCTAACTAAAGAAGTAGAATATCTAAGAGCATTAATACCCCAAGTATGTCTTAACATACATATATTATTTACAAACATAAAAAATACTATAAGAATAATGCCTGGTATTATAAAAGCAATAAGTCCAATAAAAACAAATATACTATATATTATAGAAGTTATAATAACAGGAATGAGAACTCTAAAGCTTTTAGAAATAGCCCAAGAGGCAGAACGTATTCTATTATAAACAATAGCCTCTACTAATATAGATATAGCAAGAGTTGATATAGTATTAAAAAACCAAGAAGCTATAGAGTTAATATAAAAGCCTTTACCTATTTGTTGCTTAAGCCATTCTATAACTTGAGATATAGTTTGAATTTCTTCTGGGTTAAAAATAGAAGGAGGAAAATATATAGACAATATTATTATAGGCATAGCACATAATAAAGCTATTAATAAAAAGTTCTTAAAATTAATTTTAAATATAGAAAAAGATATAGTAAATAAGTCTAATATTTCTAATTCTTGTTTTTCTAACTTTCTTCTAAACTGTAGCATTAATATTCCTTATTAAAATAGTATAGCTATTATAGATTTTTCAATTTTAATATATTTTAATATAAACTACAAATAAAAAGAGTAACTATTTTTGTTTGTAGTTACTCTTTTATATATTTTATGCTATTTTTACTTTTTTATTAAATCTATAATTTCTATACAACGCATATACATTCTTGGAATATGAAAAGGTCCTTTATACATATTTCCTTTTAAAGTAGTAGATACACTGCCATCTCTATGTAAATATCCAAACCATTCTGGATACTTATCATCTATAAACTTTTTTGTGTACTCATCTACCATATAAAATTTTTCTAAATATTTTTCATCATTAGAAAAATAATAAGAATATAAAGCAGCAATAGCAGCTTCATTTTGTGGCCACCAGAATTTCATATCATGCCAATAATCAGTTTTAGGTTTGCCAAGCACATCCATAAACTGAATAATACCACCATATTCTTTATCCCAGCCCCATTCCCACATCCAGTCAAATATTTTAAGACCAAGCTGTTTTAAAGTTTCATCATTATTTCTTTCTTTAGCCTCAGCAAGTATAAACCAAGAAGCTTCAAGAGCATGACCAGGATTTAATAATCTTCCCTCAAAGTGATCTTGTAATGAGCCATCAGGATTAGCCTGTTCTAATACTGCTTTTTTCTCTTCATACATAAACATCTTAACTTGAGAGATTAACTTATCTATATATTCATCATAATATTTTTTATTTTCTATATCTGCCTTTCTTAATTCTTGAATTGTGGCAAGCATTATCATAGGTGGACCAAATCCTATAGTAGGGCGTACAGAAGGTTCTACTTTTGGAATTAGAATATCAGAAGTTTGATATTTTTCTATATTCTTTAATATTTCTTTTGCTTTTTCTATATAAGTTTTATCACCACTTGCTCTTGAATATGCTGCAAATGCTATTAAACAAAATGTTTCTGAGTAGTAGTATCTTAATCTCTTTATAACACATTTTCCATCTTCTGTTACTCTAAAAAACATTCTACCATCACCATTTTTATCAAAGCAGTATTTTTCTAAAAAATCTATTCCAAGTTTAGCAGCTTTTAAATACTCTTCATTTTTTTCAAAATCTGCGTATAGAGTAGATAATACCCAAGCAAATCTACCTTGAAACCATACAGACTTATCTGTTTCTATAATATTTCCTTCTCTATCTAATGCGGTATAATACCCTCCATTTTTTCTATCAACAGCATTCTTTAGCCAAAATGGTATAATGTTTTCTTTTAACATTTTTTTATATTTTTCTTGTACTTCTAATAACTTCTCCATAGTTTTATTATATCCTTAAATTTAGTAATATATAATAATTATTATATAAATATAATATAAATAGTCAAAATAAATATTGTTTAAAAAATCTTATATTCCATCATTTTATTTTTTATTATTATGTCTATATCGTTTTTATTTAACTTAATTGTTTTATTATTCTTATTATATATATTTAATAGTATTTGTGAGAGTGATGATATTTCTGATTTTGTCAGATTTGTAAAAGCATATCTTAAGTGTGGCAATATTTTTAGAAACTTATCTTCATCTATATTTTTTATTATTTTGTCTATACTATTTATTATTTCATTATTTATAAATATTATATCTTTTGATATTAATAGTATACCACTAATAAAGTATGATATATCTTCTAAAGTTTGAAGGAAGTTTAATATTGTATTTGTAAATTGTTCTATTGTTATAATTTTTTCTTTATATTGTATTGACAGACATATTGCATATATATGTGATGATCCGAATGTATTTTTTGTAATTTCATTTATTTTTTTTAAAAATAGTTTTTTATATTCTATATACTCAGAATTTGATAATATATTTTGATATATATCTTTTATGTTATGAGATATTTTTGATATACTCTCTTCATCTATATGTTTTGTCTTTTCTATATTATCAATTATATTTTTTATAGCTATCTCTATTATATTATTTATTATTTTTAATGAGTTTTGATTATTACTTTCATATTCTAAGTTAAATTCTATTATATTTTTTGCATATATTAAATTATTTATACAGTTAAATATACTTTCAAAGTTATTATCATTTATAATAATATTTTCTATTTTTTTATATTCTATATCTGTGAATATATTATATGAAATATTCATCAAGAGAATTTCTATTATAAGAATTGATATTTCATTAGATATTTTAATATTATTAATTTTTTCTTTTATTATAGCTATAACAATATCATCTATAGATATACCATAAATAGATTTTTCTATAAGAAGAGCTTCCACATTTGTACTATACTCATACTGCCAAATTTCTCTTGCTAAATTTCTATTTTCTTTTTTTATATAATTGGTGGCACTTATAATATTGCAGAATTTTATATTTATAAATTTTATTTTATGAAAAAAAATACTTTTATAATAATGATTTTTATCTTTTAATATTTCTAATATAGTTTCTATTTTTTCTTTTTTATTAGTTTTAATTTTAAATTTTTTACATAGCTCTCTAAATTCTATTAAAACAGGAGGTACTATACTTGTAGATGATATACTACCAGTTTTTATTCCTGAGAGTATTTTGTATATACCATAATTAATTTCTAAGCCTTTTACAAATGAGTTTTTTATTGAATCTATAAGCTCATATACACCTATAGATTTTTTACCTCTAATTTTTGATAAACTATCAGCCATATAATATGCATTAACAGAGTCTACTATATTTATATTATAATGCTCTTTATAAAGATGAGATATTTTTATTATGAAGTCTTTTACAGTATCATTATATACATTTTTATTATTTTTGCTTTTCTCTAATTTCTTCCAAACCTCATCATAAAAATATGGAAACTCTATACCAGATTGATAACCACTTCTTTGATCTGCATCTTTAAATGAATATGGTATTAAATAGTGTGATATATTTTTTTTATCATAATTGTTTTCTAAGATATTATTAGTTTTTTTTATAATTTCTATTTTTTCTATTATACCATCTATATGAAAACTTCCAGCTATAACTAATACTTTATTATATTTTTCTTTAGCTTTTAGTATATAGTGTGCCATAGTATATTCTCTATATGAGTTTTCTTTATCCTCTTTTTCTATCAAACGCATATAGTGTCCTAATGTGTACACACTTTCCATAAATTTACGAGAGTCTTTGTATATACCATTAATCTCAAAATCTCTCTCCCAAAATTCATTAAAACTTCTAAGAGATGTTTTTTTTATAATAGATTTTATATATTCATTTATATTAAATTTATAATCATCACTATCATATAAAGAGTATATTTCTCTTTCTTTATTATTTTCTAAATCTATTAATTTTGAAAAAGGAGTATCTATAAATAGTATGTCTATATTATTTTCTAATCCTATTTTTATAGCTTGATATTCTGGAGAATAACTTAAAAAAGGATAATAGCTTCTATATATTATATTATTCTTTTTATAGCTTGAGTATATACAAAAAGGGGGCTTTGTATCTTTTTCTATAAAATACTTAATTATATTATTACAATCGCTTGGCCCTTCTATGAGAATACAGTTAGGCTTAAAAGTTTCTATAATACTTTTTAAATGATATGAGCAAGCAGGTGAATGATGCCTTATTGGAAATAGTATAATATCATCTTTTATAAGTTCTTTTACATTATTAAACATATATTATTATAAAACTATATTATAAGTACCCAAAAGTCAAATATTATATATATTTTTGTAAAAAAGTTTGACTTATTTAAAAAAGATTGTACTATATAAAATAAGGGTTAATTTTATAATGGCTAAATATATCTCTGTAGAAGAAGAATTAATAAGAGCATCATACTTCATAAGTAATTTCTTTATAAGAGAAGGTTATCATGTTGATTTTACTTTAAGTAGTTTTATAGAAATAGATAGCTTTATCAATGAGAAATTATATCTTTTACTTGATAATGATAATTCAAAAAATTATATATTTTCTTTAAGTGCATATATTGGTGAGGTTCTTAGATTATCATTCAAAGGCAAGTGGAATGTTATTAATAGTTTAGACTTTAATAATCAGGCAACAGTTTCTTTTAAAGATGGATCTTTTATAAACCCTTTTGAAATAACATTTGATGTTTTACAGAAAAAATATACACTTCAAAGCTTTTTAAGTAGTAGGTTTGCTATTACAAATTAATTTTGTTATAGGGTATTTTGTTATTATGATTTCTGTTAATGATTTATCTGTATTATTAGATAATTCTTACATTATTGTTGATTTAAAATCAAAGTCTAAAGATGGTGCTATTAATGAAATGCTTAATTATGCTATATCAAATGGTCTTGATATTAATATAGAAAATGTTATTTCAATAATTAATAAAAAAGAAACTATAGGTAATAGTGGTCTTGGTTATGGAATTGCATTTCCTCATATTAGAACAAAAGATTTAGAGCAAAATAAAATTATTTTTGCTATTTCTAGAGAGGGTGTAGATTATGGCTCTAGAGATAATAAGCCTGTTCATTTTATTATTTTATTTTTAACATCATTAAAGCCATCTGAGAATAATAAATATTTATCATTTTTATCTCTTATTACAAGAATGTCGAGATTAATAATGTATACAGTTTTACTTATAGAGTCTAAGACTAAAGATGAGTTTAGAAATAAGTTTTTTAATATAGGTAAAAATATTTTAGAGGATAAATAATGCAAAAAAAAGTTGTTGCCATTATTCCAGCACGTTATAATTCTACAAGATTTCCACATAAACTTCTAAAAAAAATATTAAATACACCTATAATTATTTCAGTATATAATAATGTAAAACAAACAAAAGAAATAGAAGATGTTATAGTTGCTACAGATTCAAAAGAAATATTTGATATTTGTAGAGAGTATAATGCTAAAGTTGTAATGACTTCAGAACATCATACATCAGGAACTTCAAGAATTATAGAGGTGGCAAAAGATATAGATTGTGATATTGTTATTAATGTTCAGGGTGATGAGCCTTTAATTAACTCTGATATTCTTTCTTCTATAATAAAGTCTTTTGATGATGATAAGGTTGATATTGCCACTTTAAAAAAGAAAATAGAAAAAGATAGTGTTTTGATAAATGATGAGAATACGGTTAAGGTTGTTTGTGATATTAATGACTATGCTATGTATTTTTCTCGTGCTACTATACCTCATAGAAGAAGTGATAATTCTATTTTAGTTGACTATTATAAACATATAGGTGTATATGCTTTTAGACATGATGTTTTACTTAATATAGAAAAGCTTAAAGATTCTGAGTACGAAAAAATAGAGAGTTTAGAGCAATTAAAGTGGCTTTATAATGGACTAAAAATAAAAGTTTTAGAGACTGATTCTTTTATACATGGTGTAGATACAGAAGAAGACCTTAATATAGTAGAACAATATATAAAAAATCTATAATTTATTTTGACATTATTATAATATTTTTTATAATTATCATTTCAAAAATACTTAAAAATAGTATCTTAATAATATAAAAAACAGGAGATTTTACTATGGGCGAAACTAAAGAAGTAAAGATTATGGTTGCAGATCCTTCACCACTTGGACTATTTGGTCTTGCAATGGTTACTTTAGTAGCATCATCACAAAAATTAGGGCTTACTACAGGTTTAAGCTTAGTTATTCCTTGGGCTATATTTTTGGGTGGACTTGTTCAAATAATAGCAAGTTTATTTGATTTTAAACATAACAATATATTTGGAGCTACAGCTTTTGGAGCTTTTGGATTTTTCTGGCTTGCTATTGCTATGACTTGGATGACTTCTATGGGTGTATTTGGGGAGGTTTTACAAGAGGCTTCTGATAATAATCAGTTAGCTATTGCTTTTATTGGTTATTTAATTTTTTCACTATATATGACTATTGGTGCTATGGAAACTACTAAACTATTATTTTGGATATTTGTAGCTATTGATTTTTTATTTATAGGGCTTGTATTTAGCACTTTTCACATTGCATATAATTTTACAAAAATATTAGGTGGTGTTGCTGAGCTTGTTATTGCTATACTATCTTTTTATGGAAGTGCTGCTGGTGTACTTAATAAGCATTTTGGAAAAGTTGTACTACCTGTTGGAAAGCCTTTTGGTATTTTTAAGAAATAATTATTTAACTTTATTATTTTATATATAAGGTGATAGATTTTTATTTATCTATCGCCTTTTATATTGCCTTTTTATTTTATCATAATTTTTTATATTAAGCTTCTTCTTATAATTTCTTATAAAAATTATTTATATATGTTAGGAGTTTGATATATGTCTTATAACTGTAAATTAGTAGTTCGAGATAGATATAGTGAAGATATTTTTGATTTAGTTTCTTTATCTAATCAAATAAAAATGTCTGATATAAAAACAGATTCTAAAGTTATAGAGGGCAATAGATTTTCTGGTTTTTCTACTGGGCTTGGTATAATATCTGTTGGTAGAAAAATAGATTTTGGTATACCTATATTAGAGTATAAAGATGAGTTAAATAGATGGGTTAAAATAGAGCATCAATATACAAAGTATAGTAGTATAATTTTATCAAATACTGCTAAAAGATTTTTTATTAGAATAGAATATGATAATGAAATATATGAGGCAGAGCATATTATGACTTCTGTAAGTGGTTATAATATTAAGTATATTAATAATTTAGGTATTATAACTATTTCATTAGAAGCTATAGATAAAGTATTTTTAAGACAAAAAGAAGAAAGTTATAAATTAAATATATCAGAAGATTTAAGACAAGATATAAAATATAGTTCACTAAGCTTAGTACCAGTTCCATTAACATTTTCTCTTTTATTTGATGTTGTAGGAAGCGAGCTTAATTTTACTTTTGCAAATAGAGATAATTTTGGTATACAATTTTTTTCAGAGGTTCAAAATGGTTATAATAGAATATATTTTGATGGTTATAATCTTACTCTTAATGGTATTAATTATGATTATAAGGGTTTACAGCCAGAATTAAATGTTGGGGAAAATATTTTATATTTAGATTCTAATCAAGTTTGTAAAGAGGCTATAATTTATTATAAGAGAGGTATTTTGTTATGAAAATACCTTATAATTTTTTAAGAAGTAAAATATATAAATTAGCTCCATCTCCTTATATATCATTTGAGGATAGTGGTAGTTATATAAAAATAATAGATAGTAAAAATATTCGTCCATATTCTATATATCATTCTAATTATTATTATTTTAATTTTAAAGTTAATAAGAGAGGTGGAGAGAGTGGTATTATTAAGTTTAATATTCCAGTTAACTATGTAGATATTAATGATAGAGTTGAATATTATTTAAATGGTAAAAAGAAATTTACGGGCTATATTGAGAGTATAGACAGTTCTGGCAGAGTAATTAATATAATAGCAAGCTGGGGCAAATTAGTTTATCAATATATACAGGGAGATTTGATTTTAGAATCTACTCTTGGAGCTTTTGATATTGTTTTATCTCTTAGAAGTAAAATAGAAGAGATTGGAATTAATTTTGATATTAATAATATAACATTAAATAATGATAAAAAGATTACTATGTCTTTTTCGGGTAGAAATATTTCTGATATACTTGATGAGGTTGAGAGTAATTTATCTTCTACATTTTGTTGGGGAGTTGATTTAGATAATAATTTTTATTTTAAAGAGTTTAGCGATATACCTATAAAAAAAGTTGTTTGGCATAATAATCATTTTTCTAATAGTGAGTATGAGGAGGATAGTGATTCTTTAGTTAGTAGATATATAGTAAAGATGAAAGATAGTATTATAAATAGTGATGGTAATAAAGAAGATCATTATAGAATACTACCAAAAATAGTTGGTGCTGATACAGACTATCCTCCTATACCATTAGAAAAAGAAATAGGAATAAAAACAGAAATTTTTGATATAGATTATAAATTAGAAAATTATGACTTGGCATATAACTTTGCATATAATTTTTTAACATCTCAAACAAAAAAAGAAAAGGTTTCATTAAAAAGTATTAACTATAATAATATAGATTTAAATATTAATGAATGTGTAGAGTGTATATTAAAGCCTACAAATAATTATTATAAAGTTATAGACTTTAATGATTTTACTATCAATAATAGCAGAATAAATAATTTATATTCGAGTGATATTTTAGATATTGATGATGCTATAGAGTTTAGAAAATATCCAAACTATAAACAACAACAAAGTGTATTACTTACAGATATAGATAAGTATTATAAAGAAGTTTGTAATTATTCTTATAATCTTACAAAGATAGTAATATTTTTTTCTGATGGCAAAGATTTTTTTAAAGATTCTTCTAATAAGATAAGCACTATAATTCAAGTTGAAGATAAAAATAATTCTCAGAGAAAGTATTGTAAAAATGGCTTTGGTATATTTGATGTTCGAGGATATGATAAGAGAGATATTATTATAACATCAGAGCGTTCTAATATTTTATATGATAAGTTTATTTGTTTTTTTGATTTAGGTTCAAAAGTTGTATCTATGAATGTTAGAACTATTAATTATACTTATGAGAATAATTCTCTAAATATAGATGCTGAACTTTCTAAAATGAATACTAAACTTACAAATTATTTATATGAGCAAGAAGAAAAAAGAAAAAATTTAGAAAAGCTATTAACTTATAAATACTAATAAAATATATATAAGGATTTATATTTATGAATAATAATAATGGTACAATATTAAATTATTTTGGACTTGCTAATACTTATAATCCATTTACAGATGAAAATTCATTTAGTGTTGTAGAAAATATAGATTTTAAAATTCCCTTAAAAGAACCATTTATAAATTCTAATTATGTAGCAGTAAGTACAGGTCTTCTTACAACTTCATTATCATTTTTAAATGACTGTGTATTTCAGATATTAGATCCTTTAAATGGTAATGTTATTTCAGAGCTTAAAAATATAATAGGAGAACTTGGTAATGATAGATATATGCCAAATGAAAATGAAATATTTTGGTTTAATAAAGATTCTTTAAGAGGAACATTTTTTTACATAAAAATTATGCTTCTAAAATATTAAGAATTGTAAGTGGAAGATTTATAACAACTGCAATAACTTCATCTGTACTTAATGATATATTTGAAAGAACAATAGGGGTTCCATCATATATAGAAAATATTAATAGTAGGTTGAAAGATATAGAAGATAATTCAACTTTTATTATAACAGAAAATATTACAAAAACATCATCTGGAACAAATACTTGGAGGCTTAATATTAGAGATGACTTAGACTATTTACAAGTTTGTGCAACAGTAAATTATTCTGGTAATTTTAATCAAAAAGGAAATTGGACTATAGGTTTGTTTCAAAAAAGCTCTGATATAAATACTTTATTTAAAGCTCCTTTTATAGGTTGGCAAATAACTCCAAATCAAAATTATTATTTTGGAGGAAGATTTGAAACTAACTTTACTTATAAAGCAGACTTAGCAAATCTTACTTGGTATCCTTTTATAGATACTACTGTATTTGCTATGAATGTAGGTTCTAATTCTATTACAGCTTCAGCTACTATATATTATTTGGTAAAAAAGAAAGTTAATTAATTAAACTATTTCTATGGAGTATTTTAATGAATAATCTTAATGAACATAATTTACAGGCCCCTTTTATGTATAAACCGTCTGAGAATACATTTCATTTAGAAAAAGTTTCTGGTGAGATTTTTTTAAATAGTGATTCTTATAATGTTAGTATTATTGATGGAGAAGATTTATTTTGTGCTTGTATTGGCTATAGTATTGATGGTAGTTTAGAGGATATGGAGTTTTTTATTGATAATATCAAAGTATATCCTAAATATGTTAATGATATTCAAAATTTAAGAGATATAGAATCTATTAAAGAAAATGAAATTTATTTGATAGAAAATAATATAGATTTTAAGAGTATAATTTATTTTCCAATTCATTTTATAAATAAAAAATTTAATTTTAATATAACTACTTATAATAGTGTATTTACTTCTTATATGTTTGATAATATTTCAAAAAAGCTAAATACATTAGATATTAATTATCCTATTTTAAACTTTAAAAAAGATACTTTATATAGAGTAAATGATATTATAAAAAATAATGGTTATTTGTATAAAGTAAATAAAGAATTTCTTAGTGACTCTACTGACTATCATCTTAATATTAATGCTTCTTTACTCACACCATTTAAAAGACTTGAAAATGGTATTTATTATAAAGTTGGAGATATTATAGAGTATAGAAATAGTTTTTATGTAGTTCAAGTTTCATTTACTTATGAAGATACTAAGGATAGTATTACTAATTTATCAAATTTAATAAAACCACTTATTAGTATTCTAAATTGGGATGATAATTTAGATAAAATATATAAAAATCAAATTATTATAAAGGATGGTTTATCATATATAGTTGTAGAAGATGTTATAAGACCTGTATGGATTAATTTAATTTCAAATAAAAAAATAGAAAGACTTAATACTGCGAAGAATACATTTTTTGATGATATAAATACAAACTTAGATGTAGATAATATTCAGGATGCTATAGAAAAATTAAATAAAAAAATTAATAATAGCTCATCTACTTCTGGAGCATCTTCTAATGAGGCATTTAGTATATATTTTGATAATTCTAAAACAAATTTAGAGTATCCTACAGATGAGTATATATTTCCAAAATTTAAGATTCAAGAAAATAGTATTATAAATATAACTCTTATAGATGATAAAGAAGTACAATATCCTGCAACTATAGTAAAAAATTCAGAAGATAAATATACTTTTTCTTTTGAAATAAATAATTGTAGTGGTATAGGAGCTTTATTAAAAATACATAGCATTGATGATCTTACAAATAGTTTTAAAATATTTTCTAAGCTTTCACAATTTTTTGAGTTTAATACTGTATTTAGACTATCTTCTAATGAAGCACTAATAAATGGTGTAGAAGTAAATATGAATATGTATATAGATTATAATAGTATGAGTATTATTATAGGCTTGGATGAATACAGTAATGATAATTTAGTTTTAGAAGATAACTTTACATTAACAGCTAATATTTCTAATAGGCATTTGAAAAAAGAAGATAGAAATATTTTTTATTTATGTTCAGATGGTAAATCTGTTTCTAATTTTGAGCTTTTAGAAGATAATGGTATAGTACGTTTAAAAGGTTATTATAAAGCCAATATATCTAATGATATAGATGGTTTTTATTTTTATAGCCCTATTATAGAAAATTATTTTAATTTAATAGATAGTATTAATAATTTAAATTCAACATTAGAAATTGTATCTAATAAATCAAAACAAGTTCAGTATGGAATTTCTGATTTGTTTCTTGCAGATGAAGAGAAGACAAAAATATATTTATTTTATTTTTCTTATGTAGATAACTCTAAAGTAGAAATTGGAGATGAGTTTACATTTAATTTAACAGTTGAGAAAAATTATAAATTAGAGAATATAAAAAAGAATGTTGATAATATACAAGAGCTTGGTGAAGTATTAAGTAGTAGAGTAATGATTCCTCCTTATTATATTCAATTTGCAAAAGAAGATGGTAGTTTTGATGTTAATGAGGATCCAACTACTTGGTATAAAAACATGTATAGCATTAATACCACTTGGCAATTAGTATTTAATACAGAAAGTATTTATTTTAGAACAGAAGGTTCTTTATCTAGCTCTGGTAGAAGTAATGGTTTTCAAGGTGATGCTATAAGAGATATAAGTGGTTCTTTTAGTATATATCATGTTCCAGCTGTATCTAATGCTTCTAATGGAGCTTTTAGAAATAAGAATGGTTCAAATAGTTCTTGGACAAATGTAGGTCAGATGCAGAGAGCTCAAGCAGCATTCGATTTTTATGCATCTCGTCAAGTTCCTACTGCTGGAGAAAATAGAGTAAGAAACAGACTGATAAGAGTTTATAAACTATTATCAATTAATTAAGGATTATAATGATGTTTTATATTAAATATAATAAAAATAGCTATAAAATACTTGGTTATTATACTAATGATATAGGAGTAGATGTTACTCAAAATGAAGATATAAAAAAGATTGATACTAATGATATATCTCAAACTGATATTAGAGCTTATAATGAAGATGGAAGTATTAAAAGTTTAGGAGAACAGATAAAAGAAAAAATAATTATATTAAAAAATAATGAGGTTGTAAAAGATGGTGTAATAGTAGAACTTAACTCTTCTTATGAGGATGATTATATAAGATTAGTTCAAAGAAATATATTAAATTTGGATTCTAATTATAAGATAGAATACGATAGAGATAGTAAAAAATATCATATTATAGAAAAAACTATAGAAGAAAAATTTCAAGATAAGGTTATAAGTCTTGATGATTATAATAAATATATTATAGAAAGTAGATATAATGCTTATTCATTAGAGCTTGATTCTAAACGTTCTGAATTATTAGATAGTATATTAAAACGTCTTGGTGATGAAAACATACTATTAGATAGGGAAAAAGAGTTACTATTTGAGATATTTAAAATTAGAGAGGATATAAAGTCTAAATATAAAAAAATATAGTTTTAGGAGTTTTTTATTATGGCCAGTTTTGAAAAGGCATTTAATATTTTAGAAAAATGGGAGGGTGGTTATAGTAATCATTTTTTGGATACTGGAGGTGAAACTTATAAGGGTATAACAAGAAAAAATTATCCTAATATGAGTTTTTGGAGTATTATAGATGAGCTTAAAAAAGAGCGTAGAAGTAAGAATGATATTGATATTATTTTATTAGATAATGTTGATATACAAAATGAAATTAAGAATTTTTATAAGAAATATTATTGGGATATTATTAATTGTGATGAAATAGAAAATGAAGACTTTGCTACTAATTTATTATTACTTTCAGTTAATGCTGGTATAAAGCGTGCTATTAAGGTTGGTCAGGAGGCTTGTAAGATAGTTGTTGATGGTATATATGGTATAAAAACACGTGAGGCTTTTAGGGTTGCTGATTATATTTCTGTTGAGCTTTTTAATTTGATAGAGATTAAATTTTATAATAGTTTAGTAGAGAAGCGTCCAGCAAACAGAGTCTTTTTAAATGGGTGGATTAATAGAAGCAATGCTATTTAGGGAGTATTTTTTATGGAGAATCTTGAAGAACAATTATTTATTATTCAAAATAAAGTAGGGCTTAATAAAAATGGAATTCCAAATGGGAATGGTTTAATAGGGAAGGTTAGAGATATTGAGCTTTATATAGAAAAAAATAAATTTTCTTCTATAGAGCTTGATATACGTATTAAGAATATTGAAAAGAGTATTTTAGATATTCAAGACTCTATAAAGTGTATTAGAGATAACCTTAAAGATAATATTACTTTTAGAAGTTTTGGGGTATTAAAAAATGTTATCATTGGTTTTTCTGCTGTTACTATTGCACTTGGAAGCATAGGTGCTTTTTTATTTAGAATTTTAAGTTATTTTTATACTGGAGATAATTAATTATTATGAGATGTAAGGCTAAAAATATTAGTAATATTATAAAGTTGTTTATAGTTATTTTTGTATTTTTTGAATATCATTATCAGAGTTTTGTATCTTCTACTGCTTTATCATCTGATGCTTGTAAGGGGCTTTTACTTATTGCTTTATCTTGCTTTTGTATATTATTTCCTATAGATGCTTCTATTTTTATTAAAAATTTTTATAGTGCCAAAAGTATTAAAGAAAATATTAATAAGGATATGCTTAAGTAATGATAGGAAGTTTATTTATTTTTATAAAGTTATTTAAAAATATATATTTTTATATTATTTTATTTATTATTTGTATGATATTTAATACTTGTTTATATAAAAAAAGTATTAATAGCTTAAAAGAAGCTAATAATAAATTAGAGTTAGAAAATAGTATTTTATATAAAGAAAATGAGTTTACTAAATCACAAGTTAATATATTACTACATTATAGTAACTCAAGTATATTAATAGATAAAATAAAAATAAATAATTTAAATAAGGAAAATATAGATGCGATTAATGCTATTAGTAATGAGTTTTATAGTTTTTTTGATGATAGGGTGCAAAAGTGATGACTTATTATTAGTATCTACTCTTACAACCCCACCAAAGAAGTATGAAATACCAAATATAAAAACAGATAAAGATTTAATTAAAGCTTATAAGTCATCTGTAATAAAAATTACAGAGTGGCAAAAATGGTATAATATTCAAGTTTCATCAAATTACTTTTTTTATACCAATAATTAATTTTTATCTTCTTTTTTTTCTTTGCTCTTTTTACCTTTATTAGTATATTTAACATCATTAATAAAATAGAATAGTGACTCTATTTCATTTGCAATATTAACATCATTTATAATACAATTTGGTTTTTCTAATAATTGTATAGGAGCAAAGTTTAATACCCCTTTAATTCCAGCATTACATATAATATCAAACATTTTTTGAGCTTCTATATCTGGAACAGATAGTATAGCTATTTCTATATTATTTTTTTCTATAAAGTCTTTAATCTCTTCTACAGGATATACAGGAATTTTAGCATCTCTATCTACTTCTTCTGGATTACTATCAAATGCAGCAACTATTCTAATACCTTCATTTTCAAATCCCCTATAGTTTACTAGTGCTTTTCCTATTTTTCCATTTCCGACTAAAATAATATTATGTGATATTTGTTTTCCTAAAATTTCATCAATTTGTTCTAAAAGATCGTCTATATTATATCCACCTTTCTTATTACCTGTGATATTAAAAAGTGAAAAGTCTTTTCTAATTTGTACTGATGTGATACCTATAGCATCTCCTAAGTTATTGGAATATGCTTTGATAAATCCAAAACTTTTCATTCTTCTTAATGCATTTTTGTATTTTAGTAGTCTCATTATTTGTGTTCTATTAATCATTTTGTCATCCTTTTTTATTTTAGCAATCTATTATAATACAAAATTTTTATTTGTCAATATTATATTATAATAAGTATACATATAATATAGTAAAATTACTTATTTTATTATAAAAATAATAATAAAATGTACTTAAAATATTAAATAATTTTTTAATCTATTGACTTGTATGTAAATAAAAATGATAATGTGTGTAAAATAAAGAAAAGGCAGGGTCATATAAAAACCCTGCTAAATAGTTTACTTAGTTATATTATTTTATCTTCTTTTTACATATAGTATAAGGTCTAATCTACCAGGCTTATATCCAGTATTATCTTCTATGCCTTTAGTATCTTGAAAGAATAAACTAACCTTTATTTTTGCACTTTGTCCAGAAGAGTTTAATGCTGCTGCCATAGCATAGTCTACATATAGGAAATACTGAGCTTTATGTTGGAAAGGTCCAAGTTTTAGATATACATTTTTTAGTATCTCTTCAGAAGATTTAGTACCTTCAGTTCTTTCTAAAAGAGTGTATTGATACTCAACTTTTGCTCTTTTTATAAAGTCTGCTATATTTTGATCTCCTGAGCTTCTTATTAGTATATTAAAGTTTTTAGTAGAACCTGATACTACAGTCTCTATATAACTTCTATCAAGCCATATAGAAGGGAATTCTTGTCTTTTGTCCTGTGGTTCTACAACAGGTTCTCCAGTATCTGGATCTACAGGAATAGGTGGGTTATCAGGAACAGAAGTTTTTCCATCCTCAATAACATCAAAAGTAGAACTTAATGTTTGTTGAGCATTCTTACAACCTATACCAATAACCATTAATATAGATAATAATAAAACTAATTTTTTAAAGTTTCTCATAGTTAACCTCCTTTTTTATTCCTTTTTGTATATCAACAGTAAAAGTAGTACCCCAGTTTCCTTGACTGATATCTGTTTTAGAATATTCAGTTGGTGTTATAGTAAAATCATCTGGTAATGGATCTAGTTCAGGACCTTCTACTATAGTAGGTGGGTTATCATGTACAGAAGTTGTATCATCTGTGATAACATCGAAAGTAGAATTTAAAGCAGCTTGTGAACCACCACAACTTATAACAAAAACTGTTATAATAGAAAGCAATAAAGCTATTTTCTTTAAGTTTTTCATCGTTTTCTCCTTTATTTATAAATTTAAAATATTATTATATATAATAGTATAATAACTTTTTTGAATTAATCAAGCACTTTATTTGAAAATATATAAATATAAGTTTTTATATACTGAAAATTTTATATACAAAAAAGAACAGAGCTACTAAAAACCTTGTTCTTTCTTTGTGTATAAAAATACTTATATATATATATTAAATTCTCTTTAATATTAGAGTCACTTTTCTAGTTGTTACAGAAAATCTTCTACCTGTAGATTTTGTATCTTGAATATATATTTCTACTTCTACTTTTGCATAAGAACCTACAGTAGGAAGTACAGTAGATAAATTGCCACCTAAAGTTATAACTCTTGTTTGAAATGTAGCTTCTACATAAGAATCACTATATGATATATTATCTATAACATCTTTAGCATTTACATTTTCAGTACGCTCTGTTACAGTGATTTTAGCTGTTGTTTTTACATCTTTATCTTTTAAATAATTTACTTGAGTACCATAGAAGTTTAAATATACAGGAGTAGGTGCATTATTTCCACTAATAGTTTGATTAAAATACTTTACTCTTAAGTCTAATTCTCCTTCTGTAAGTTCTGGTTTTCCTGTAGGTGTAGTAGTTTCACCACCAGAACCGCTACCTGATCCAGATCCACTACCAGACCCACTGCTACCTTGATCGCCATCAGTTGTTGGTTCATCTACAGGTTTTTCTACACCATTGCTTGTATTATCTTCTACAACAGCAAATTCTGATGTTACTCTATTTTGCTCTTGACAGCTAATGAAAAATACAAACATAGCAAGCATTAAGATACTATTTCTTATTTTCATAATATATTATCCTTATATTTTATTATTTATAGACATATTATAATAA
Source organism: uncultured Spirochaetota bacterium (assembly GCA_944390575.1). Taxonomy (GTDB): domain Bacteria; phylum Spirochaetota; class Brachyspiria; order Brachyspirales; family Brachyspiraceae; genus Brachyspira. Next base: position 48,034 of record CALXQJ010000014.1, read on the forward strand.
ATTTATATTATAAAATCAAGAAACAGTATATAAATATTTTTTATTTTACTAAATATAGTACATATATATGATTATTATTATAAATATTAGTTATTTATAATATCTCTAACAATACTAGCTCTAACTTCATCTATATCTACAATATTTTTATTCTTTCTAAAAATATCTTTTATATGATTTTTTTTAGTAATAAAAATGATGTAGTAAAGTTTATTTAAATCAATATTTTCTATTAAGTTATAATAAAGTCCAACTCTAAGCCATAAACTATATTTAAGAAGTTCTTTATACTTTAAATATCTACAGTTAGATAGTATACCCATACTTCTAAATATTTTATCTTCTATAGTATACTTGCTAAGTCTTTTAAGCCTTTCTCTTAATTTTCTCTCTCGCTCAGATATGCTACTAACAATTTCAATCATTTGTTTTAATAAGTCAGTTTCACTAATACCAAGCATAATTCTATTTGTAATATTAAGTATAGGAACTCTACTATCTTCTATATATAAGTCAAATCCAAGTTTTGAGTATTTATTAATAAAAAAATCCATATTATCAGGAGTTTTCCACATAATAGTAGGTATAGCCATAGATACTGTCATATTCATAGCAACACCAAGTTTTTCTGTAGAGCTTGTTAGAAAACCAAATTTTTTATCATAAGAGAAATTCACTTTTTTATCTAAACTATTTTCTATACTATAAGCATTATTAAAACAGCTTTCAAGTTCTAATCCCCTTGCTATAGATTGTACCTCTAAATGATCATCAGAGTTTATAAGTATAGATATATTACCAGAATTATTCATATATAAAGTAGAGTTTAATATATTTCTCTTTTCAGGTAGTATTAGGTTTTCTCTTAAGATTTTTATATTAAGAGGTCTACTTTCTATAAACTTTAATGATATAAGATTAAGGTTTAGATCTTTTATAGATGGGTTTAATATTGAATTAACTTTTTCTGTATCAAATTTATCCATATAATTATAAAATCTGATACCATCAATATTTCTGTATATAGAAACTTTAGAGTAAAGAACAATATTATCATCATGCCCTTTGTCATATATCCAATGAGCAATATTTTCAATTGGCATCTTTTCTTTCACTTATATTTTTTTTACCAGTTAAAATGTTTTGAAGCTCTATAACTTTATTTTTTAGAATTAATGCTTCTTCATAGCTTTCATTTTCTACAAGAAGTTCTATAGCATTATTATATTTATATATTTCTAATTCTATATCTTTAGTTTTGATATTATTATTTGCTATTTTTCCAATATGTTTTGATGATTTATGTATTTTTTTGATATTTTTATTTATATAGCTTTTAAAAGCTTCATAACATTTAGGACAAGAGAGAGTATTTGTTTCTAAGAATTCACTTAAAGCATATCCACAATACTCGCAATTTTTTTCTTCATATTCTTTACTACTATTCTTTTTTATTTTAATAGGAGTATGTTTATAATGTTCTAATATATTTGATAAATTATGAGCTTCAAGTTCTAAACATTTTTCTATAATATTTTTTTCTACTTCACACTTTCTACATATATTAATTTCATACTGTTCACCGTCTATAATTTCTTTAATATGTAAAACAGCCTCATCACATCCACAAAAATGACACTTCAAACTATCTACCCCTACAAAAAACTAAAAAAAATTCTATCACTTAATATAAAAAATTGCAAATATATTTAATTAAATATATTACTACAAATTATAGTTTCATCTCTATTAGCACCAACAGATACTATAGATATATCAGTTTTTACTATTTCGCTTAATCTCTTTAGGTATTTTTTAGTATTTTCTGGTAGTTTATCATACTCTTTAATATGCTTAGTAGAAGTTTTCCATCCTTCAAACTCTTCATAAATAGGTTCCACATTTTCTAATATAGTTAAATCAGCAGGATAATTTTCTAATACTTTATCCTCATACTTATAAGCAACACATACTTTAATAGTTTCTAATTCATCTAATATATCAAGTCTTGTAATAGCAATAGAATTAAATCCATTAACATAAACAGCATACTTTACAACAACAGCATCGAGCCATCCACAACGTCTTTCACGCCCAGTAACAGTTCCAAACTCTTGTCCTTTCTCTCGTATATGATTTCCAGTATCATCAAAAAGTTCAGAAGGAAAAGGACCTTCTCCAACGCGGGTAGAATAAGACTTTACAACTCCAACTACATTATCTATTTTTAAAGGACCAATTCCAGAACCAGTACAAGCTCCACCCGCGCTAGGGTATGATGATGTAACAAAAGGATAAGTACCATATTCTAAGTCGAGCATAGTAGCCTGAGCTCCTTCCAAGAGTATATTTTCCTTTTTTTCTATAGCATTATTAATTATAACTATAGTATCATCAACATACTGTTTTAATTTTTCTCTATATTCTAAATATTCATTTAATATTTCATCATATTCAAAGCCATTATGATTGTATAATTTTTGTAGTATCTTATTTTTTATATCTAAATTAAATTTTAGTTTTTTGGCAAATACATCTTTATTCATCAAATCACAAATTCTAATTCCAACACGAGAAGCCTTATCCATATAACAAGGACCTATACCATTTTTTGTAGTTCCAAGTTTATTTTCACCAAGATCATTTTCATACATCTCATCAAGAACTATATGATATGGCATTATAATATGAGCTCTATCCGATATTTTTAGATTAGACATATTAACATTTTGTGATATTAAAGATTCTATTTCCTCTAAAAATACTTTAGGATTAATAACAACACCATTTCCAATAATACATATCTTATCTTTATGAAGTATTCCAGATGGAAGAAGCCTTAATTTATACTTTATATCATCTACTACAATAGTATGTCCAGCATTACTACCGCCTTGAGAACGTATTATATACTTTGATTTTGAAGCAAGATAATCTACTATTTTACCTTTACCTTCATCTCCCCACTGTGTCCCTACTATTATAGTTGTTGACATAAATATTTATCTCCTAAAATAAGTTTTATAAAAAGCACAGCATTAAAGTATAATTATTTTATTTATATTTTCAAGTTATGGAGATGAATTTATTATTATTTTGTAGATATTTATATATATGTTCAAATGCATTTTCTATACTACTATACCAAATATTACTTTTAAATATGATATCAGCACTTTCTTTATATAATTTATATCTTTGATTATGTAATTCTATTAACTTACTTTTATTTTTTAATAATGGTCTACTGTCTGTATTAATATTATTTAATATACTCTCTACATCTCTATCTATAAATATGCTAATACCACTTTTTTTTATAATATCTCTATTTTCTTTTTTTAATATAATACCACCCCCAGTAGATATTATACATTTATTTTTTAGAGATATTTCTTTTAAAACTTTAGTTTCTATATTTCTAAAGTATTCTTCTCCATATATATTAAATATTTCTGTAATATTTTTATTTTCTCTTTCTTCTATTATCTCGTCTAAATCATAAACTTCTAAGTTGATTTTTTTAGCAAGCATTTTTGAAATAGAAGTTTTTCCACATCCAGGTAGACCTATTATAAATATATTATTCATAATTTATTTTTGAATATCTTTAGATTTATTCATAATGATATTATATATATCAATAATCATACTTGAAAGATCTTTATTTTCTAATAGTTCTTTTTTTCTATCTAATACTTCTTTTTCTCTTTTTTCATCAAAAATAGGTATATTATTTTCTTTTTTATATTGTCCAATTTCATAACTAATTTTCATTCTTTTTTCTATTAGTTTTACTATATCTTTATCTATATTATCTATTTCATTTCTTAAGTTTTGAAGTTTATTCATTTTTTAATTTTCTATTTTTATTATTTTAGTATTTGACATACATATAATAGTTGCTATTATATATTTTATACTATATTAATTCAAATGATTACAAAAAATGAAAAATAAATTAATAATTTTGTCTTTTATCCTTATTATATTTTTATTTGGAATATTTGTGAACTTAATTAATAAGAATACGAATTTCGATAATAGATACATAAAAGTCACTCTAAAAGGTGGAGTGCGTAAAACGGGTACATATTTTTGTAAGTATGGAACATCTATTTCTGAGGTGTTATTAATGGTTGGTGGTATTAAGGATACTGGATATTTACCTGAAAATTTGGATTATAATACTCCAATAACTGAGGATATTATAATAAATATACCTAATAAATATTCTACTATTAAAAAAAGTTTTGAAGAGAATTAGATAGTGAGACAAGAGTTAAATAGTGTTTTTGAGAAAATTGAGGAAGTATCTTTAGATGAGTATGATATAGATTTGCTTCTTAATAAGGATATTAGTATATCTGAAAAAGATTTTCCTACTATTTATGTTGATAATGTTATTAGGAAATTTAATAATAATATTAATATTGTTAGTACTATAGTAGACTCTACTAAAGGTTTAGAAGAAGATACTTATGAAACTACTAATTCTATAGAAGATAATGTAGTTGCAAATAGATATACAGAAGAAGAAGATAGAAGTTATACTGAGGCTAAAGAAACTACAGCTCTAACTGAAGAAGATTTACTTTCTATAGATATTATAGATGATGATGAGTTTGATTTATCTAATGCTGATTTATTTAATAAGGCTAATGATAGTATTGAAGAGACTTATGATAATAAAGAAATAAAGAATAATGAAGCATTAGATGATAATTATATTATATCATCTTTATATACTAATGAAGAAGAAAATATATATAACACTGTAAAATCTGAAATTAGTATATCTGATGATGATATATTTAGTTCTTCTATAGTTGATGATTTTGACTTATCTACATTAATAGCTCAAAATGAGGATAGTCCTCAGAAGCTTGAAATTGCTACTTCTATTGATGATGTTAAAGATACTAATAAGTTAGAAAGTAAAGTTGTAGAAAAAGAATCTAAAAATATTGAAGAGACTAAAACTACTAATATAGTAGAAAGTATTAATAATGTGGCATTAGATGATAAAGTTACTTCATCTAATGAAGAGAAGTTTATAATAGATACTATATATGATGATATTAAGAGAAGAGATAATGTATATTCTGACTTTAAAGTTTCTAATGATTATATTAATACTATTGAAGAGGTTGATGATTTTAATTTAGAAAATGCATTATTTAATAATAAGTCTGATAGTGTTGTTGAGTTAGAAAATGTAGAATCTCTAAATATAAATAATGATAATACAGTAATATCAGAAGATAATATTATTAAAAATGATATTATACATTCTGATGATGCAACTACTATAGATAATAGTAATATAAGTGAAACAAATAATAGTATAATAATAGAAGAAGATATTTCACCTGACTTTAATATAGCAGTAGAAGAATCTCAAAATATAGTAGAAAATCATACTCCTATAGTAGAAGAGATTGCAGATAAAGTTGATGATATAATATCTGAAGATAGTATTTTAGACTCTAATGAAGAAAATATAGTAAATAATGATAATATGGTAAATGATGATATATCTTCTGTGGATTCTAATAATATAGTTGAAGCTAAGAAGGATATAGATGATGATAGTCTTTATGAAGAAGAGATAGTAGAAGAGACTATTTATGAAGAGAAAGAAGAAGAGTATGAAGATTATGAGGAAGTAGAATATTTTGAGGAAGTAGAAGAAGAAGTTCAATCTAATAGTCAAGATAATATGCAAGCATCTGATTATGATCAAGATTTACTTGATGCTCTTATGCAATTAGATAAGGCTCATAGTATGAATAAACTATCTACTGATGATATGTCTATTGTACCAGAAATTAGTAATTTTAATTTTTCTTCTCAGCCTGCAAAGAAAAAAGTAAAGGTTCCTAAGAAAAGGCTTGAAAAAGTTATAAAAACAAGAACTATAACAGTGCCTAAGGTTATTAGAAAGAAGATTAGGAAATTAAAAGAACCTATTAATGAGGCCTTATATAGTAAAGATTTAGTAAATAATATTTCTACTAATGATATTTCTACTATAGAAAATAATACTCCTGTTTCAGAATTAGTTAATTTAGTTAGTGAAAATAGTGTTGATTCTATTAATAATAGTTTATTATCTACTTCTGATGATATTTTAGAGGGTGTGGAGCTTGATGATATTCATATTGAAGATGATCTTATTAATGATATTGCTAATGATAATATAGTTAATGATGATATTATAACAGATGATAATGTTATGGAGTTATCTGCTTCTTCTTTAGATATTATATTGAATGATGATATTTCTGATAATTTGAATGAAATATCAGATTTAGTTGGTATAGATAATAAAGAAATAGATAATAAAGAAATAGATAATAAAGAAATAGATAATAAAGAAATAGATAATAAAGAAATAGATAATAAAGAAATAGATAATAAAGAAATAGATAATAAAGAAACAGATAATAAAGAAATAGATAATAAAGAAACAGATAATAAAGAAACAGATAATAAAGAAACAGATAATAAAGAAACAGATAATAAAGAAATAGATAATAAAGAAACAGATAATAAAGAAACAGATAATAAAGAAACAGATAATAAAGAAACAGATAATAAAGAAACAGATAATAAAGAAACAGATAATAAAGAAACAGATAAT
>CALXQJ010000015.1 GCA_944390575.1 uncultured Spirochaetota bacterium
ACACTATACCACACAACACAACACAACACAACACAACACAACACAACACAACACAACACAACACAACACAACACAACACAACACAACACAACTAAGTAATAATGTATCTTTTATATATTTAATAACACATAAAAAAATTTATCTAGTTTCTATGATAATAGTGTTATTAATTAATATCATTAAATTAATTATAATATCAACATCTATGTTAATAGATGATGAAGCGTATTATGCTTTATGGACTAAACACTTACCTATAGGATTTTTTGATCATCCTGCAGGTATTGCATTTTTTATGAAGTTAAGTACATTATTATTTGGCTATACTGATTTTGGAGTTAGGTTTGGTAGTATTATATTTAATATAATAGTTTCTATTTTTATTTATAATTTTTTTGAAGATAAAGATGAAGGTATAATAGCGTTAATCTTATTTAATATAATACCATTTTTTACAGGACTGTCATTAATTATAACTATTGATACTCCCATGTTTTATTTTTTATTTTTATCAGTTATTTTTTATTATAAAGCTATTTTTGATAATGATAAGTATTTTTATATTGCATCTTTATGTATGGGATTTGCTATATTATCTAAAATTAGCTCATTATTAGTTTTCTTTTCTATAATATTATATAGTATTTTATTTTCTAATAATAAAAAGTATATTTTAAAATCTTATTCATTTTACTTATCATTTGTAATTATAATATTGATTAATATTCCATTTGTGATACATATATTTGATACAGACTATGCTCCTATTTACTATATATTAGATAGATTAGAAAAACCAGGAAGTATTAATAGGACTTTAGATTTTTGGCTTGCACAGTTTATTTTATTGACACCATTATTTTTTTCTTTATTTATAGTATTAATGATTAAATATTGTATAAGTTTTTTTAAGAAAAATATTTCTCAAAGATATTTTTATTTTTTATTTATATCTTTAATTCCATTTTTATATATTTTTCAAAAATCATTAAAAAATAAATTGGAGGCTAATTGGTCTATATTTATATATATAGGCTTATTTTTTATAATATCATTTTTTATATCACAGAATTTTTATAAAAAATATATTAGAGTATTATTTATACTAAATAATATACTCTCTTTCATTATTATATTGATAATATTTATTCAGTATATTACTCCTATTATTAATATACCTTCAGATCCTACAGATAGATACTATAAGTATAGTTCTATTAAATATGATATGAAACATTATTATGATAATACTATGAGTAAGGATATAAGAATATTCTCTCTTAATTATCAAATACCTTCTATGGTTAATTTTTATATTAGTCCAAGTAAAGAAGCTGTTTGTTTAAACTTTGGTACATATCATCCTACTGTTTTTGATTTTTGGTATAAAGATGATAATTTTGTTGGTGATAATTTTTATTATCTTGGAACTTCAACAAATATTGATGTAATAACAAACTTTTTTGATGATGTAGAGTATATTACAAATTTTACTTCTATAAGAAAACCAATTATAGGTGAAGATAGAAAATTGGATACTTTTTATCTATTTTTATGTAAGAACTATAAAGGGAATAATTTAAAATATATTTATAAGGGAAATAAATTTAGTTTTTAACTTTATATTTTTCTATAAACCCAATAGGATTATAAGACATTTTTGCTTTTCTAAGCCCTAAATCTCCTACATCTTGCTCTCTATTTATTAGAGTAAATCTTTCATCTTTAATATTGTCTAAAAATATCTTATTAATAGCTTGATAGCTTCCTTTATAATTTCTATCAGCTTTTTCTGTATGTACAACTATAGTATCTCTCATACTTAAATCTGCTATAGTATATGCTACAATTTTGTTATCTATATAAATAACCCCACCTATTATATGATTTATTTTTTCCCAATAATCTAATAGTATTTTAGTCATATATATATCAGCGTCTGCTCTCATTTGATTTGATATGTCTGATGCATTGTTTTCTGTTTCTACTGTATTATTATGATTGTTCAATAACATATTTATATTATTTTCAAATTCATATATATCTTTTATTATTGTAGTATCTATATTTTTAAACTCATATTCATTTTTGATAAACTGATTATATAAGTTTTTTTTCTTATGAAATTTTCCACCTGATAATGTAGTAAGTTCTGTATAACTATATATATATTCCCATTCATCTCTGCTTTCTTCTACATTTTTTATATTATTACTTTCTAAATATAAAGCTAAATCTTTTGGTATTCTTATTATATTATTTATGTCTTTTAGATAATCTGACAAAATGTCTGATTTATTATTCCAATCTCCAATAGGAGCCCAATACATAATTTGTGGATACTTTTGTCTGATAAAAACAAAATCATCAGTAAATGCCCACTCTAACATATAAATATCTTTAAGCCCAAATATATTCATAAATGTATAGTCTGCAGATTGAGTTGGAGTGGCTGAAAAATATTTATGATACAATTCTTGTTTGTCTAAGGATATTAATTCAAAATTTAATTTATTTATCATTTTTAATCTTCTTTCTTATTTGTTTAAAAAAATCTTTTTTTGCATTTTCATCTTTTAGTATATATTTAAGCATAAACTTCAAATATGGGTGATAAACATACATAGTTTCCTTTATAGTTAATTTTGTTTTATTATTTTCTATTGAAGTTAAAATATAACTCCAAAGTACAGTATACTCATTTTCTAATTTTAATATAGATATTTTTTCATTTTCAATTCTTTTTAATTCATAATACTCTTGATATATATTTTTCTTTTTATATGTTTGCATTATTTTAATTTTATTATTATCTAATTTTTGAGTTTCAACAAAGGATATATATTTTATCCATATAGGGTAGTTCTCATAATTAATAATTAATTGATACAACTCTTCTTTAGATATATCAAATACTTCTGATTTTTCATTTGTAAAAGCAGGAGGCGTTTTTTTTCCTATTTTTATAGGTATTAAAATCATAATTCCCATTAAAATTAATGGTATTGCAATGAATATTGGTATTATATATATCATTATTTTCCTTAATTATTTAATATTATAAAATCTAGATTTGTAATATCTATTAAAAAAATCCTTGGATATAACTAATATTATACCACAAAAAGGTACAGCAAATAATACCCCAATAAGTCCAAATAGTACACCACCAATTATAGTGCTTAACATTACAAGTAATGAGTGTATTTGTACAGATTTTCCAAGTATTTTCGGTGCCATTAATCCAGAATCTATAACCTGAATAAATCCATATACAATAATCATTTTAATAGCTCCGTGCCACCAAATAGGATCTGTTAGCATACTAACAAATAGTGCTATTAAAAAAGCCATAAATGGACCTATAAAAGGTATATAGTTTAATACTCCTCTTAATATTGCTAAAATAAATGCATATTCTGTTTTTGTTATTTTTAATAAAATATATGATAGTATAAAAAAGGATATAGCTAATATAGTCATACCTTTTATATAGCTATTCATTATAAATGTAGATTTTTTTATTATTTTTGTTGTATATTCTTGCCATCTTGTAGGTATTATTTTTATTGCTTTTTGTTCTATTGTTTTAAGATCAAGCATTAAATAAAAAGTTACAAATGGTAGTATTATAAAGTATGAGAATATAACACTTAATATTGTTCTTATATTAGATATGTCATCTAACTTTATTTCTGTATATTTTTTATATAAAGGTGTTAGTATTCCATTATTTCCAAATAAATAGTTTTGTATAGTTCCATAGTCTATATTTATATCTATTATTGTTTTTCCAAGAGATTTATTTATTTTTTCTATTATAATGCTTGCTAATGATACTATAGAATTATATATTTTATCTACATATTCTGGTAAGTTATTAAGTATTACTTCTATATTTCCAATTATTTTTGGTATTATAATAATGAAAAATATAATAGCAGTTATAAATAATGGTATAAATATAATACATACAGCCATTAATCTTGGTAATTTCTTTTCTAATTTTATAATAAAAGGCTCAAACATATAGCTTAAAAATATAGCCCATATAAAAGGAGCTACTAAATATCCAGCTTCTTGAATTACCCAAAGAGAGAATAAAAATAAGGTAATAGTTAATAATATTTTAGCCCATAAGTATTTAAAAAATGGAATAAATAAAAATAGTAGTATAATAAATAATACTATAGGGTTTATTATTTCTCTTATAAGAAAGCAAAAATATACAAAACCTATTGATATTATGGTTAATATTAATATTTCTCCCTTATTTGTAAATAAGTTTTTATGTTTTACTATTTTTTTTATATTTTTCATTGGAATCATATAATAATATTGTCTTACTTCTATGCGAACTATTATAATATTATTTTATTTTTTGACAATAGTAATTATAATAAAAGTTATACTATAAGCTATAATTAATAAAAAGTATTTATTCCTTGAAAATAATTATTTTTTATATTATAATTTTGGATAAAATTGAGTATTTAGGGATATTTTTTATGAATAATATAGATGAACTTTTTTCTTCTCTAAAAGTACATATAGAAAATGCTACAACTTTAATAGATTTAGATAATATAAGAATTAATTTTTTAGGTCGTAAAGGTCATATAACAGAATTATTAAAAGGTTTATCTACTATAGATGATATAGAAAGAAAAAAAGAATTTGGTAAAAAAATTAATGAAATAAAATTATACTGTGAAACAGCATTATCAGAAAAAAAAGAAATAATATCAGAGAAGTTATTTTTAGAGTCGGTACAAAAAAATAAAATAGATATTACAATGCCAGGTAGACGTCCAAAATCTGCAAGTGTTAATCTTCTAACACAAGTTGAAGAAGAAATAGTTTCTATACTAACAGAGATAGGTTTTAGAGTAGTTGAGGGCAATGAGATAGAAGATGATTTTCATAATTTTGAAGCTTTAAATATACCATATTATCATCCATCAAGAGATAGTCATGATTCTTTTTTTGTATCAGAAAAAGATGTTTTAAGAACACATACATCAGGAATGCAAATAAGAACTATGCTTGAAACACCACCTCCTATTGCTATAGTTTCTCCTGGTAAATGTGCCCGTCGTGATGCTATAGATTCTAAACATTCGCCTATTTTTCATCAAGTTGAAGGTTTAATGGTTGATGAAGGTATTAGTTTTAATGATTTAAAGGGTATATTAGAATTATTTTGTAAGAAGATGTTTGGTAATAAAACACAGATAAGATTAAGACCTGACTATTTTCCATTTGTAGAGCCTGGTGCTGATTTAAGTGCTACTTGTGTTATTTGTGGTGGTAGTGGATGTAAAACTTGTGGTGGAGAGGGATGGCTTGAGCTTATGGGAGCTGGTATGGTTCATCCTAATGTTTTTAAGTATGTAAATTATGATATTACTAAGTATACTGGTTTTGCTTTTGGAATGGGTATTGAGCGTGTTGCTATGATAAAATATGGTATTACTGATATTCGTATGTTCTATGAGAATGATATTGATTTTTTAAAGCAGTGGTAATTTATATATAAATGAATGTTTTTTAAGGATTAGATAAAATGAGAGTTCCATTAAGTTGGCTTAAAGAATTTGTAAATCTCGATGGCTTAGAAGTAGATGAGATTGCAAAAAAAATTACATTAGCAGGTTCTGAAGTATCTTCTATAGAGACTACAGGGGGAGATATACCTGGAGTTATTATAGGTAAAATACTTTCTGTTCATAAACATCCTGATGCAGATAAACTTAGTGTTTGTAAGGTTGCTGTTTCTAATGATACTGAACTGCCTATAGTTTGTGGTGCTTCTAATGTTCGTGAAAATATTTATGTGCCTGTTGCTATGATAGGTGCTAAACTTCCTAATGGCCTTACTATAAAAAAAGCTTCTATTCGTGGTTTTGAAAGTAATGGTATGATTTGTTCTCGTACTGAGCTTGGATATGATGAGATAGAAGGATTGTACGGTATATGGATATTAGATGATGAAATTAATAAATTGGGACTTGACACTAATAGTTTAATAGGCAAACCTTTATCTTCTATTGTTGGTAGTACAGATCATATTCTTAACTTGGAAATTACTGCCAATAGGGGTGATTTAGTTAGTATTATAGGTTTTGCAAGAGAATGTTCTTTAGTTCTTGAAAAGAGAGTTTATATTCCACCTTCTAATGCTTATGACTCTATAGGTGGTAATATTAATATTACTGTAGAAAATCAGGATTCTTGTTATAAGTATATAGGAAGACTTATTAATAATATAACAGTTGCTCCATCACCAGACTGGCTTCAAAAAAGATTAAGAATGTGTGGTATTGCTCCTATTAATAATATAGTAGATGTTACTAATTATGTTATGCTTGAGTATGGACAGCCTCTTCATGCTTATGATTTTGATAAAGTAGAAGATAAGCAAATTATTGTTAGAAGTGCTAAGAATGGAGAGAAAATTACTCTTTTAGATGGTAATGAAGTTGAACTTAATGAAGATGTATTAGTTGTAGCTGATAATAAAAAGCCTATTGCTGTTGCTGGTGTTATGGGTGGAGAGGCTACTAAGATTAATGAAAATACAAAAAATATATTAATAGAAGCTGCTTATTTTGATAATATAGCTGTAAAGAAATCTTCTGTTGCTATTAACACTAAAACAGATGCTTCTTATAGATTTGAAAGAAATATAGATCATACTCTAACATTATCTGCTTTAAATAGAGCAGTAGACTTAATAGTTACTTTAGATAAAGAAGCTAAAATATCTTCAAGAGCTAAGGAAGTTACTACTAAACAGTTTGATATTAAGAGAATTGTTTTTGATTGTGGGCTTGTTAAGAGGTATTTGGGACTTAGTATGAATAAAATGGAGGTTTCTTCTATTTTTAAGAGATATGGTTTTAATGCTGGTCCATTAGGTGAGAATAACTTAAAAGTAGATATACCTTTTTATAGACATGATTTATCTATAGCTGAAGATCTAATAGAGGAAATTGCACGTGTTTATGGTTATAATAATATAGAGAGTAAAGTTCCTCATATTAAGTGTAATACTATAAAGACAGATTATGCTGATATTAGTTTTGTTAAGCATAGAATGGCTTCTTATGGACTTTATGAGACTAAGCAATATTCTTTGGGCGATAGCACTTTATTTAAAAAGATTGGTATTAGTGAAGATAAGCTAATAAAAGTAGTAAATCCTCTTACTGTAGAAATGGATGTTTTAAGACCTACTACTTTAGTTTCTCTTTTAAATAGTGTTTCTTATAATCAAAATCATAGAAATAAGAGTGGTGCTTTATTTGAGATTGGCAATATATTTTATAAGGATGCTAATTCTAATTTTATAGAAGAGAAGCATTTATCTGCTGTTATGTTTGGATATTATCAAGAGAAACTTTGGAATAAAGAGGTGAGACTTTATGATTTCTTTGATATGAGTGGTGTTGTAGAAGAACTTATTATTAAAGATTTTAAGTGTAATGAGTATAATTTAATTGCTAATGATTATAGTTGTTTTGTACCTACTATGTCTGCTGATATTGTGATACTTGGTGAGAAAATAGGTATTATTGGAAAGGTACATCCTAATATTTTAAAAATTTTTGATATTAGTGGTGATGTTTACTATTTAGATATAGATGTTAGAAAGATGGTTAGACTTATTCGTGAAAGGGTGAAAAAACATAAATTAAAAGATATTGGTAAATATCCTGCTATTTTTAGAGATTTAGCTTTAATTTGTGATAAGAATATTGAGTTTAATAAAGTGCTTAAAGCTATTAATAAGTTTAATAATATTATACAAGAAGTTAAGGTGGTAGACAGATATGTTTCTGAACAGATTGGTGAAGATAAGCAGTCTATTGCTATTTCTATTACATATTATGATCCTAATAGAACTTTAAGAGAAGAAGAGATTAATACTATTGAAAAATCTTTACTTGATATGTTAAACAATAAATTTAATATAGTTTTAAGATCTTAGTTTTTATTATTATAATAATTGGAGAATGATATATGGAATATGATGTTATTTGCTGGGATGATATTAATAGTGCTGTTGAAGAGATAACAAGACAGATAATTGATACTGGCATTACTTATGAGGTAATTTATGCATTACCTCGTGGGGGACTTGTACCTGCTGTTATGTTATCGCATAGACTTGATGTTCCTTTAGTTTTGAATATGGAAGAGGTTTGGAGACTTAAGGTTAAGCATAAAAATGCTTTAATTGTTGATGATATTGCTGATACTGGGGAGACTTTAAAATATTTTATAGAACAGAATTTTGATGTAGCTACTTTATTTGTACGTGAGCATACAAGTAAAATTAAACCTAAGTATAGTTATAAAAATATTAATCATGATAATTGGTTATTATTTCCTTGGGAGACAAGATCTACTAGTAAATAATAATATTATAAAAAAAATAAAAACCTATAGTATTTTCTACTATAGGTTTTTTTGTATTATGAATAATTATTATTACTTAGTTAATTCATAAGTGTCGCTAGCAATAGCTTTTTCTTCATCAGTAGCTATTACATATAGTTTTACTTTTCCACCATCTTTCTCAAAATTAGCACATCCACGAGCTTTCTCATTTTTAGCACTATCTAATTCTATACCAATAGCATCTAATCCTTCTAATACTTTACCTCTAATAACAGGGCTATTTTCACCAATACCCCCAGTAAATATAATTCCATCAACATTTCCTAAAACAGCCATATAAGCACCGATATATTTTCTAATTCTATAAGCAAACATTTTAATAGCTAAAGCAGCACCATGCTCAGTAGACTCAGCAGCCTCTAAGTTTCTCATATCATTAGATATACCAGATATACCAAGTAAACCACTCTTTTTATTCATTATATTATCCATATCTTTAGCAGATAAGTTTTCTTTTTGCATAATAAAAGTAGAAATAGCAGGATCCATATCACCAGAACGAGTACCCATAACTAATCCTTCAAGAGGAGTAAGCCCCATAGAAGTATCAACAGATTTACCTTCTTTAATAGCAGTAATAGAAGCCCCATTTCCTAAATGACAAACTATAGCATTTGCATTAGGTTTATTAATAGCCTTACAAAACTCACCATAAACATATTTGTGTGAAGTTCCGTGAAAACCATAACGACGTACTTTATATTTATCATAATATTCACGAGGTATAGCATACATATAAGCATGTTCAGGCATAGTTTGATGGAAACTTGTATCAAATACAGCTACCATTTTTATATTAGGTAATATTTCCTGACAAGCTCTAATACCCATTAATCCAGCAGGATTGTGTAAAGGAGCTATATCACAACAATCTTCAATAGCTTTAATAGCGTCAGCAGTTATTAAAGAACTCTTATTAAATGCTTCTCCACCATGTACAACTCTATGTCCAACTCCATTTATTTCACTCATAGAAGAGATTACGCCAACATCAGAATCTGTAAGTAAATCAAAAATTAATTGAATACCTTCTTTATGTGAAGCTACTTTTTGTTCTAATTTTTTTTCTTTATTTTTTTCTACTGCTGTGTGTTTTAATGCACTTATTTCTTCTCCTATTTTTTCTAATAATCCTTTAGCTAATACTTTAGCTTCTGGCATTGCAAATAATTGGTATTTAATACTTGAACTACCACAATTAATTACTAATATATTCATATAAACTCCAATAGTTGTTATAATATAAGTAATTATGATAACATACTATATTTTATAAAGCAATTAATATTTTATATTCTATTATTGCTTTATTGTTTATTAATATTATAATAGATTTTTATTATGAAAGAATATATAGATACTATATTAAAAACAAATCTTTTTAATAATTTAAAAGAAGATGAGATTATTTTGTTATTAAAAAATTTTAATGCAGAAATAAGAGATTATACTAAATCTAGTATTATAATTGATACTTTTTATTTTGTAGATAGTATATATATTATACTTTGTGGTAGAGTTGAGGTTTCAAAAATATATGAAGACAGTCATAAGAATATAGTTAATATTCTTACTGATGGGGATATTTTTGCTGAGGCTATATTATTTTCTTCTGTTCCTAAATCTCCAATATCTGTTATTTCTTTAAGTGATAGTAAAATTTTAAAGATAAAAGCTTTAACTTCTATTTTAGATTCTAATATAGCATATTTAAAAAATATTTTTATAGAGAACTTACTAAAAATTATTTCTGATAAAAATAAATTTCTTTCTTTAAAGAATGATATTTTAAGTCAAAAAAGTTTAAGACAAAAAATAATAATGTATTTTAAATATTTATCAAAAATACAAAATACAAGAGAAGTGACTATTCCATATAATAGAGATAAGTTAGCTGAGTTTATTTCTGCAGATAGAAGTGCCTTATCAAGAGAGCTAAGTAGATTAGATAAAGAAAATATTATTAAAATAGATGGAAACAAAGTTATTCTTATAAAGAAGAATTAACTTTTTATTAATTTAACTATTATTTCATTATCTTTATTATATGTATACTCTCCAGTATATCCATATTTAGAACATCCTCTTATTATATTCTCTGCATTTGAAGCTTCATTAGTTAAAACTTCTATTTTTCTATTATTATCTATATTATTAATGATGATCTTTTTTACCTGAAAATTTGATTGAGAGCAAGACATACCCCGCACATCTAATGTTATTATTTCTTCCATAGAATATATTCCATAATGATTTTTATGAACTCTACTTATTATATTTGTATTATTAGTAGAGTTCAATATACATATAACCTTATTATGATTTACTTTCTTTCATAGTAAATCCAACTAAAATACAAAATAATATTCCAATAATAACAGCCCACATTCCATAAATAGTAGGACCATTTGTAGAACTTGCTAAATTAAAATTATGAGAAAATGCTGCACCTACTAAAGTACCTATTATAAAAATAAAACTATCCATATTTCCTTCTGATGCTTGTATAAATTGTCTACCAGGACATCCAGAGCCTAATGTAAATGCTAATGATGCTAATATCATAGATACTATATTCCAAATTATATTAGTATGTGCTATAGGTTGATTATACATAGATAAATTAAATCTATTTGTTATAATATTCACTATAAAAGCAGCTAATATAAATGCAATCACTCCTTTAAACATATGAAAGTCTTTAAGAAAAATAGAATCTCTAATTCCGTTTATAGTACAAAATCTTGATTTTTGAGCTATTATACCTATTATTATAGATATTATTAATGAAATGATAATAGGTGCTTTCATACTACCAGGACCAGACTCTGAAAAGAATATAGCACCATTTTCTGAAAATTTAATTTTTACTATTAATAATATTAGTAAGAATATAGAAATAAAAAATGGAATTAACCCTATCACTTTATTAGAATAGTTTTTACTTTGTCCTAAAGAAAAATCTTTATTCCAAAAATATACTCCTATTCCACCACCAATTACAATTCCAATAATACCAAATATAGCATTAATATCACCACCAGCTATTCTAATTAATGTTCTCCAACTACATCCAAGAAAAACAAGTGTTCCTATCATAGAAAAAAATCCTAAGAAAAATCTTATAACAGGTGCACTTCCTCCTTTAGGATTAAACTCTTTAGAAATAATAGCAGAGATAGTAGCACCAATAGTAATTCCAATTAGTTCTGGACGTATATATTGTACTGTAGAAATATTATGAAGTCCTAAAGCACCAGCTAAGTCTCGAGTAAAACAGGCTATACATATACCCATATTTTTGGGATTGCCAAGTACTGATAGTAATGCACCTAATGCCCCTATAATTGCTCCTGAAATAATTATACCTATACTTGTTGTTAGGAATTTATTTTTCATATTTTATCTCCTAATTTTTTTTGATAATTATATACTATATTGTGATGTGTATCAAATTTTAAGTGATTTTATTGTATATAATATAGTGTGTATTGATTTTTACATCATAGCATAATATAATTATTTATAATTCTAATATTAGAGTTTTCACTATGATGAGAGAAGTTATAAAGTCAAAAATAGATAGGGCATCTATTACTAATACATATATAAATTATACAGACTCTATTACATTAGATGAAACTTTAATGAAAGCTCTTGGGGTATTAGAGGGAGAGAAAGTAAGTATTATTAATATTACTAACAACAATAGATTTGATGCCGATGTAGTAAAAGGTATTAGAGATTCTGGTATTATTGGTATTAATGGCAATTTAGTATACAAATTTAAAAGAGATGATACTATTTCTATTCTTTTTTATCATACTATATCTGAAAGAAATATATCTACTCATAAAACAAAGATTATATATGTAGATAATAAAAATAAAATTTTATAAAATACGCAATTAATCATTAATATCGGCCATAGATAATACTATATCTATTTCTGTTAATGTACATTTTAATTTATTTATAATTTCTTGCTTTGTATATCCACTTTTATACAGCTTAATTATATTATCATTCAACTCATTTGAACTATTTTCTATTTGTAGGTCTTTTGGTTCTATTTTCTTCTCTAAGTTTTCTCTTATTGTTTTATCTAATCTATGCCTTAATTTTTCTAATGTTTCTTTATGTTTTGATTTATATTCAATATTTTTGCTTTCTGTATTTTTATTTATTTTCTCTTCTGTTTTTGGTATGTTGTTGTTTTTTATATCTGTATTATTATAATTTTCATCAGATACTTTTATATCTAATTTATTTGGCTTTTCTAATCTTGCTTCAAATACTTCTTTATTATCATTTATTTCTATATCTATAACATCTTCTTCACTTTCTACTGTTCTATTTTCTAATATAATTAATTTTTCTTTTTTTATATCTTCTTTTATTTGTGGCATTTCATCATAAACATTATTAACTATTTTTTTTGCTCTTATTATAACATCTTCTAATGTAGTAATTTGAGTTAGAGCTGTATTATTAAATTCTTTTAATAAAGCTTCTATCTCATCTTTTGCTTTTTTCATAGTTTCTCTTTCAAGTTTTTCTCGTACTCTTGAAACTATATATATGTAGAATAGTGGTAGAGATATTGATAGTATTATAATATTTATTACTACACTTATAAGAATTTGCATATATCAAAATTAACCTAATATATCTATTTTAGCACCTTTAATACTTTCTTGTGATGGTATTTCTTCTATTATTTCTACTTCAGTAGTATGATCATCCTCAAAGTTAAGAATTTTTCTTTTTCTATATGACATATAAGATTGTCTTTGATTATTTTTTTTATCTTGATTAGGTTTTTCTTTAACTTTATTTTCATCACCAGTGCTCTCAGTCTTTACAACAGTAGAGTCTTTCATAAAAGAATCTAAATGTATATCTCTATCTTCAATCTGTGTAGCAATTTTACGCACTGCTTTTTTTGCGTGTTCCATATGCCCTATATGATTTTGCATTAGATATAGTTGTTGTATTTCTAGTGGTGTAATAGGCATTAAATTATCTCCGTATATATTTTAATATGCCTTAAAAATATATCCTATATTAATAAATATATATTTTTTTTTCTTTTTTGCAAGTTTAAATTAAAGTTTATAGAAATAAATACGGTAACATAATTGATTATTATGTTTTATTATTATATTATTTTTATAATTAATATTTGATAAGGATATAGATTTGAGAACAATTAGATTAGATATAGAAGAAAGAGAAAAAAGTTTTTTATCACAAGCAGCATCATTTTCTGCCAATAGTAAGGGAGCAGAAAAAGAAAGAGAAAAAGATGATATAAGAACTCTTTATATGCAAGATAGAGATAGAATTATACATAGTGAATATTTTAGACGTTTAAAAGATAAAGCTCAAGTAATAATGCTATCAGTTGGAGATTTTAGAACAAGACTTACTCATACACTTGAAGTTATGCAAATAGCAAGAAGTATATCAAGAGCATTGAGACTAAATGAAGATTTAACAGAGGCTATAGCATTAGGTCATGACTTAGGGCATTCTCCATTTGGACATGCTGGAGAGAGAGCTATTGGAAAATATTTTAAAGGTTTTCATCATTCTAAGCAGTCTTTGAGAGTTGTTGATCATTTAGAGAAAGGGAAGGGGCTTAATCTTACTTATGAAGTTCGTGATGGTATATTAAAACATACAAAGGGTAAAAATGGAAAATTAATAGCTGATGATATTTCCGCACCTTGTACTAATGAGGGGATGATTGTGCGTCTTTCTGATACTATTGCTTATGCTAATCATGATGTTGATGATGCTATTCGATATGGACTTCTTAAATTTGAGGATATACCTAAAAGTATTACTGATGTACTTGGATATAGTTATGGTGAGAGAGTTGATACTATGGTTATGGGCGTTATTACTTCTAGTATGAATGAAATGCAAATTAGTATAGATGAAAAAGTTCTTAATGCTATTAATGATTTAAGAGCTTTTATGTTTAAGAATGTTTATGAGAGTAAGGCTATATTAGAGGATGTAGAGAGAGTTAATAGAATAATTTCTACTATATTTGAGTATTTATTACAACATAAAGAAATTATAGAAGATGATAAATTATTTAAAAAGGCAAATATAGCTTATAATAGTGATGAAGAACTTGTTAAAGATTATGTAGCCCATCTTACAGATTCAGAAGCTATAGCACTTCATAAGAAAATTACTTATGGTAAGTTAAATTATATATAGTAAAATTTAATTGTTATTTAGTTTTTTAAAAAAGCTATTGTCTTTTAATTTCTTTTTAAAAGAAATTGTTAAAATTAAAATTTTGATAACTATTTTATCTTCATAGTTATAAATACTAAATAGTTTTACTCTTTTTTCTTCATCGTATATTTTGTTTTCTATATATTCTATTTTTTTGGATATATAATTAACTTTGCTATTTATATTAGTTATATATTTTAGTATATTATATTCATGTAAATATTTTTCATATGTATTATTATTTTTTATTAATAAGTATTGTTCATATAATTTATTATATTTATTTTTTATAAATTCTATTATTTTAGTATTAAATAACGACATATCTTTTACTATAAAAGATCTACATTTGTAATATAGTAATTCTTTATTTTTTCCTTTATATTCTAAAAATACATTTATTATATTGCTAATTATAAAATATAATGTAGAGTCAGGTATATTAATTTTATTTTGATTTAAATATTTAATAGAATTTTTTATATGTTTTATTAATGAAATATATAGTTTCTCATCATAATATGCAGAATAACAACTTGACTTTATGTTACGTCTATAATAATAATATGCTTTATTGTTAAATGATATACTAGGACTATTAGAGACAAATCTTATAACAAAATCTAGATCTTCTCCCATTCCAATATTAGTATTCATATAAAATATATTATTTTCTAATATAAAGTTTTTTCTAAATAATTTATTTACAGGATTGCCATTTATATTTTCTTTAATATCATTGTTTGATATACTTTCTAATAAAAGATTTGATTTATACTCATCAATATCTACTATATTTTTTTCATATATTCCATCATCATTAAATCTAATAATATTTTTTGTATTTACTAAATCTGAATCAAATTTTTTTGCTGTATTATATAATAATTCTAAGTAATTTAACTCAATATAGTCATCAGAGTCTATAAAAGAAATATATTCTCCTTTTGCTATTTTTATTCCTATGTTTCTAGTTGGACCTGCACTAAGTCTCTTTTTATTTTTTAAAATTTTAATTCTATTATCTTTAATATAATATTTTTCTAAAATACTATAACTATTATCAGTAGAGCAATCATCTATACATATTATTTCTATTTCTTTTATAGTTTGATTAATTATACTCTCTAAACATTCTTCTAGATATTTTTCTACATTATATACTGGTATAATTACGGATATTTTGACTGTTGACTGTTGACTGTTGACTGTTGACTGTTGACTGTTGACTGTTGACTGTTGACTGTTGACTGTTGACTGTTGACTGTTGACTGTTGACTGTTGACTGTTGACTGTTGACTGTTGAC
>CALXQJ010000016.1 GCA_944390575.1 uncultured Spirochaetota bacterium
CTGTTGACTGTTGACTGTTGACTGTTGACTGTTGACTGTTGACTGTTGACTGTTGACTGTTGACTGTTGACTGTTGACTGTTGACTGTTGACTGTTGACTGTTGACTGTTGACTGTTGACTGTTTCATTGTTCATATACTAATAATTTAATCATATTTATATTATTTTGTCAATATATTTAATAACTTTATTTTTATCTTCTACATTTAGAGAAGAAGTAGAAATATTGTATACTACTCTTGATTTTATTTTATCTATTCTCTTTATAATATTTTTATCATCACCTTTGTAGTATGATATTATGTTTAATATATCATTTGTTATATTAATTAGGTATGGTTTTGATTTTGACGAGCATAGTCTTGAGTATATTTTGAGTATATTGTCTAAAAAGTATATTATTGATTTTTTATTGTTTGTGATAATAGAGCTTTTTAGATGATTGAAATATATTTTTAATATATCTATATTATTTTCTCTAATATAGTCATTTATAAAAGTATTAAATTCATTTATATATTCTATACTTCTTGATTTTAATTTATCACATATTTCATTTATATTTATAATATGAGTTGAGTATTCTAAATTAATTTTTATACTACCTTCTTTATCATCTTTACTATTAAAAATTAAAAAGTCATTATAGCATTCTACAGGATTTTGTAGTTTTAATCTTATATTTTCTATATGTTTAATTTTATTATCACTTTTTCTTTTTTTCTTTTTTGTATTTACTACAAATAAATACTCTATATTTTTTGTTTTATTTACAATAGATCTTTTTGCACCTCTATATTTAGTGTACTCAGAAGTAACTATTTCAAGTTCTCCTTTACTTTCTAAAATATCAATAATCTCTTCAAATTCTATAATCCCATCATTAGAATAACTCATAACAATATGAGATGTATTTATATTTTCTATTAATTCTCTAAATTTATAAGAAGCAGTATTTTTATAGCAATAGTCAGACTTTGTTTTTATCCAATCTTTTCTTATTCCACTCTTATTTGTCTTTTTACCATTTATATATATTTCTTTATTTATATAAGGTTTATCCCACAATGCTATAGTATTAAGTAGATGATAATTACTACCGTATTGATGTTGATTGTATGGAGGGTCTAAGTATACTAAGTCAAAATGCTTATCTTTATTTTTTATTACAAACTCATTAGCATCTTCTCTACTAACATAACAGTTTTTACCATCTATTAAAGGAATAGTGCTAAGCATAATAGGCTTCATTATACGAGATAATGCATCTTTATTTCTTCCCCCAAATCCATTATGAAAAGCTTTAAATACTCCAGATGTATTTGTATGTGTGGCAGATTCATATATTAAAGATGAAAGTAGATAGTAGTATTCTTTTTGATTAATTGCTTTATTTTTAAATAATTCTTCTATATTATGTCTTATTATATCTATCTTTTTTGCATTATATTCTGTATAGAATAATCTTTCATTTATGGTATCTATATTATTATCATCTTCAGGTGCATAATACTTTGAAATATATCTATCATCATCTTTAATTGTATTTATACTATTTAGCATTTCTATAGTGTTTTCAAGTCCACCTGTGTGTATAAACATTTTCTCTACATCTTCTTGATTTATTTTTAGATGTGCGTAGTTTAGTATATATGAATAATATTCCCAATCATTGGAATATACTTCTAAGTTTAATGTTTTTAATAATCTTGAAACCGATCCTGAGCCTGCAAATAAGTCTAATGAAGTTCTTATATTCTTATCTTTTTCTATTATAGATAAGAATGTATTTTCTATGAATTTTAATAATCTTCTTTTATTTCCTATATATGCTATTAGATTTTCTTTTAAGTATTTTTCTTTATTATTTATCATAATTATAATTTATTTTGGCATAATGAGTTTACATAATTATATTAACATAATATATATATTATATCAATTATTTTATTTACTATAGTATATTTGACTTTTATCTACTAAGTATATATACTGATTTGTAATGCTTGAAACTGATAGACTTATAATAAGAAAATTTACAAGTAAAGACTTAGAAGCTTTATTTTCTATACTAAGTGATGAAGAAGTTAATAAATACTTACCTTGGTTTACTATTAAAACATTAGAAGAAGCTGAGGTATTTTTATATGAGCGTTATATCAATTTTGATTTTGATATTAATTCATATAAATATGCTGTTTGTAGAAAAGAGAATAATATTCCAATAGGTTATATTAATTTTTATAATAATGAAGATGATAATGATTTTGGATATGCTATAAAAAAAGAGTATTGGAATATGGGGATTATTACAGAGGCTTGTAATAGAGTAATATTAGAGCTTAAAAATAATAATATTAAATATATTACAGCTACTCATGATATAAATAATATAGCCAGTGGTAAAATTATGAATAAAATTGGTATGAATTATTGTTATACTTATGAGGAGCTTTGGCAGCCTAAGAATATTAAGGTATTTTTTAGAATGTATCAGTTAAATTTAGATGGTGTTAAAAATAGAGTATATAAAGGTTATATGAATAAATATCAAAATTCATTTATAGAAATTATATAAACTTATATTAAGGTATAAAAAATTGAAAAGTAGTAGAGAATTATTAAAAAAAGTAAGAGAAATAGAGATAAGAACATCAAGACTTGTGAACTCATATTTAACAGGTGGCTATCATTCATCTTTTAAGGGGCATGGTATAGAGTTTGATGAGGTTCGTAAATATACAATAGGTGATGATGTACGTACTATGGATTGGAAGGTATCTGCCCGCTATAATGAACCTTTTATTAAGAGGTTTCGTGAGGAGAGAGAACTTAATGTTATCATTTTAGCTGATTTTTCTGCTTCTACTATGTTTGGATTTGAGCGTACTAAACATAATTTAATTATAGAGATTAGTGCTTTGCTTGCTTTTTCTGCTTTTAAGAATTCTGATAAAGTTGGTCTTTTAATATTTACAGATGAGGTTGAGAAATTTATTCCACTTGGAAAAGGAAAGAATCATATACTTGAGATTATAAGAGAGTTAATAGAGTTTAGCCCTAAAAGTGTAGAAACTAATATAGAAAATGTTCTTAAACATTTTAATACTATTCAGAAAAAAGATAGTATTGTTTTTTTGATTACAGATACTTGTTCTCATTTACCACAGAGAGAAATTAATATAGTTAGAAAAAAGCATGATTTTGTAGTTTGTTTAATTAATGATGTTTTAGAATATGAACTTCCTAATTTTAGTGGTACTTTAGTTTTATCTGATAGTGAGAGTGGTGAAAATATATATTTTGATATGTCTAATAAAAAATTAAGAGATAGATATTCAAAAGAACAGAAAAATATATTAGAAGAAAAAATAAATTTTCTAAAGAAAAACTCAATAGACAATATAGTATTAGATACTTCTGATGACTATATAAATGAGTTTATTAAATTTTTCCATCGTAGAAGAAGATAGAATAATATTTACTATCTTCCTTTTCTTTTTAAGAACTTAGCTATAGGTATATAATCAGCAGGATTTAATGCCTCACCATGTCTTCTAATTTCAAAGTGTAAGTGATTTCCAGTAGCACCACCAGTACTACCCATTCTACCAATAACAGTACCAACACCAACATTTGCACCAGAATATGTAGTAATTTTATTTAAGTGAGCATAATAAGTTGTAAAACCCTTATCATGTCTTACTATAACAAGATTTCCATATCCCCCACTATATCCAGCAAAAATAACCTTTCCCTTACGAGCAGCATATACAGGAGTATTAACACCACCAGGTATATCTACTCCAAGGTGTTTAATTCTAACTCCCTTTATAGGATGTATTCTATATCCAAAAGGACTACTAATTCTATATATAGTAGTAGGTAAAGAAAACATTTGTCCAAATTTATCAATTCTTTCATCTAAAGTATATCTTGCACCAGGAAGGAAAATATCAGTTCCACTTGCTATAGCATTAGGATTATCTATTTTATTAAAATGTAGTATTCTCTCTAATTGTACATCATATCTATCAGCAATATCAGCTAAAGATTCTCCATTTTTAACAGTATATAATAGTCCATTTCTATTTGGTATTTTTAGAGTTTGACCTGGTTTTAATCTATTTGCATTTGATATTTTATTAACACTAACAATAGTATCTAAATTAGCACCAATTTTTCTTGATATTGTAGTGAGGTTCTCACCTTCGCCTATCTCATAATCATCATATTTCATACCAATAGTACCATCTCCCACTAATGAATTATCAGATGTTATATAGTCATAAAATGCTTCTGATACATTATCCACAGTTTTTGCATTTGATGTAACAGCAGGTATTTCTTCTTGTTTTCCTTTTGATGATGTTTCTATTTTCATTTCATTTAATATTTTTTTATATGCTTGAGTTGTATTGATAGGAGTTTCTTTTATATGCTTAGGAGTGCTACCTTTTATGTTTAAGATAAATATATTTGCTAATATTATAAATACAGAAAAATATACAAAAGCTAGTATGAATTTTTTAATGAGGCTATAAATAATTGAATTTTCAGTTTTAGCAGATAGTATTTCTATATGATCTAATACATCTTTAATTTTTTGTGATAATAATGTTTTTTTACGCACTTTTGTGTATTTTATGTTTTTCATAATATAGCACTCTTTAAAAAATTACTAAAGTTTTTTAGGTATACTGCAATATGTCGGAATCAGTTTCTTAAAATTTAGTTTTTTGTAGCAAGTTGTCCACATCCTGCAAGTATTCCTTGTCCTTGTTTGAATCTTTCTATAACTTCAATTCCATTATCTTTTAATATAGACTTAAATCTCAGAATAATATCTTTATTTGGTCTTAAAAGTTCTGGAGCATGAGCTACAGGATTCATAGGTATAATATTAACTTTAAATGGAAACTCTTTTTTTAGATTTACAATTCTATACGCATCATTTACAGAATCATTAACTCCCTTAATAAGTACCCATTCAAATGTTATCATTCTTTTTCCATTTTTGCTATATCTTTTTAATATAGCCATAAGATTTTCTATATTATATCTTTTATTTATAGGCATAATTTTATCTCTAACCTCATTCTTTAATGAATGAAGTGAAACGGCAAGTCTACAATCTAAGTCTCTGTCTATAAGTTGTTTGATTCCAACTACCTCACCAGATGTTGATATTGTAATATGTCTTATACCTAAATTAAAACCTTTATATGAATTAATAGTGTCTATAGCTTTAAATAGATTTTTAGTATTTGCTAAAGGCTCACCCATACCCATAAATACTATAGAGTTTACCTTTTTTGTTATAGCTCTCATTAGTATAAACTCAGATAATATTTCATCAGCAGTAAGATTTCTAAATAACCCCATACTTCCAGTAGCACAAAATCTACAACCATATCCACAACCAACTTGAGACGATAAACAAAAAGTTACTCTATCATTTTTTTCTAAAATAACAGACTCTATTTTTTTCTTATCGTATAATGATATTAATAGTTTTTTAGTTCCAGTTTCATCTTCTTCTATAGAATCTATTTTAGAGTTATGAAAGAAGTAATTTTCATTTAGAAGAGTTCTTAAATCTTTTGGTATATTGCTCATCTCTTCAAATGAAGTTATATATTTTTTATATATCCAATTTAGTATTTGTGATGAGTGAAATTTTGGATAATTATATTGTTCACAGAATGTTGCTAGATCATCTTCTGATATGTTCATTATAGATATTTTTTTAGACATATTTTATTATATTTTTTTATATTTATTATAAGATAATATTTTAATAATATATATATTAAATTTATTTTAGTCAATATAGAAAATATTATAATTTTTAATTTATATTACTTTTATTAGTATTATTAAACATAATAATAGTTATTGTAAACTATATTTTATAATTTTTTTATTAAATTAGAAAAAGTAGTTTTATTAAGAATTAAATTATTGTATATTATAATACATATAATAAAGGAATTACACTATGTTTAGAAAGAATTATCTACTTATTTGTTTTGCTATATTATTCTTGATTTTAAATAGTTGTTCTTCATCTTCAGTGACTTAGGCACAGTCTACAGAGGTTTCAAGTTCTGGGCTTGTTTATGGTACTTATAGAAATGATGATATTGGTGATATTTATGTAGATGATACTAAGGTATTTAGTGATGATATAGGTATTTTATTTGAGAATTCTAAATAGGGAACAATAGCTAATGATGTAAAGCTTCTATTTGAACAAGATGCTAATAATTTAGTATTACGAGTATTAAAAGATGGTTCAGTTTTAGATCTTATGTTTTTTTATAAAATTTCTCATAAAGTATTAAAAGAGCCTTATGAGTTTAATCCAGATAAGTATTATTATAATCATCCTATAACTTTCTTTCCAGATTTAGAGCAAGATCCTATAATAAATACTCTTATGGAGTTATTTCCTAAAAATAGTAGCGAAAGTTATATGGTATTTTTTAGAAAATATCAGGAGCTTCAAGCTGATGTTACTATTAAAAATCCTACTCATAAACTTTTATATCATAGAACATATTTTGGAGGACTTAAAGCATACACTGCAAATTCACTTGAGTATGGACATGTAAGAAAGTATAAAGTTGTTATAAATACTAAATTTATGTCGGTTATAGATATGAAATCTGGTGAAAAACCTTTATATGCAGTATATGCCCCAGACGAGGCTGCTTGGATGATAAATAGATTAAGTCCATTAGGATATAATATGCACGAAGAGATAGCAGGTATTGTAAAGAAGTAATACTTATAAATAATAATAGGTATATATTAATTATTTTTAATATATACCTTATTTTTTTATTTTTTTGTTGTAATATTAGTTTTATTATTCTATAATAACATAAATATAAGATTTGAACAAATCAACAAATCAACAAATCAACAAATCAACAAATCAACAAATCAACAAATCAACAAATCAACAAATCAACAAATCAACAAATCAACAAATCAACAAATTTTTGTTGTGATGTTTTTACTTTTTAAAAAAGGTATTTATTTTATGTCTTCATATTCACCAGTAGCTATTATTGTATATAATAGAAAGTATCATACAAAAAAAGTTATAGAATCATTAAAGAAAAATAAATTGGCAGAAAAAACAGATTTATTTATATTCTCAGATGCACCAAAAGATAGTAAAGATGAAAAAAGTGTTTTAGAAATTAGAGAATATATAAAAACTATTAATGATGGTTTTAATAGTGTAACAATATATGAGTATAAAGAAAATAAGGGTATAAAAGATTCTACTCTTAATGCTATTAGTATAATATTTGAGCAATATGAGACTTTTATAGGACTTGAAGATGATGTAGAGGTAAATGAGTATTTTTTATCATTTATGAATGATGCTTTACAATATTATAAAAATGATGAAGATATATTAACTATCACAGCTTTTTCACATAAAAATATTACAAAACATATAAAAAGAGATATTATATTTAGCTGTGCTTTTCATAGTTGGGGATGGGCTACTTGGAAAGGTAAGTGGAGTTTTTATGATTGGTATAATTGTGATATTTCTTGGTACAATAATAGTATAAAGCATAAAATATGTGGAAGTATTTATTCTTGGTTTCATTTGCTTGCTATAAATAAGGCGGTAAAAAATAATATAGAACTTAAATCTAATTTATGGGATGTTTATTTGTCTTATATTTTATATAAGAATAAGAAATTATGTTTATGGCTTACTAATTATTCTTTTACAAGTAATATAGGTTTTGATGGTAGTGGTGTTCATAAGTATAACTTTTATGATACACATTTTATTAATAAAGATATAGAATATAAAAAGATTAAGTTTGATGATAATAAGCATATTAATATTTTTAATCATTTATATATTTCCATAAAACTTGGAGTATTTAATTGGCTTAGATGTTTTTTTATTATGTTTATAAAAAAGTTAAAACTTACAACAAATAAAAAATAGATTTTTATTTTGATATATTATATAATTATCCTATTCGTTTAGTTAAAAGGATATATCTTGAAATTAGAACTTATGTTAGGTATTCGCTACCTAAAAGCTAAAAAAAAGTTTTCATTTGTATCAGTAATAACAGTAATTTGTATACTTGGAATATTAGTTGGAGATATGATAATGATTACTGTTCTTTCTGTAGTTAATGGTTTTCAGAATGATATTCGAGACAAAATACTCGGTATGCGTTCACATATAGATATAAGTTCTTATGGTGATGAGGCACTTATAGATTATCATTTTGTTATAGATAGTGTAAAAGAAAATAAAAGAGTGAGCAGTGTATATCCTTATATTTATTTACCTTCTATTTTGCGTACATATAGTCATACTACATTAATAACAACACGTGCTTTTCCTGATGATATTTATACTAAGGATAAAGATTTTCTAAAATACTTTAATTTTATATCTGGAGATAATAAAAATATAAAAAGTAATGAGGCTATGATAGGAGCTGAGATGGCTAAGAACTATGCTCTTGCTGTGGGGGATACTATTGATATAGTTTCTGCTTCTGGTTCTTTTGCAAGAGGTTTTCGCCCACAAAAAAGTACATTTACAGTTAAGGCTATATATAAGACGGGTTATTATGAGTATGATAGTAAGATGGTTATAGTGCCTTTGAAAACTGCTCAAGATATGATTGGATATAATGATGCTGTTAGTGGGGTTGCTGTTAAGGTTGATAAGTTTTTTGATGCTGAGAGTATTGCCAATGAATTAGATAAGACTTTAAAAGAATATTATAATGTACTTCCTTGGACTTTATTTGATAGAAATTTCTTTCAAGCTCTACATACAGAAAAAATTATGCTTGGACTTATACTTTCTTTTATAGTATTAATCGCTGCACTTAATATAGCATCAAGTCAAATTATTTTTGTAAAAGATAAAAGAAGAGATATTGCAATATTAAAGACATTAGGCTTAAAACCTATAAATGTAGCTCAAGTTTTTTTCTTGGAGGGAGCTATTATTGGGCTTATAGGAACTATTTTTGGAGTTATATTTGGTATACTACTTTCTATGTATGTTAATGAAGCTTTAGATACTATTAGATATATAGCTCAAGCTTTTGTTAGTTTAATATTTTTTATACCTTCTAAGATTTTTCTTACAGTAAAAATTCCAATAGTACCAGATTTTTTTCCATCGGATGTATATTATATTAGTGGAGGGCTTCCTACAATAATAGAGCCTACTCAAGTTATTCTTGTAGCATTTATTTCTTTTATTCTTTCTATAATATTTGCTATTATTCCTGCATATATTGCAAGTAGATATAAACCAGCTGAGGTTCTTAGATATGAATAAAGAAGTTTTAATAAAGATAGAAAATCTTAGCAAAGTATATCAAGGTCCTCCTAAGGTTGAGGTATTAAAATCTATTAGTCTTAATATTTATAGAGAAGAAATAGTTGCTATTACGGGAGAATCTGGTTCTGGTAAAACCACACTTTTAAATTTAATAGCTGGCATTGATAGTGTCACATCTGGAAGTATAGATATAGCTTCTAATTCTATAGAAAAAATGAGTGAATCAGAACTTTCAAAATTTAGAAATTCATCACTTGGTCTTGTTTTTCAATTTCACAATCTACTTGGAGAATTTTCTGCTATAGAAAATGTAATGATACCATCTCTTATATTAAAGTATAATAAAAAATATGCTAAAAGTAAGGCTGAATCTTTATTAGAAAGTGTTGGACTTAAGGATAGAATGAATCATAGAATAGGGGAGCTTTCAGGAGGTGAAGCACAGCGTGTAGCTATAGCACGTGCTTTGATTAATGAACCTTATGTTGTACTTGCTGATGAGCCTACTGGAAATTTAGATAAAAAAAATGCTGAAAATGTACGTGAACTTTTATGGGATATGACTAAAAAATCTAATGCTACATTAATAATAGTTACACACTCTAATTCTATTGCAGATAAAGCAGATAGAAAGTTAAAATTAGAATACGGTGAAACATTAACAGAATATTAATTCATATCTACTCTGTCTAATAAACTTCTTGCTAGAGAGCGAGAATCTGAGTTTTCAATATCACTTGCTAATGATATTCCATAAGTTATACGAGAAACTTTGCCATTATAACCATTATTTTTTAGAGTTTTATATATAAATGATGATGTAGTATCTGCTTCTAATGAGGCACTAAAAGCTAAGATTATTTCTTTTATATTACTTTGTTCATTAATTCTATTTATAAGTTCTTTTATTCTAATATCACTTATACCTATACCTTTAAGTGGTTCTATAAGTCCACCTAATATATGATATACTCCATTATATTCTTCTGTTTTTTCTATAGCTATGGTATCTGTATATGACTCCACAACACATATAGTATTTTTATCTCTTTTTTCATTTGCACATATTGGGCATATATCTTCTTCGCTTAATGAGTAGCATTCTCTACATAGTTTTATATTACTGTGTAATTCTGATAATACACGAGCAAATTCATTTAGATATTCTTCTTCTTGCTCAAATAAATATAAAGAAAGACGCATAGCACTTCTTTGACCAATACCCGGAAGTCTTGCTATTATTTGAGATAGTTTTTCTAATGTTGGGATTGTATGCACTTTTAATCCTTGTTTTTATCATTATTCATTATTTCATTAAATTTTGATAAAATATCAGGATTAATATTATTTAAATCAAAAGTTAAAACAGGTTTTCCATCTTCATATTTGATATTTGTTAGCTTACTAATATCACCTATCATATTTTTAATATCACCAAAATTAAAATTATTAATATTTTCTTTAGAGTTGTTGTCTGTATTTAATTCTTTTATTCTCTCATTAGCTTCATTTATACTTGAAGTCATCATCTCTTCTAATAACTCTTTTGTTGTAAGTAGAGATGAGTCTATATTTAGAGAAGATATTTTATAATCTTTATCTATTGTAAAAGAAATTAAGTTTCCAGCTGAAGTATATTTAATCATAATCCCTCCAAAAAATAATAATAAATATATATTTAATTTTATAATTAATCAATCAAAATATTTTTAACTGAATTCTACCTCTTTTCCTTTTTTTTCATAGAAAATATCTTTATTATTTTTATATTCATAAACAATATTTCCTCTTAATATAGTAGAAATAACTCGTCCCCCTCTTTTGTACCCTATATATGGACACCAGTTTGCTTTTGTTATAGTTTCACTTTCTTTTATAGTAGATTTATTATTTAAGTCTACTATAACTAAGTCTGCATCATATCCTTTTTCTAATTTTCCTTTATTTTTTATATTAAATATTTTAGCAGAGTTTTCTGTCATAATTTTACTTAAATACTCTATTGTTATAGTATTATCTTCTACCATATTTAGCATTAATTCTAATGAGTTTTCAATAGAAGGTATACCATACACTGTTTTTTCTTCTTTCTCTTTTATTAAATGTGGTGCATGATCTGTGCCTATTGTGTCTATTATTCCACTTTTTATTGCTTCTATTATAGCTTCATTATCTCTTTTTGTTTTTAATTCTGGTTTCATTATAAGTAAATGCTTATTACTATCATTTATATTTTCTATATTCATAAATATATGATGAGGAGTTGCTTCTGCATATACTTCTACTCCTTCATCTTTTGCTTTTTTTATAGAGTTTACTTCTCTTTCTAATGATACGTGGCAAATGTATAATGGCTTTTTTGTTTTTTTTGCTATTTTTATTGCTTTATCTGTCATCTCTGCTTCTGCATGTACTGTAATTAGTTTTGATGACTCAAATAATTTCTCTAATACTATATCATCATCTACAAGCATATTTCCAGTAGATGCATTAAAAAATATTTTAGTAGATGCTATTAAGTTTACTACATTTTTTATTTCATCAGAATTATTACTCTTAACACCTCCAAAATGAAATCCATAATCAGCAAAAGATTTATTTATCATTAGCTTCTTTTTTTCTAATAAAGTTTCTTTTGTTATTGTGTTTGGTATTGTGTTTGGCATATCAAAAAATGTAGTGACTCCACCTCTAATACAAGCCTTACTACCAGACTCAAAATCTTCTTTATTTGTAAGTCCAGGATCTCTCATATGAGTATGTGGATCTATTATACCACTTATTACATAATTATAATTGGCATCTATTATATTGTTATCATTACACTTTTTAAAATTATTCTCTAAGTCTATATGTTTTATTTTTTCATTTTCTATAATAATAGAAACTATATTATCATTAACCTTAGCATTTTTAATAATCATAATATTTATTTTATCTCCTTATTACAATAATAACAAAAATCACCATACTCTTTTTTTATTACTCTGTTTTGAGTTGGCTCAAAATTAGTAATACATTTACTATTAGTACAAACTACTTTTTCATTGCTAATACTATCTAATTTAATATTATTAAACTTAGATTTTATACTATCAGTAGCAAGTGTTAGCATAGCCATTCTAACAGGTACTCCATTATATGCTTGTTTAAAGTATTTAGCATATTTTGTATTATCTAAATCTATATTAATTTCATCTACTCTTGGTAGAGGATGCATTATAATCATATTATCTTTACATTTATTTTCTATTTCTTTTTTTGAAATTATAAATATATTTTTTATCTTTTCGTATTCATCTAAATCATCAAACCTTTCTCTTTGTATTCTTGTCATATATAGACAATCTACTTCTTTTAGTATACTTTCATAATTATTTAGTAGATGATATTTTATATTATTTGCATCCAATTCTTTTAGAATATATTCGGGTATTTGAATATTATCAGGAGCTACAAAGTATAATTCTAAGTTAAATAAACTCAATGCCCTTGATAGAGAATGTACTGTTCTACCATATTTAAGATCACCTACAAAAGCTATTTTTTTATTTTCAATACTTCTAAGTTCATCTTTAATAGTGTATAGATCTAATAATGTTTGGCTTGGATGTTCATTTGCACCATCACCAGCATTTATTATTGGAGTTTTAGTTATTTCAGAAGCAAATTTTGCAACTCCTTCTATAAAATGTCTTACAACAATTACATCAGAATATGAAGACACCATATATATAGTATCTCTAAATGATTCCCCTTTCTTTATAGAACTAGCATCAGGATTATCAAAACCAAGCACATTACACCCAAGTTTATATGCAGATGATGTAAAAGAAAGTCTTGTTCTTGTAGAAGGTTCAAAAAATATACTTGTCATAATGCTTCCTTGCATTATTTTTATTCTTTCTTCTTTATTTTGTATTTCTAATTTTTTTGCTATATTTAAAGTTTCTAATATTTCTTCTTTTGACATCTCTTTTATTGATGTAAAGTTTTTCATTGATAAAGCCCCTATAAAATATTTTACTCTATATAAAAAAAGAAATAAAATCACTTTAATTAATAGTGAGTTTATTTCTTCTTAACATAATAATTACATAAAATTTTTTTCTTAGTATAAGATATAAAAAATTAATATACCTTATTTTATTCATCATATCCCTTAAATTAATTTTTTACTAAATATAATTAAGTATATTATAAAAGTAAAAAAAGTCAATATTTTATTACTGTTAAAAGTAATAAAATAAAAAATATTGACTATAAAAGACACTGTGATATAATCGTAAAAAGTATAATTTAATAAGGGTTTTTGATAGTGGATATATACGATATAATTGATGATCCTTCCAAGCAAATAGAATTATTCAATAGCATATTAAAAAAAATGAACTCTAGTAGTGACTATGAGGAAGTATTAGTTAATATTATATCAGAAATAAAATCTATAATGTCTATAGATTCTATACTTCTTTATGTTATAGATAATGAACTTTATAATTTAAACTTTGAGATGTCTATAGGTCCTCTTAGTAAAAAATTTGTGGGGCATACTATAGATTTTGAAAATCCACTTGCTATAAGAGCATTATTAACTTCAAATGCATTATACTCTAATGAACTTATAGATGATTATACAATTTTTAACCCTATAAAAAAAATATTGGATAAAGAATTAAAAAATATATTATTTGTGCCATTAAAAATACAAAATAAGAATATAGCTTCTTTATTTTTACTCAATAAAAAGAATGGTAAATTTATAGAAAAAGATACTAATGTTATATTTTTCTTTGCGAATATTGTATCTTTAGCCTTATCTACTAAGATGAATTATAATATTATTCAGTCTAGGGCTTATGAAATTAGTGCTTTATATCAGCTATCAGCTTCTATAAATAGATTTGACACTATGAGAGAAGTTCTTAATGATAATCTTAGTATTATTTGTGAGGCTTTTGAGTGTGAGAGAGTTTCTATTATTCTTAAAGAGAATGGAGAGTATAAATTTCAGGCTGGTATTGGTATAGATGAAGATATTATAGAAAATGGAGTAGTTACTATTGATAATAATGTATTATCTGAAGTATTAAAAACTTCTAAGTCTGTATATTCTAGAAATGTATCTACTGATTTAAAGTTTCGTCCTAATAAGTATTTACGATATGAAAAGGAGAGTTTTATTGTATCTCCTATTATTCTTAATGATGAAATAATCGGTTTTTTATCTGCTACTGAAAAATCTAATGATAAGTCTTTTACATTTAGTAATTTGATGTTACTTGAAATGTTTGCAGAACAAATTGCGGATAATTATAGAAATATAATTATATTAGAAGATATGAGAAATAAGAATTCATTAGAATATAAAATGGAGTATACAGAAGAGTTTCAAAAGAGTATGCTTCCTTTAGATTTTCCTAATGATAATTTATTTGATATTAGTGCTATTAATGATCCTGCTAAGCATGTTGGTGGAGATTTTTATGATTATATAAAAATAGATGATTCTAAATATGCTATTGTACTTGCTGATGCTTCTGAGAATGGGCTTGAAGTTTGTTTATTTATGTATATGATACGTGCTGTTTTAAGAGTACATTTATCTGATATATTAGATCCTGCTTTGGTATTAAAAAAGGCTAATGAAAATATAGTTCAAAATTCTAAAAAGACTATATATGCTACTTGTTTTTTAATGATAGTAGATACAAAATGCAAAACAATAACATATTCTAATGCAGGACATATACCACAATATTTTGTTAAGTCAGAAACTTATAATATAGAAGATTTATATATAAAAAGTAAACCTTTAGGATTTGTATCTGAAGCTAATTATGAGAGTAGAAGCATTTTTTACTCTGAGAATGATTATATACTTCTTTTTACTGATGGAATTATAAATTCATTTAATCCATTAGGTTATACTTTTGGTGTAGATAGAATAAAAGAAATATTAAAAGAAAAATACAGCTCATCAAAAGATATATTGGATTCTATTATAGAAGCAAATAAAGATTTTAGAGAATATGCACCTTTATTTGATGATATAACTCTTTTAGTTACTCGATTTTTATAGTTGTAGCATTAAAGATACCCATTCATCTGTAGATTTTCTTTCTATTATTTTTAGATTATTTTCTTTTATGCTATTTAGCATATTTTCTTCTTTTTCTAATAGTATTCCTGATAATATTAATATTGAAGAGTCTTTTAGAATATTTATTAAATCTTTTATTATGATTATTAGTACATCTGTTTCAATATTTGCTATTACCAAGTCGTACTTATTTTCTTTTAGATTATTTGCACTTCCAAGTATAATATTACTTAGTTTAATATTATTATAATTAGCATTATCCTTAGTACAGTTTATAGCATCAGAATCTATATCTACAGAAGTTATATTATTACATCCCAACTTAGCACTAAATAAAGATAATATTCCAGAACCACATCCAATATCAGCTATAGTTTTTTCTTCTATATTTCCTTTAGCAATATTATTATAATAATCATTAATCATTTCTAATGCTAATGATGTAGTATGATGGGTTCCAGTTCCAAATGCATATTGTTTTGCTATATATATTGTATTATCATTATTTTCATTAAATGTTTCTTTTAGATTTGGTACTATTGTGACATTTCCTATATTAAATGGCTTTAGAAACTTCATATATGAAGTTAGATATTCTTCTGAGTTGAGTTCATTTATAGTAAATGAATATTCTATATCTTGTATTATTTCTTTTATGATATTTAAATTATTTTCTAATATTTCTTTATTTTCATTGTATATATTAAAGAAAAGAAAATCTTCATTATTTTTAGTAGGGTAGTCTATATTATAACCTAAGAAGTTCAATCTACCACTTTCTACTATAGCTTCTAATATATCTTCAAATCCAATATTAACTTTAAATCTTAATTCATAAATAATCATATTGTAAATACACCTATATTCTTTAATATAAACTCTTATTTACATAATTGCAATAATTTTTCCATTATAATACAATTATTTAAAAAATATATATTATTGGATTTACAGATGAAATACTTTTTATTATTATTGTCTTCTCTTTTAATGTTATCTTGTTCTAATAAAAAAATGGCAGATATGGTTTTTATTGGTAATATATATACTTCTGATATAAATAATAAAAATGCTTCTGCAATAGCTATTAAGGAGGGTTTATTTATATATGTTGGTGATGATAAAGGTGTAGAAAAATATATTGATAATAATACAGAAGTAGTTCATTTATCTAATTCTATGATACTTCCAGGATTTATAGATGCTCATACTCATTCGAGTTTTGGTAGTATAGCACAATTTAATCAGGTACAGCTTTATGATGGTAAGTCTATGGATGACTACTCTAATATTATATCTAATTTTTTATATAAAAATAAAGATATTAAAATTTTACGTGGAGGAGGATGGTTTAATGGATATGTTCCTTCACGAGGACCTAGTAAGGAAGTATTAGATAAAATAAGTAAAGATATACCTATAGCTATAAACTCAGCTGATTATCATTCTATATGGGTGAATTCTAAAGTATTAGAAATGCTAAATATAAATGCAAATACAAAAGATATAGAAGGTGGAATAATAGAAAGAGATCCTATAACAAAAGAACCTACTGGTACATTTAGAGAAAAAGCTCATGAATATATAGTTGCAAATCTTCCTGATTATAGTGTTGAGGAATATAAAAAGGCTATATTAAAGTATCAAGAAGAAGCTTTATCTTATGGTATAGTAGCTCTTTATGATCCTTTGCTTAATTATTTTTCTAATGATGCTTATAACTTGTTTGATGCATTAAATGAGCTTGATAAGAGTGGGGAATTAAAAATTAAGTATTTTGCTGCTTATAAAGTTAATATAGAAGAGGATTATACTAATAGACTTAAAACTATTTCGGAATTTAAAAAGAAGTCTTTTGGTAAAAACTTTAAGGTTATAGGAGTAAAATTATATGTTGATGGAGTTATATCTGGTAAAACAGCGTATTTACTTGAAGATTATAATAACTCTCCTGGATATAAGGGTGATTTAAAATGGAATTATGATGCTTTAAAAGATGTATGTGAGCAGGCAGAAAAATTAGGACTTAATATTCATATACATGCTATAGGAGATGGTGCTGTTGATGTTTCTATCGATGCACTTGAGTATTTAAGAAATAAAACAGGCAATACTAATAATAGACATGCCATTACTCATATACAATTAATTGATAATTCTAATATAAAAAGATTGTATAGTAATAATATTATTACTGTTTTAAATCCTTATTGGTTTTATAAGCAAGATGGGTGGTATTATGAATTAGAACTTCCTTATCTTGGAAAGGAGCGTGCTGATAGAGAGTATCCTATGAAATCTTTTTTTGATGAAAATGTTGTGGTTACTACTTCAAGCGATTATCCTGTCACAATACCTGCAAGACCATTAGATGCTATTCAAATAGGTGTTACAAGAATGAACTTAAATGGGGATACTAATAGCTTGCTTACTCCTAGTGAGATTGTATCTATAGAGGATATGATTTCTACTGTTACTTTTAATGGTGCATATCAGACTTTTGTTGAAGATAAAATAGGGTCTATAGCTGTTGGTAAAAATGCAGATTTTATTATTTTAGATAATGATATATTTACTACTCCTAAAACTAATATATCGAAGATTAATATATTAAAAACTTTTATTAATGGTAAAGTGGTATATAGTAGATGATATTAGTTATTGAAAAGTAGTTTTAATCTATTTTTTGGATTAAAGATTAAAATTACTTTTCCAATTATATCATTTTTATGAATAACACCAAACTCTCTACTGTCTTTACTGTCATATATATTATCTCCAAGTACAAAATACTCATTCTCTTTTAATGTTAAATGAATATTTTCTTTTTTAGAGAATATATATTTGTTATATTCTATTAGTTTATTATTTAAGTATAATTTTCCATCGTATATTTTTATCTCATCTTTTTCTTTTGCTATAACACGTTTTACTAAATTGGAGTTGTTTTTTTTAAATACAATAATATCAAAATTATTTATTCCACCAATAATAAATATTTTTCTTATTAGAAGAATAGCATCATTTTCATAAAAAGTAGGCTCCATAGAATTACTTTTTACCATATAAGTATCAAAGAATATTACTCTAATTAGAATAGCAATTATAATAGCAAGAGAAGATGCCAATATTAATTCTATAATTTTTTTTTTATTCATCTTTTAGTATCATCTCTTTTAGATAGTTTGCTTTTTTTATAAAAATATGGTTATCTTCTATAAACTCTTTTTTTATTTTTTCATCTTTTAGTATACTTCTCATCTCATCTTTAGCCTTTCTCATAATTTCTATATCTTTTAAAATATTTCCAATCTTAAAGTCGGGTATTCCACTTTGTGATACTCCTAAGAATTCACCAGCACCACGAAGCTCTAAATCTTTTTCAGAAATTACAAATCCATCATTAGAATTGCATATTATATCAATACGCTCTTTAATAATTTCATTAAATTCAGAGTGTAGAATTAAATAACAGTACCCTTGCTTATCGCCACGTCCAACTCTACCTCTAAGCTGATGAAGTTGAGAAAGTCCAAATCTCTCTGCCCCTTCTATTAGAATTACCGTGGCGTTTGGGCAATCTATTCCTACTTCTATTACTGTTGTTGAGAATAGAACTTTTATTTCTCCATTTTGGAATTTATTCATAATATATTCTTTTTCATCATCTTTCATTTTTCCATGAATAATTTCTATATTTATGTCTTTAAAATATATTTCTTTTGCTCTTTGAAATTCACTTGTTAATGTTATGTAGTTAGAGTCATCATTTTCTATAAATGGAAAAACAACATATCCCTGTTCTCCTTTATCTATTCTGTTTTTCAAAAACTTATAGCAATGATCTCTTTCATATAATTCTTTATATTTTGTTAGAACTCCTTTTCTTATATTTGGAACTTTTTTTATTATTGATAAATCAAGTTCTCCAAATAGTGTTAAGGCTAATGATTGTGGAATTGGAGTTGCTGTCATTAGTAGATAATCTACATTCTCACCTTTTGATAATAATCTATTTCTTTGTTCTACACCGAATCTTTGCTGTTCATCTACTATTGCATAACTAAGATTTTTAAAAATAACTTCATCATATAATATAGAATGAGTTCCTACTAATATATGAGTTTTTCCTTCTCTTAATTTTTTTATAGTATATCCTCTTTCATTTTTGTTTACTGATGATGTTAGAATATCTATTTTTATTTTATCTTCAAGTTTCAATGAGCTTATTATTTTTTTGAACGTATTAAAGTGTTGTATTGCTAATATTTCTGTTGGCACTAAAAATGCGGTTTGTAAGTTTTCTTCAGTAGGGATTAATGCTGTTAGAAATGCTACTATAGTTTTACCAGCACCTACATCCCCTTGAAGAAGTCTAAACATTTGTTTTGTAGAAAGTAAATCATTTTTTATATCTTCTATAACATTCTCTTGATCTTCTGTTAATTGAAATGTTAGATTTGATTTTACTTGTTCTAATAAAGAATATGATTTATATCTTATATTTTTTACTAATATATTAGGTCTTCTTTCACTTAAGTGTATATATTGAAAAGTTAGAAATTCTTCAAATATTAAACTTTCTTTTGAAATATCAAGTGCGTCAAATGAAGTCGGAAAGTGCATTTCTATAACAGAAGATACAAAGCTTTTAAGTCTATATTTCTTTTTTATAATACTTGGTATATCATACTTCATATTATTTTCAAAATTTTCAAGTTCTGAAACTATTAAAGTACGTAGCTTTTTTTGAGAAAGTCCTTCTGTTAGTGGGTATATGGGAACTATTTTACCATAAGATAATGAGTTATTATTTGGTTTTTCAAGTTCAACCATTCTACATTGTATTTTACCTCTGTTGCTTCTTATAAATTTTCCTGTTAAATATAATTTTTCACCTTTTGCTACTCCAGCAGGCATTCTACCACCATAAATGGGTATCTCACATATAGAGTGTCCGTCTGATGCTATTATTAATGGTTTATTTTTATAATTGAATGTAAATTTTGTTATATCTATTATTTCTACTAATACTACGCTATTTTTTTCTTTATTATTATTTAGAGCTTCATATATTGTTAAAGTTTTTCTTCTATCTTCATATGTTCTTGGATAATATGCTATTAAATCGTATATTGTTTTTATATTTTTCTTTTTTAATATTTCAGCATATTTACTTCCAACTCCTTTTAGAAGTTTTATTTCTTTTATAAAAATATCAGAGCTATAATTAGTATACAATTTATCCATTTTATTCTAAAATATCATCAATATCATCTGTATTATTATCAAATACATTTCCTGTAGTCTCTTCTTTCCATACTTTATATTTTTCTATATCTTCAGAGAAAAATTTAATACATAAGCTAATAATAAAAGCATCATCTATAAGTCCAGCTAATGGTATAATATCAGGTATAGCATCTAATGGCATTAATATATATAATAAAGTAGCAGATAGGGCAGAAATAGTTTTCCAAGGTATATTTTTATAGTTTCCTTTTGTATAATCTTTAATCATTTCAAATATTAATTTAATTTTATTAGAAAATTGAGCTAAGTGAGTAGAAGATGATATATCAAATAATTCTTTTGATTTATTTAGTATTGAATATAGTTTTTCTTTTGTCATTTCATTGGATATTTTATCCCATATTTTTTTAGCTCTTTCTTTTTCTTTATTTTCCATTTTCTATATACTCCATAATTTTATATTATATCATAATAGTTTTAATTTATAAATAATATTTTACAATATTGTATTGAATTAATAATAATATATGTTATATTTTTTAATATAATTTTAGGAGTTTTTATTATGAGTATAAAGTTTAAAGGAATATTAGTTTCAGATAATTCTAATATATTAGAAAAATACTGTGAAGCATTACAGTATACTTTTGATATATCTGTATTTTCTGATAATACTTTAGCTCTTTCATACTTCATAGAAAATAATTTAAATCTTGATTTTTATATAATTAGTTATTCAGATAGTAGTAAAGATAGTATTGATTTCTTTATGAACAAAATTAGAGAAATAAATCCTGCTATTAAGGAAATATTAATAGAGTTAGATGATAATTATAATATGGATGAGTTTAGACACTCTCTTAATTTTATAAAAGGGCAGGATGTTTCAGAAATATCTAATAGCATATTACAATATTTAGAGAATACAAATAAAGACAGTATTAAAAGACAATATTCAAGAGTAAATTGGCCTCTTAATGTTATAGTTGCTTTTGCAGATAAGAATACTATAGAGAGAAATATATTATCTATTAGTGGTAATGGTGCATATATATCGTCTGATACTAATATACCTAAGAAAGATGAAGAAGTATCTCTTACTATTTCTTTTAAAGACTTTAAGCTATTTACAAAGGCAAATGTTGTATTTATTAATATTAATAATGAGCGTCCTAATTTTCCTAAGGGGTTTGCAGTTCAGTTTATAGATATAGGAACTGCTTCTCAGAAGATAATAG
The DNA here is from genome assembly GCA_944390575.1 of uncultured Spirochaetota bacterium. GTDB lineage: Bacteria > Spirochaetota > Brachyspiria > Brachyspirales > Brachyspiraceae > Brachyspira. The sequence continues at coordinate 21,956 of CALXQJ010000016.1, forward strand.
ATCAAATTATTAAAGATAAGTTATTAGAGAATATATTAATAGAATATGAAGATGGGCATTTTAATGAATGATGTGCAAAATGAGAAAAAATTATTACGTTCTTCATTTAAGGCTATTAGAACAAAATTGAGTTCTGACTTTGTTATTAGTAGAAGTGAGATTATATATAAGAAATTTACTAAATTAATTAATATTAGAAAATTTAACAGTATATGTGTTTATATAAGTTTTAATAATGAGGTATTAACAAATTCAATAGTGGACTTAGCTTTAAAAAGTGGTGTTAGGGTAGCTGTTCCTTATGTTGTTAATGACTTTGATATGAAACTTAAATTTATTAATAATTATAATAATGACATTCATTTTCAAAGTAGGCTTTCAAATCCAGAACCTAAATTAGACTTAGAAGATGCTGATATATCTGATATTTCTATGTTTATAGTTCCAGCACTTGCTTTTGATGAGAAGTGTAATAGACTTGGTTTTTCAAAAGGGTATTATGATAGAATGTTAGATTCTAATAAAAATGCTCTTAGAATAGGGCTTGCCTATGATTATCAAATACTACCTAATTTACCAAAAGAAAGTCATGATGAAATTTTAGATTTAATTATAAGTGAAAATAAAATAGTAACAGCTATATTTTAATTGTTTGCATATTCTAAATTATCAGTATCATTTGAGAATAATTTCTCTAAATCTAATACTACTAATAATTTATCTTCTAATTTACCAACACCCTTTATATACTTTTGTCCTATTCCAGAAAGCATAGAAGGAGGAGCTTGAATATCGGCAGTAGCAATAGATACTACTTTTGAAATAGAGTCTATTATAATTCCCATATCTATATCATCTATTTTTACTATTATAATACCAGTATTTTTATCACCACTTGCTTCTTCTAAGCTAAATCTCTTTTTAAGATCTATAATAGGAATAATATTTCCACGTAGGTTAATAACTCCTTCTACAAAATCAGGAGCATTTGGTATTAGAGTAATTTTTTCCATTTTAATAATTTCTTTAGCCTGCATAATATCTATTGCATATTCTCCAGTACCAAGTCTAAATGTAACTAAACTTGTAATTGGAATATTATGATTATCAATAATATTTTCAGATAATTGTTCTTGTATTTCAGACATTGACTAATTACTCCAATTTTTACTTATTATCATAGATTATCGTAATAAAATATCTTAATTTTTAAACTTAATATATATTAATAATAGTAAAATTATATTAATTTTCTTGACAATTTCAAGTGTTATAATAAAATATTTGTATTAATATATAGTAGGAAATTTATTATGAAAAATGTAGTAATAGCATTAGATATAGGTGGAACTTCAATAAAAGGTGCAGTAGTAGAAGAGAATGGTACTATTTCTTATAAAGAAAGTTTTAATATAAACTCTAATCATAGCAAAGAAGAACATACTACTGAGCTTATTAAGGTTGTAGAAAAATTACTTTCTAATGTTTCAGCAGATTGTAAAGCTGTTGGTTTGGGTATATGTGCTCCTGGAGTGATGAATAATGATACTCTACATATAGGAGGTGCGGAGAATATACCTGGATTGCATTCTATTAAATTTTCTGATATTGGTGATAAGTTTAATCTACCTACTAAAGCTGCTAATGATGCTAGTATTGCTGCTTTGGGAGAGACTAAGTATGGCAGTGGTAGAGATAAGAATTATCATTCTGTTCTTTTTATTACACTTGGTACTGGAGTTGGTGGTGGACTTGTTTTAGATGGCAAGTTATTTACTGGTGCTTTGGGTGGTGCTGGTGAGTTTGGACATGTAGTTGTTGTACCTGATGGGGATAAATGTAATTGTGGTAGTAGTGGTTGTATAGAGAAGTATGCTTCTGCTACTGGTTTTATTAATAATGCTAAACAGAAAATACATAAAAACTTATTAAAGACTTCATTGACTTATGAAATTTTAGAAAGAGATAAAGCTAAGGCTATTTTTGATGCTGCTAAAGAGGGTGATATACTTGCTAATGAGACTATATCTGAGTGTTCTTATTATCTTGGTATTTCTATAGCACAGGCTGTTAATATGCTTGATTTAGACTTAGTATTAATAGGTGGTGGTCTTTCTGATAATTTTGAGTATATGAAAGAGCATATAGAACGTGGTGTTAGAAATTATGCACTTAGAATGATGGTTAATAACTTAACTATTAAAAAAGCATCATTAGGAAATGATGCTGGTGTTCTTGGTTGTGCGGCACTTTTCTTTTAATATTATAAATTTCTATTCTATTACAGCATCATTTAGTAGATCTGTTGTATTATTGTTGTTATACTGATAATCAGGAAAATCATTTGGTGATGATGTTACTGTATTATTAGCAGGGTTTGATCTTGCTTCATATTTTTCTAATATTCTTGCAGATACTGCAGGTTCAAGTAAGCTTAAAAGATATGATGTAGTAGAGTTAATACCTTGAGCAGCAGCTACAGCATCCATCTCTAATAATACATCTATAATAAGGTCATCTTGTCCATTTTCTGCTAATTGATTTAATAATGCAACAGCACTTTGTGGAGGCATACTATTAATTTTATTTGCTAAATCAGCAAGTACAACATTATACTGATTTGCTTCATCCATAGTAGTTTGATAATTAGACCAAGCATTTAATAAGTTTTGTCTATCTTGTTCTATTAATTCTGATTGACTATTTAATTCTATAGCTTTAGATGCTATTAATGCTTCCTGTGCTTGTATATCTTTTTCTCTCAGATAAAAAGATTGTCTCATTTTAGCCATATCATCACGAGCTAATAATGTTAAATCTTCTACTCTTTCTTTTTTTGTTAGTTTGCTAACAAATCCAGGAGTAATAGGAGCTATTTTTTCACGAAGTAGAGTGTAGTAATTTATAACACCAAATATATCAAACATATAAAGAAGTGCAGTAAAAGCAACTAAGTTTATTATAGTTAGAATCAGAATTTTAAACTTCATACAATTTTCTCACCTTAATGCTAATAAATATATAAATAAAATAATAATATGTCAACTAAGTATTTATCATTATCGTATTTTAGAATAAAAAAGTTAACATATTTTTTATATAGTTCTTCTCATAATAATCATACTCATATCATCATTAAGATTATTAGAAGAAAATTCTTTAAGTTCTTTTATAATAGATTTTTTTATGATATTAACATCTTTTTTTATTTTTTTCATAAAAACTTCTTTAAGCTTTTCTTCTCCAAACATCTTATTTTCAGAGTCAAAAACTTCATAACATCCATCAGTAAAAATAAATAAAACATCATTATTAGAAAGTTTAATATTAATATCATTATACTTAATATCTTCTATCATACCAATAAGTGGACCATCCATTTCTATAGGGCATAACTTCATACTGTTATTGTTATAATAGTAAGGAGTAGGGCTTCCAGCAGAAGAACAAATTAAATCTCCTGTCATATTATTGTATACAGCATAAAATATAGATGCGAACATATTTTTATCAAAGTTTTCAGATATAAAATATTCATTAAGTGCTTCTAAGAATTTAGAAGGAGCTATAGCTTTATTATATTTAGTAGAATGAGTTTCAAAAAAAGCTTTTATCAATATAGTAAGCATAGAAGCAGCTATACCATGACCAGATACATCAAGTAATATAATACCATAATGATCATCATCTAATCTTTTTATACCAATAAAATCTCCAGAAACATCATTAGGGGCGTATCTATGTGTAATTAGTTCATTTTTTGGTATAGTAGTATTTCCATAGTTTAGAATTGTATTTTGTAGTTTCGCTGCATTTTCAATATCTTTTTTTAGCAAGTCCATATGAGAATTATTAGATTCTATAGATTTTTTTAGTCTTATATATGACTTCATCTTAGCTAAAAATATATCAGTATCTGTAGATTTAATAAAAAATCCATCAGCACCACTTTCAAATGATTTTAAGCAATAATTTTTATTTTCAGTAGCAGTAAGAAATAGTACAGTAATATTTTTTAATAGGTTATCACTTTTTATATGTTTAGAAATCTCAAAAGCACCACCACAGGGAAGCATATAATCTACTAATATACAATCTGGTATTTTTTCATATGTGATATTAATAGCTTCTTCATAAGATAGTGCTATATAGCATAAATATCCATCTTGTTTTAGGAAATTCTGAATAAACTTTGCATAATCTATATTAGAGTCTACAATTAATATTTTCTCAACTTTTTTCTCCGTATTTTCCATAATATCCATAAAATATAACTCTTTTTATAAGTTTCTTAAATTAATGTACATATCTTCTAGACTCTACATTAAATATAAGCCCAATAGAAATAGCAAATGTAATAATAGAAGATCCCCCACTACTTACAAATGGAAGTGTAAGTCCAGTAATAGGCATCATTCCAACAACCATTCCCACATTAATAAGTACATGGCATAAAAACATAGCAACAACACCAGATACTATTAAAGCTCCAAGTCTATCTTTAGCAAAATAGGCAACAGTAATACCACGTATAAAAATTACAGCATAAGCAAGTACAACTAAAGAAGAACCTATAAATCCCCATTCTTCACAAATATTAGAAAATATAAAGTCATTAACCTGCTGAGGAATAAAATTTAACTGTGATTGACTTCCATTTAAAAAACCTTCCCCAAATAAGCCTCCACTACCAACAGCTATAAGAGATTGAATAATATTATACCCCGAGCTTAGTCTGGTCAATTCTGGATTCATAAATACAAGTAATCTCTCTTTCTGATATGTTTTAAGACCAACATCAAAAATTAAAGCAGCACACATACTTAAAAATAAAACGAAAAATGAAAAAGACAATAAATCTATAATTTTATTATTCATATAAAAGTTTATAGTTAATAAAAGTATAGAAATGAATAGCAGTATACCGCAAATATATCCTATATATAGTCTATGAGATAAAAAGTTAAATAATATATTATTAATATCATCAGACATTTTTTTATAAGCTAAAAACATAGGTATAGAAAGACCAATAACACCAATACTCAAAAGCCCTATAATATATCGAACAGGTACACCACCAACAAATAGCATAACAAAAACAATAAAACAATAAACTAAAACAGTACCCAAATCAGGTTGTAATAGTACGAGTATGATAGGTATTATAATAAAAAAACCAGCAAGAGCAAAATATTTTTCTTCTTTTATCTTATCTCCAATTTGATCTAAGTATCCAGCAAGAAATATTATCATAATAACCTTACCAAACTCAGAAGGCTGCATACCAAAAAGCCAGCTACTACTACCATTGATAGTAGTTCCAACACCAGGTATAAGTACAGTTATAAGTACAAGAAGCATTGGAATATATAATGATATTCTATGCTCTGCTAACTTTGTATAGTTAATAAACATAGTAATACACATTATTATAAGTCCAGTTATAGAGAAAAACACATACTTTAAAAATAACCAATTTAATTTTGTAGCATCAGGATTATATGTAGAAGAATATACAGCAACTCCTCCAGTTATCATTAGAAATATAATAGCTACTAATATTTTCCAATCGAATATAAGCAATTTTTTTAATTCTTTTTTCTCATTCATATTGAATCCTTGTATCATCAGCTGAGTTTTGAGTATTATCAGAAGTTGATTCATCAGTTTGTTCTTCTTGATTTTCAGAAGATCTCATATATTGATATATACTGCTCATTCTTCCGTATATAGAATTTCTAGCATTGATAGCATTTTCTCCATTCAAAATAGAACGAAGCATAGCAGTAGCAATAGGAGCAGCAGTAGAACCACCACCACCACCAGAGTGTTCTAACATAACAGTAACAGCTACCATATCATCTTTAGGACGAGGATTATACGGTCCAAATATAGTAATAGCAGTATGGTTTTTACCTTGAGCATTTTGTACCGTACCAGTTTTAGCTGCAAGTTTTAGATTAGGAGACCAAGCACCACGGCGAGCAGTACCACCAGCTACAGCAAGTCTCATACCTTCTTTTATAACAGTAAATACATTAGTAGGTATATTAAGCTTTTTTATTACTATTTTATCATTATTATAAATAAGTTCATCTGTTTGAGAACTTCTAATTTCTTTTACAACATGTGGTCTATACATTACACCATCATTAATAATTGCAGAAGTTGCCATATGTACTGCTATTGGAGTTGATGTTAAATAACCCTGTCCTATAACGTATTGAAGTGTATCACCATCCCACCAGTATTCTCCAATTCTTCTTCTTTTCCAATCTGCAGATGGAACAACACCAACTTTTTCTCCTGGTAAATCTATACCAGTATCTGTACTATATCCAAGTAAATCAGCATACTTTTTAATAAAGTTAGGTCCAAGTTCATATCCTATTTGATAGAAGTATGTATTACAAGAATATTGTATAGCCTTATACGCATTTACATATCCATGATGTCCAGTACATCTATAAAATCTATTTTCAAGTAACATACCACCAGCACAGTATCTTGTAGTGTATACTCCAACTCTGTTTTCAGCTAAAGCACCTAATGCAGTTACTAGTTTGAATGTAGAACCAGGAGGGTATCTTCCTCTAATAGCCTTATTCCAAAATGGATTTGCTGGATTATTTATAAGTTCTGCATATTTTTTTCTATCTATTTTACCTATAAATATATTAGGATCATACCAAGGAGAACTTACCATAGCTAATATTTCTCCTGTAGTAGGTTTTGAAATAATTATAGTTCCTACCTGTCCTCTTAATAATTCTTCTGCGTCTTTTTGTATTTTTGAATCTATACTTAATATTAGTTTTTTTCCAGGTATAGGCTTTCCAATAGCAGGAGTTATAGTTTCTTTTACTCTATTTCTTGAATCTACAATCCACTGTACATATCCATCAATTCCACGAAGTTCTTTATCATAGAATTGCTCAACTCCCTCTTTACCTATAATACTATTTCTTCTATATCCATCAGCTTGCTTAGCTTCAAACTCTTCTTGTGAAATATTTCCAATATAACCAAGTATATGAGTCATAGTCTCTCCAAGTGGATAATGTCTCACAGACTTACTTCCATAGTATACCCCAGGAAATTCCTCAGAACGCTCAGCTAAATAGCTAATTTGACTCATGTTAATATTATCAGATATCTCAACAGACTCATAACTATTTTTAGGTACTTTTTCTAAACTACTCTTTATTTGTCCTAAATCTATATTAAATGTTTTTGATACTCTATATAAAAGTTCTTCTCTTTCAAAGTAATTTTTAGGTAGATATACAGGTATAATAGACATAGTGTATACTTTTATATTTTCTGCAACTATAACACCATTTCTATCGAATATTTCTCCTCTATAGGCATCTATTGGAATAATCTGTTCTTTATTGTTTCTTGCAAGACTATCATAATGTTCATTTCTAATAATTTGTAAATAAAATAGTCTTATAATAAGCAAAACAGATATAACTATAGATATTACTAAAATTACTATTAATTTATTTCTATATTTATAGTCTTCGCTAATTACTTTTTTATCTTTATTAAGCTCTATTTCTAAAAAATCCATATAATATAACCCTATTATAAAACAGTATAATATATAATTCGTAATAGTATATACAAAAAAAGTAGTTTAATCAATATATAAAAAGCAAAAATCAATCAAAACTTAAAGATTCAAAAGATACTTCATCCAATAGTTCATAATTATATCCTTGTTCTGTTAGGAATAATTGTCTTTTATGAGAGAAGTCTTCTTCTTTGGAGTCGCTTGTGATTATAGTAAAAAAGTAGCTTTTATTTTCACCCTTTTTAGGACGAAGAACTCTACCAAGTCTTTGAGCTTCTTCTTGTCTAGAGCCAAAAGTTCCTGATATTTGTATAAGTACATTTGCATCTGGTAGATCTACAGCTAAATTAGCAACTTTACTTACTATTAATGTTTTTATTTCGCCTGTTTTAAATTTTTTATATATATTGTCTCTTTCTGATTGTGGTGTTTTTCCAGTTATAATAGGGTATCCTGTTATTTTTTTCATTTCATTTAATTGAGATAAATACTGTCCTATTATTAGTATATTTTTGTCTTTTAGTTTTTCTATAATTTCTTTAACTATTTTATATTTAACAACATTCTCACTTGCTATTCTAAACTTCACACTATCACGCGCTATAATATAATCATTTCTCTGTTCATTATTTAGTGGTATTCTTATATCATAACAATATGCTTCAGCTATATACTTTTTTTCTTCAAGCTCTTTCCAAGGCATATCAAATTTTTTAGGTCCTATTAAGCAAAAAACATCTTTTTCAAGTCCATCCTCACGTACTAAAGTAGCAGTAAGTCCAAGACGTCTCATACTTTGTATCTCACTTGTTAATTTTATTATAGGAGCTGGAAGAAGATGTACTTCATCATATATAATAAGTCCCCAATTCTCCTTAAAGAATACATCAAAATGAGAAAAAGGTGCTTCTTTATTTTTTCTATATGTTAATATTTTATATGTTGCTATTGTTATAGGCTTTATTTCTTTATTTAGTCCATTATATTCACCTATATCTTCTTTTGGTATATCTGTTTTATCTAATATTTCATCTCTCCATTGTCTACAAGCTGTGACGCCTGTTACTATTATTAAAGTTTTAGCTTGTATTTTATGCATAGTTGCTATTCCAACTACTGTTTTACCAGTACCACAGGGTAGAAGTATAACCCCAGCACCACCTTCAGGTCTTCCATTAGCGTAAAATGCTTCTACAGAATTTTTTTGATAATCTCTTAAACTAAATGCATTATTATCTCTAAGAGTATTACTACGCATATTAAATTTATACTCTTCTCCAACCTTATATCCAGCTAAGTCTTGAACAGGGTATCCTATGTTTATTAATGCTAATTTAATATGACCTCTATATACAGGGTCTATTTCTATAGTGTTTTTGTCTACATATTTTTTTATATATTTTTGTATAGGTTTGAAATGATATACTTCATCTATTATATTTTTATCATCACTAATTAATAAATATTGTTCTGTATTATCTTGTTTAATAATTTTAATCTTTCCATATTTCTCTACGCTACTTTCTATTTGTTTTACTATGTTTTTTGGTATTTCATAAGAGCTATATTTTTTTAGAAAAGAAATAATATCTTGTGCTTTATAATTTAGCGAAGCTGCATTCCATAAAGAAACTAATGTAATTCTATATGTATGAATATATTCAGGGCTTTTTATCAACTCTGCAAATGCAAGCATAAAGTTTCTAATTTCTTCGAAATGTTTTGTACTTACATCTAAAAGAATAGTCCCATCACCTTGTACTATTAAAGGAGTATCAGAGTTCAATATTTATTCCTTAAAGTATTAATATTTAAAAACTTAATATATATTATTTTCTATTAATGTTATAGTTTCATTAAAGATAGGTATATATTCTACACTATTTGTATTATTATTAATCCAGTTTCTAAGAACACCTAATGCTTTTGTTTTGTCATTTTGTTTTCTATATACATCAGATAGGCTTAAAGTTGCTTGAGGATTTAAATAACTATTTGGATATGCTTTTACAAAACTTTCTAATGTAGTTAATGCTTCAGAATAGTTCGTCATTTGAATGAGTGTAGTAGCAAGGTTATAAGTTGCTGGTTCTTGAAGATAGAAACCTCTATAATTTGCTACTTCTTTATAATATTTTTTAGCTTCTGTATAATTTGCTACATCAAAATATATGTTACCTAATGAATATGCTATTCTTGATTTTAACTTTTTACCCTTAGCTTCTGAGTATGATTTTTGAAATCTTGTTGTTATATCTACAAGAATTGAAGTTGCATTTTCTGTTGGTATTTGATTATTTTGATATAGTGCATATAAAGTTAGTGCATTTTCAAAGTCTGAATTTACTTTTAAATCTTTTTTTTCTATATTTGATTTATATAACAATATACCTGCTATTACTATTATAATTAAACTACAAATAGATAGTATAATTATTCTATTTTTGTATATATATGAAAAAACTAATTCAACATTCTTTTGTATATTATTTGTACTTTCAGACATATAATCCTCATTAATCTATATATTTTAAGTCCATTAATTATAAAATGTAAGATAAAAAAATCAAGAAAATAATATTAATTTATTAAAAAATAATTATATAATATTATACTTATTTTTTATCTTCTTTATATCATATAGGGCAGTACCTCCTTTTAATTGTACTACTTCTTCAGATACATTAGATGCAAACTTTATAATATCTTTTAACTTTAATCCCTTAAGTATAGCATAACTTAAAGCAGCACAAAAAGCATCTCCAGCACCAACAGTATCTACAACTTCTACTTTATTAATTGGATTTATAATATATTCTCCATTGTGTATAACAGCAGAGCCTTGAGCCCCAAGTGTTAGAAAAATATATTCTATATCAAAGTCTTTTTGTATAGTTTTTAATAATAATTCATTATTATTTTCTAAAGTAGGGTAGAATAGTTCTTTTATAGTTAAAAGTTCATCATCATTTATTTTTAGTATGTTTATAAACTCAAATGCTTCTTTTATTTTTTCTTTAGTATAATAGTTTTTTCTAAAAGTTACGTCACATACTTTATATTTTGCATTGATATTAGAATATATCTTTTTTATAGTTTTATACGATGTTTCATTTCTTTGAGATAAAATATTAAAATAAAATAAGTCATAATTAGTATTTTTTAAAATATTACTTATATCATCACTATATTCTATATTATCCCAAGCTACATTCTCTTCTATAGTATAGTCTGGTATTTTATTTTCATCCAAAAATACAATAGCTTTTCCAGTATTATATTGTTTAGATATTTGAATTAATGATGAATCTATATTTTCTTTAGATATAAAGTCAGTAGCATTATGCCCAAAATCATCATCACCAATAGAAGTAATAAATTTTAGAACCCCATCATCAGCAATTAATCTTGATAATTGTATAGAGTAATTAAAAGGTGCACCTCCTATAATTGCATTATTTTCATAAATATCATATAGGAGTTCACCAAAAACTAGTATATTTTTCATAAATAAAATCCCACTTTTAATTATAAATGCTTGAAATATTAAAGCTTCCTAACTTGTATATAGTATAAGACATTTCCCCATTAATTTCTAAAGAGCTTATATTAGGATAAAATCTTGTAGTAAATACTCTCTCTCCATTATTTACAAAAACTTCAACAGAAGATGTATCTACATATATCCTTATATTTTCTAACTTCTCTAAATGGCAACTTCTTTTACTACGACCAAGACCTATATTATTTATAAACTCTAAAGAAAATTTGCTATTTTCATATTTTAATATTAGTCCCTCAGAGATTATAACTTTGAAATTGTTTGAATTATTTATATTTATTATAGTTTCATAAGAGTTTGTATTTTTTACATCTTCTATAGATATTTCATTTTCTCTTAAGTTTTCTAATTTTTTATATGGTTCTTGATATAGTTTATTATTTTTAAAAGATAGTTTGCGAGGTATAGTGAGACAGTGTTGCCAGTCTACAACATCATTTTGATATTCTTTTTCTATATCAGGTAGCCCCATCCATCCTATTAATACTCTATTATTATCTTCATCCAAAAAAGTTTGTGGTGCATAAAAATCAAAACCACAGTCTAATATATTAAAATTATCAACTAATAAATCTTCTTTAGTATAATCACCATCTACAGTAAAATAACCACTTAAATATATATTTTCATATAAAGCTCCTACTCTCTCAACACCCTGTGGACAAGTAATTAATATATTTTGCCCATCTATATTAAATAAATCAGGGCATTCCCACATATATCCAAATTCTTCTTTATGAGTAATAAATGATAAATACTCCCAGTTAATTTTATCTTTAGATTTAAATAAAATAACAGCACCAGTATGATTTGGAGTTGTATTTCTTCTAACACCTTGTATCATATAGTAAGTGTCATTTTCTTTCCATACTTTAGGATCTCTTATATGATTTGTAATACATTTTGGATAATCTTTCATTCCCATTATACATTTTTTGTAAGAATATCCTTTTTCTTCTCTATAACCAACTAAAACAGTATTAGCCTCTCTACCATTATTAATATAATCATAATCGCCAGAAAGTTTTATATTACCTGTGTAGTATAGGTTTATATTATTATCTTCTATGAATGCACTTCCAGAGTATACTCCATGACAATCAAACTTTTCATCAGGGTATATTGCAACTCCTTTATAATCATAGTTTATAAAATCTTTAGTTTGATAATGACCCCAAAATTTTAATCCTCCATTTGCATCAAAAGGAGAATATTGAAAAAATATATTGTATATACCATTATGATAGCAAAGGCCATTAGGATCATTAAGCCAACCAATAGGAGGCATTAAATGATAATTAAGTCTATACTTATCCTTTTTATACTCATTTGAAAATACTTTTTTCTCTAATTTTTCTACTTCTTTTTTTAAAAAATTGCTTACTACATTCATAAATATTTTTCCTATATTTTTACAAGTTTAATTTTTATCTTCTTCTAAATACTCTTTAGGTACTCCAAAAAACCAAGTTATTAAGAAAGATGATACTATAGTTAATATTGAAATAGCAATATATAAAATTAATTGTTTAGTATCATAAATATATAATAAAGTTCCAGGAATACCAGTCACTCCATTTGAAGATGCTTTTAATCCAAGAATTACAGATAGCATACAAGAAAATCCAGCAGCAATAGAACCACATACTAAAGGTCTTATTCCATATTTAATATTAACCCCAAAAATAGCAGGCTCTGTAATACCAAGCCAAGAAGATAATGTAGCACTATATCCAATAGTTTTTATAGATTTCTTTTTTGATTTTAATGTAATAGCTAAACAAGCCGCACCTACTGCCAAGTTAGGGAAGTTGAATATTGGGTGTAGAGGATTGAATCCTGTAGAAGCAATATAAGATAATTCTACGAGTCCAAATATATGATGAACTCCTGTTATTACTATAAATATCATAGAAAAACCTAAGAAAAAAGCACCTATTCCAAAAGGTAATAATAATGCAAAGTTGCTAATTTTTAGTATAATATTTTCTACTGAGTGGAAAACTGGTCCTATTACTAATAAAGACAAAAATAGCATTATTAATAAAGTTAAAAAAGGTGTTAATAATATATCGGCTACATTGGGAACAATATTTCTTAATTTCTTTTCTAAATTTGCACCAACTATACCAGCTATGAATGCAGGTAAAATACTACCCTGATATCCAACTATAGGTATAAATCCAAATAGCATTATAGGTGTCACTCCACTATTAGGATTTGCTACTAAATATGCATTAGGTAGAGCAGGAGATACAAGCATCAATCCTAATATAATCCCTAATGCCTGTGAGCCACCAAATACTTTAAATGCAGACCAACAAACTAATGCGGGTAAAAATGCAAAAGTTGTTTCTGTTAAAACGCTTATAAAAGTTAAAAATGTAGGATTTATTTCTGCTACACTTGTATTAAACATAGATAATAAAGTGTCATTTAATAGTGCCCCTTTAAGACCTAAAAACAAACCAGTAGCAACCATTGCAGGTATTATAGATACAAATACATCTGCAAATATTCTTATAAATTTTTTAAATTTATTTTGATTATCTTTTGAAGTGTCTTCACTTTTAGAGTTATCTTCATTAGTATTTTTTACAGAACTCTCAACACCTAATTTAATAACTTCTTCATACACCTTATTTACAATCCCAGTCCCCAATATAATTTGATACTGCCCAGAATTGAAAAATACTCCCTTGACACCTTCTATATTCTGAACATCATCGCTATTAAATGCTTCTTTATCTTTAATGATTAGCCTTAATCTTGTAGCACAGAATGTAGCAGATATTATATTGTCTTTTTTTACAATATTTACTATTTCTTCAGCAGTCTTTTTGTAGTCCATAATAATCTCCATCTCAATTTATATAAATATGTAATCGGTTTCATAAGTGAAGTATAGTTATATTTTTTATTTTGTCAAATATTTTTATAATATTTTTATTACTTTATACTTTCTCTTTTTATAAAATTATAATCTGTATGGAATATATTTTGAACTTTTTCTTTATTAATTAGCTTTATTATGGCATTTGCTGCATATATTCCTGCATCTTGTATATTGAACTCTACACTAGAGAGCTTTGGTTGTAATATTTCAGAAACATCATAATTACCAAAAGCGACAACAGAAATCTCTTCGCCTATTTTAATATTTCTACTTTCTAATACTTTATAAACAGCAAAAGCTTGTCTATCGGTAGAGCAAATAACAGCATCTATATCATTTTTTAATAGTTTTATAATAGCAATTTCTGATTTTTCCATAGAAAAGTCTGATTCTTCTATATATATGTTTTGAATATTATTATATTTTTTTAATCCATCAAGTATTCCATTTTTACGCACAACACCTATAGCATAGTCTTTTTCAGATACAGATATAATTCCTACGTTTTTATGATTTTTATAGCCTATATATTCTCCAACTTCTTTTCCCGCATTATAGTCATTATTTGCTATACTAATTGCATTTTCTACTTCTTGCCCAAAGAATACTATAGGTATATTTATATTTTTTATTATATTTTTATGTTCTTCTGTAATTTCTGTGGCACTTAGAATTATTCCATCTACTTTTAATCTTATTAGTTTTTCTATATACTGAATTTCTAATTCTGTATTATGATTGGTATTCATAATAATTGGTATATAATTATTTTCTCTCAGTGTTTTTTCTACACCTGTTAAAAATATACCACTAATAAATGATCTTAAAGAAGGAGATATAACGCCTATTGTATATGTTTGTTTTGCTTTTAATCTTGCAAATATATTAGGCTCATAATTATATTCTTCTATTATTTTTTTTATTTTTTCTCTAGTTTCATTTTTGACATATCCACCATTAAAATATCTAGATACTGTAGTTTTTGTTACTCCAGCTAATTTGGATACATCAGCCATTGTTATTTTTTTATATCTATTTTTCATAATACTAATATAATATCATAAGTTTTATATATTTTCTTTTATTTTTTATTACACTTATTGACTTTTATATATAGTAGTATAATATTATGATAATCTATTTTAAATTATCGGAGCATTTATGAAACTTAAAAAATATATTCTTTTATTTTTATTATTTGCTATCATAGCTTGTGAATCCTTGCCATTAAAGGAATATAGAGATGCTTCTACTTTAAGAAATAAAACTATACAATATGATCTAAATAGCTATTCTAAAGAAAATTTTGAAATAGCAGATGCTAAATATAGAGAAGCTATTATTTTATTAGAAAATAAAGGTGACAATAAGCAAATAGTCACTCTTCTAACAGATGCTTCTAATGGATATAAAGCTATATTAGATACAGATTTACCTGAATATGCTAATGTATTAAAAGAAGAAATTAATTATGAAAGAGAATATTCAAAAGATATTAAAGCTTATAAAGTAGATAAATATGGATACGAAATAGCTGAGCTTAATTATCTTACAGGACTTTCTGCTTTAAGTACAAATAATTATGATGTAGCTGTTAGCAACTTTATTGAGGCTAGAAAGTTTCATAATAAAGCATACTTCACTACTAAACGTAAATTTGATGAGAGTTTATATAATATAAAAATAGCTGATGATAAATTAAAAGAAGTATATGATATAGGAAGCAATGCTTCTACTAATAATAAATAAAATAATTAATAATAATATAGATAACTAGGGGTAGTTACAATGAAAAAAAATAATTGGGTAATATTTTTATTTATTTTGTGTAGTGTATTTTTGTACTCACAAGTTAATGATGATATTATAGTAGATGAAAATGCTACTGATACTGATAGTATTTTTGAGTCTGAAGATTATAAACTTGCTAGAAAGTATAGAGAATTGGCTTTAGAGGCACATAATAATGGGGATTATAATGAGAGTATAGAGCTTTCTAAGGCTAGTCAGGCATATTCTGCTAATATAATTGCTAAATATGGTTTTTATACTTATGTGCTTGCTAGTAAGAGAGATGCTGAAAATTCTTTAAGATTATTTAAAGAGGTTGGTGGAGATACTAATACTATAACTTCTGATTTATTTGTAGTGTCTTATACTGAACTTACTAATGCTAATAAGATGTTTGAACTTTCTACTAATGATAATGATTATAGTAATACTATGATTCAATATCACAGTTCTGATGAAAAATCTAAGCTTGGATATAATATACTTAATTCAGATTTTCGTATTAATGCTCTAAAAGAAGAAAATATATTAACTGATGATAATAGTTCTAATATTTATTCTAAAAGAGATAGTGTTTTAAGTAATTTATCTAATACTAATTATATAACAGCATCATCTGAAGCTCGTGATTTGGTTGCTTTATTGGATGAGATAGAAGCTCCTTATTTATATTCTAAGGCTGAGTCTGCATTACAAGATTCTAAAGATAATGGATATGATACTCAAAAACCTAATTTATTTAATGAGGCAT
This sequence comes from uncultured Spirochaetota bacterium, assembly GCA_944390575.1. GTDB lineage: Bacteria > Spirochaetota > Brachyspiria > Brachyspirales > Brachyspiraceae > Brachyspira. Next base: position 38,538 of record CALXQJ010000016.1, read on the forward strand.
CTAATTATTTGAGTTTATCTAAGGAAAACTTAGCTTCAAAAGATTATTCTAATTCTTTAATTAATTCTCGTAGCGTTATAGATTTGGCTAATTTAATGAAAACATCTCCTTCTGATGTTACTGATAATAACTCTACAGATGAAACAACTCTTGTTGATAATAACAGTGATGATATCAATACAGATATGATATTCCCTAAGTATTATAAAGTAATTCAAAATGATTCTCTATGGCGTATAGCTACTTATGATTATATTTATGGTAATGGTTATAGATGGAGATTAATTTATAATGCTAATAAAGATAAAATTAAAGATCCAAATGTTATACGTGCTGGTATGATATTGACTATACCTTCTATTAAAAATGAAACAAGAGATGGTACTTATGATCCTAATAAGAAATATAATAGTATAAAAAATGTTCAGTAGTTAAAAATATTCTATTATGCTATTAAATAATAAGCATTGTTTTTACGATTATTGCTTATAATTAGAATAATGAATTATGGTAGGTATTGAATAATGTTAAAAAAGACAAAGATAGTTTTCTTAGTGATTATAGCTATAAGTGTGTGTACAGCAGTGCTTATTGCTCAGAAACCTAAAAAACAGGAACATCTTATTATTGAAACTAATTATGGGAACATTGAAATTAAATTCTTTGAGAATAAAGCACCAAAACATGTTGCTGCTATAAAAAAATTAGCTCGTGAAGGTTTTTATAATGGTACACTTTTTCATAGAGTAATACCTGGTTTTATGATTCAAGGTGGAGATCCTTTAAGTAAACAGCCTAATAGAGCATTACATGGAACTGGCGGTCCTGATTTTGTTATTCCTGCTGAGTTTAATGATATTTCTCATAGAAGAGGTATTGTTTCTATGGCTAGAAGTCAAAGTCCAAATAGTGCTGGCTCACAGTTTTTTATTTGTGTTGCTGACAGTCCTTTTTTAGACAGACAATATACTGTTTGGGGTGAAGTTGTTTCTGGTATGGATGTTGCTGATAAAATAGTTGCTTTAGAGCGAGATGCTAATGATAATCCATTAACACCTGCTATTATGAAGCGTGTTTATTTAAAAGTTATAGAATAAAATTAAGTAAAAAAGGAAATATTATATTATGACAGAGCATTTATTTATAGAAACTGATTATGGTACTATAGAAATTAAATTTTATCCAGACAAAGCTCCAAAGCATGTAGAAGCTATTAGCAAGCTTGCTCGTGAAGGTTTTTATGATGGTCTTCGTTTTCATAGAGTTATACCAAACTTTATGATTCAGGGTGGAGATCCTCTAAGTAAGGAAGAAGATAGAATGTATCATGGAACTGGTGGGCCTGGTTTTAATATTCCTGCTGAGTTTAATGATGTTTCTCATAAGAGGGGAATATGTTCTATGGCTAGAAGTCAACACCCTGATAGTGCTGGCTCACAGTTTTTTATTTGTGTTGCTGATAGTGCTTTTTTAGATGGACAGTATACTGTTTGGGGCGAAGTTGTTTCTGGTATGGATGTTGCTGATAAAATAGTTGCTTTAGAGAGAGATGCAAATGATAATCCTCTATCTGATGCTAAGATGAATAAAGTTTATTTAAAATAAAAATCAAAATTAACATAAAATAAAAGATAGTTAGAAAAATATATTTTCTTAACTATCTTTTTTATTTATATAATTATTTTATTCCTGCATTAGCTTCTCTAAAACTTTTTTTGTCACGTTATATCTTTCAACTATTGAATCTATCTCTATAAACTCATCAGGACTATGCATAAAGTTTCCAATACATCCAAGTCCATCTACAGTAGCAATATTTAATCCTCCAAATGTATTAGCATCAGATATACCTCCTGTCTCCTCCCAAGAAGCATTTACATTAAGTTCACTTTTTACACTGTCATATAATTCCATAAGTTTTTTAGTATTCTCATTAGTAGTAAGTGGTAAAACAGTTTTGTCAGAGTGTATTTTTACTTTTATTCCTTTTACAAATGTATTTTTTGATAAATATTCTATTTTCTCTTCTATTTTGTTAAAGAAATTAATATCAAAACTACGAGCTTCAATATCTATAGTACACTTAGAAGATACAACATTAACTCCATCTCCACCTTTAATAATACCAACATTAAGACTATTTTTCTCTTCAATATTATGAAACTTATAAAGTTCTAAAGCCCAGCTACAAGCCTCTATATTAGCATCTATTCCATCCTGTGGATTTACACCAGCATGAGCATTCTTCCCAATAAACTCTATAGTTTTACGTAAAATACCTTTTCTTTTTGAAACCATATTTCCATTAGCCCTTGCAGGTTCAAATACAAAAATATATTTAGCTTTTTTTCCATGTTCTAAAATAATATCTTTAGAATATGTAGAGCCTATTTCTTCATCACTATTATGAATAACACATATATTTTTATTAGAATCTTTTAAGTCCTTAACATTTTCATATATAAGTAAATCTCCAGACTTCATATCTAAAACTCCAGGTCCTTTAGCAATATTATTTTCTATTTTAAAAGGACGTCTTTTAGCTTCACCTTCTGGAAATACAGTATCAATATGTCCTATAAATAAGTAATCTATATCTTCTGCTTCTCTATTTTTTATTACAAGAACAGGGTTATCACTATCATATACTTTAGTATGCCAGCCACTATATAATTCTTTTAAAAAACTAATAACTTCTTCTATACCTTTTTTGTTATGACTACCAGAATCTATATTTACTATAGTTTCTAAATTCTTTAGATAATTATTCAAATCCATATTTTTCATAACCTCCATATTGTTATATAAAAATAATATCATAAAAAATTATATATTCAATTATACTTGTATTATTTTTTATAATATGTTAACTTCTTCTAAAGGTTATATTTATGAGTGATAATAAGAAGAAAGTTAATAATAAAGCAAATATTGCAAAGTCATCTATAAAAATGTCTATAGTGACTAGTATAAGTAGAATTTTTGGTCTTGTTAGAGATCAAATACAGGCTATTTTACTTGGTACAACTTTTATTGCAGACTCTTTTGCTATTGGGTTTATATTACCTAATTTATTAAGACGTCTTTTTGCTGAAGGAAATATGGTTGCTAGTTTTATACCTGTTTTTACAGAGGTTTCAAAAGAAAAGGGTGATGAATATTCTAAAAAATTTTTTAGAGATATTTTTAGTATATTATCCATTATTCTTATATTTATAGTTATAATTGGTATATTAATTTCTCCATTATTGGTTCGTATATTATATAAATCAGCAGAAAATAATATAGAAGCATTAAACTTAGCAAGTACTCTATCAAAGATAATGTTTCCATATTTACTTTTTATATCTCTTGCAGCACTTATGCAAGGAGTATTAAACAGTAATGGTTTTTATTCCATTTCTGCAGCAAGCCCTATACTACTTAATATTGTTATTATATCAATATCATTAGTTTATTATTTCTTTATTCCAAAGATATTTGATAATATTTCTTATGTATTTTCTATAGCTGTACTTATAGGTGGTGTTGTTCAGTTTGTATATCAGATACCTTTTGTTAAGAGGCTTGGATTTAGTTTTAAACCTTCTTTTGATATTAAGGATTTTTATGTTCGTAAGATGATTAAACTTTTTATACCTGGAATATTTGGAGCGAGTATTTATCAGATTAATTTGCTTGTATCTACTGCTTTTGCTGGTTATATAGGGGAGGGTAGAGTTTCTGCTATTACTTTTGCTAATAGAATACATGAGTTTATTCTTGGTGTTTTTGCTGTTAGTATTGCTACTGTAATGCTTCCTACTTTGAGTAAACTTATATCAAATAAAGAAAATGAAGAAGCTAATAATACTTTAATTTATTCTCTTAGACTTATCGCTATTATTACAATACCTGCGACTTTTGGTATATTTATATTATCTAAAGAAATTGTGATGATTATATTTCAGTATGGAGCTTTCTCTAAAGAATCTACAGAATTAGTATCCAATGCCTTAAAGTTTTTATCTATCTCTCTTTTTTTTATAGCAAGTTATAGAATAATAGTTCAATCATTTTATGCTATGAAAGATATGAAAACACCTGTTTATATTGCATTTTTTAGTTTTATTATTAATTTATTTTCTAATTATTTATGTGTTTATATATTTAAGTTTGACATTATTGGGATTGCTTTATCTAGTGTATGTTCTAATATTATATCTTTTTTTGTTCTTTATTTCATACTTGTAAAAAAGATGAACATTTCTTTTAAAATTTTAGATTCTTCTTTATTTGATGTATTTAAGACTATACTATCAAGTATTATTATGTTTTTTGTTGTTTTTTTCTTAAAAAAGTATTTATTAGATTTTAATGACTTTAGAATAATTTTTATTATTAAATTCTTTATTATTATATTAATTGCTATTATTATCTTTGTATCATTAAATATAATACTAAAAAATAGTGATTTTATTTCTTTATTTTCTATTCTAAAAAGAAAGATTTATAAAATTAAATAATATAGTAGAAAAAATATTAAAATTATAGTATGATAGCTCTGTTTATAGTATATTATTATAATGTATATTAAGGCGTTTTATATTTATGAGTATAAAAAATAAAGTTATTTTATCAGTTTCTATAATAGTAATATTATCTCTATCTCCTACAGTTTACTTTAATATAAAAACAAATAAAGATATTGTATATGAATCTTCTTATGATATAGCTTTTAATTATTTTGAAAGTGTAATAAATGAATTTAATAATATTTTAACAAAAGTTTCTATTGGAAATATATCTTTATCAGAACTTGCTAATGTGTCTTATAGTATACCTTCTACATATTTGGGTTATGATAAAAAAAATAGTGTAAAAAGAATAATAGAAAAATTTCATTTTAGTCAGAAAGATTTAAGTTATGTTATTGGTAATGGAATTTATTTTTCACCAGAATATGTTGATGCTAATCCTATTTTTGAGGGATTATATTCTATATATTTGTATAATGTAGGATCTGCTAATAGTTTGGCTGAATATACAGAATCTTTAGATTATACTAGAAAGGATTTTTATACTTCTATTTTTATGATGGATCAAAATAATTCTTCTCAGAGAGCTTATTCTACATACTATTCAAAACCATATACTAAAATGCTAAATTATGATAGTGATATTATATCTGTATCTTCTCCTATATTTGCTATGGATAATAGTACTATTATTGGAGTTTCTCTTTCAGATGTTTCATTATTTTTAGTTCATCAATTAATTACAAATATTAGTAATATAGGTAATTTTAAAACTATTATTTATGATAATAGAGTTGGAGATATTATATATCATAATGATACAAATTATATACTAAAAAAGATTTCTAGTATATCCGAGATTACACCTTTGCTTAATAATATAGATATTAATGATAATTTAAATTTTAATGATGTAGTTAGTGATAAATATGCTATTTTCTCTAAAACATTTAATAATGGCTTATATACTGCAATTATGTATGTAGATAAAGATTTCTTTACTCAGATATTAGATATTAGTAATTCTACAGCTTTAATTATATTAGTTATATCTATTATAGTAGTAGTAATACTTCTTAGTATTTTTGTACCTATTGCCTTTAGACCTTTAAATAAGATATATAGTACCCTTGAAGATAGTATTTATAATAATAATGTATTTGTTGAGTTTAGTAGGGTAAGATCTCGTGATGTTTTATCTAGCATTAATAATTCTGCAATAATTGTTTATGATATGGTTCAGAGAGTATTTTCTAAAGTATATAAAACTTTAGAGTCTGGAAAAGAACAAAGTAATGTTTTGAGAGATAAGGTTGGTAGTATATCATATTCTGCTGATTCTATGAGAGAGTCTATTAATCTTATTATTGATAATTTAGCCTCACAGCAAGATGATGTAAAAAATGTAGAAAGTCGTAGTTTAGAAGTTCATAGTATTATAGGAAATAGTTTGGCAGATTTAATACAGGTGACAGAGCTTACAAATAAGTTAAAAGATAAAATAGAAGAACAATATGAAAGTCTAAAAGATATAGGAAAAACATCTTCAGATATGGAAAAAGATGTTCAGGATGCTTCTTCTTATATTGCAGATGTAAAAACTACTTCTGAATCTATGTATGAGGCTAGTAAAGATAGTAAAGAAAAAGTTTTAAAAACAAAAGCTATAGCTACAAATTTATTAGCTTCTATTAAGGGAATTACAGGCTTTGTTAATTCTACTATAGATATTTCTCAGCAAACTAATATGCTTGCTATGAATGCTGCTATAGAAGCTGCACATGCTGGAGATAAGGGAAAGGGATTTTCTGTAGTTGCTGAGGAGATACGTAAGCTTGCTACTACTACACATTATCAGTCTGAGAGAGCTGGTAAGATTCTTAAGGATATAGAAAGAGAGATGTCTTTAATAATGAATAATATATCTGAGAGAGAAATGTATACAGATAGAGTAATAGCTAAAAATAGAGATTTTGTAGAAGAGATCGCTAAGGTTAAAAGAATTATAGATGACAAATATATTACAAGTAGGGATATTACATACTCTATAGAGAAACTAAACAATGCTATTAATGATATAAAAGAGCAGTATTCTAATATATTTAATAAGATATCAAGATCTAAAGATAGTTTACTTAATTTATCTGAAATATCTAGAGATAATGATCATGCTATACGTAATGTTTCTCAGAATGCTGATAATATAGTACTTAAAATAAATAATATGGGAGAAGATATTCTTAATGTATTTAATTTAATTAAAGATATTAATGAGCTTTATACTATATCTACTACTTCTATGTCTGAACTTTATGATATTATTTCTAAATATATTATTAAGGATATTGATGAAGTTATTAGAGAAAGGAAAGAGCATATAGATAATAATGAACGATCTACTATTAAATATAAATTCATACGTATATTATATTACTTTATTGTTTATAAGTTTGGTAAAGAAAAACTTCAAGAGTTTATGAGCTTACTTCCAGAAGATTCAAAAGAATTATTTTTTGAAATAAAAAAACATAGATTGTCAAACAAGCCTTCTTTAGCTATTGGTATGTTTAATCCTATGAATACAATAATTAATGAGTTTTATACAGATTATGATGAGGCTATAATTGATATTGTTAATTATGATTTTAGTAAGATGCCTTTTTCTGTTAGATTAATGATAAATTTATTTTCTGGTATTATGCTTGCTAATATATTTGTTAATATTGTAAAAAATAGATATAAAAATATAAATATAGAAGTTCTAAAGTCTGATAGAAATAAGGTTGTTTATCATTTACATTATTTCCCACATTATGATCCACTTTTAGAACACTACTTTAAGTTTATGATTTTTACTATATATAACTTTAAGTATAAAAAGAATGTTTCTGTTGATATTAGAAAATCTATTAAAGATGGATATATGTATACTGAGATTATTGTTAATTGTTAAAAAATTATAATGATTTTTTATAATATTCCGACGTTATTAACATAATTATATTTTTTATAAGGTATAAAATATTTATGAATATATTAAATAATTATGATGTTAATTTTATAAATAAGAATAATAAAATTGAAAATATTAAAAGTAAATATAATTCTTCTACTAAGTTTAGTATAGATAGTGAAGTAGTTGATAATAAAGATAGTCGTGAGACTGAGAAAAAACGCCTTAAAGAAGTATCTCAAGATTTTGAAGCTTTAATGATTAATCAGATGCTTAAAGAGATGAGAAAAACTGTAAATAAGAGTGAACTTATTAATGGTGGAGTAGCTGAAGAGATATTTGAAGATATGCTTTACGATGAATACGCAAAAGAGTTTTCAAAGACTAAGAGTTTTGGTCTTGCTGAGACTATTTATAATCAAATGGAAAAGTATATTTAATAAAGTAATGTTTCTAATAAAAAAAAGAGCTTATATTGTTATGAATATGAGCTCTTTTTATTTTATAATAAAAAATATATTATATTTCTACAACTACTTTACCATTAGTGTGTCCAGTATCTACAAGTTGTAGTGCTTCATCAATATTTTCTAAGTTAAATTTATTATTGTTTATTCTTGGATTAATATTATTATCCTCAATTATTTTTGTGATATTTGCTAACTCTTCTCCATTAGATTTTACAAAGAAGAATGAATATTCTTTATTTTCTCTTTTTGCTAATTTATCAAATTTATATCCAGTCATAGTAAATAATATTTTTAGTCACATAGTTTACATTATTTAAGACTTCCCAATATTTTTCTTTTTTATAATCAATATATCTTGATGCTCCTATACTAAGTATATGCTCTTTTGAACGTTCATTTCCAGATACAATTACCTCAAATCCAAAATACTTTAATATAGGTATGGCTATTTCTCCAAAACTGCCAGAACCTCCATCTATAAAAATAGTATCTCCTTTTTTATAGTTTACCAACTCTTCTTTAATAATTTGATAAGTTGTTAAAGATGCTATTGCTGTTGCTACTTTATAGTCATAGTTATTAGGAATCTTAGCTACATATTTATGATTAATAGATATATATTTAGCAAATGCACCTATATTGTTCATAGGAAGATATGTATAAATTTTATCCCCCACTTTAAAGTTTTTTACATTTTCACCAACTTTTTCTATTATACCAGAGAACTCAGCTCCTATTCTTAAAGGCATACTATATTTTTCTAGTAATTTAAGTTTTCCTTTAATAATAAGTAAATCTAATGGGTTTACAGACGATGCCTTTATTTTTATTAAAACTTCATCATTACTTATTTCAGGTATATTAGTATCTTTTAATATAGTTTTACCATTATATTTATTAATATATATAGCTTTCATAAATATATATACTTAATATAAATTTTACTTTTGATTATCATCTGTTTTTAGTACACTAATAAATGCGTCTTGTGGGATCTCTACACTACCAATAGCTTTCATTCTCTTTTTACCTTCTTTTTGTTTCTCTAATAATTTTCTTTTTCTTGTAATGTCTCCACCATAACATTTTGCAGTTACATTTTTTCTTAATGCACTAATATTTTCACGTGCTATAATTTTACCACCTATAGCAGCTTGTAGAGGAATTTGAAACATATGCTTTGGAATGAGAGTTTTTAATTTTTCTATAATTTGACGTCCTCTTACTTCAGCATTACTCTTATGCGACATAAAAGATAAAGCGTCAACAACCTCGCCATGTACAAGTATATCTATTTTTTCTATATTACTCTCTCTAAAGTCAGAAAAGTCATAATCAAAAGAAGCATAACCACGAGAAATAGATTTTAATTTATCATAAAAATCATATACAACTTCAATAAGAGGTAAGTCAAATCTAACTTCAGCTCTCTTTTCATCTAAGTAGTTAATAGAAGTTTGTGTACCGCGTCTATCTATACAAAGAGATATAACATTTCCTAAAAATTCAGTAGGTACAATAATCAAAGCATTAATAAAAGGTTCATAACACTTATCTATATACTGCCCACTTGGAAAATCTGCAGGGTTATCAATCATCTTCTCTTCACCATTAGTGAGTTTTATCTTTACCTCTACAGAAGGACTTGTAATAACAAGATTCAAATTAAACTCACGCTCAAGTCTCTCTTGTATAATTTCTAAATGTAAAAGTCCAAGAAAACCGCATCTATATCCAAATCCAAGTGCAATAGAGCGTTCAGGTTCATATATTAAAGAAGCATCATTAAGTTTTAGTTTTTCTAATGCCTTTTGTAAACTTGCATAATCTTCATTTTCAGCAGGGAAAATACCAGCAAATACCATAGGTAGAACTTCTTTATATCCTATTAAAGGTTCATTAGAAGGATTATTTTCTAATGTTACAGTATCTCCTATTTTTATGTCTGAAATATTTTTTATACCAGCAATAATGTAGCCCACCTCACCACTTTTTAGCTCTGTAGATGATTTTAATCCAAGTAGCATAGTACCACATTCTTCTACATTATAAGAAGCTTTACTCTCCATTAAATGTATTCTGTCTCCTTTTTTTATAATGCCATCAAATACACGTACAATCATAATAGCACCACGAAAAGCATCATAATAAGAATCAAAAATTAAAGCTCTTGTTTTTTCTTTAGTATTATCCTTAGGAGGTGGTATAAGTCTAACAACAGCTTCTAATATATCATCAATACCAATATCATTTTTTGCACTTGCAAGTACAACATCATCTTGATTAACACCAAATTCTTTTTCCATCTGTTCTTTACATAGGGGTATATTAGCAGCAGGTAAATCTATTTTATTTATAACAGGTACTATTTCTAAGTTATTTTCAAAAGCAAGATAAAAATTAGAAATAGTTTGAGCTTCTACTCCTTGAGCTGCATCTACTACAAGTATAGCCCCCTCACAAGCAGCAAGTGACCTTGACACCTCATAAGTAAAGTCAACATGCCCAGGTGTATCTATTAAGTTAAAAGTATATACTTGTCCATCTTTAGCTTCATAAGATAATTTTACAGCCTGACTTTTTATTGTAATACCTCTTTCTCTTTCTATATCCATAGAGTCTAAAATTTGAGCTTTCATTTCACGACTTGATACGGCTTTTGTATGTTCTATTATTCTATCTGCCAATGTACTTTTACCATGATCTACATGTGCTATGATACAAAAATTTCTAATCTTTTGAGCGTATGACATCTTACTTTGCTATCCTTAAATTATATTACGAGGTATTATAATACAAAGACTTCTTTTTGTAAATGAGATTAGTGTTCTTTTATTTTATATTGTTTTAATATTTTTAAAGTGTTATCTATATTGCACATCCAGCTTGGAATATTTTCTCTATTAGGTTTGTTATTTAAATCATATATATGTATCATATCATCTTCTATTGAATTAAAAAATATTTTTTTAGTTTTTGTATTATAATGTCTTATAAATAATAAATTAATGTTGTCATTATTATATGTTTTTCTAATATTGTATAATTTTTTTATTATTTCTTTTATATCTATTAAATTATTTTGCTTATCATATCCTGTCATATATACCATTAATACATTGCTGTTAGATAAATATTTTATAGTTCTTAAGATTCTATTATAGTATTTATTACTTATTTCAATATACTCTTTCTCAAAATCATTAGGATTTTGAGAAAAATCATGCATATAATGAAGTAGTGTATTTTTATTAAAATATGCAAATTGTTTCTTATTATTTGAGTTTACTATAGTTTCTAATATAAAATCTTCTTTATTAAAGAAATTTTTAAATTTTGATTCAATAATATCTAAGTTTTTATATATTTCATTTCCACATACCCAGTCAAAAGGTGCAGAATATTTTCTTAAGTTTGCTTTCTTTAACATAGTAGCACACTGACAAGCACTTCCAATACTAAATATAAAGTCATATTCATATATATTTGAACTATAAGGCTTTATTTCTTCTTTGATAATATGATTTTTTATTTCATTAATTTCTTTTTTTAGATTTTTGATATCATATAAATCATTTAATAATATTCTAATATTATCTCTCAATTTTTTTATAGGTATCCACCAAACTATATTATTAATTATATTTTGGTGTTGTGTTGTGTTGTGTTGTGTTGTGTTGTGTTGTGTTGTGTTGTGTTGTGTTGTGTTGTGTTGTGTTGTGTTGTGTTGTGTTGTGTTGTGTTGTGTTGTGTTGTG
>CALXQJ010000017.1 GCA_944390575.1 uncultured Spirochaetota bacterium
ATTAGAATATATAATTAGAATATATAATTAGAATATATAATTAGAATATATAATTAGAATATATAATTAGAATATATAATTAGAATATATAATTAGAATATATAATTAGAATAAATTAAATAAAAATAGAGATATGAAAAATATCATACCTCTATTATTAATATAAAAAATATTACTCTACTCTATCATAACTACTATAAAACTTAGGTGCAAGTAAAGCAAAAACGCACATAAGAATAAATCCAATTATTAAAGAAAGGAAAGGATTAGATGTAATTCCTGCAATCAAAATACCAAACAATGAAGCAATAGCAACAAGAACTGCATAAGGTATTTGAGTTGCAACATGCTCTAATAAAGGACAATTACTACCTGTAGAAGAAAGAATAGTAGTATCAGATATAGGAGAACAATGATCCCCAAAAACAGCACCACTAACAACAGCACCAACATTAATAAGAAGTATATTAATTAAGTCACTTCCAACTATTCCCTGACCTTCAGCAAATCCAGTAGTAATAGGAATAATAATAGGTATAAGTATAGCAAAAGTACCCCAACTTGTACCAGTAGAAAAAGCAATAACTCCACCAAGTATATATGCTACAACAGGTAGTATCCAATGTGGAAAATTGCCACCACTAACTGTCTCAGATAAGAATGCTCCAAGACCAAGACCACTATCCTCAGGGCTAGACTTAATAACATTACCAATAGTCCAAGCTAAAACCAAAACAACCAAAGCAGGAACCATAGATTTAATACCTTCCATTATACTATGACCAGCTGTTTTAATATCTAATAATCTTCTACATAAATAATAAATATACATAATAATAATAGATATGATAGCTCCATAAAATAAAGCTGCAGCCGCATCAGCATTAAGTAAAGCATCTATAACACTACTACTTCTAAAAGCATCTGCAAAATTATTAACTCCATCTTCTCCTATCATACCAAGATAAGTAGTTACAGGAAACATTATAGTACAAGATAAAATTAAAACTAAAATAGCAATAATCATATCATACCACTTAGCCTTATTATTAGACAAAACCTCCAAATCACCAGGACAATCCCCATATAACTCTCTATTAAATAAAATACCTCTCTCAGCATCTAACTCACTTCTTCTCATAGGACCAAAGTCTTTAAAAAATAAAGATATAAGAAGAACAAAAAATAAAGCAAGTATAGGATAAATAGAATAAGGTATCATTTTAAGAAAAAACTCAAATTCACTAATACTCAAATCACTAAAACCATTAGAATCTCTAATATAACTCATCACAGTTACAACCCAAGTAGATATAGGTGCCAATATACAAACAGGTGCTGCTGTAGAATCCAAAACATAAGCTAATTTAGCTCTTGATATCTTTTTCTCATCAAATGCAGGACGCATTACTGTTCCCACAGATAAGCTATTAAAATAATCATCAATAAAAATTAGAAGTCCAAAAAACCATGTAAATACTAATAAACTTTTTTTAGTCTTTAAATATCTACTAGCCCAAATACCAAATGCTGTAGTAGCTCCTGTTTTAGAAAGTAAAGAAACAAAAGCACCAAGTAATGCACAAAATAATAATATTCTAATATTCCAACTATCAGATGCCATATCTGCTACTTTATCTGTAAATAATACAATAGCCTCAAAAAGATTGCCATTTGCAATAATAAGTGTTCCCGAAATAACTCCAATAGTAAGAGAAATTATTACCTCTTTTGTAATAAGAGCTAATACTATTGCTATTAGTGGAGGAATTATCCCCAAAAGTCCATAGTGTTCCATTGTTTTCTCCTTTTTCTCCTTTTAGAAAAATATTATAAAATGTTTATATATTGAAATTGTATTTTATGTTTATAGTAATAAAAAAAAGCCCCTTTATAATAAAGGAGCTTTTTTATTTTTTTAAACTTTAATCAACTGCTTAAAAACAAATATCAACTCCAACAGAAATGAAGCTTTTTGTGTTTTTTTACAGTTATAAACATAAAATATATTTCCAATATTCTTTATTTCTTTATATAGTATTATATTCAAATAATATGATTTGTCAAACAATAATATAAACTTTTTTATAAAAAAATGATTATTTGCCCCAAACTCCACCAAATTTATAACTTAAACCTATATAAAAATCATTATCAACAGTATAATGCTTACCACCATAATCAGCATAAGAAATAGCCCCAACTTGATAACGCTCTTCAAGTTCATAATATTGATAATTATTTGCAAAAACTTCATCATAAGTAAAAGTATCAGAAATCATAATCTTAAAGTCATCAGTAACATTAAATGTAATTTTTAAGAAAGCTCTATATTTAGGTTTAAAAATATCCATAGAATCTGAATATATATTATTATCCCAAATACCAACATGCGTAGTAATATCAATAATCCAAAGCTTACGTATCTCAAAAAATACAAAACCACTCATAGCATAAAGAGGAGTATTAGACACCACTGTTTGTATAGAAAAATCTGTAAAATAACCTTGATTATAATGATGAAGATTAGTATTTTCATATCCTGGTAAATAATCGCTCTGCCCTCTTATACCATGCCTAAACCAAAAACCTTCTATTCCAGCTGTAATATTTCCATCTTTTCCATTTTTAAAGTAGAAAAAAGCATTAACGCCATCTCCCCACTCTTTTATAGGAATAGATCCAATCTCAGTCACATATCCAGCAACACCAGTATGAACATAATCATTACTATAAGATATTTTAGCCATAAGACCCTTAGAAGAATTAGCATCAAGTCCCTGTTCTCCATTAACCATTCCAACACCTATAAAAACTCCATAAAAAGAAGATTCAAGCATAAGCCCTGTATCATATCTTGGTATAAGCTGAGAATCATACCCTATAGGTAAATCACGAGGACCAGATAATACAGTAGCCTTATTACTACTAACTGTATGAACATAAAATAGTGAAGGAAAATAAGACTTCATAGGTATATTATTCATATAAGGCTCTAATACACCTACTCTAACTCCAATATATCCAAAATTAACAAATATATTCATCTTACTAAAATCAAAAAGAGGAGGATTCATATCCTTATAAAAGCGTGCCTTATGTGATAATGGCTCATAAACTCTTATATTCATATCAGCTGAGATAGATGCATATTTATATTCTTTAATATAATTAAGCTCTCCATCTAAAAGAACTCCAAGTGTATCTTCATTACCTGTTTGTTCTATTAAATCACTCATTCTACCATAAGCGGTTAACTCCAAAGAAGCACTTAGAACACCATATTTAGAAGTATTAGTATCTGAAGTATCTTGTGCGAATAAAATTAAAGAAAAAGATAAATAAACTACAAGAATATGACATACTTTTAAAATATATTTCATAAATATCAACCTCAATATTATTACTATAAAAAATTATTCCTCAACAGATTCTACTTGTGTAGCCTGTAGACGAGTTTTTAATTTATCTATCATATCGCCTTCTATTTGTTTTTGAAATTGAATAGATACATCTTTATTTTTTGTAAAATGTGGAATAGCTTGTGCTACTACATCTGATATTCTTTTATCAGATGATACCATTTCATAAATATGAGAAGGTAATGCAACTATTAATGTAGCTCCTCTACTTTCTATAGGACTTCCTTGAGATAATAAAGAATATATAGTTGGACTTTCTTTTTCAACATAAGATAATATTTTATTATAAAATATTTGTCTTTTATCACTTGGATTAAGTGGAACATCTGGTACTGGTTTATTATTATTACTTGAAATATTCTCTTCTTTATGTTTAGAGTTATTAGTAGGCATTGCAGAAGAATAAGAATTATAATCATTATTATCAGAAGATACCACAGAAGAAGAAGATATAATATCAACAGCACGAATAAGATTATCAGTATTTAATAAAAGTAGCATACGCATTTCAAATATAGTTCTTGTATTAGTAGCAGTTCTAACTCTCTCTTCTACTGTAAGAATATAATCTAATATACGCTCAATCTCATCATCAGAATAAAAATTAGCAACATCTCTTAAATCATCTCTCTCTTGCTCTGTAATCTCTAATATCTTAATATCATCAATAGAACTTTTAAGCATTAAAATAACACGCATATAATCTATCAAATTATTAATAAAAGTACGAGGCTCAACAGCATTATCAAATAAAGTCTTTACAAACTCAAAATACTTTTTCTTATCACCACTCATCATAATCTCAAAGAACTCTCGAACAAAAGAAAAATTATTTCCACCAATAACAGCTATAACATCAGAAGATGTAATATACTGTTTATCTATAGTATAAGCTATCATCTTTTCTAATATGGTCTCACTATCACGTACAGATCCTCTAGCCTGTTTTGCAATTAAAAATATAGCTTCATCATCATATTTAATATTTTCTTTATCTAATATACCTTTTAAAACCAACTCCAAATCATTAATACCAAGTGCCTTAAAAGTATACTGTTGACAACGACTTCGTATAGTAGGCAACACTCTCTCAGCTTCAGTAGTAGCAAGTATAAATACAACATGTGAAGGAGGCTCTTCAAGAGTTTTTAAAAGTGCATTAAAAGCCTCATTTGTTATTTGATGAACCTCATCTATAATATATATTTTATACTTTCCTGATACTGGAGATATACGAACATTTTCTATTATAGTTCTAATATTTTCTATACCACGATTAGAAGCACCATCTATCTCTATAACATCTAATGGACTACCCTCTTCTATTTGCTTACAAGATACACATTCTCCACAAGGTTTGTCGGTAGGACCATTTACACAGTTTAATGCCTTAGCTATAATTCTTGCAAGTGAAGTTTTACCTACTCCGTGTGGTCCTGAAAACAAATAGGCATGTGCTACCTTTTTTTGAGATATTGATTTTGATATAGTTTTTGTTATATGCTCTTGACCTATTACTTCTTCAAAAGTTCTTGGTCTATATTTTCTTGCTATTACTTTATAAGTTTTATCCATAATACTATTTTAATGTCCATTATTTTTATACTAAACATAATATTCTATCAAATATACATCATTTGTCAATTTATTATTATATTATTATAATACTTAATGATGTTCTTGCCATACACAATCTGTTATAAACATATCACTAAAAATTGCATTGAAAGAAGATTTTTCTGGGCTTGCAGCATATATTCCAAAAGGAAGATATTCTATATTTTCTGATTTAAATAAATGAAATATTCGCATTTGCTTAAAGTGTACACCATCTATAGAATGTTCTATTAAAAAATCGCTATCTCTTCTACTAAGCCTGTACCACATACTTTTTATATTAGCATCTATATCAGTAGTAGCCCAATCAGAATAACCATTATTAGTAACTACGCTACCAAGTCTTTGAAATATATCATTCTCATACTCCAAAGAACTCTTAAACCAATTATCACTATCTATATAAATAATAATACCGCATTGATCATACCTACATTTAGTATCAAATTCAGTTCTAACAACAAAGGAAAAATATTTATCTTTTATCTTAGATTGAATCATATTAGAATTGTCATTTCTAAAGCCATAATATGTTCTCTGCCAAAGATCTGTATACTCTTCTGTCTTTATTTCTACTTTATTATCATAAATTTTTACTTTATCCCTATTTACAATAGTCAAGTCCATATCTAAAAAACGTATATTCATAAAATTAAAACTCCAATTATTATACTAAATATATTATATAAATAAAACTAAATTGCAATAAATAAAACATTATCCTTGACATAAAGAACTTTCACTAATACAATATTTTAGATTACTATTTGGAATATTTAACTATGATAATTTTAGAAAATATAACTAAAATATATAAATCAAACAACAAAAAAAAAGAATTACATGCAGTTAATGATGTATCTTTAAAAATCAATAAAGGTGAAATATACGGTATTATAGGATTTTCTGGTGCTGGGAAATCTACTCTTGTTCGATGTATTAATTTATTAGAAAGACCTACTTTTGGAAAAGTTTTTGTAGATGGTATAGAACTTACTTCTCTTAAAAATAAAGAATTAAGAGAAAGAAGAAAAAAAATAGGAATGATATTTCAACAATTTAATTTATTTGCCTCAAGAACTGTATATCAAAATGTAGCCTATCCTCTTAAAGGACTTTCAAAAGAAGAAGTAGAAAATAAAGTAATGTATTTATTAGAGTTAGTTGGTATAAAAGATAAAGCATACTCATACCCATCGCAATTAAGCGGGGGACAAAAACAAAGAGTAGCTATTGCAAGAGCTCTTGCTAATGAACCTAATATACTACTATGTGATGAAGCTACAAGTGCATTAGACCCTAAAACTACTCACTCTATACTTGAACTATTAAAAAAGTTAAATAAAACTCTTGGTATTACTATTGTTATCATAACACACGAGATGAATGTTGTTAAAGAAATATGTCATAGAGTAGCTGTTATGAGTAATGGAGAGAAAATAGAAGAAGGAAATATTTTTGATATATTCTCAAACCCAATGCATAAAGTAACAAAAGATTTTATAGATACAACTTCAAATGTCTCTAAGATATATTCACTTGTAGAAGAAGATAATGAACTTATTAAAATTAATGATAATGAATGTATATTAAGACTTAAGTATAAAAAAGACTCTGTTGTTGAACCTTTGGTTTCTAAGATATCAAGAGAGTTTAATGTGGATGTTAATATATTATTTGCTAATATTGAACTTGTGGATGATGCTCACTTTGGGGGGCTTGTTGTAAAAATGCATCAATTAAAAAGCGATGGGATTAATAAAGCTATTAAATTCTTAAAAGAAAAAAATGTGGATGTGGAGGTTATAGTTGATGTTAGAAATACTAAATAAAATAATACCTAATGTTATGAGCGATTTACCTAAACTATATACAAGTATTATTCAAACTTTTGTTATGATGATACAATCTGGTATTATATCTTTTATAGTTGGTGGTATATTGGGTGTACTTTTAATAGTGACAAAAAAAGATGATATATTAGAAAATATTATTTTATATGAAATTATAAGTAAGATTATAAATTTCTTTAGAGCTGTACCTTTTATTATATTATTAGCAATGCTTGTTCCTCTAACAAGATTAATAATGGGTACTTCTATTGGAATAAAAGGTGCTATTATACCTCTAATATTTGGTACAGCTCCATTTTTTGCAAGACAAGTTGAAAGTGCCTTATCTGAAGTGAATTATGGACTAATAGAAGCAGCACTTGCTATGGGGTCTTCACCTATTGCTATTATTTTTAGAGTATATCTAAAAGAGAGTATAGCAGCTATTACACGTGCTACTACTATTACTTTAATAAGTCTTTTGGGGCTTACTGCTATGGCTGGTGCTGTTGGAGCTGGTGGGCTTGGTACTTATGCTATACAGTCTGGATACTATAGAAATAGGTTAGATATTATATATGTATCTGTTATATTACTTGTTATTATAGTTGGAATTATTCAGGCTATTGGAAATTACATTGTAAAAAAATATACTAGATAATTTTTTTAATATATTTTAAGGAGAAAATGAATGATAAAAAAAGTATTATTAATAACTTTAATAATTAGCTCTATTTTTATTATTTCTTGCGGAAGTAATAAAAAAGAGGATGCTAATTTAGAAACAGTAAGAATAGGATTTGTTGGCGAATCTGACTATCAAATTTGGACACCTCTTATAGAACCTTTAAAAGAAAAAGGAATAAAAATAGAATTAATATCTTTTGCCGACTATATTATTCCAAATCAGGCTCTTAATGATGGCGAAATAGATTTAAATGCTTTTCAACATCATGCTTTTTTAAACAATGAAGTTCAAAATAAGGGATATAAAATAGAAGCTATAGCAGATACTTATATATCTTCTATGAATATTTATTCTAAAAATATTACAAATGTTAATCAAGTAAAAGATAAAGATAAAGTTGCTATACCTAATGATCCTTCTAATGGAGGAAGAGCTTTAAAGGTATTAGAGGCTGCTGGCCTTATTAAGGTTGATCCTGCTAAAGGAGATTCACCTACTGTTGCTGATATCACAGAAAACAAATTAAATATAGAAATAGTAGAGGTTGATGCTGGTAGTATATTCTCTTTACTTCCTGATGTTGCTTGTGCTGTTATTAATGGTAATTTTGCTGTAGATTTTGGTCTTAATCCTGGAAGTGATTATATATTTAAAGATGATCCTTCTATATATACAGGAAATGCTTTTATTAATTTGATGGCTGTTAGAAGTGAAGATAAAGATAAAGAAGTATATAAAAAGCTTATAGAAACTTATCAGTCTAAAATAGTGGAAGATGTGCTTATTAATAACTTTAAAGGAGCATACATCCCTACTTGGACAAAGTAATATTAATAATATTTACACATACATAATACTATAGATATTATTATATATGTATAGTATTTTTGTTTTCATTATTGACAAAAAATACTTATTTAGTGTAAAATATAAATGTATTATTGTACTTTAAGGCTTATAAATATTTTATGCTTAATAATGTAGATAAAGTTTTAAATGAAGTTTCATATAAAATAAACTCTGAAGAATATCAAAACACATTAGATATCTTAGATAATATACTAAAAAAAGTTCCTAAAAATTATAGAGCAAATCTATATAAAGGACAAGTATCCTTAAGTAATAAACAATTTGAAGATGCTATAAAACATTTTGAAGAAGCAAAAAAAGTAGATATAAAAAACTTTAAAGCATATAATTTACTTGGTATTAGCTATCATGAAACAAAAAACTATGATAAAGCTATAGAATGTTTTAATGAAACTCTAAAAGCAAATCCAAACTCATATAATGCATATAATTTACTTGGTATTAGCTATTATAAAAAACAAGAAAATAAAAAGGCTGTTTTTTGTTGGAATAAAGCTATAGAGATAAACCCTAAGTATGATAAGGCTTATAATAATTTGGCATTATTTTTTTATAGAAAAAAAGATTATAAAACAGCTATTGAGTATTTTGAAAAGTCTAAAGATTTAGATAATAGCACTTTTAAAAGTTATGATACACTTGGTATGTGTTATTATTATATTAAAAATTATAATAAAGCTATTGAATACTTAAAACTGTTTGTAGACAATAGTAGCAATGCTTTTAAAGTTTCAAATACTATTGGTGTTATATATTCTATATTAAAAGAATATGATAAAGCTATTGAGTACTTTAATAAAGCTATAGAGTTTAATCCTAAATATTTTGATGCTTATAATAATATTGCTTCTTTATATTATAATAGTGGTAAATTTGATAAGGCTGCTTTTTATTTTGATAAGGCAAAAAAATTCGATACTCAAGAGAAGTTTAGAGACTATTATAAACTTGGAATTAGTAATTTAAATAAAAAACATTATTATGATGCTATAGAAGCTTTTGAAAATGTTATTACAAAAAATGAAAAGTCATATAAAGCATATAATCTAATAGGTGTTTGCTACTTATCATTAGAAGAATATGAAAAGTCTATACCATATTTTAAAAAGTCATTAGATATTAATAATAAATATCATAAGGCTTATAAAAATTTGGGAAATGCGTATTTTCAGTTAAAAGATTATAAAAATGCATTAGAAAACTTTAATTTCGCTATTAATATATCTGATGAAAATGATTTATATAATAAAGTTGGTATTTGCTACTACCATATAGGTGATAATGACAAATCTATAGAATATTTAAATATGGCTACTAAAAATAATGATATGGATTTGGATACATACAAAATAGTATTTGAGCTTTATATGAGCAATGATGATTATGATAATGCTCTTTATTTTGCAAAAAAATTGTATGATATAGAACCTGATTTTTATTATGATAAAATATATAGTGTATTAAAAATATATTTTGAAAAAGAGAATTATAATAAAATTATAGATCAATTTGATAATATTAATATATTTAACTCATTAGAATATTATAATATATTAGCTATATCAGCATATAAAATAAAAGAGTATGATATATCAATTAAGTATTATGAGTTAATGATAGTAAATTATAAAAACGAATTACACTTCGATGTATATAATAATCTTGCTATTTTATATTATTTCAAAAAAGACTTTAATAAAATGCTTGAAACATATAATCTATACTTAGAAAACTTCAATGATACCTCAACATTAGCAAGCTATAATATATTTTTATTATTAGAGACATTATTTAAACATAACACTATATCATATAAAGACTTTTTAATCTTAGTAGAAAATGCTCTTATAAAGAGTATAAAGTATAATGATAATAAAAAAATAGATTCTGTATATAAATATTTAAATTGTAATATAGATACATTAAAACTTATATTAGAAAATAAAGTTAATTATGTAGATAATAGTATATTAAATGATGCTTTTGATAATAATAGAATAAAAATATTAGAGCCTATTTTTAATAATATTAATATATTCTCATTTACATCTTCAAATAATAGTAATAATTATTGGAAAGATCATAATATATGTATAGAATATGAAATTATAAATGAAGATGATAATTCAACTTTAATAAAAAATAAGATTAATAGTAGTAATAATATATATGGAAAAAAGGCTAAATTTATAAATAAAAATGAAGAATTACACTCTTTTTTAGATATTTTATCATATTATACTAAAGAAGATGAATATAAAATACTAATTTATAAAAATAGTAATATAGAATTAAAAATAAAAGCTATATATCTATCAAATAGATTAGATGATAATGAAATTAATTTAATACAAAACCTATTAAAGAATAAGAATATTAATTTATACAAAATAAATAATTCTTATTAAGAAATTGACGATAATAAAAATGGACTATAGTCTTTTGGGAGTTAATTAGATGAAAAAGATAATTATAATGATCTTTTTAATAAGTTTTACCAAGCTATTTCCTGCTTTTGAAACTGATATACTTGTAAATTTAGCTGCATCGAGTAGCTTTCCTGTATTAGACTCTAAAACTATTAAGGTTAATGGTTCTACAGAGGTAAAACCAGAGTTCTCTCTTCAATTAGGTTATCAATTTCCTATAAACAGAGGATTAAAAGGATTTAGTTTTTTATTAGATATTAATGCAGAACAATCTATTATTGGAATATCATACCCGGGCAATCAGAAGGTAGTAAATAAAGAAACAGCAATTAATGTTGGTGGTGGACTTGCTTTTAAGTTTATTATAGGAAGTGCAAATAGTTTGGTACCAAGAGACACTGTATTAGGATTTACTGCAGGAGCTAAGGCTATGGTATATACTCCAGAGTTAATCCTAAATCAATTACCTCTTATTCCTTTTGGAAAAGTATTTATAGAACAGAGATTTTTTGTATCTAGAAATCTTGCACTTGTACTTGGCATTAATGTTGGATATGATTTTGTAATGTTTAGTGGAAATGATGTACATCAATTATTTATGGGATATTATGTTACATCTTATTCGTATGTTAATATAGGTATGAGTTTAGGGCTTCATTTTGGTAGTTAATGATATTAAAAAATTATAATATAAAAAGAAGTGTCTTTTTTAAGATGCTTCTTTTTTTTATGCTATACTTTTTGTTTAGTTGTCTTTTATATAGAATTAAATAAGAATATAAATATTTACTAATATATAATATAAAATTTTTATAATTAAATATATTAAATAAACAGTAGTCAATATATAAAATCATACAAATAAATATATTAATAAAAAACTGTTAGCTCCAATTAATATCAGAACTAACAGTATCAATGATTTATACTATAAATTATTATTTCTTAGAAGGATCATATACAGTAGAAGATACAAGATGATCTTTATACTTATCTAAATAATAAGCTGTTAATCTATCTAAGTCTTTAGAATACTTATCTTTTAAATCTCCATCTAAAATTCTACCACAAAGCTCTTGAACTACAGCCTGATAATCATAAGGAATAACACCACCACCATTATGAGTAAAACCAATATTATGCATATGCTCATGGAAAAGTAAAGCAGTAAATGAAGACATTCCATAAGGTGTACCGAATCCAGCCCAACTAACTAAATAATCATTAGGTCCCCATATTCTTGTTCCAGGCTTCATTGTTCTATCTTTTGTATAGTATGAATAATAATTTTCACCAACTGTAGCATAAGCAGCTCCTTCATTCTTTAGATGTTTACCATACTCAACATCATAAGAAGTACCAGCAACAACTTCCCAAAGTCTATATCTATTAGCTTGTGTTCCAATTGTACTTTCATAAATAACTCCAGGTCCCTTAGGTATATTATGATCCAACTTAAACTCTTGACTTGCATTAGATATAGCAACAGGAAACTCTTCAGTATTTGCAACAGTTCTCATTAAAGCCAAACATTCTAAGAACAATCTTTTCTCAGCAACTGTAAGTTCTATATAATTAGTAGCTTCCTCAAAAACAAAAAATCCAGAAACCCCAACATTAAAATATGGATAATCTTTATCTATAGCTTCTTGAGTATATTGATTTGGTCCAATATAATCAGCACAACTAATAATAGAAAAAACTAAAATAAATAAAATTATTTTTTTCACTTGATAACTCCTTAATTTATTTTTTATAAAAATTTATTTAACACTTAATATTCTAGAACCAAACTGAAAACCTACATCAATACTTGATATATGATAGTCTATGTCTTTTCTAAGATAATACTCAGTAAAGTCATTATTAACAGCTATCATACCAAAATCATAGCCTATATATCCACCTACAGTTAATTCTATTTTTCTATCAGAGAAAATAGTATAATCAGTAGAAATTTTCACATAAGGTATAAATGGTAAAGTATAAGCTTTCCAAATTTGTAGCATATGATAATACTCTGTATTATTACGTAGAGTATTTTCTTTTGTGTTTATAGTGGAATCCATAGCTATAGCAAAAATAGGTAATTTAATACCACCAGAAATACCTACTGTAAATTTTCCAAAATGAAATCTTGGGTTAATCCCAAATACCAAACTTTCAAAAGATATTGTAGATATCAAACTTTGATCTTTACTTACAACAGCAGTAGCAAAACTATCATGAGACCATCCAAATTCTCCAAATATTCCAAAGCTTACATTTTTCCCCATAGGAAATCTTTTTCCCACAAGTACATAAAGCCCAGTATCAAAACCTAAAAAAGGAGGTTTAGAATTTTTAGATAATTTCTCCTCAAATCTATCAACAGTACTCTTATTAGTAGCATCAGATTTTAAAGTATAATAATTTATACCAAGACTCGCACCAACAGGAACTATAAAATCAAGCTCTACAGAACGATTTTGTTGTCCAAATACAGATAAACTGCATATAAAAATAAATAAAATTATATATTTAATACTTTTCATATTACTTCTTTCCTTTAAAAGCCATAGGTTTAATCTTTGCACCTAACTGAATACCAACATCTACAGATGAAAGAGACTGCTTAGGACCAAAGTTCTCAACTGTTTTATTAGTATAATTTATAGCAAAATCATACCCAACATAACCAGATAATACTAAATCAATACTCTCAGATGAAAAAACAGCTGTATCAAAAACAACCTTAATATAAGGTATTATTGGAGTTTCAAAATAATCAGATAACTTATCAGGCTTTATAATACTAGCATCCTCATTCACATAGCTAAGGAAAGGACTGTAAGTAGCATCTCCTATATATGCAAATAAAGGTATCTTAACTCCACCACCAACTCCTAAAGAAAACTTTCCAAAATTGAACTTAGGTAAAACACCTAAAACTATACTATCAAAAGTATAATTCTTAAAATTCTTTAATCTTCTAACATAAGAATTAGTATTAGAATCCTTAAGAGCAAAAGAGAAAACATCTCTATTATATCCTATTTCTCCTAATAAACTAAAACTATTATTCTTCCCAAATGCAAATCTATAGCCTATATGAGCAAGTACTCCAGCCTCAAAAGCTAAAGAAGTATTTCTGGCATTATTAGTAGTATGTCTTTCATAAGCATCATCACTATTAAAGTAATCTCTATCATACTGATGAATAGAAATACTAGCACCTATAGGAACAAACAAACCCAATTCTAATCCACTTTGAGCAAATATTGTACTAGAAGTAATTAGAACTACAAAAAACACTTTTAATACATTTTTTTTAATCACACTTAACATAATACAAAATTTTAATTTCCTCCGAATATAATATACATTATTTTTGTAAAAAAGTAATTAATTTTTTTTATTCTTTTTGTTAAAGAAGGTTTTAACGCATATTTTTAGAATAATCATTTCTTGAAATTTTCTTTTTTAGAATCTTTTTAATATCTTTAAATAATAAGTCTCCAATCCAAGAATTATCTGTAGGAAACACTCTACGTCTTGAAATATATAAAACACATTTTTTTACCCATAAAACCTTATTACTAATATCACAAACATCATTAGAATATTGTGCATCATCACCATCACCTATTCTAACTTTCCACCCTCCAGATTTACGTGCCAAATCAGTAAGTGTAGCAATTCCTGTAGTATGAGCCCTATTTGGAACATTCCATATACTCATAATTTTTTTATTATCTTTCATCATCTTAAACCAACGATTAAGCCAAGGAAAAAACTGTACAGGAAAACGCTTCATCATAAAACGAGGAGAATGTCTTATAAAATAAACATAGCTATTAGAGTATTTATCAGGAAGAATATCATAAAAAGCTTCTAAAACTGCATAAGTTCTACAAAGTGTAGTATCTACTTTTCCTTCTATAATAGGGCGTACCATATTTTCAACATAATTATCAGATAGTACAACATCAGCATCACAAAATATAATAACTTTACCAAAAGCCTCTTTAAGTCCAGTATTACGCATATATTGTACATCCGATTTTCTATCATTATGAATAATTCTAACACCATCATAAGACTTTGCTATATTTAGAGTATTATCTGTAGAAGAATCATCTATAACAAGTATATCTATTTTTAAATCTGTTTTTTGTTTTTTTATAGAGTCTAAAAGTATTGGCAAATACTTCTCTTCATTATATGTAGTAATAGATAATGTTACATCATAATTCATATATATTATAACCTCTAAATATTAATAATAGATTCAAATTTATCTATAACCTCTGAAGGCTTTATAACTTCTCTACACTCAAAAGTATTAAGCTCACACTTTTTACCACCACAAATACAAGCGTCATTATCTACTTTTTTAAATATATAATGAGAATTAATACCTATTGGAGAGTTTTGATTATATGGAGTTGCAAAATAAAGTGCTAATGTAGGAATACCAACTATAGAAGCAATATGCATAGCTCCAGAATCATTGCCTATAAAACCATCACAAAAACTTAATATAGCAGTGATAATATCTAAACTAAAATATGGTATAAATGCTTTATTATGAAGCATAGAATCTATTTTTGTAGATATTTCTATCTCAGCCTTAGTTGTAATAAATAATATTAAAGCATCATACTTACTTGATAGATAATTCATAACCTCTGCAAAGTATTCTTCTTTATATATTTTACCATAACTATTAGTAGCACCTATTCCAAAAGCAAATATTTTTTTACCATTTGGGTTTATAGTGTTTAAATATTCTTTAGCTTCTTCTAAATACTTATCTTTTATCTCTAACTTTATAGAAGGTCTTTTAGAGTTTATATTTATAGACTTTAGTAAATTAATATAATAATCAGAAGTATGCCACCACCTAACTTCTTCTCTCTCTACAACATCTGTAAGTAAAAAACTTCTATAATCTGCCCTATAGCCTATTCTTCTTTTTATACCATTAAAATAAACTTTAAAAGCACTTTCAAATGAATTGGGAAATAATATTACAGTGTCAAAATCATACTTTTTAAATCTTTTATAATCTTTAAGCTCTATAATATCATCTATCAAATTAGTAGCTCTTAAAAATCCAGACATAGAACTCTTTACTAAAGCAGTAATTCTAATATCCTTGTAATTTTCTCTAATCAAATAAATAGCAGGGATAGACATAACAATGTCACCAAGCCAATTTGGAAAATAAATAAGTAAGTTCTTAGTATTTTTCATAATTTATAAAACTTTATTTTTTTATCACTATAATGATTATAAAAAATCTAAGTCATTCATAAACTTTTCATAATCTTTTATTATACTAATATAAATATTATCCTCTAAATTAAGCCTACTAGACTTTCTAATATTAATAAAATAGTCATAAAGCATAGCAAAATTATCTTCACAAAAAATCTTCATCCATAAATCACGAGCATTATCTATAATATTTATATTCTCAACACTAATTAAAAAATAATTAATAATATTATCTTTACTTTGTAATGATATAGCTATATCTATATTCTTATCATCTATATATATAACCTGATCTTGTGTGTATATACTATTTTCTATAGTATCTGTAGTTCTTATTAATAATTCATTTTCATCTAAAATATTATTAGAATATTTAAGTATATTCTCAAAAATAATAGTAACAACAAAAGGTTCTAAATCAACCTTTATATCTTTATACGACATTAAGCTCTTAGCTAAAATATCAATACTAGCATCTACTAATGTAACATACAAACTATTATCTTTAATTTCAGTATGTGTGATAAGAGAACCATACATCTGACTGAGCCCAATATAATTAAAAGCATTTTTTAATCTATTAGAATTAGAAAATAAAAAGTTTCTATATATATTTTCTTCTATATAAAACTTATTAAATATTTTATCATCTAAAATAATAGAATTTTTATCAGATCTACCCTGATACTGATTATAAAATATAGTCTCATATATACTTGGAGATAGCAAAGGTGCTACTTCATATAGTTTAAGCTTCTCTTCACACATTAATACTTTTATAAACTTTGCATCTTATTTATATAATAATTCATAATAAATAAGTCATATTTAGTTTTTATATTTTTTATATTATCATTATAAAAAGCAGTGCTAAAAATAACAGGAATATTTTTCTCTTTAGAGACTAATTCTGATATTTCTTCACCTCTATATATATCGTCAATAGTAGTATCATTCATTAAGTGAGTATTGTTTACTATTGCAGTAATTTTAAGTCCAAGAGTAGCTTCTATATTAATAAGATGTCCTAAAGCCAAGTCAAAGCTAGCATTTTCTGGTCTATTAGCATTTAAAATAAAAAATACATCAGTCTCTTCTAAATCTACACTATCTCTAAAAGTAGCAAAAGGTAGAGAACCTACAGAATTTCCACCTAAATCTACAATACCAAGTATATCCTTATTATTAAATAAAGTATAAACATCAGCAGATACAGCAGGTAAATCAGCCCCCGACTGTTTTAAATATGTACCAACCACTTTTATATTTTTTTTATTTAAAAACTCCTCATGCTCACGAGAACGAAAATAAGGATTAACAACATCCAAATCGGCTATTTGTATTTCCTTATCTGTTTTCTCTCTTAAATATAGTGAATAATTTATAGAAAAAGTAGTTTTACCAGAGCCATAATGCCCACATACTAATGTAACTCTTTTATTTTCAAAACTCATAATTAACCTTCTGTTTTTTTATATATATTTTTAAGTATATTATAAATAATATGTTTTTCAAACCATAAAAAAGTAATACTTAAAATTTAAATATTTTACGATTATTATTATGATAAAAAAATTAATTTAGGATAAAATAATTTTATTTATTATGAAAGCAAAATATTTAATTATTTATTTACTATTATTTGTATTCTATAAAGTATCATACCCTCAAGAAACAAATAATAATAGTATAACAAATGATAATGTATACGGTAGAAGTCCTGCAAATACAGAAGTATCTATTACAGGATATAAAGATATAAAATTAGGTGCTACTAAAGAAGAAACTATTAATGCTATATTAAATGATAATACTATGATACTTCCTAAAAAATACTTACAAAATAATGTAGATATTTCTGCAGAAGATACTGAAAGTTTTATATCATTAGTACCAAATAAATTCTATAGAAGTGGTTATTTTGTATTTAAAGATGATTCTCTATACTCAATAACTATAAACTTCCAACCAAATCAATTTGATTTCTTAGAAATGCTAAACAAACTAAATGCTAAATATGGAAAAGGTAATTTTTTAGATGCTAATACAATATCTTGGCAAAATGCTGATATAAAAATGATTTTAGAGCGTCCAAGTATTATTAAGTATATAAGTATAGAGCATATCACTACAACATCTGATACAAGAATAAGAACTGCAAAAGAAAATAATGCTCAAAATAATGTAAGACAAAGTATTTTAGAAGGACTATAACTATTATGAAAAAAAATATATTTATAATACTACTTATAATTATTTCTATTTTTTCTTGTTCTAAAAAGGGAGAAGTAGATTCTAATAAAAATACAAAAAAGAAAGTAGAAATTATACTATCAGATGATAATGAAGATAATAATAAAGAAAATATAGAGATAAGAGATTATAATGAAGATGAATTAAAAGAAAATGCTCTAAACTCTTTAAAAGAATTTTTATCATTAACTTATACACCAGAAAATGTATATAAAGCTTATGATGATTTTTATTCAAGCGACTATAAAAAAATATTAAAAACTACAAGAGGCATAAGTGATGCAGAATCTTATGTGAACTCTAATCCATTTTTAGACTTCGAGTTTGAAACAACAATAAATAAAGTACATTCTATCACTATAGATGGTAAAAAAGCATATATAGACGTAGATACAACAGTATATGATAGAGACACAGCTAATACTACAAAATCTAAACAAACATTTATTATGGAATATGAAAATAATAAGTGGGTAATATCTTATTAAAAAAACACAAACAATAAAAATATGTTAACCTTATTTTTTATATTACGATAATATTGAACATAGAAATATATATTTATTTTTAGGAGTTCAATTTTGAAAGAGCCAATTATAGCTGGTGTAGATGCTGGTAGTTCATCTGTCAAAACTATTATAGCAAGAGTTGTTAATGAGCAACTTGAAGTTATTGGTATAGGTGAAAGCGAAAGTCAGGGTATATTAAAGGGCGTTATTGTTAATATAGAAGCTGCTGCTGATGCTATACAGAAGTCTATCAATCAGGCAGAGCACATGGCTGGTATTTCTGCTCCAGATGTTATAGCTACTATTGGTGGAGATCATATTAGTGGTTTGAATAGTAATGGTGTAATAGGTGTTAATACTAAAGACAAAGAAATTACTAAAGCAGAAATAGATAGAGTATTAGATTCTGCTAAAAATGTATTAATACCTCAAGATAGAGAAATTATAGAAACTATAGAACAAGAATATTCATTAGATGGTCAAGATGAGATAAGAAACCCTATAGGTATGAGTGGTACAAGACTTGAAACAAAAGTACATCTTGTAACAGGGCTTAAATATGTAAGTGAACATCTAAGAAAAACTTTACATAGAATGAACTTCACAGGAAAAGACTTAATAGTTAATATAAGAGGTAGTGCTGAAGCAGTTCTTACTCGTGATGAAAAAGAACTTGGAGTAGTTGCTATAGATATAGGACATTCTACAACTTCTCTTATGGTTTTTTTAGAAGGTTCTGTTTGGCATACTGCTGTTATTCCTGTAGGTAGTAATCATATTACTAATGATATATCTAAATGTATTAAAGTAACAGCTCCTATTGCAGAAAGATTAAAATGCGATCATGGATATGCTTTTATAGATTTGGTAAGTGATAAAGAAGTAGTAGAAGTACCAACAGCATCAGGTAAGATGAAAACTCTACAGAAAAAAGTTCTAACAGAAATAATACAACCTCGTGTAGAAGAAATACTAAGTTTATGCTCTAGAGAATTATCTAAAATGAAATACTTAGACTCTCTTGCAGGTGGTATAGTATTTACTGGTGGTGGTTCTCTTCTTCCAGGTCTTACAGAATTATCAAAAGCATATCAAAGTGCAGTAAATAGTGCCTTGCCTTCTACTTCAAGAATAGGTATTCCAGATAATATACTTGGTATAAAAGATATTGCTGATAATCCTGCATACTCAGCTGTTGTAGGATCTTTAATGATGAGCTTAGATGAAGCTACTAATGTTCATATACACTCCCCTAAAAAAAGTGGAGAAAAGAAATTTAAGTTCGGTTTAGACAAATTAGCTGAATTTTTTAAGTAAAATTGTAAAAACTGTTTTAATATAAATTTTGCTTGACAAATTACGATAATTGATATATAAAATTAAATTATGCTTATTAAAAACAAGGAGTGCAATAAATTATGAAAAAGTTATTCTCAGTGTTAGCTTTAGTTTGTTTAGCTGCATCTACTTCTTTCGCACTAACAAACTCTACTATTATTGACTTTTCACTAACAGGTAACCTTGATAACTTAGGTGAGGCTGAAGGTGAAGAAGAAACTGTAGTAACAGCTGAAGATGCATTATACAATGATAATTGGGTTGTATGGTTAAATGACTCAGCTAGATTAACTGAAAATCGTAGAAATTCTTACGTTACTAACACAGATAGTAAAGGTAATAACGGAGCTTGGGAAGCTGGTAAAGTTCTTGGTATTAGAGTACATTTCCCTCTACAGGCTTGGAATAGCTATGCTTTAGTTAAACCTGCTTATGAATTAGAAATCTATGGTGGTGCTGATGGTCAGAAATACACTGGTGGTAAAGGTGTAGTTCAGAACGTTGGTGAAATCAAGTCTATTAGTTCTTGGGTTTATGGTAGAAACTATCTTATAAGCTACTTCATTAACTTACAAGATGAATCTGGTGTTCTAAAGTCTTACCCAATGGGTTCTCTTTACTTCAATGGTTGGAGACAAGTAAGATGGGAAAACATAGAGTACTTAACTGATATTCGTGATAGAGTATTAACTCGTGAGCCTCTTTACCCTAAAATGATTCCTTCTATCAAATTAGATTCTTTAGGTTTCTATAGAAGCAAAGATTATCAAGGTGGTAACTTCATTACTTACGTTAAAGACGTTACTATTGAGTATGATGTTGTTGTTGTTGAGCCAGAAGAAGATATAGATGATGAAGCTACTTGGTCTTTAATTAAAACTGAAACTGAAAGAAAAAGAGCTTTAGAAGAAGCTAAAATTAAAGAGATACAAGAATTAAAAGAATTAGAAGCTAGACGTGTTGGTACTGCTGAAAATAATCAAAATGCTAATACTGAAGCAAATCAACAATAATAAAAATATATTGTTTTAGAAATATAAAGAGGAAGCAAGATATAATTTTGTTTCCTCTTTTTTATTTAGAGTTATAGGATCTAATAATGAAAGTAATGAATAATTCTATACTAAAAAAAGAAGAATCTATATTTATATGCATAGATTTACAAGAAAAATTAATGAAAGTGATGAGTAATGTGGAGAGTTTAATTAAAAACTCTAATATATTACTAAAAATGTCTGAAGTATATAATATTCCTGTTTTAGTAACAGAGCAATATCCAAAAGGTATAGGGCAAACTGATAGTAGAATCATACTCCCTAATCATAATAAATTATTTATAAAAGATTATTTTAGCGTTTTTGCTACTGAAGATTTTGTTTATGAGTTTAATAGACTTAATAAAAAGAATGTGTTTATATTTGGAATAGAGGCTCATGTTTGTGTTTATTATAGTGTTTATCACTTAATTGAAAATGGGTATAATGTTTATTTAGTAGAAGATGCTGTATCTTCAAGAAGTGAGAAAAATAAAGATATTGCTATAGAACAAATGAGAAAATTAGGTGCAAATATTATTAATACTGAAATGGCTTTATTTATGCATATAGAAAATTCTAAAGTAGAAAACTTTAAAGAATTGAGTAATTTAATAAAATAATTTACAATAAAATTATATTTTTAAGGAGATTTATAATGGCAAGAAGAAAACTTATAGCCGGAAACTGGAAAATGAATAATACAAATAAAGAAGGATTAGAATTAGTATCTAAGCTTAAAGAACTTGTTAAAGATTGCAAGGATAGAGATATTATGATTGCACCTTCTTTTACTTGTTTGAGTGAGATAAAGAATGCTATTAGTGGCAGTAATATAAAGCTTGGGGCTCAGAATTTATATTTTGAGGAAAAGGGAGCTTTTACTGGACAGGTATCTGCTGATATGCTTTTATCTGTTGGATGTGAGTATGTTATTATTGGACACTCTGAGTGTAGAGATATTTTTGGTGAAACTGATGAGCTTATTAATAAAAAAGTAAAAAGAGCTTTAGAAAAGAATCTAATACCTGTATTATGTATAGGTGAACATTTAGAAGAAAGAGAAAAAGGTATTACTGCTGATGTTGTATCTACACAGACTAAAAAAGGTTTTGAGGGGCTTACTGAACAGGATGCTTTAAAAGTTGTTATTGCTTATGAACCTGTTTGGGCTATTGGTACTGGTAAAACTGCTACTCCTCAGGATGCTGATGATGTACATAAAAGTATTAGAGATACTTTAAAGTCTATTTATAATGAGAATGTTGCTGATAATATTATTATATTATATGGTGGTAGTGTAAATGAAAATAATGCTGATGAACTACTTAATATGCCTAATATTGATGGTGCATTAGTGGGTGGTGCTTCATTAGTTGCTGATAAGTTTGCGAGAATTGTAAACTTTATTAGTAAATAATTTATAAAATATAAGGACTATACTTTTATATATAAGTATAAGTCCTTATTTAATAATTTAGAAATAATTTTATATAATTTATTATGAGAAAAATACTTACTATAAAAATATTGCTTATAATATATAGCATAATATTAAAAGCTAATGAACCTATTAATAATGAAAAAAATTTCTTTCTTATGAAAGGAAATATAGGGAATATACCTATAACAATATATTTATACATAGATAATAATGATAAAAAAATAAGTGGTAAATATTATTATAATAATATAAAGCAATTTATAAATATATCAGGCAAACTTAATGATGATAACTCTTTTTATATAGATGAATATATAAATAATAATTTTAATACTGGAAGATTTGAAGGAAATATTAGCAATTTTATATTTTCTGGTATGTGGTTTTCTCCAAGTAGAGAAAATAGGTTTGAATTTAGCTTTGCCATATCACAAGATAATACAATAAATAAAATGAGAATAATATCATCAACTCTAACATTAAAAAGTGATGAAAGAGCAAACTTTACAGCAACTAAAGAAGCATTAATTATTGATAATAACAAAAATATAAAAGAAATAAATAAAATATCTATGAATATAAATCAATTACAATCTATAGAGTATAGTGATATATCAAAAAAATTAAAAGATTCTATATTAGAAAGTTATAATATATGGCAAGAAGCTCAATCTCAAAGTAGAAATTTTGAAGTAGAAAATAATATAAAAGTATCATATATAGATAATAATATAATATCATTTAATATATACGACTATGCATATACAGGAGGATTACACGGCATATATACATCAATTCCATATATATATAGTATAAAAACAGGAGATAGAATAGGAAGAAAAATATCAGACCTTATAGAAAATCCTTATGATTTAGACTTAATATCATTAATGCGTACAAAACTATTACGTTCTTTTAGTGATAATGATTTTTTTGATTTTTATTCTATAGAATTAAGTGATATATATGATATAACACCAACTGGTATAAAATTTATATGGCCTGTATACAAAATAGCTGGATATTCAACTGGAATTATAGAAATAGAATTTTCATTTTATGAACTTAAACCGTTTATAAAGAAAAATTCAGATTTTGAGTATTTATTTAATAATTAAAAAAAGGAATTCATCAAATGAATGATAATGATATACATCCTATAATGAAAGAATTATTAAAAGTCACAAAAGAAATGCCTATGCCTGTTGTGACAGAAATAAAGCTTCTAACAAAAAATGATGCATTTAAAATATTAATATCAACAATGCTTTCTCTTAGAACAAAAGATCCAACAACAAGAGATGCTTCTTTTAGACTATTTGAAGTAGCCCCTACTCCTGAAGAGACTATTAAATTAACAGCAGAGAAAATAGAAAAATTAATTTACCCTGTTGGTTTTTATAAGGTAAAAGCAAAAAATATATTAGAGGTGTGTCACACTCTTATAAATGATTATGATGGTAAAGTACCTGATGAAATTGATGAGCTTTTAAAATTAAAAGGTGTTGGAAGAAAAGTTGCAAACTTAGTAGTGACAGAAGCTTATGATAAAGATGGAATTTGTGTGGATACTCATGTACATAGAATATCAAATAGATTTGGATATATAAATACAAAAACCCCTGAAGAAACTGAGTGGGCATTAAGAGACAAATTGCCAAAAGAGTATTGGAGAGTATATAATGATACTCTTGTTGTATATGGACAAAATCTATGTAAACCTATTGGTCCTTTATGTTCTAAATGTACTGTAAGAGAATATTGCGACTATGGAAAACAAAAAATAATGGAAAACAAAAAATAAATAATAGTGCTTCTTTATTTACTATTATTTATTTTTTATTTTATATATTACTCACTATCTCTAAGAGCAAGTGCCAATTCACTATAGCCTGAGTTACATAAGCTATATAAGCTTTTAAAGCCATTTCTAATCATAAATTCGCTAACTGCGAAAGATCTCTTACCACTCACTCAGTATAATAAGTATTCTTTATTTCTATCAAGTTTTAATATTTCCTCCTCAAGTGTTGGAAGAGAAGTATCTATTAGCATACTACCTTTAATAAAACCTGTAGCACGAACTTCTGCAAATGTACGTGTATCTAATAATTGTATATTATTATTATTTTTTAATAAATCTACTGCCTCTTGAACAGTAACTTTTTTTATTTCCATAAGTAATTATATCCTTTGCAAAAAAAATAATAGTTTATATAATATATCAAAATTAAAAAATTATACAAGAGTATTAGAAGTATGTATAAACTTATAAATATAGATGAAAAAAGAAAGACTATTAAGATTTTATATAAAAACTCATCAAATGATAAAAATGCTATATTTAAAATTGTAGATTTTATTAAAAATAAAACTGATAATGCAAAAGTAGAATACAAAGAAGAAAATATAATACTATATTCTGAAAATGTTGAGTATATATTTAAATATATAGAAAATGAGTATATTGAAATAGAAGTTATAAGACATAGCGATAAAGTAGCTTTTGAATATTTTAAGTATATGGAAAAAATATTTCAAGAATATATAAATAATATTAATTTATTAGAAAATAAAAATGTAGTAGATACTATCAATAGCAATATAAAGCATAATATGTGGATAGATTTTAAGTTTTTAGAATATAATAATGGAGATTTACATATTGTAGGTAGTAATGATTTATCTTGTTATTATGATAATGAGATTATTTTTAAGAATGTGTATAATATAGATTCTGATACATACTTTAATGCTTGTCCTTCGGAATATAATGTTTTTGAGGTTTATGGTTTTAATGAGTTTAATAATATGGTTATAAAAATTAAACCTGATGATAGTAAAAGAGATTTTTTTATTACTTGTGATTATATAGAATATAAAAATGATACTATAAGGCTTGATTATAATTATGAATCTTTATACTCTATAGATAAAGAAAATATCATTAAAAAATATAATTTGATAAAAGAAAATAATAGATGGTATCAAGATAAAGAAAACTCTCATAAAACTATGATATTTACAGATGAGTTTTTTAGTAAATCAGATACTATAGGTGTAATTTTTAGAATATATAAATTATCATATAATCAGGTAAAATACTTTAGAGTTTATCATTATAATTTTGAGCCTTATAAATATGATTGTAAAAATGGATTTATAGAAACTGAACTTTGGGACTGTGAATTTCTTAAACATATAGAATCTAATATGATGATAGACTTGAGATATTTACAAACTATTACAAATGAAATAGATTTTAATAATTTCTGTAGAGAATTAGAAAAAAAATAATAGGGAAATAAAAATAATATTATCTCCCTATAAATTATTTAATCTTTAAGCTGTGGTCCAAACTTAAATCCAAATATAAATCCTCCTCCACTACCACCAAAACGAGGAGTATCACCAATTGATTTTAATGGATATCCATAATCATGTGCTATATAAACACCCAAAACTATAGCCAATTTCTCAGAAACAAAAATAGAATAATCTAAAGTAGCTTTAAAATAATGCATAACAGAAGAACTATATCCATATTCCAAATCTTTCTTACCATAAATAGGAATCTTAATACCACCACCAATACCAATAGAAATATTATAAATCATAAATTTAGGTAAAAACCCAATCCCAAAATTATGTATATACATAGAACTATCAGTATTATTAATAGTATGCTTAAAAACAAAACTATCATAGTTATATGCTAAGTCAATAAAAAATCCAGCACCTATTCTATTGTATACCTTATGCATATACCCAAGTTGTACCTCAAGTCCACTATCAAGCCCTATTGATCCCTTATAATTAAGTTCTTTAAAAGCATCATTTCCTGTACCAATAGCAACACCAACAGGAATATTAATAGAAGCTTCAAATCCACCTTGTGCAAATAAGGTTGATAATGTTGTTATTAATAATAATATTATTATTAATAGTATTTTTTTTGTCA
The DNA here is from genome assembly GCA_944390575.1 of uncultured Spirochaetota bacterium. Classification (GTDB taxonomy): domain Bacteria; phylum Spirochaetota; class Brachyspiria; order Brachyspirales; family Brachyspiraceae; genus Brachyspira. Next base: position 26,660 of record CALXQJ010000017.1, read on the forward strand.
TAAACTCTCCCATTTTTATTATACTTTAAGCCTAAAATTGTTAGAGTAACCTAACATCTATTTTTTTTAAAGTCAATATAATAAAAAAAATTTTTGCAAAAAAATAGAAACTTTTTTATTATTTTAAACGTCTAATATTATATAAAGCCAAAGGAATTATAATTATGAATAAAATTATAAGTTTATTTTTAATATTAAGTTCAATATTAATTGCGAAAGAACCTCCTCCTCCTCCACATCACCATAAGGATATGATGATGTGTAAAAATAGCGAACATAAAGAATTTGATAAAAAAATAGGCGGAGATGCTCTTAGATTCTTTAAAAGAGCAAATATAAACTTGACAGAAGAACAAGTAAATAAAGTATATGATATAGCTATAAAATTTAGTTCTAAAGAAGAGCCTATAAGATTAGAAATACAAAAATTAGATTACAATCTAAGAATGGAAATTATGCAAGATAATCCTAGAAAAGAAGTTATAAAAAATCTTATTTTAGAAAAAAAAGAAAAAGAAGCAAATATTGATTTTCTAAAAATAGAGAGAGATTTAGATATTATAAATATTCTAACAGAAGAGCAAAAACTTTTATTAAAAGAAAGAGGAGCTCCTAAAGCTAGAGGACATCATCATCACGGTAAATAAATTATTTCAAAATTATGAGTAGTATAGAGATGAATTATATTGAAGAAAATATAGATGCTTTTAAATCTGGAGATGAAAAAACTTATAAGGAATTAATAGATAATTACAGAGTACCTTTATTTAATTTAATTTATTCTATGATAAATAATGAGGAGGAGGCTGAAGAAATTTTACAAGATGTATTTGTAAAATTTTTTATAAAAAGAGATACATTTGAAGGAAGATCTAAAGTTTATACTTGGCTTTATAGAGTTGCTTTTAATAAGTCTATAGATCATATAAGAAAAAAAGAAAGAGAAAAGAAGTATAGAATAAAAGAATATAGAAACTCAGAATTACAAGAGGCTAATGATGAGAACACTTTAAATAAAATTATAGTATTAGAAGCATTAGAAGAATTAGAAGAAGATTTTAGAACACCACTATTAATGATAGAATATGAAAACTATTCATACTCTGAAATATCAGAGAAGTTAAATATATCTGTAAATACTATTAAAACAAGAGTATTTAGAGCAAGAAAAAAGCTATTAAAAATAATGAAAAAGAAGGGGGTTGTTATATGATAAAAAATCATAAATATTTCCAAATGCTTATAAGTAGATATAAAGATAAAGATCTAAACTACAATGAGATAGTAGAACTTAAAAAACATTTAGAGAGTTGTCATAAGTGTAGAGAATTTGAAAGAAAAATAAATAGTATATCTTCTATATTACAATTTTCTAATATTAAAACAAAAAAAAATCATAAAAATAAATTATTTATATCTATTGCTTCAGTAGCTGCTGTATTGATTATAGGTATTGTTAGTGTATTTAAAGTGGGCAATAATAATAAAACTATAATTGCAAATTCTGATGATAATCATGAAGATATAATTTACAATAGTAATATACCATTATCTTCATACTTTAATAGTCATGATGATCATATAGATAATAATGAAGAAGATATAATTATGTCATCATATTTAAGTTATTTTGATAAATAAACTTAAATAGACCTACTTATTCCAAAAGGTATTCTAAGCCTTACTATAGTTCCAACCCCCTCAGAACTATCTATAGAAATATTACCTTGCATAGTAGTAACTAAATCCTTGACAACAGAAAGACCTATTCCAATACCACCATACTCTCTCTCAAAACGAGTATCAGCCTGATAAAATGGTTTATAAATATTTTTTAATTTACTACGTTTAATACCTCTACCTGTATCTTTTACTTTTATTTCTATTTCATTTGGTATAATATTTTTCATTGAATGATAATTAAATAAATCTGGAGATAAGTCTATAGTTTTCTTTTCTATAGAGTCTGGAATTCTAACGCTAATACTAATACTACCTGAAGAAGTAAATTTAAAAGCATTAGAAAGTATACCTTCCATAATAAGTTTCAATCTCTCATAATAGCCTATCAACAATGTACAACTCTTATCAACATCAATATGAATCTCTATATTTTTAGGATATAAAGTTTTATAACTACCTACTATAGTATTAAGTTCATCATATATATTAAATTCCTTGATACCATTATCAATATCATCATCCTTAAAAGCAATTTGTATCAAATTATTATTATTATCATATATTTTTTTGATAGTCTTAGAAATAACGTTAATAGCTTCTTCTTTAATTTCTTCTTTAAGATTATCTTTTTTTAATAGATTAATAAACCCTAAAATCTCAGCAAAAGGGTGTCTAAGCTCATGAGTAATAGTAGCTCTAAACTCTCTGATAAGCTTATCATAATTTGCAGAAGCTTTTTGAAGAGTATTAATCTCACTTAATAGATTATGTATTCTTTTTTGTAGTATCAAGTTATATTGTTTTTGCTGTTCATAGTGCATAAAGAAATAAAGTCTATTAATACCTATTTCTGTACCAGCATTTTTTATGATTCCTTGCTTACACCAATTCATAGCTTCTAAGAAATCAACAAAAAATGTTTCTATTGTCTCTTCCATAACAGAACCATCTGTTTTTATTTCTTTTTTTTGCTTAATACCAGTAATATCACAAGTAGCAATATTAATACGTTCTGTAATAATACCAGAAGAACTATAATATTCACTTCCAAGCACCTTTATATTTTTTAAAGGTACTATAAATCCTGTCTCTTCTTCAAGTTCTCTTTTTGCACATTGCTTTATACCCTGCTCTCTATTTTTACTCTCAAACTCACTCTCCTCAAGCATACCAGCAGGAAACTCTAAAAAATTTAATATATTTTCATCTATTTCTTCTAAACTCTTATTATTTAAAACCCTCTCCCTATAAAAAACAACAGGTCTAAAGTTTCTTATCATAAGTAAATGAAGCTTACCTTCTATAAAAATATAAGGAACTATAATAACAGCATCACGACCAGAACGATTAATAATATCACAATTATATTCTTTAGAATAACTTCCATCATCATATTCATTTATGGCAGTAAATCTTTCTAATCTAACAAAACCAGTATCAAGTTCTATACTTGGATTTTTCTTTATAAACTTTGTATCTTTTACCTTTTTTGCCATAAATATAACCTAATATACCGAAATTATATTCAATTGATTATATCACTATAAAAATAAATATCAAATTTAAGTAAATCATAAAATTTGACTTATTATTAGTTATAAAATAAAATGTTAAGATTATTTTCAAAAGAGGTAAAACTATGGCTGAAATTAAAGATTATTATTTCTCTTCTGAGTCTGTAACAGAAGGCCATCCTGATAAGATATGCGATGCTGTAAGCGATGCTGTCTTAGACGAATGTTTAAAACAAGATCCTATGTCAAGAGTAGCTTGTGAAACACTTGCAAAAACAGGAATGATTATTATAGCAGGTGAAATTACTACTAAAGCAAAACTTGATTATCAAAAAATTGCTAGAGATACTGTAAGAAAAATTGGTTATACAAGTAGTGATATGGGATTTGATGCTGATACTTGTGCTGTTATGGAGGCTGTTGCTGAACAATCTCCTGATATAGATATGGGTGTAAGTGCTGGAAAGGGTTTATTTAATAAAACCGAAGGTGCTGGCGATCAAGGTATTATGTTTGGATATGCTATTAATGAAACTAATACTTTTATGCCTTTAAGTATTCACTTAGCTCATAGACTTTCTGAGCGTTTAACAAAAGTACGTAAAGATGGTACTTTATCATATTTAAGACCTGATGGTAAAAGTCAAGTGACTATTGAGTATAAAAATGGTAAAGCCCATAGAATAGAAGCTATTGTAATTTCTACTCAACATTCTGCTGGTATAGAGCATAAACAAATAGAAGAAGATATTAAGAAGTATGTAATAAATGAAGTGTGTCCTAAAGAGATGCTTGATGAAAATACTAAATACTATATTAATCCTACTGGATTATTTGTTGTTGGTGGCCCTATGGGAGACTGTGGTCTTACAGGTAGAAAAATTATAGTAGACTCTTATGGTGGACATGGGGCTCATGGTGGTGGTGCTTTTTCTGGTAAAGATCCTACTAAAGTAGATAGAAGTGCTTGTTATATGGCTCGTTATGTGGCTAAAAATATAGTTGCTTCTGGAGTTGCTGATAGAGCTTTAGTACAATTTGCATATGCTATTGGGGTACCTGAGCCTTTATCTGTATACGTTAATACTTATGGTACTGGAAAAGTTAGTGATGAAACTATAGCTTCTATTGTATCTAAAGAATTAGATTTAACTCCTACTGGTATTATCAAAACTTTAGATTTAAGAAGACCTATATATGAAAAAACTACTGCTTATGGACACTTTGGACGTGAGCTTCCTGAGTTTAATTGGGAAAAAACTGATATAAAAGATTTATTTAATAATTTGTAAAAAATATATTCTACTATAATAAAAACTTGAAAAATAGTAGAATATATATTATACTTTATAATATATCCTTTGAAAAAAGGAGGAAAATATGAAAATAAAAGGAAAAATACTTATTTTAATATCTATAGCTATATTAACTATAGGTGTTAGTTGTGGTGGTGGTGTTTTATCTCCATCTAATGGAAAAAAGAATGATATTAATACAAATGATTCTTTAGAAACACCTGATAAATTATTTGGAACTAATAGCTTACAGAATATGTTAAATACATTTGGTGTTGTTGATATAACAGCAAGTGCAGGTCTTGGTCAATATAGTAAAGTTCTAAAAGCAGATTTTTCTAATGCAAAAGTGAATGTAGAAGAATGTATTGTAACAATTGTTCTTGAGGAAGGTGAAGATTACAATAAAATTCAAAATGGGTCTGTAAATTATCTAAAGTCAAAGGAAGATATTGCTGACAAAGTACACAAAGTTTTACAAAGTAAAATATCAGAGTCTGCAAAGGTAAAAAGTATTAATATACAAAGTGTACTTATAGATAATGATAAAAAAGTAACTCATCTATACATTAAATTAGTGCTAAATGATGGATATGAATTTACAGATGTATTAAAAGATGAAATACGTGTAGATATAGACTTAGGTAAATATCATAATAGTAGTCCAAATGTTGGAAGACCTCAGTTTTGTTTTTGGTTAGAAAAACCTATATGGGTGTATAAACCTTAAAATAATAATAATAAAGCAGAACAATTGTTCTGCTTTATTATTATTATTATTATTATTATTATTAATTATTAGTTTCAGTTAAAGTACCTTGTATAGTTAATATATTATTTTCATAAGTAGCTTGTAAATCTCCTACCCAATAAGGTATACCAGCTTTAGCAGTATCTACTATTAATACAGCATCTGAAAAATTAATATCATTAGTAACAGGGTTAGCTGTTCTTTTAAAATTCTCTGTACCTTGACCTATCTTAAATACTCCATTCTCATCAGACTTCATTTCAAAAAGATAAGGAGTTAATGTTGTACCAAGTGCATGTGCAAATCTAATAGTAATTACACCATTAGCATCCTTAGTAATACCTGTACCTTCAACTTTTGGTCCTACATTTTCTCCTACTACCTTTTGTGCATAAGTGTTAATACTTACACCATCATTCATAAATTTATCAGCACTAGCAGTACCAAATAATAAAAACTCCGCAATACCAAACTCTATTCTATTATCAATAACTTTTCCATCCTTAGCTCTATATTCATTTAAAGCCTTAGGTGAAGCACTAGGTGTAGAAGCTCCAGATACAGCATCTATTTTACCTTCATAATCACCATAACTACCTGTAATTTTTAAGTATGAATTAGAAGAAATAGCTGAATTATCATCAGAACCAAATAAAACCTGTAAATCTACATTGAAAACTGAAGGTTCTGAATTAGTAGAAGTAGTAGATGTTTCATTAGAACTATTAGAAGAAGAACAAGCTACTATAAAAATTGTTATAAATAAAAATATAAATATTTTTTTCATTTTTTATATATATCCTTATAATTTCGTTTACAATAATATAATATATATTCTATTATTTTTCAATAAATTATGGAATATATAATATTTTAATTATTAGTTTCTACTAAACTTCCTTTAATAGTAAGTATATTGTTTTCATATATAGCTTGTAGATCCCCCACCCAATAAGATAATCCGCTTTTATGTTTATCTACTATTAAATCTACATCATCAAAATTAATGTCATTAGAAATAACACCCTTACTTCTTTTAAAATCATCTAATCCTTGTCCTATTCTGAATATACCATTAGTGTCTGTTTTTATCATAAATAAATAAGGATATACTGTATTACCAGGTGCATGTGCAAATTTAATTGTAATAATACCATTATCATCTTTTGTGATACCAGTACCATTAATAATAGGTCCAGAAACTGTATCTACACTTCTTTGTGCATAACCACTACCAGAAATACCATTATGAGAGTATCTATCTATATCTGTAGCACCAAATAATAAAAACTCTCCAAAACCAAGCTCTATTTTATTATTTAATAAATTACCATTATGACCAACATACTTAGAATAAAGCTTTGGAATACCTGTTGGTGTTGTAGCACCAGTTATAAAATCATACTTCCCATCTATATCTCCATAACTACCTGTAATTTTTAAATATGAATTGGATGATATTATATCTGCATTTGTAGATCCAAATACTGCACTAAAATCTATATTAAAAGTAGATTGACTTACAGTATTTTTAGAACAAGAAAGTAAAAATATTATTAAATTAAATAAAACAAGTAATTTTTTCATTAACATATATCTCCTTAAAATTAAATTATTATATATAGTATAGTATATTATTTATACTACCATTTTTCAATATATATTTTTAAACCTTGTATTGTTTTATAATAAATGTTATTATTAACAAATTAAAAAATAACTATGGAGGAATATATGAAAAAAAATATTCTAATAATATTATTAGCTATTAATGCTATAATATTATTAAATTGTGAGGCTAATTCTTCAAGACCAAGAAGAACTGGAACATCAGATGAAATTTATTCTCAAGAACTTATATTTAGTAATACAGTGAATATTTTATCACAAATGGAAGACTCTTATCTTGATGTACCTTATCGTTTTGATACTAATGATATATTAGTTCCTATGTCTAAAGTTACAACTAATGAAGAATATACAAATTCTATGTATTTATTATTAGAAAAAGGACCTTCTACAGCTTGGCCTGGTGGTCCTGGATATAATAGTTATGGTGTTTTATATAGAGATGTAGATAAAGCACTAAATCATAAAATAACAAAATTAACAAATGAAATGAAAAAATACAATATAACTAATATTAGCTTTACATCAACTAATCATCATGAAGCACTATTATTTATAGATGTTCAAGTAGATGAAACTAATTTTAGCTTAACTTTTGATTTGGGTGATATGTATACTAGAGCTACTAGTAAAACTAAAGCTTTTTGGGCTAAATAATTTTTATTAATTTGTAAAAAATAAAAAGCTGGTATATCATATTTATATACTGGCTTTTTTATTATTTTAAACATTTACACAATATATGAGAGCTATAATATTTTTAATGCTATTTATTATAACATCTTGTTATACTAATAATGTTCACCTTATAAAAGATGAGTTTGGTAATACTGAATATTATAAAACTGACTATGTAGAAATAAAAAAAATAGATAGTAGCCTACGCCTTAGATTTAGAAGTACTGCTAATAATATTATAGTTTTAGAAGTGGAATACTCAGACAACAAATCTTATGACATTTCAAAAGACAATCGTATAATTATAGAATTTGAAGATAATACATCTATCAAACTACCCTATCTCCCAGAAAGTGCAACTATAGACCTAATAACAAGAACAACAACAGGAGTAGATTTTAATCCCTACAATACAACAAGATATTCAGCACCCATCACAACTTATAGCAGTAAATATATCATTAAAGCAGAAGGACAATTAAAAATCTTTAATAAAAAAGTTACAAATATCTTAGTAGAGCGTAAAGATAGTACGAAAGAGTATAAAGTATCAAGTATTAAATCATCTCAACTTTTATCATGGTATGAAAAGCTACAGTCGAAACTTACTACGAACATCAAGTAGAGTTATTAACTCATTTCATATTTTTTGCATTAAGTTTACTCATACAAGCTCTATTTCAGAAACCTCAACAAACTCAGGAATATATTTTATCTCCTCTTGATTCATCTCCTCAAGACACAAATCCAAAACTTCTTTTAATTTAGTATGAAGTTCCTCTAAAGTATCAGCTTGAGTATGAGTCCCTACAATAGAAGGAATGTATCCAATATATATTTGCGACTCTTTATCATATTCAATGTATGCAAAAAATTTTTTATTCGTTTTCATTTTCTTTTTCCTCTTTTTTTATTATATCATAAAGGTTTAAGAATTAAAATTTTTATAAAGCTCTATTAAACTTCCTGAACGCGGCTACGGTGTGGAAAGACCCATACCAGAAAGCGACTTTTCCGAGGAAATATAATAGCACAAATATATTATTAATAAAAATAATATTAAGTTAAATTAAAATTAATATTAAACTTAACATCTACTTTTTCATTATTACTACAATCATATACTGTATATTCTGTATGTTTAAACATAAAAATATCTTTATATATTTTTTCTACTAATCCTTCTTCTAAAAAATCATTTTTATCATTTTTGGAAAAAGGTAATATATAGTGAAAAGAAACGAATTTACAATTTAATTCTACAAATATATGTGGTAAATTGTAATCATAATTTTTTCTAATAAAAATATTTATGTATGGTTTTTCTATATCACTCACCGTACCACCATATCTATATATAATAATATGTGGCACTTTTTTTGTAGACTTTAAATCTTTAATCCATTCTATAGTATCTGTATAGATATTCATATCTTTATAATCTAATACACCTAAAGCTATTTTACATAACGTTTTATAAAGATAATTAAAATTAATCTTTTTGTTAAAACTAAAGTTTTCGCTTGTTAGATTATAAGGAGTAATTTTTGAATCTTTTATTTTAAATACTAAAGTATTTTTATTATCTTTAACATAATGCTCTATTTTTACAGAACTATTCTCTATTTTTGGTATACCATTTTTCCCACTAATTCCAAAGATAGTTCTATCTATATTTAAAAATTCAATAAAATCTTGTTCTATATTTCCATTAAACCAAGAGTTACATTTATCACACTCTAATTTATCTATTAAGTGTCCACATACACTTTCTGGTATTATATGCGAATGATTTTTAAAATACTTTTTATCTGTATTTCCACAATATTTACATACTCTAGGCTCTATATTTAGATTATATGTATATTTATTATTATATTCTAAATGTATAGTTGTTTTCAAATTATAATATTTTAAAGTAACATTTTTATATTTATGCATAATCTCTTTATCAATATTATATATTTCTAAAAGATTTTCTTGAGATATTTCTATTATATCTTTTAATTCATAAGAATTATTTGAGTCAGTATAAACCTCTAAAAATAAAATAAATTTTTCATTCTCTTTCAATTTTCTTAATTGCTTTTTTATATTATTAGAATTTTTATTATTAAAAGAATATTTATCTACAAAAGCTGAAAATCTATCAAATATAGATTTATTCATTTTAATTTCTTGAAATGGCTGATATTCTATTTGACTATTAATTTTAGTATATTTAAAATCAAAAATATTAAAAAAATCTAATATGCCTATTTCATAATTTAAGTTAGTAGTAAAAAAAAATTTAACTTTTACACTATAAATATATGAATTAATTTTATACATACACCTACTCCCTCAAGAAACCGTGCTCATACACTTTAACCGCGATTTTTTGAGCGAGGATATCCATTTTATTTTTGAGTTTTTTTAGAATTTGGTTGTATGTTTCGTCTTTTGAAGTGGGGTTCATTCTTCCCTTCTCGTTTCTACCTTGAAAAAAAAGCCTAATGTCATAGTATGATGCGTTTGTTTTGTATTTAATGTCTTCTTTGAAAGAGTGATAATATTTATATAGCTCAAGTCCCTCGTCAAATACTTCTTTTGCTTGTTTTGAGAATTTTATTTTTGTATTTTCGTTTTTTTCAAATAGATTTTGTTTTGAGTTGTTTTTAATTTTTCCATTAATAAAGTCGTATGCAAAGTGCGAGTGGAAAGTCTCGTTCACGTTTAGTTGCGATTCGTGGAATGGAATAAAATGATTAGTGCCTTCGTCTGTGGAAATTCTGTTTTTATCGTGGAACAATGTAAAAGCTATACAATCAGATTGGAATTCCAAATCATCTTGCCAAGTATCTTTAGGGTATAAAAACTGGTCATTATGATTAATCCAAGTATGCTCTATACAATGACGTACAGAAAAATATATACAAAAATAAATAAAAGTTTCTTCATAAATATTAAAACAATATCTTTCTTGTTGTTTTGATAAAATAGCCAATTGTTGATTATGTTGAAAATCTGGAGCTGTACTAACCATTAATCCTATAGGTTCTTTTTCAGATGTTTCTGTAACTTTGTATCTTTTATTCTTATTATCATTAACTATATTAAATTGAGTTATCCATTTATTAATACTTTTATCTTTTTCATTATAAGTATAAGTTTTAACTCCAATAATAGATACATCTTTATTATATATAGAAAGTGGAGTTTTATTAATATTCTCTTTTATAGAAGTATCCCAAATTAAAAAACCTATAGGGAATTTTCCTTTTACATTATCAAAAGTATTGGCAGGGACAATAAAACCATCTAAAAACTTTGCTTTAAAAACTTCTCTAAATTTCACAAAATTAGTTGAATTAGTATATTTCAAAGTAGAAAAACAAGCTAATATACAGTCAGGTATTTCATTATATATACGTATAAAAAACTGTGCAAAAAGCTCATTACTCGAAGCTCCCATAATATCCTTATACTTAAAATAAGTTTCATTATTAATTGCAACTTTAGACTTGTTCTTACCAGTACCAGATGGAGTAGTACCAGTTGTAGCCTCAGCGTACGGGGGGTTAATATAGACTACTAATTTGCGACGCTTATCTTCATCAATCAAAACATCTTGCAAGCTCTTAGGCAATTTACTAAAATCATCATTCAAAAAGTCAAACTGAAATATGTTACCCTCAAGCAAGTTCGCTCCATTCTTTACTCGCTCTTTCATTATCTCAACATCTGCCCTATCAACCGTAGAAGCCCAGATATGATACTTATTCGTAAGCCCCAAAAGCAAGTTCCCAGTACCAGCCGCTAAATCCCAAACATAATAATCATCCTGCCAATCTTCACCCAATACACCTGCTATATAATCCTGACTCTTCTCAACCCAAATACGTGGTGTAAAAAAAGAACCCTTACGCTCACGTATATCTTGTGCTACAAGCAAATCGCGACGCTCTATAATATAATCCCAATACTCTTCTTTAGGTGGGCGTTCATAGATTCGCCAAAAGCTACTATGTGACTTCTGATTATCATAAAACCCTGCTTTTTTAGCCTCTATAAAACCACTACTGTCTATTTTTCTATCTAATATATAATGACTATTCTCCAAAATAACAAATAATTTTTCAACCAAAGTCTTATTATGCTCACTAAGTAAATCTGCCAAATAAAAATCCGCATCGATAATACCAGCTTCTTTAGCCCTATCCCAATCAACAGCAATAGAACTCTTAACGCTCTCAAGCCACTTATAATAAACATTAACAAAATTATTCTTATCAATACGAATCTTAGAAATACTCTCATCACTCAAAACAAAATTAGTTTTAATAAAATAACGAAGTTCCCTATCATCATAACCAAACTTAAATAAATAACTCTCACTCTCTAAAGTATCTTTAACTGCATTATAAAGCTGTATAAACTCTTTAGTATTATGATTAGAAGGAGTAACATTCCAATTAAAATCATTCTGACTAAATACATCCATAATACGATAATAAGAAATAAAAGCGATTTTCTCAGCATCAAAAGCCCCCAAAAAAGCAGGAGGCAAATACTTATCAAAAGTGCGACGTTTCCCAATAGTAAGAATAAGCTGTACAAAAGACTCATAAATATCAGCTTTATTTCCCTTTTTAGCCTCAGCCCAAAGGAAGTATACATTCTCACGATTATTGAATATACTCTTTTCCTTATTATTAACAGAAATAGCAAAATCAATCTCATCGATTATATGCGTACTATCAAACTGAGCGAAATAATCACGAGAAACTCTGTTTTTAATTTCCTCTTCACGTAAAGACAAGCTATAACTCATAACACCTCCACTATAAATTTATAATAATAAAAAAAATATTTTAGTATAAAATAATATACTAAAATATAATGTAAGTTAATTTTTTTTAAAGAATTATTTTTAAATAAACTCGACTTCTACAATCTCTATTATATCTTTATCTTTGTGAATAAAATATAAAATTATAGTATAAGATTCTATTATATAAGAACCTTCATCTCTCTTAGGAAAAGTTCTATAATATAGATTATATTCTTTACCATATAGAGTAACTTTTTTATCAAATTTAATTTCAGTATTAGATAAAATACTATTTTCTAATCTTTTTATTTCTAATTTGTGTTTGTAAGATCTATTACAAAGCTCATCTTTAGACTTTTGAGCTATTTCAGTATACACTATTTTCATACATTAATATCTTTAGTAGAATAGTTCTTTTCAATTTTTTTAGCAACTTCGTCAAAATTTTCAGGACATTTTTCTGATGCCTCTTCTATTGCAGCATCTACAGTATTCATATAAGACTTTAAATAATCTATAATACAAGCCATACATAAAACAGATATAAACTTAGTAGGCTTATCATCATTTCTGTTTACTCTAACATCTATAACAAAAAAAGCTCCATCTATTTTTGCATCTCTAATAATATCTAAAACATCTTTTTCTGTTAATTCTATATCTAAAATATTCTCTATAGGCTCTATAGCCATATAAATTGGATAGATACATCTAGAAAATTTAAGTAATCCTTTTAAAAAAATATTTTCTTCTTTAATTTCTGCATTTTCTTTTTTCAGCTTAGTATTTTCTATAGAAAGATCATATTTTTCTTGTTTAAGTTCACCTATAATTTCATTTAAATCAGATATTCTATTTTTTAATACTTCTTCTATACTATCATTTTCTGATATAGATTCTATAATATTATTTACGTAAACACCATTCATAATTTTAAGTTCCTATAAAAATTATAATATATTTTAACAAAAAAGCAATATTGTTTTATATATATAAAACAAATTATATAAGTTTTCATAATAAAACTTCTCGGCAAAAAAAATATTTTTTTAATTATTCTCAGGCTTAAGGAAAGATTTTAAGTCAGAGAAAAACTCCTCCTCATTCATAGACATATCTTCAGGCATACCCTTCTCCATCTCATCTAAAAATACAGAAGGAGTACAATCAACATCCTTACCCATTTTTTTTCGCTTCAAACAATAAGTAAGTGTAAGATGTTTTTTAGCTCGTGTCATAGCAACATAGCAAAGACGACGCTCCTCCTCAAGTGCATCCTCAGCCAAGCTCTTATGATGAGGCATAATACCATCTTCCATACCACATATATAAACATAAGGAAACTCAAGACCCTTAGCAGAATGAATGCTCATAAGCATAACACCTGTTTTTTTGTCTTCTTCATTACTCTCTTCTATGCTCATTAAAAGTATTCTGTCTAAATAGTTTTTTAAAGTAGCATTTTTATTTTGCTTCTCATATTCTGCTATACCATTTAAAAGAGACTCTATATTTTCTATCTTCTTACTTCCCTGCTCTTTGGTATCACTAGAGTTTAATACCTCATTATGATAAGCAATAACATCTAAAAATTTATTAATATTTTCATAAAGTTTAGGACGCTCTATATCATTTTTATCAACTGTAAACAAATTATTATAATGCTCTATAATCTCAATAAAATCTTTAATACCAACTTTTGCTTTTGGTGGAATATTATCTATATTTTCATAATCAAGCAAAGTATCATATAATGACTGATTTTTTTGAATACTAATTTCATTTAAAGTATTAATAGCAACAGAGCCTATACCACGCTTTGGAATATTAATCACTCTAATAAGAGAAACTTCATCATGTGGATTAACAAATAAATTCAAATAAGCAAGTATATCCTTAATCTCCTTTCTATCATAAAACTGAAAAGCTCCCACCACCTTATATGGCATACCCCTAAGCCTTAAAGCCTCTTCAAATAAACGAGACTGAGCATTCATTCTAAAAAGAATAGCAAAGTTTTCATAATTAAGATTTTTACTAACTGCATAATGCTGAATATTATCAGCTATAAAAGCAGCTTCTTCTCTCTCATCTTCTAAAGGCATAATAGTAGGAGGAGTACCATCATCACCAAATGCAATAACTTGTTTATCTTTTCTGTTTGTATTATTACTAATAACAGCATAAGCTGCTTCTAATATAGCCTTTGTACTTCTATAATTTGTATTTAATGTGATAACCTTAGCGTCGGGATATTCATTTTCAAATGATAATATATTAGAAACATCAGCACCCCTAAAAGCATATATACTCTGATCATCATCACCAACAACAGCAATATTACGATACTTAGAAGCTAATAAGCTTATTAATTTATACTGTGCAAAGTTTGTATCTTGATACTCATCAACCATTATATACTTAAAACGCTCTTGATACTTGTCTAAAACTTCTGGATAATTAATATACAAGTCTATAGTAAGATTAATAAGATCATTAAAATCAAGTGCATTATAACCTTTTAAATAATTTTGATAAACTTCATATACTCGCTTTGCTGTTTTTTCTATCTCTTCTCTTGGCTCTACTTCATAAGGCTTTAATAAATTATTTTTATATCTATCTATATACCAAGCGAATAATCCTTCATCATATGATAGAGTATTAATTTTTAATTCTCTTAAAATACTTCTTATTAAAGTTTTAGCGTCTGATGGAGAATAGATTGTAAAGTTATTTTTATATCCTAATTTTTCTATCTCTTGCTTTAATACTCTAACACAAAATGAATGAAATGTACTTATTATTAAGTTTTTAGGTTTTTCTTTAAGTAGTGCAGTAATACGTTCACGCATTTCTGTTGCAGCTTTATTTGTAAAAGTAACTGCCAATATATTATAAGGCTCTATTCCTTGTTTTATTAAATATGCTATTCTCTCTGTAATTACTCTTGTCTTTCCAGAACCTGCTCCTGCTAATGCAAGCATTGGTCCATTGATATGATATACAGCTTCTTTTTGAGAATCATTTAATTCTAATGCCATAAATTTAAAAAACCTTATAGTATTTTTTAGTATTTGATTATATATTAATAATTAATTATTTTAAATGTATTTTTATTTAAATATGATGAGAAATATATGAATACAATAATAGAAGAATATATTAATAAACTAAATAGAGAAGAAGAAAAAAATATTATTATAGATTTTTTAAATTTTATTATAGAAAAATATCCAAAGCTAAAATTAAAAATATCATATTCTATTCCTATGTTTCTGATTAATAATAAAATGAAAGAAGGATATATAGGTATAAGTACTGCTAAGGAACATTTCTCTATACATTTTTCGGATGAAGAATTTATTTTAGGATTAAAGCAAAAATTGATAAAATGTAAATTTGGAAAAAGATGTATAAAGATTAAATATAATGATGATGAAAGCTTTAATATTGTAAAAGAAAATATTAAAGACTTTCTAATAAAAAATCATTATACTAATTAAAAATTATTCTCTCTTTACTATCTATCTCTATACTACCTTCTTTCAAACTTTTAATAATAAGATCTCTCATATCAACTCCAGTATGTATAACATTTTCCCCATACTGAAATAAAGGTTTTCCATTTTCATCTATATAATTTTCTCCACCACCAAATATATAATCAGCAACGGCAACAGTATATTTCTTATTGTCTTCTATCTTTTCACCTTTAATATAACAATCTACAATATTGCCATTAGAATCAAAATAAACAGTAGCATTTTTTGAAATTTGCATAAAAGCTCCTTCCCCTCGACTAGAAGCAGATAATTCTAATATTTGTTTTAATAATTTACCATCTATAGTAGTAAGAACTATTAAATTATCAAAAGGAAAAAACTCATAAATATTTCCAAGTGTAACATTCCCAGAATATAATGAACCTCTCAAAGAACCAGAATTAACTAAAGCTATATCTATAGAATCTTGAGAAGCCTCAACAACATCAGCAACAAAATTTCCAAGTGCAACAGACTCACTTCTAATATTATCATCAAGTAAATTTTCAGATAAATTAGCAATAGCAATATTAAATCTCTTATCAACCTCTATTTGCATATTAGAAATAGTAGCAAGCATAGTTTTATCTTCTTTTATATTTTCATCCAATCTCACTAATTGACAATCAGAAGATGAATATTTATTATTCTTAAACTTAACATCTATAGCACCAATATATTCTCCATACTCTCCAGCTTGAACTATCATAGTATTTTTAATAAAAATAGGGTCTTTTAATAAAGTATGAGAATGTCCACCAACTATAATATTAAATGTATTTGGAATATCTGTAGCTATTTTTTTGTCTACATCAATACCACTATGACTTAATAATATCAAAACATCATTTGTACTTTTTAAAGGCACTTCTTTTAATAATTTTTTTAAACTATCTACCTCATCTTCTATTTCTAAAATATCAAGACCATCTATTATATTTCTTTTTTCACTTTGTAGTACACCAACAATAGCTATATTAGCTCCATTAATATTTGTAGTAATATATGACTTCACATATCTATTTGTAGTACCTATAAAATATACATTACAAGCTATAGTAGGAAAATGTCTACTTTCAATAACCTTATCTAATTGTGAAACTCCAAAATCAAACTCATGATTTCCCAAAGTAGCAACATCAAAACCAATATCATTCATTATCTGAACTTCATCAAGCCCTAAATAAACAATAGAAAAAACACTTCCAGCAATTGTATCCCCAGCATGCATAAGTATTACATTATCATTAGTGCTTCTATACTCATCTATAAAAGTTTTTCTTCTAGAAGCTCCTCCATATATATTTGTGTAAGTTTTATCTTTTGATACTTTTATAAATTCCTTATTTTTTGAGTGTGTATCATTCATATGAAGTATTCTAAATTTTATCTCTTCTCTATTATTATTAGTACAAGATATTATAAAAAATAATAGTAATAATAAAATATTTTTCATAAAACAAAATTCCTTAATATTATATATAATAGATACAATTTTATTATATTTTTATTATTATTGTAAGTATATAAATTAAATATTTGACATATACATAACATCATATATAATTACTATATTACAATAGTAGGTATATTATGACAACACAACACAACACAACACAACACAACACAACACAACACAACACAACACAACACAACACAACACAACACAACACAACACAACACAACACAACACAACACAACACAACAC
>CALXQJ010000018.1 GCA_944390575.1 uncultured Spirochaetota bacterium
AATCAATCAATCAATCAATCAATCAATCAATCAATCAATCAATCAATCAATCAATCAATCAATCAATCAATCAATCGTAATATTGTATTTTTAGGAATATTATATTATGAAGATTGGATCTTTTCAAAAAATATATTTAGTAATTATATTAATAATAATATCTATAGCATTTATTTTTGGTTTACTTGGTAAAAAAAGCAGGTTAGGTTATTTTCAAGATATAGAGCTAAAAGTAGAGGATACTCTAAATTTAAATGGTTTTGATATTATAAGATTTTATTATAAAGATTATGATTTTGATAATGTTAATTATCCTAATTTTAATTTAAAAAGCTTAAGAAGAACTAGGATTCCATATACTTGGGTTGAAAAAATATTAATTTATAATACTAATATTTTTAATTTTACAAATAGTATTGAATATTATAAGAAAGAATTTTTCTACTTAAAAGAAGTTAGTAATTATGTTTTTACTAATACATTTTTTGATACTAAAACTTTAAAAAAAATAATATCTAATTCTATAAAGAATAGTCTATTTTACTCAGATTTAAATTTTTTTATAGAAGATAATAATATTATTTATATTACTTCAACTAATGATATTAATAATTATATATATACTAATAGTGAGATAACGAATTATTTGTATAGTATGAAATTGGGATATTATTCTAAGATTTTTAGGAATAGTGACTTATATCGAGTATATATAGATACAAATAAAGTTGTATCTGAGTTTGATAATATACTAAAAGTAAGGATGAATGGTTATGGTAGTCCTTTTGGTGTTATTGTTTCAGATAAAGTTATTTCTAATAAAATAGATGGTATTTTATATACTCTAAAATTGAAACTTCATATCATTTATTTAATTTCTTTTTTTGTATTACTTTATTTAATTAGCTATTTTATTTGTAGAAATAATATTGATATTTTTAAATACAGAAGTACTATATATATAACATTATTTTTAATAGTATTTATACTTTCTATTATTCTGAATGTTTTTTATATTGGACTTTTATTATTATCTATACTATTTATATATTTATTATTTAACTTTTTTATTTATATTAAGAAATTAAGTAATGAAGAATATTTATTTATAGTATTTACTGTATTTATAATATCTATATTATTTTTATTTAATTTTGAATTATTAGAGCCAGGATTTTTTCATTATACAGATCCAACTAGTTCAATGCTTGAAGGATTTTTATTAAAAGGTAATAATTCTCATCCTCGTATAATAGGTTATTTACTAGGTGTTTTATATAATATTTTTGGTTATCATAGTTATTATATATTTTTTATTAATTTGTTTTTATGGTACTTTTCGCTATTTATAATAATAGTTTCTTTATATTTAAAATATAAAAATAAATATGTTATTTTACTAGTGTTTTTAACATTTTTATCAGAAATATTTTTTGCGCTAATATGGCATGTAAGAGATATTACAGCAACTTTATTTATATTTGCATCATACTCTATTATATTTGCATTAATATTACTCGATTTAAAAAATATAAATATAAAGTCATATATTTACTTATTATTTTTTATACTTTTGATAACAGGAATGTTATGGAGACATAATTTTATAGTTACTATATATCCTATTTTTATTTATATATTTATAGATTTTTTAAGTAATTTAAATATAAAGAGTATAAAAAAATATATTATAAATTTTTCTATTTTAATGATTTCTGTTGCTATTATTTTATTATTTATTTATAAACTTTTTCCTATAATCACTAAGTCGGATACTAGTGATAATTATTCTACAACGCATTTATTTTTACTTCAAATAGTAGCTTGTGCAGTTCCAAATAATGATGATTCATTAATACCAGATGAGTGGTATGAGAAAGGAAAAAAATTTGATAATGTAATTGATATATATAATTATGATAAGTTAAATGCAGACAATTTAAGTGCCCCATGGATTGAAAATAGACCTTTTAGAACTCATAATTTAGAAGGATTAGAGAAAGTATGGATACGTTATATTTTTAAATATCCTTTAAGTTATATTAATCATATTATTAATGTTGTTAAGAATTATATTATTAGAGCTAATTTTAATTTTAGGCTTTCTGTTTATAGTTTAGAGATGGATAGTTCAGAGTATTTAAAAATGTTTTTAAATGATACAAAATTATTTGAAAATTTAATTGAAAAAAAAGTAACTTTATCTCCAATAGAATCAAAAATATATAGCCTTTTATATAAAATACTTCCTGCAATAAAGTATACAGTTATTTTTGTTTTTATATCATTTTTATTATTATTTTTAAGCTTATTTATTATTATTAAAAATAAATACTATACTAATAGACTATTATTATTTACTTTTTCTACTTCATTATCTTCTGTTGCTACTATTTGTATAGTAATACTATTTACACCTGTTATTACATATAGGTATATATATCCTATAATACTTATTAGTATTATTTCTTTAATATCATTTATAACTTTTATTTTTGATAATAAGAAAATAAATAAAGGTAATTAATTATATTTGTTTTTTATTGTATAATAATATAATGATAATTAATTCCAAAACAATATTAACAGGTCTTTTTGCAAACCCTGCAAGGTATAGTTTATCTCCTATTATTCATAATTCATCTTTTAAAAAGCTTGGTTTAAATTATACTTATTTATCTTTTGAAGTAGAAAATAATAATTTAGAAAATGCTATAAACTCTATTAGAGCATTATCTATGAGAGGGGTTAATATATCTATGCCTTATAAGAGTGAGGTTATTAAGTATTTAGATTTTGTAGATGAGACTGCTAATTTAATACAAAGTGTTAATACTATTGTAAATGATAATGGATATTTAAAAGGATATAGCTCTGATGGTTATGGATTTATTAAGTCTTTAGAAGATGAAAATATATTTTTAAATAGTAAAAAAGCCACTATATTAGGACTTGGAGGGGCTAGTTATTCTATTATTTTAGCTATGTGTTTTGAGAATATAAAAGAGATTAATATTTTTAGTAGAAGTGGTAAATCTTTTACTATTATATTAGATAATATTAAAAATAAATATAATAAAGAAATATTAGTTCATTCTTTATATGATAGAGAGTTATTAAAGAAAAGTGTTTTATCATCTGATATTTTAATTAACACTACACCTGTAGGTATGATAAAAGGTGTAAATAAAGATAATTTAGAATATAGTTTAATAGAAGATAAAAGTTTTTTTAGAGAAGAACTTATAGTATATGATTGCATTTATAATCCTATAGAGACAAAATTACTTCGTATAGCTAAAGAGTGTAATTGTAAGACTATAAATGGTCTTGGAATGCTTATTCATCAAGGTGCATTATCTTTTAATATGTGGACTAATTATGATATGCCTACTGACTACATTAAGGATATATTAAAAAATAATATTTATGAAAAAAATTGTTAAGGTTAGAAATATTACTATAGGAGATACTACTAAAATATGTGTATCTATTACAGATAATAATATTAAAGACATAATAAAGTCATTTAATGATTTTCAAAAATTACCTATTGATATTATAGAGTGGCGATTTGATTATTTTTTATACAGTTTGACAGAGAATATAGATACTATATTAGATGATATTAATTTTATTTTATCTGATATAAAAAAAATTAATAATAAGCCTATAATATTTACTCTTCGTAGCAAAGATGAGGGAGGGGATTTTTTATTAAATAAAGATAATTATAGATATTTAATTTTATTTTATAAAATTATAATAGAGAGTAAATATTTTGATATTATAGATTTTGAGTTTTTTAATATTAAGTATAAAGATTTAAAAAGTTTAGTTTTATTAACTCAATATAATAATATTAAAACAATTTTTTCTAATCATAACTTTAATAAAACACCAAGAGAAAAAGAAATAATTTCTATAATAAAAAAAATGATTAGCTTAAATTGTGATATAGTAAAAATAGCATATATGGCAAAAACAAAAAAAGATGTTATTAATGTATTAAATGCTTATTATCGTTTTAGTGATAATATACCTATTATTGCTATATCTATGGGACAATTAGGTACTATTACTCGTATTTTTAGTTGTGCTATTAGTTTTGCAAAAGTAGAAAATTCATTATCTAATAACTTAGGTCAAATAGATGTTATAAAACTTAAATTTATTTTAGATAGTATTTAAAACATATTTTTTATATAATATTTTAACTAATTGACTTTTTTATAGTTATATATTAGCATAATAATTATTTATATATTAACATAATTTTTATAAGGAGTTTGTGTATATGCTAGGCGGTTATTTAGAATATACTTTTTCCTATATTTGGATATTAATACCTGGTTTATTATTAGGTTTTTGGGCTCAGCTAAAAGTTCAGGGTGCGTACTCAAAATATAGTAGAATGCAAAATAGAAGAGGAATAACAGGGGCACAGGCTGCTCGTTATATTTTAGAAGCTTATAATTTGAATCATATACCTATAGAGAGAGTTTCTGGACATTTAACAGATCATTATGATCCTTCTAATAAAGTATTAAGACTTTCTGATAGCGTTTATAATGGAACTGATGTTGCTGCTTTAGGAGTAGCTGCTCATGAAGTAGGTCATGCTATACAACATGATAGAGGATATGTACCTTTAACTTTAAGAAATAGTTTTTATCCTATTTGTGCTATTGGTAGTCAATTTGGTCCTTATATGGTATTAATTGGAATCATGATTGGTGGTGCTGGATATTTTTCATCACTTGTTATGTATGGGGGGATTATACTTTTTTCTTTTGCTGTATTTTTCTCACTTATTACGCTTCCCGTAGAATTTGATGCTTCTAATAGGGCTATTAAGATTTTAAATAAGGGTGGTTTTTTGGATAGTGAAGAGTTGTATGGGGCTAAGAAAGTATTGGATGCTGCTGCTTTAACTTATGTTGCTGCTGCTGTTTCTTCTATACTATCACTTTTAAGACTTATACTAATTGCAAATAGAAATAGAGAATAAATAATATTATTGTTTAATAAATATTAAATAAGCTTATATAGTTTTTGCTGTATAGGCTTATTTTTTTATATAAAAATTTTAATTTCTTCATACCACTTTTTAATAAAGTTTTGAAGTTCTTCTTTTGATATTTTATTATTATTATATTCATTAAGATGCCAAGGAGAAATTAAACTAATAATTTTAGTATTTTCTATACTATCTATATTTTCTATTAATTTATTAATTTCATTTTTTAAATATTCTTTATTTATATTTTCTTTTATATAGTTATTTATTTTTATATTTTTTTGTTTTAGATTATTATTTATATTATTAAATATTTTTATATTATCTATTTTTGCAGATTTTTCTGTTAATGAATAAATATCTGTATATTTTATTATTTCTTGTATTAAGCTTTCAAAGTGTGATTTATAGCTTATTAGTGCGTTTGAAGTATTTCTATATTCATTATCATAGCATAATATTTTATTATTAATATTTAATCTTTTATACTTAGCTGTTTCATAAGTATTTATTTTATTACTATTTATTAAATCATAAGCTGTGGCACTTGAGTATTTAGAGTGGGTTTTATCATTTATATAACAAAAATCACACCCTGCTATTATTATATATTTAGGATTTAATAGATATGCTATTCTTAATGCTGGCATAATAACACTTCCTTCCATTGGTATGTATATATTATTTTCTTCTGAAGTGTTGTATATATATTGTTCAAGACTTTCATTATGAGTAAATAAAAATATTTTTTTTGTATTTATATTTATCATAGGGTATGCTGTGTGAGTTGTAAATAAGAACATATCATTTTTATTATTTATTAAAGAGTGTAGATGTATTGAAGAATAGAATCCTCCATCTGTAGATATGACAGCATCTGGATTTATATTATTTTCTATTAGTGTGTTTAGTGAATGAGATAATGCTAATACAAAATGAGTTTTTGATAATTCTTTTATTTGTTCTTGTTTTTCATCTATACTTGCACCTGCTGATACGAGTAGTAGAGGCGTTTTTTTATTTAGAATATTATAAAAAGTTTTTATTGAGTATGATTCTTTATTGAAGTATAAATTATATAATATATTTTTAGACCATATAGGAGCAAAGTAGTAGTTGGAAGTTAAGCTCATTATTTTTTCTTTTATTATATTTATAATTGATATATTTATATTGTCATAATAGCTTTTTATATCTTCATTTATATTTGATGCTCTTATATGTCTTATAAAAGTTATATATTTTGCATTTTCTTCTGTTATAAAGTTGTAGAAGAATTTTGTTATATATTCTAAGTTTTCATCTACTATGAATGATATATTTTCTATTGTTTTATTATTATTACTTTCTAAAATATTTTTTACTAATAAAGCATCTTTTTCTATTATAATTGCTTTATTATTTTTGTTTAGAGATAAAAAATATTCTATATGATAGAAATTTGCTATAGAAAAAAATATTGCTATATTTTCTTTTATATTTTGACTATCTATGAATCTTTTTGCTTCTTCTATAGGAGCATATACTGATGTTAATGCTTTATTATTATAGAAAATATTTAATAAGTTATTTTTATTTAATCTAATTTCATATATAGCTGTATTATTTTTTATTTTACTCTCTATGTATTTATTAATCATAATATAATATGCACGAATCCCATAATATTTTATTGATTTATTATAATTAATAGTATAAAAAATACAAAATATTTTTTTATTTATATAAAAAAGATTGTTTTTTACGATAGTGTATATAATCGATTAATAAAAAAGGATTGTGAGTAATATTTTATGTTTGATTTAGATATTGTAAACTCTTTTAGTAAAGCTACAGTTAGTATTATCAAAAATTATTCAGATACTAAAATTTCTAAAGGAGATATAAAAATACATAAAAATTCTAATCATATAGCAGGTGTTATAGTATTTTTAGGCATAACAGGTGACTTAAATGGTAGACTTATGTTTAATATGTCTAAAGAAACTTCTTTGAAACTTGTATCTATATTAAATAAAGAAGCTCTTAACACTATTGATGATTTATTTATTTCTACTATTAAAGAATTTTCTAATATGGTTGGCGGAAAAGCTATTAGTGATTTATCAAAAAGGCATATAGACTTGGATATTACGGTTCCTGCTATATTAATGAGCGATCAAGTATTTATGTTAGAGAAGGGTGGAGATGAGATTTTATCTGTTGAATATAAAACAGATTTTGGTAGTATCTTTATGAGTTTGACTTTATTTCAAGATTAATTCTTTTTTGTGTACTATTTATTATTATTTTTAATATTAGCTTATATTATAAAATATTCTATTACTTCTTATAATAGAAAAAAGAAAAGTGATATTTTTTTTAATAAGTATTTCTCAGAGGATAGGCTCTACACATTAGAAGAAGTTTCTAATGCTTTTAAGCTTGATAGAGAACATTTTTTAACTTTAATAAATACTTTAGAAAAGCATAATTATTTTATTTTCTTTAATAAAAGGGGTGTTAGTTTAGTAAAGGATTTCTACTCACAATATGAACTTAAGTATTTAGTAAAAATATTAAGTAAAAAAAATAAATTATAGCTTAGCATACATTAAATCTTTTTCTACAGCATTACTTAAAAACTCTACAAATACATCATATAATATAGGGTCTAATTTTACATGTTTTTCTATAAAGTCTTCTTTTATAATATTTAATGCTTCTTCAGGAGTAAATATCTTACCACCTCTATATTTACGAGCAGGATCAATTAAAGCATCATATACATCTATAATTTCAAGCATCTTAGCAGGGAAGTATGCAAAAGCCTCACAATCATCAATAGACTTTGCATCATAAGACATAATTCTTGAAATATGAAAACTATTATTATACTTTTGAGCCTTTAACTTATATAAATCTATATAAGGTCCATATCCAAGCCCATAATATTCATGATGTAATGCTACAGTTAATATTACTTCAAGTGGATACTCTGAAGTTTGACTTACTAATTTATAACTATTAAATAAGTGTTTTTTTATTCTTTCATAGTCACGACCAGCTTCACCTTCAAAATAATCTAAATCTTTTACCTTACCAATATCATGTAATAAAGCCCCAACAGAATATAAATACATCTCCTCAGCTTCTATACTCTTTATTCCCTTATCTATACAATCTTCTACAGATGCAAGCCCACCATATATTCTATAGTTATTAGCATTATCATCTACTATCTTTTCATAATATTTTTTATAAGTCTCTTTAAACTTACTTCTTACTGTAGGTACTAAATGTCTTCTTTTGATAAGATTATTATAGAAAGCTAAAAAATTTACATAAGAAACAAATACTCTATTACAGTGCGACATAACACCACCATCAGAGAAGTTTTTAAGCTCTGTAAATACTTTTTGAGTTTCAGTATTAACAGATAACATATTAACAATAGTAGATACAAGTTCTGTAGTAGTTTCTGTAATTTCTTGATTTTCTATTTTAGCTTGATCTTTTGTAATTTTTTCTTCTTTTATTTTTTGCATACTCTCAAACATTGTAACCTTGGCAATAAGCCCCATATCATTACCAACATCCACAATTTGTTGAGCGGCATTTTTAGACATAACATCTTTTTCATCTAATTTAACTTCTTTTAATTCTTTATTATATGTCTCTAAGATGCCTACTTTTTCCTTATAAGTCATTTTAGAAATTTCAGCTATTCTTTTGCTCATTTCTTTTTCAGCTTCTTTTGGCGTTTTAAATCCATTGCTTGTTTTTTCATTATTATTTGTTTGTATAGAACTCATCTCTTTAAACTCTTTAATAAAAAGAGAAAAGTTCTTAGGAGTATATAATATCATAGAACTATACTTAGGGTTTTCTACAATTAAACTTAATTGCTCAGTTGGAAATTCTTTTAGACTACCATCTTTATTATCTACTCTAAACAATGGTATATTATGAGATATTAGATTGTCTTTAATTTGTTTTATATCTTCTATTGTTAAAGGTTCAAACTTAGCTTTTAATTCTTGTATTTTATCCATAGTAATATATTCCTCAAATAAATAATTGAAAAAACACTTTATCACTTTATAGTATATATCACTTTGTAAAAAAAATAAACTATTGTAGTCAAAATAATTTGTTTAATAAAAAAAAGAAATAGTATTGACAAAATATTAAAATAGCTATATAATTTATTCAAGTTTTTATTATACGGGATGTGGCGCAATTGGTTAGCGTACCTGCTTTGGGAGCAGGGGGTTATGAGTTCGAGTCTCGTCATCCCGACTTATGCGCTAGTAGCTCAATTGGATAGAGCAACAGCCTTCTAAGCTGTGGGTTACAGGTTCGACTCCTGTCTGGCGCGTTTTTTTATTTCTTTATAATAATATATATGGCGAATGTAGCTCAGTTGGTTAGAGCGCTAGATTGTGGTTCTAGATGTCGCGGGTTCAAATCCCGTCATTCGCCCATGTCTTAATATTTAAGCTATTAATTATATTTACTTTACGCGTCTGTGGCTCAATTGGATAGAGCAACGGATTTCGGTTCCGTCGGTTGGAGGTTCGAGTCCTCTCAGACGCATAAAAAATATGTGATATTTTGTAGATTTATAGTCGATAATGTGATAGCATTGTTAAATATTTTTAAATAAAATGGAAAATAAAAAAATTAACTTTATTAAAATTATGCTGTTTCCATTAATAGCATTAGTATTTTTGCTAATATATGGTGTGTATAATATTTATATATCGAATCAAATTATAAGTGAGATTTCTACTTTAAAAACAAGTGTTACAAATAATATAGAGAATTTTTATATTCAAACTATAAATAATTTTGCAAAAGATCAAAATACTAATATAACAAAAGATCAAGCTCTTTCAATTATAAATAAGAACTTTAATTTTTTTACAACTACTATTGTAGATAGTTTAAGTCGTAAATTTTATCATACTATATATATTTCTATATTTTTAGTGATAGTAATGTTTTTATGGGCTATATTTGTTATATATACTACTAATATTTCTGCTTCAAGAAGGAGTAATGTAGTTTTAAAGCCTGTAGAAGAAAACAATGATAAAGATATTATAAATAATAAAAATACAATAATAGAAGATAATAATGATACAACATTTAATGAGAATAAAGTTGTTGAGCATAAAAATATAGAAGTTGTAAAAAAACCTTTACCTGTACCTGAAGAGTTTAAAGAGATAATTGTTAATAATAAAGATATTGAAAAGATAGAGAGTTTATATCAAGAGCTTATAGGAGTTATTAAATCTTCTGAAGATAATAGAGCTTTGGATATATTAGAAAGTATTTTTTCTATAGATGATAGAAATTATTTAGCATTAAATGGTGCTGGTATACTTTATAGTAATATGTATAGTAGAAATAATAAGGATTTATATTTTACTAAGGCTGATAAGTTTTATGATTCTGCTATTTCTATTTATAATAATAAAGATGTTTTAAATAATAAGGCTATTCTTTATTCGCTTCGTTATGGTATTGATAAATCTGATAATGATTATAGTAAGGCTTTAACTGTATATGATAATATGATATATTCTCATAAGAATGATATAGAGTTGCTAAATAATAGGGCTAATATTTATTCTACTAAGTATGGTGTTACTGGAAATAATGAATTATTTGAAAATGCTCTTAAAAGCTATAATGAGTTATTAGAGAGTCATTATAATAATATATTCTTACTTAATAATAGAAGTGTTTTATTCTTTAATAAGTATAAAAGAACTAATGATAAGGCATTTTTCAATAAGTCTATTGAAGATTGTAATTTGGCTTTTAAGCTTAATGATAGTGGTGAAGAACTTAATAATAATAAACCTATTTATATGTATAAGTATTAATAAAGTCCATATTCCTCAATTAATGAGTATGCTTCATTTTCATCTTCCATAAGTCTATTATATATTAATAACTCTGGTCTATATTCAAAGTGAATAGTATCATAATTACGCCATTTACCACCCCAAATAAATCCATATTTCTCAAATATATCTATAACTTCTAAAGGTGGATACCATCTTTCTTCGTGAGGAACAGCATACCAGTTTTTATTGTTAACACGAGTCCAAGCCCAATATACAGCTTTTCTATTTTTCTTAGGCAGTGTATCAAAAGCAACTCCATAACTATGATAACTTCTGCTTGCACTTGCTTTTATATTTTTCCATACAAATCCACTTACTGTATGTAGATTTTTTAGATAATTACTTACTTCAGTGTTAGTTTCTGCCATAAGCCTTATTTCTGCAGTAGCATTTGTTAGAGGCTCTATTATATATCTGTGAAGTCTTACTCTATATCCTAATACACTTACAGTTACTATATTCTTACTCATACTTCTTTCAGAGCTTCCATCATATAGTGTATTTAGAAATGTATTATTGATTGTTTTTCTATTGCTTATTCTTTTAATATAATATTCTTCTATCTCTTTAGTTTTTTCAGGAGTAGCGGTCTCTACTTTTGGTAAACCTTTAAGGGGATAGTCATAGAATTCAAAGTTTATATGATTATTTACATTTTCTCTTTCTTCATCTGTAAGTATTTTTCCATCAGCCCAGTTAAACCAAATATCATCTAAGAAAAAGCCAACTTCTCTATTTTTTATAGTAGGTTTTGAAATTCTATCAGGATATGCTAAATGTAGAGATAGCATCTCTATAGCACCCGGTCTTATTATAATATTTTTTCTGATTCTTTTAACTTTATTTTCTAATTCTTTATTAATAACTATATCAGATATATTTTTAGCAACATCCACAGTTTGATTAAAATAAACAGAACCAAGTATTCCAATAGATATAACAAAAACAAGTATTATAGAAGCAATAATAGGAATACGTCTTGACGCTTTAATAATAGTACTTATAACAAAGAAAACGAAGAGAATGGCTACAATAATAAGTATATATTCTATAAGATTCATATAAATAAAGAGTTTGGGCGATGACGGGCTCGAACCGCCGACCTAGTGCTTGTAAGGCACCCGCTCTCCCAGCTGAGCTAATCGCCCTCTTGATGATTGAATTGTAATTATCATAACATTTTTAAGAAAAAAGTCAATAGTATTTTATAAGTTTTTTATGAAAATAAATATATTGTTTCTTTTGAATGTTATTTTGTAATAATTATTGACTTTAAATGTATAGTTGTATAATATTTGTATATTAAAAGTGTATTTTAGTTCTTTATATTGATATTGTTTCGTATTTTTATGTGATTATGATAAATTAAAGCTTATAGTAGAGAATATTCTTATGAAAAACTAATATATCATTTGTATATAATTAATTTTATTTCAATATTTAAGGATTATTTATGAAAAAACTCTTGATTATTACTTTAATATTTACAAGCTCACTTTATTCACAAATTACTAAGTTTGAATTTGATTCTTCTATTGGTATAGGCTTTCCAATAGAATTTATGAAGCAAAAGGGAGGGCTCTTTGAGAAAGAAGATCCTAATGTACTAAATTTTGGAAATACTTTTAATATTATACTTTTTATAGGAGCTAATACTTCAATATCTAATGATACATTAAAAAGTATAAGTAGTATGTTTGAAACTGGATATAATGCTTATTTTAGAAATATGAAAAAATATAATAATGCTACTGATTATGAATTTATTAGTTATATTTATCATAACATTATACTTGGTTATTCATTAAGACTAAACTTTAAAGATGGGCTTTCTTCTTATATAGGTGCAGGCATATATGTTCCTTATATATTTGGTTTCTGATAAAGCAGATAATTATTTAGGGAAGTTTGGAGGTAAAACATCATTTAGTCATAAAGATATAGCAACTATGCAAAAATTACCATTTATGCCTTATATTAAACTAGGTGTTTCAAGATATATAGAGTATAATGATAAAATAGCAAATAAAATAGATATTAATGTGCTTTATAATTTTGGTATGGAATTAGATACAGATAGAGTATATGATATTCGCACTGTTGATATATATCGCACCTATAAATATTCTTATCTTTCTATTGAGGTTGCTTATGGTATATCTTTTGGTCGTGGTGATAATAGTAAAATGGAGAATGGTATTGCCATTAAATAATTGTTAATTTTTTATTTTTACTATTGACTTTATTCATATTTGTTGTATAATTTACACATCATAAAATCTTTTAAGGGGCCAGTAGCTCAGTCGGTTAGAGCAGATGACTCATAATCATCGGGTCCGGGGTTCAAGTCCCTGCTGGCCCACTTCTCCTTAATCTTCGTATAAATATCATATACTCTTTTTAATTACTAAGAATAAAATTACTATTAAGATATTCAAAACTCAGATAAAAATCTAATATATACTATTATTTGATATATAAGAATTATAAGTTTTTTATAAATAATATAATTGCTAAATGTTTAATAGGTTTTTAATTTTAAACTTTTTGATATATACACTCAAATGTATCACCAAGATTTTTCTTTATGGCAATTTTATTATAAATAGGTCTAAGAATAAAATTATTCTTTAAATACTTCAAATTAAATATATCGCAAAATCTATTATAATACACACTGTTATTTGATAAATATAAACGCTTAAGATTATATTTAAGAAGCAATTTGTCTAAAGCATCAGGATTAGTCTCAAAAGCATGATCAGTAGGCACTATTTTTCTATAGTT
Source organism: uncultured Spirochaetota bacterium (assembly GCA_944390575.1). Lineage (GTDB taxonomy): Bacteria > Spirochaetota > Brachyspiria > Brachyspirales > Brachyspiraceae > Brachyspira. The sequence continues at coordinate 13,711 of CALXQJ010000018.1, forward strand.
TTTATTATACCTTCCGCTAAGTCCATATCCATTAGGTGTAGCAAAACTAAGTATACCATCATCTTTTAATGAATATAAAATCTTATCTAAAACTTTTTCAAAATTATAAATATGCTCAACAACATACCAAGCAGTTATTATATCATACTCTTTTTCTTTGTATTCAAAATCAAGTAAAGATACATTATGTACATTTAGTTTTAATGTATTAACAGAATAATCATAAGCATATTTGCTAATTTCAATACCTTCAGTCTCATAACCTTGTTTTTTAGCCTCATTTAGAAAAAATCCCATAGCAGAGCCTATATCTAATATTTTCCCTTTAGGCTTAACTTGTCTTAATTTATCTAATCTTCTTCTTGCAAGTTTACTTAAATTATCAATATCCTCTTCATAAGTTTTGCCATATTGATTTTTATAATTCTCTACAAAGTATCTTGAAGAATAATCAGTAAATGGGGGTAGAAAATATTTTCTAAATAGAGTTTTACAACTATTACATCTATAAAGGTTTGATTCTATATTTCTATTTATTCTTATATAGTTATCACTATCACAGAAAGGACATTTAATATTTTTAAAATCTTTTATATTTTCTATGATAGTTTCAAATCTTTCTATAGATTTAAATGTATCTATTTTTATAGTATTGTCTAAGTATTTACTTTGTATATTATAATCTTCCAAGAAGTTTTTTAAGTTTTTAATAGCATTTTCAATATTTATTTCTTTATAGAAGCCCAAATTAAAAAATATATCATTTTCTATATTTGCAAGTTTATTATGATACTCAGTTGGAGATAATAATATAGTAGGTATTTTAGCGTCTAAACATTCAAAAGCAGTAAGCCCAAAATAAGTTATTATAGCAGAGTATGGAGTTTTAAAAATATCACTTGAAAAACTCTTATATTTTACATTTGAGTATTTGCTTTCTTTTTCTATATCTATAATAATAAACTCTTTTTCTTTTATATTAGAAATAATTTCAATACATTTACTTTTAATATCATCATTAAAGCCAAGATATACAAGTATAGGAGCATTTTTATGATATTTAGGTTTTATATTAGAGTTTAATATTGTAGCTATAAAAGGTTCTATATTAACTTCATCAGAGTTATCTAAGTTTGGAAGCATTTCAATTACAATATCAGCTAATTCCCTCTCGCGTCCGATACTATCTATAATGATAACAGAAGTAAAAGTTTTAAGATATTCTATATATTTAGAATCTACTTCACGCGAGTCTACAATAGCTAAGTATATATTTGAATTATTTAATTTATCAAAGCTACAAGTCTTTATATCCCTTTGTTTGAATATTTCACTATTGTTATTTATAGAAGAAAATACAAAATTATATTTATTTTGAAGTTTGCTCACAAGAAATTTCATTCTTGTAAAGTGACCAAAGCCATATATTCCATTTATATCAGTTATAATACATATATTTTTCATAATGAAAATTATTATAATCTATAATATAAATTTTTTCAAAAAGTATTTTATATAGTTTTTGTTATTATATTTTCTGTATATACTACTATTATATATAATATAAATATTGGAGGAAGGTATGAAGCTTTTAGAGAAAAAAATAGCAGTAATAACATCATCTACAAGAGGTATTGGTCTTTCTTGTGCCAATAGGCTTTCAGAGAATGGAGTTAAGGTTTATTTGGCTGTTCGCAATTTAGAAAATGGAAAAAAGGTTGCTGATGAAATTATATCAAAAGGGGGAAGTGCTGATGTAGTATATTTTGATGCTACTAAGGAAGAGACTTTTACTTCTTTTGTATCTGATGTTGTAAAAAAAGAGGGGAGAATTGATATACTTGTTAATAATTTTGGTACTACAGATGTTAGTAAAGATTTAGACTTAGTTAATGGTGATACTGATACATTTTTTAAGATAGTAAATGAAAATTTAAAAAGTGTTTATCTTCCTTCTAAAGAAGCAGTTAAGAGTATGAAGAAAACAGGAGGCGGTTGTATAATTAATATATCTTCAGTTGGTGGTATATATCCAGATATGTCTCGATTAGCTTATGGTATATCTAAGAGTGCTATTAATTTTCTAACAAAAAATATAGCAGTTCAATATGCTCGTGATAATATTCGTTGTAATGCTGTTTTACCTGGCTTTGTTGCTACTGATGCTGCTATGGAGAATATGTCTGAAGATTTTCTTAAATCTTTTTTGAAGAATGTACCATTAAATCGCTCTGCTGAAGCTATTGATATTGCTAATGCAGTTTTATTTTTTGCTAGTGATTTATCTTCTTATATTACAGGAGAGACTATGCCTGTAGGAGGTGGTTTTGGACTTCCTTCTCCTATGTATGCTCAATATTTTGATATGATGAAAAAAGGTTAATAAAAAAGTATAAATATATTATGATAACTGTTGATATTTTATACTAAAAAAATTATACTCTTTATTAAAAATTACATAAATTTTATTAGTTAAGAGGATGTCAAAATTATGGAAAAAACAATTATAAAAACATCAAAAGCCCCATCGGCAATAGGTCCTTATTCTCAAGCTGTAAAATCTGGAAATTTTATTTTTGCATCAGGACAAATACCATTAGATCCTATAAGTGGTGAAATGGTTGGAAGTGACATTAAGACACAAACAGAAAGAGTAATGGAAAATATTAAAGGTGTTTTAGAGTCAGAGGGATTAGATTTTGCAAATGTTATTAAAACTACTTGCTTTTTAAGTGATATGTCTAATTTTGCTTCTTTTAATGAAGTATATTCTAAGTATTTTGTAGAAAATCCTCCTGCAAGAAGTTGTGTTGCTGTGAAGCAATTACCTAAAGATGCTTTAGTTGAAGTTGAAATTATTGCTGTATTAAATTAAAGTATTATAATAGCTATGTGTTTTTTTATATATACATAGCTATTATTATATAAAAATAAAAAGATAGGTTTTATTATGAGAAATTATATATCGTATATTATTAAAGGTATGGCTATAGGAGTTGCTAATGCTATACCTGGTGTTAGTGGTGGTACTATTGCTTTTGTACTTGGTATTTATGAAAATTTAACACATTCTATTTCTATACTTCCAAGTGCTTTATTAAAGTTTAAGTGGGATGAAATTAAAGAGAGTTTGAAAGTATTAGTTCCTGTTGGTATTGGAGCTGTTCTTTCTATTATATTATTTTTAAAATTAATAAATTATTTATTTACTAATTATCCTATTCCTACTCAAATATTTTTTGTTGGTTTGATATTAGGTTCTTTTCCTTTTATTACAAAGACTGTGGAGAAATTTGATTTTAAGGTTTTAATATCATTTTTCTTTGGAGCTTTTGTTATGGCTATATTTGTATATTTTGATATTAATCAGCCTGTTGGAGAAGCTAATTATAGTGGTGATTTTTCTGTAGTTTATGCTATAAAATTATTTTTATGTGGTATTGCAGCTGCTGTTGCTATGGTTATACCTGGTATATCTGGTTCTTTACTTTTGCTTATACTTGGTGAGTATGAAAATATATCTTACTTTGTTTCTACATTAAATGTTTTACCACTTATATTTGTGGCACTTGGAGTTGGTATTGGAATATTTACTATTTCAAAAGTTGTTACAGTTCTTATAGAAAAACATAAGTCTATTTTATTTGGTTTTGTACTTGGTATTATAGTTGTTTCTTTTTTGAGTCTTTGGCCTAATATTACTACTTTAAGTTTACCATTACTTACAGCTACTGTTTTATCTATGTGTGTTGGCTTTTTAGTTGCTATAGTTATGGAGAAAATTTGATAGTATAAATTCAATTTTTTGTTATCATTTCCGACATTAGTAACAGCGTAAAAGGATTATAATATGATACATAAGTTGAAATATATGCTAATACTAATGTCTGCCTTTTTATTTGCGCAGTTTAATAATAGTGAGCTTGATAATTTAGGTACTTTGCCTAATTCTCGCAGACTTGCGAATAATATAGACGCTAAGTTTCGTAATCAAGGCTCTTTATTTATAGAATGGAAAGGTGTTTATAATCCTAATTTAATTTATTATATATATAGAAGTGATACCCCTATACTTTCTAAATCTTTATTAACTAAGGCTACAGTTGTAGGTAATATTGCTTCAGTTGAAAATACGGATATGTATTCTATAGTAGATTCTCCACCTAATTATGGTAGATACTATTATGCTATAGTTTCATATATAGATAATATAGGTTTTTATACAGGTATTCCAAATGTTGATGCCATTGCAGTAGACTTTACAGCAACAAGTGTAACAAAACAGTCATTAAGTACAACAGATAGATTTGCTACTAATAGTTATTATAATGATATAGTAAATGATATACTTAATAATACAAATTATAATACACCACCACCTCCAGTAGTGGAGCAGAGAGAGGCTACTAATACAGACCCTAACTCATATCCATCAGATTTGGAGGCTAATACAAATGGCTACTCAAATTATAATGTGACTACTTTGTATTTTGTTGCGAAAACTAATGATGTAAATACAAATACACAGCAACCTGCTAAGAAACAAGAAAATACAGTAGTAAGAGATTATGCTAAATACTCAAGCGATTATAATAGAGCTTTAATTGAGTTTAAAAAGGGTAATTTTTCTAATGTAGTAAAAATATTAGAGCCTATTTCAAGAAGAAATATTAATAAGCAATTATACTATAATATAAATTTATTACTTGGTAAATCTTATAAGAACTTAAAACAAAAAAAGAATGCGATAACAGTATTAAAACGTATTCAACCTATTAATAATACAGAAGTAAATTTCTGGATAAATCAAGTTCTATCAGATTTATAAAAAAGGATAAGCGAGGGAGTTTTTAAGAGAGATATTTTATGAGAACGTATGCGGTTGTATTGGCATCAGTTATCACAACAGTCGCTATCCTTTTTGGCGTATTTATAACAAGAGTAGCAGCATATTCTTCCCCAGAAAGATATTTTCAAAAGGGTAAAAGAAACTACGAAGTTCAAAATTATGAGGATGCTATTAATAACTTTAATGAGTATTTATCTATAAGATCTCGTAGAAAAACAGAGGAGAATATTGCTGAGGCTAATTTCTTGGTTGCAGATTCTCTTAAGAATTTGAAGAAGTATACTTTAGCAAAGCAAAAACTTTCAGATATTATAAATGATCCTAAGTATATTTCTTATTATACTAATGCTATTTTGGCTTATGCTGATATTGCTCGATTAGAAAATACTCCAGATGCTTATTTGATGGTTAAGTTGCAAAACAACTTGAATACTTCTGATAAGTCTGTAGCTTCTACTATTAATATGCAGTATGGATATCAGCTATTGTTTTCTAAGAGATATGGTGAGGCTTTGAGTTATTTTTTACGTTCTGACGGAGAATTAGCACTTCTTGGTCGTGCTCGTGCTTATTTTGAGATGGGTGAATTTGATAGAGCTTTTGAGATATATAAAGACTTTTTAGTTTATTATAAAAATAGTGCATACTACTCTGAGGTAATGCGTACATACTTAATACAAGTTCCTGCAAGAGCTCATAGATATTTTGTAGATAAAAATTATTCTAAAGCAAGAATGTATTATAATAATATAGCAATGCTATTTCCAACAACAGAACACGGTGAAGAGGCTTTATTTAGAATTGCTCAATCATATTATACAGAGCAAAATTATAATAAGGCAGTAGAATATTATACTAAAGTGAGACAGAATAATGTACCACTATTAGATGCTGAAGCACTTCTTTATATAGGGCTTTCATACTTTAAGGTTAATAGATACTCTGATTCTTATAAAGTATTAGATCAATTTATCTCTGATTATCCAAGTAATGCAAATGTACCAAGAGCTAAAGAATACTTAGCTTCTTTAGAAAATACTTTACTTATGATTAATAATGTAAGCTATTAATAATTATTATATATTTTCTTTATTATTATTTTCTTCATTAATATTATTAGTTTCGCTAATATTATTATTTACTTCATTAGTATTATTAGCTTCACTATTATTAGTTTCATTAACTATAATATTGTTATTAATATCTTGATTATTGTCTTTAACTTTCTTTTCTTTTTTCTCTTTCTTTGGAAATAATTTTTGAAATAGTATTAATATCCAAAATTTAATATAATTAAGTTTTAAAAATACTCTAAATATATTTCTTTTGATATAGAATAGTTCTTCTTTATTTTCTTCTAAAGTTTTTAAATTTGGCGACTTAATCTTTCCAGCAAAAGAATCTAAAGGACGAGAAACAGGAATACAAAAACGCATAGATAGTTTATCTTTATGCTCATAAATCCAATGCAAAGACTTTTTAAAAGGCATATGAATAAGAAACATATCAGGTTCTATTTTTTTAAATCCTAAAAATGCTTTTTCTAATTCTTGTTTATCTTTTGTATCTTGAAAAGATCCTAATATTTGAATGTCTGGATATATTTTTTTTATTTTATTTTGTATTGTAAAGAAGTATTTTTCTTCATTTCCAAATAAAAACATAGTCATTTTTTTCTGTTCTATGTATGAAAGAATATTAGAGAAAAAAAGAAAATCTTTAATACAAACTAATTTTTCTTTATATAGAAAATGATATGCTTTAGCTATAGAAGGATGTGCAGCAATTACTAAAGATGCATTATTAATAACTTCTCTAAGTTTTTTATTTCTATTAACCTTTAATAATTGATGAACATCCAAAGTTACAACAAGTACATTCTTTTGACTTCTAATTTTTTCCAGTATTTCTTCTAATGAAGAGTCAAAATTATGTATTTTTACATTTAAAATAGATTTACTTTCTATCATAACAAACTATAGCCTTTATATTTTATAAGATTATATAGCAAGAGTTCCACATAACTCTAAGTCTATAGGATCTATTTTCACTTCTTTTTTCACAGCATCAGCTAAAGGAGTAAATGTATATTCACCTTTCCACACACCAACAGCAACATTCTTTTTACCGTCTAATAATCCCTTAACAGCAATATATCCAAAACGAGCAGCCATCAAACGTTCACGAGAAGTAGGAGAACCTCCTCTTTGCATATGTCCTAAAATAGTAACGCGTGTATCAAAACCTGTTTTACCTTCTATATGTTTTGCAGTCTCTAAAGCTCCACCAGAATCATCACCTTCAGCTACTACTACTATAGATGATTTTTTTCCTCTTTGTTTTGCATTTTGTAATTTTGTTATAATACTTTCTAAGTCTGTAGGAGTTTCTGGTATAAGAACATCTTCAGCTCCAGAAGCAATACCAACTTCTAATGCAATATATCCAGCATGTCTACCCATAACCTCTACAACAAAACATCTACCATGACTAGTAGCAGTATCTCTTAATTTATCAATAGCCTCCATAGCAACATTAACAGCAGTATCATATCCAATAGTATAATCAGTACCAGCAATATCATTATCAATAGTTCCAGGAATACCTATAACTGATATATCAGGATATTTCTTTGAGAAATTTAAAGCTCCAGTATAAGTACCATCACCACCTATAACAACTAAAGCATCTATATTATTTGCTTTTAAGTTATTATAAGCCTGTTGCATACCTTCTTCTGTTTGCATTCTTGGCTCTCTTGCTGAGTAAAGAATTGTACCACCCTGATTAATAATACCTCCAACACTACCTGCATCCATTTTTATCATATTATTATTGATAAGTCCGTGATAACCTTCTTTAATACCAAATACCTCTAAACCGCTCGCAATAGCAGTACGAACAACACTTCTGATAGCAGGATTCATTCCAGAAGCATCTCCACCACTTGTTAATACTCCTATTCTTTTAATATTAGACATATTGAAATTACTCCTTATAATATATATAATTTTAGATTGTATTATATACTAATTATGAAAGAATTGATAGTTTTAAGAAAAAAATTATGAATGAGAATTTAGAAGTTATTAATACTATAAAAAATAAAAATTGGGATAAGCTTAAAAGTTTATTAGCAAATATGCTTGAAGCGGAAATAGTTGATATTATAGACTATGTAGATGATGATGATACTAAATATAGAATATTTTCGCTTATAGATAGTATAGATATAAAAGCTTATGTTTTTTCTGAGCTTAATTTGCATATAAAAGAATATTTAATTATGCAGATGAAAGATTATGATTTAAAGATTCTTATTCATAGTATGTCGCCTGATGATAGAACTGCATTATTTGAAGAAATTAGCTTTAATATAAAAAATAGAATATCTGCTCTTATTTATAAAAGTGATTTAAAGGAAATTAATAAGTTATTATCATATCCAGAAGATAGTATAGGTAGGATAATGACTACTGAATACTTATCTATAAAACTGCATTATACTGTAGAAGATACTATTAATCAAATTAGAAAGTTTGGAAAAGATTCTGAAGCTTTTGAGGTTATTTATGTTATTAATGATGATGGTGTTTTATTTGGATATGTTTTACTTAAAGACTTACTTATAGCAAAACTTTCTTCTTCTATAGATGAAATTATGTATACTGATATTATTTCTTTATCTGTTTATTCTGATAAGGAGGAGGCTGTTTTAATTGGTAAGAAGTATGATTTACTTTATATACCTGTTGTTGATGATGATAATATTTTAATTGGTATTGTTACTATTGATGATATTTTTGATATTGCTGAAGAGGAGGATACTGAAGATTTTCATAAACTTGGGGCTGTTGGGGTTTCTGATGATTTTGATAGTAGTATAAAAAATGCTTCTGTACTTAATTTATATCATAGACGTATTACTTGGCTTTTTATTTTAATTTTTATTAATATAATTTCTGGATACTTTATCAATTTTTTTGAGGGTATTATTTCAAAATATATTTCTTTAATTTTATTTTTACCACTTTTAATAGATAGTGCTGGAAATGCAGGGGCTCAATCTTCTACTTTGATAATTAGAAGTTTATCTGTGGGGGATGTAAAAAAGAGTGATTGGTTTTTTATGTTTTTTAAGGAGATTTTTATTTCTCTTTTACTTGGTGCTACTATGAGTATTGCTGTTGCATTACTTGCTATATTTAGGGGTGGTATTAAAATTGCTATTGTTGTTGCTATATCTATGACTTTAGTTGTCACTATTGGTAGTTTGATTGGACTTTCTTTACCATTTTTATTTGTTATGCTTAAAAAAGATCCTACTACAAGTAGTGTTCCTTTGGTTACTTCTATTTGTGATATATGTGGAACTGCTATTTATTTGCTTCTTGCTACTATTTTACTTTCTTCTTAATTTTTTAGTATAATAAGGTTATATATATAAAATAATGAAAAAAGATATTGATAATGGGCTTGATAGGTGGAGACTTATATTAGGACCTTCTTCTGATATTAAAATTGATCATAACTATAGTGATATAGATGATACATTAAATTTTTTATATAATAGAGAGCATAATAATAACTATGTGGATGATATAGAAAATAGTTATTCTGATGATTTTTATACTTCTTCTGGTTATGATGATAGTATACTTACTATACCTACTTGGATTGAAAAAGTAAAAATATTATTTCCAAAAGAAGCTTATGAGATAATGCAGAGAGATGCTTTAGAGAAGTATCATATTACTGAGTTATTAGAAGATGAAGAGATTATATCTAATCTTGAGCCTAATTTTGAATTACTTAAAAGTATATTATCTTTTAAAGATATGATGAGTGATAATGTCAAAAGGGTCGCTATTGGTATAGTTTCTAAGGTGGTATATGAACTTAAAAAGAAATTAGAAATTAATATACAAAAAAGTTTTTCTGGAGCTAAATTATTAAATAGTAATTCTAAAAATAAGTCTTTAAATAATTTAGATATAAAAAAAACTATAAAGCATAACTTAAAAAATTATGACTTTAATAATAAAAAAATATTAATAGATAAAATATATTTTAATGACAGAATTAAAAAGTATAATAAAAATCATATAATTATACTTATAGATCAAAGTGCTTCTATGACAGATAGTGTTATATATAGTGCTATTATGGCTTCTATTTTTGCTAATTTATCTTTTTTATCTATAAAGGTGGTATTGTTTGATATTAATATAGTTGATATTAGTAATTATATAGATGATACTATTTCTATGCTTATGAAGGTACAACTTGGAGGAGGTACTGATATTACTAAAGCTTTGGAATATACTAAAACTATTATTACAGAGCCACAAAAGAGTATTGTATTTTTAATTAGTGATTTAGAAGATACTAATAAATACTTATTTAAGAGTGCAAAAGATATTATAGACTCTCAGTCTAAGTTAGTAGTATTACCTGCACTTGATTATAAAGCTAAATATTTTTACAACAAGGAAGTCGCTTCTATTCTAAAATCTCTTGGGGCAAGAATAGAGTTTTTAACTCCAGATAATATATCTGATTATATAGTTGATATTATTTTTTAATTTTTTAGGAGAAATTATTTTTATGTCTATAATAATTAAAACACCTTGTAAGATAAATTTATTTTTAGATATAACTAAAAAAAGAGAAGATGGTTATCATTTAATAGAATCTTTATTTCATACTGTAGATTTATATGATATTTTATTTATAGAAGAGAGTGATTTATTTTGTGTATCTACAAATGGAAAATATAAATTAGATGATAGTAATGAGATTAATATATTAGAAAAGGTATATAATTATTTTGTGGATAATTATAATCTTAAAAAAAAATATAATATATCAATATCAAAAAATATTCCTACAGGAGCAGGGCTTGGTGGCGGTTCTTCTAATGCTGCTTATTTTATCAAGTTTTTATTATCAGAGCTTAATATTATAGTTGATAATAGTATGATAGAATCTTTTTCTCGTTTTGGTGCTGATATTCCTTTTTTTATTAATGGTGGTTGCACTTGGAGTAGTGGAATTGGGGAGAAATTATTTAATTATAATTTTACTCTTCCATATAAGATTATATTAATATATCCAAATATTCATATATCCACAAAATTAGCTTATGGTAATTTTAAAAGTGATGACTTTGATAAGGGATCTTTTAATAGCTTTAAGAGTTTATTAGAAAATAATATTAATTTTGATGATTTTTATAGTAGGCTATACAATGTTTTTGAGAATAATGTTTTTAATTTGGAGCCTAAGATTAGAGAATATAAAGAGAATATTGAGAATATTCTTAATAGAAAAGTATGTATGAGTGGTTCTGGATCATCATTATTTGCTTTATATAAAAATGATGATATTTCTATAGATAATGATTTTGATTCTTTAGTGAAGTTATATAATAATACTTTGGATATTTATAAGCTTAATTTAATATAATTAAGATATATAGTAGCTTTTACTTTTCTTCTATAATTATGTTTATAAATTGAAGTAGTTTATTATGATTAATAAAGTTAATATTAAATATTTTTTTATATATTTTATAATTCTTATTATAGTATCATTTCTTTTTATTTTTACTACAACTGTTTTAGGAAATAAAGTTAGATTAGTGTATTTGTCTAATTTTCTAATACTGTAGAAAATAAGTATACATTTTCTTTAAGATATAATTCAAATATATTTAAAAATAATAAAATATATATGCAATTCCAAATACAAATATAATGCCATAAAATGTAAAAAGTATATATTGGAGTGCAAATACTTATGGCACTTTAATTAGTGATAAAAAGTTAGATAATAAAGATAGTATTGAAAATATAGAGTACATATTAAAGGTTCGTAAAAGCGTTTATTATTTCTTTATATATATAATACTATTATTCCCATTTTTTATTTTTTTATAATAGACAATATAAAGCTTAATTATAAACACTATACATTATTATTTTTTATAGATTTATTTTTATATTTTATAATAATTTATTTTATTATGCCTTTATCATCTATGATAAAGATTAATTATAGTATATATGATATTATTTATTTTTATTTATTTACTTTATTAGCATTTAATTTATTTGAATATATTCCTACTTTTATTAATATAAAAAATTATAAAATTATATTATCTATTTTATTTTCTATTTTTATTTCTTTTTCATTTTTTGTAATAGAGACAATATCACTTACAGTATTAAATATACTACTACTACCAATTGATATATTTCATTTGTATTCATCATTAATAACAGTATTATCTCCATTATTAAGAGTTATAACAATATTTGTTACATTTATATTATTTATTTTATTATTTTTATTTAATATATATAAAAGATTAAAATTTGAGAATTATGTTTTATTTTTTAAGTCTATAGTTATTTTTGTACTATTTTTTATTCTTTTTTTTAGAAAAGAGGATGTAGATAGTTGGAGTGTTGATTTTTTAAGAGTAGTAAATAAGAGTGGTATAATAAATACTATAAATTATAGAATAAATTATGATAGAGTTAATAATATCACCCCAAGTAGAGAAGAGGTATATAATTCTATTGAAGTTTTAAAGGAGTATCAAAAAAATAGAAATATAGATAATTTATTATTAGAAACAACCAAAAAATATTTAAATACTCATTCTACAACAAAAGGTTTACAAAGAGATATATTTGTAATATTTTTAGAATCTTTTTATGATTATTCTCATTTTTTAAGTTTATTTTCAGAAGACCCTTTTAATAAAGAATATAGAAATTGGGCTAATAATTCTTCTCATATATCGCCAAATTATAATAATGGTAGTTTTTATGCAAGACTATCAGGTTTATCAGGAGCTTCACCATTATATCCTAAAACACAATCATCAAAAATAGAAAATGTATTATCAGACTTATTAAATAAAAAAGGCTATTATACACTTGCTTTAGAAGAGGCACTAAATACCTACAACTTAAAAACATTCTATCCATCAGTAGGTTTTGATGAAACAGTTTTTGGTCTTGGTATAACTAATATAAAAGAGTATATAAGAACTAATTTAATAATTTCTCAAAATGATAAACCTTTATTTGTATATGGTTTTACAGTAATGGGGCATACAGATTCTCACTTAGATAATGATTTGAACTTAGCACAAAAGAATAAAGATTTTTTAAATTACTTTAATGAAAATGATAAATTACACTTCATAAAAACATTAGACAATTCAGTTATGACAGCAGATGAAATTATTAAGATTAGAGATATAATATTGAGTAAATACACAAATGCACTAATTATTTTTAAGCATGATCATTTATATCTTTATTTAAAATCTATTATTAAGCGTTCTACTATAGATGATAGTATTAAGGAAAAATTTTTAACAGATTATAGTCCAAGTCCAATATTAGTTTGGGATGGTACTAATGGCTCATTTAAGCTACCTTCTAACTTTGTGGCAGAGAATATCCCATTTTTTATATCAGTAAATACAGATATAGATTATGCTAATAGTATATCTTCTTTATTATATAAGGATGTAGTTGATGATATAATTAGTACATATCATAGTTTTTATTATACTAAAGATGGCTTAGAGGTTGATGGTTCTATAATTTCTAATCTTAATGCTTTTAAAGTTGAGGAGAGTCGTAAAATACTATCACAAGATATTTTTCAAGGTAAAAAGTATTATTATGATATAATCAAATAAATAAAAGTATATTTTTATTAAAGTTTTCTATTTAAGTTTAAGATAAAGTAATAAGTTGATAGTTTTTTAAGAGATTAATAACGTATTGTAAATTTTTTTTATATAGTCCGATTTACTTGATTTTTTATATTTATAATGTTATTATTTTTCTGTATGTTTTTTGATTTTTAAATTATTTTATAATTCTATTAAATATAAAGGAGTTAATATGGCTGAGGAGAAAAACTTTAATGCCCTTCTTGAGCGTATTTGCAAAGATGGTGTAGACAAAGCAAATAAGGAAAAAGATGAAATACTTTCAACTGCTAAAAAAGAAGCAGAAGATATAGTTTCAAAAGCTAAAGAAGAAGCACAGAGAATAGTAAGTGAAGCAGAAAAAAAGGCTAAAGATTTTGAATCTAATGCAAAGTCAGAAGTTGCAAGAGGTGGAGAACAAGCTATCTCAGTAATTAAGCAAAGAATTAAAGATTTAGTAACAGCTTCAGTATTAGACGAAGGCTTAAAAGGAGCTTTTGCAGATACTAATTTTTTAAAAGATCTAATTTTAGAAGTAGTAAAGAAGTGGGATGTAAACAACACATCATCAGATGTTTCTATTTATTTCCCAGAGTCTAAAAAGAGTGAAATTAATTCAGCATTTGAAAGCTCAATTAAATCTTCTATTAAGAATGCAACTATTAATTTTGATAAAAAACTTTCTAATGGATTCAAAATAGTTCCAGAGGGTGGTAATTATCAATTACAATTTACAGATGAGGATTTTGTAGCATTCTTTAGTGATTATATAAAATCTACTACAGAAGAAATTATTTTTAAGAAGTAAAATTAAGAGGAACGAATTAGTATGGGATCATATTACTATCTTATATCAAGTCTTCCTGAGGTAAAACTTTCAGATACTAAATCTAAGTATGATATTAATGCTATAATAGATAGTATATCATCTTGTTTAAGTTCTAAGGATTTAAGTTTTTTTAATTACTTTCTTTATCAAAATGATAATAAGAATTTAGTTGGAAAAATAGCTACTTCTAAAGGTTTATTTAATCCTTATCCACATCATTTAGAGCCATCAATATTTTCTAAAGAAGAGATTGATAAGTATAGTACATTGTCTAATTTGCCAATTTATATGTCTAAGTTTATAGAGGACAGTAAGGGTATAGAATGGGAAAGTGTTAGACAAATAGAAAATACATTATTAAACTTATATTATGAAGAAATGCTAAGCAGTAGTAATTCTTTTATCAGAGAGTATGCTTCATTTATGCGTAATTTAAAAAATGTACTAGCAGCTTTAAATGGTAGAGCTTTAGGCTATAGTAGTGAAGAGATATCTAAAGAATTAGTAGGTGATTATTCATTAATATCAGCTCTAACAAAATCTACAGCATCTGATTTTGGTGTAGGTAAAGAGCTACCATATATTAATAGTATTATAGAGTTATTTAATTCATCAGATAAAGCAGATCCATATAATATGGAAAACATAGAATGTTCTTTAGTAAAAGAGTTTTTAGATAAACAAACATCTATCAAATCTTTTACAATAGATAATGTTTTTGCTTATTATATTAATTTAACTTATGCGATTAGTATTAATGGAAGAAATGAAGAGGAAGGTAAAAAACATTTAGACACATTGATAACTACTCTAAAAAATGAAGTATTTTCAATGTAAGAGTTTTTGTATATTTAATTAGGAGACCAAAATGACTAAAGGTAATGTAACTGCGATTATATCAAACCTAATTTCCATAGAGGTTGACGGTCCTGTTGCTCAAAATGAGATTTGTTATGTATCTTGTAATGATGGTGCAGCAAAGCTTATGGCAGAGGTAATTAAAATATCAGGTACTAGTGCTAGTGCTCAGGTATTTGAGTCTACTCGTGGTGTAAAATTAGGTGATGCCGTAGAGTTTACTGGTTCGATGTTGGAAATTGAATTAGGACCTGGACTTTTAGGTAAAAACTTTGACGGTTTACAAAATGACCTTGATAAATTAGAAGGTGTATTTTTAGAGAGAGGTAAATATAATAATCTTTCTGAAGAAAATAAAAATAAGTATGATTTCACTCCTATAGTAAAAGTTGGAGATGAGGTTCAGGCTGGAGATTGGCTTGGTGCTGTAAAAGAAGGTTGGATAGATCATAAGATAATGGTACCTTTTAAGTTTGAAGGTAAGGGTACGGTAGAGAGCATTGCTTCTGCTGGTTCTTATGGTGTAAAAGATAAAATAGCTACTATTAAGAGTTCTAATGGTGAATTAGTAGAAGTAACTATGATTCAAAGATGGCCAGTAAAATTAACAGTAAAAGCTTTCAAAGAAAAGCCAAGACCATTTAGACTATTAGAAACAGGTGTTAGAACTATAGATACATTCAACCCAATCACAGAAGGTGGTACAGGATTTATTCCAGGACCATTCGGAGCAGGTAAAACAGTTCTACAGCACGCCCTTGCTACAAACGCAAATGCTGACTTAATCATAGTAACAGCTTGTGGAGAGAGAGCAAATGAGGTAGTAGAAATATTCACAGAGTTCCCAGAGCTTATAGACCCAAGAACAGGTAGAAGCTTAATGGAAAGAACTACTATTATTTGTAACACTTCAAACATGCCAGTAGCAGCACGTGAAGCTTCAGTTTATGTAGGTATGACTATGGCTGAGTATTATAGAGCTATGGGACTTAAAGTATTATTATTAGCAGACTCAACATCTCGTTGGGCACAGGCTTTAAGAGAGATGTCAAACAGACTTGAAGAATTACCAGGTCCAGACGCATTCCCAATTGACTTACCAGCTATCATTTCAAGCTTCTATGCAAGAGCAGGTTTCGTTTACTTAAATAATGGTGAAACAGGTTCTATTACATTTATTGGTACAGTATCTCCTGCTGGTGGTAACTTAAAAGAGCCAGTAACAGAATCTACTCGTAAGGCTGCAAGATGTTTCTATGCGTTAGCTCAGAAGCGTGCAGATTCTAAGAGATATCCTTCTGTAGAACCACTTGATTCTTATTCTAAATACTTAGAATATCCAGAATTCATTAATTATGCTAATGAAAATATTGAAAAAGGTTGGGTAGAGAAAATCGTAAAAATTAAGGACATTGTTCGTAGAGGAACAGAAGCTAATGACCAAATTAGTATCCTTGGTGACGACGCAGTACCACTTGAGTATCATCAGAGATATTGGAAAGCTGAATTAGTAGACTTTGTTATTCTACAACAAGATGCTTTTGATAAGGTAGATAAAAACTGCCCTATAGAAAGACAAAGAGAATTAGTAAATCAAGTAATTAAGATTTTAGATTCAGATTATAAGTTTGAAGACTATACAGAGGTAGGTACTTACTTTAAGAGACTTATTAACTCTTTCAAACAGATGAACTATTCTGTATATCAGTCTGAAGAACATAAAAAATATACAGCTGAGATGGAATCAATATTTGCTGAAAGGAGTATAACTCATGCCTAAAGCATTTCAAAAAGTATATACAAAATTAGTACAAATTACTAAAGCTACTGTATCTTTAAGAGCAGAGAATGTTGGTAATGAAGAGATGGCACTTGTAAATGGTCGCCCTGCTCAGGTAGTAAAAATGATAGGAGATGTTGTAACACTTCAGGTTTTCCAAGGTACTGAAGGTATTCCTACTAATGCTGAAGTTGTATTCTTAGGACGTCCTCCAAGATTAAAAGTTTCTGAGCTATTAGCTGGAAGATTCTTTAATGCTTATGGTGATCCTATAGATGGTGGTGCTGAGATAGAGGGTAAGGAAGTAGAAATTGGTGGTCCTTCTGTAAACCCTGTAAGAAGAAAACAGCCTTCAGAGCTTATTGCTACTGGTATTGCTGGTATTGACCTTAACAATACTCTTGTAACAGGTCAGAAAATTCCTTTCTTTGCAGACCCAGATCAGCCATATAACGCTACTTTAGCACAAGTTGCTTTAAGAGCAGAAGCTGATAAAATCATCTTAGGTGGTATGGGACTTTCAAATGATGACTATTTATCATTTAAAAATACATTCACAGAAGCAGGTGCTTTAGATAAGATTATATGTTTTATTAATACTACAGATGATCCTCCAGTAGAGAGATTATTAGTTCCTGATATGGCTTGTACTGCTGCTGAGTATTTTGCTGTTGAGAAAAAAGAGAAAGTTCTTGTATTATTAACAGACATGACTCTTTATGCAGATGCTTTAGCTATAGTATCAAACAAAATGGATCAGATCCCTTCTAAAGACTCTATGCCAGGTTCATTATATTCTGACTTAGCGAAGATTTATGAAAAGGCAGCTCAGTTTCCTGATGGTGGTTCTATTACTATTATTGCGGTAACTACTCTTAACGAAGGTGATATTACTCACGCTGTACCTGATAACACTGGTTATATTACAGAAGGTCAGTTATACTTAAGACGTGACTCTGATATTGGTAAGGTTATTATTGACCCATTTAGAAGTTTATCTCGTCTTAAACAGCTTGTTATTGGTAAGAAAACAAGAGAAGATCACCCTGCTGTTATGAACACTTTAGTTCGTCTTTATTCAGATGCTGCTAATGCTAAAATGAAAAAAGAAAACGGTTTCGATCTTACTGAGTATGATGAAAGAACTTTAAAATTCTCTTCTGAATATTCTGAGAAATTACTTGCTATTGACATTAACATCAAGATTGAAGAAATGCTTGAAACTGGTTGGGAGCTTATGGGTAAATACTTTACTCCTGCTGAGGTTGGTGTTAAAGAAGATTTAGTTAATAAGTATGGTAAGTGGGCTAATAAATAATATAAAAGTAGGTAAAAAATATGGCTTTAAAGTTTCAATACAATAAAACGGCTTTACAAAACCTAAGACGCCAACTTGCTATTCGTGAAAAAGCACTTCCTACTTTAAAAAGTAAAGAGGCTGCTTTACGTCTTGAGGTGCGTAAAATTACCGCTGAGATTGAATTACTTAAAGAAGAATATGATAAATTAGTAAAGCAAAATCAGAATTTTAATGGTTTTTGGACTGAGTTCCCTAATATTGTTAAAATTAAAAAGATTAACTCTACTTTGAAAAACATTGCAGGTGTTAAAGTTCAGATATTGTCTGATATTGATTTTGCTATTGAGAATATTAGTCTTTTTAATATGCCTTCTTGGATTAGACTTGCTATTAGTATGTTTGAGCGTCTTATGACTATTCAAGTAAAAATTGAAATGACAGAAGAAAGACTCAATGCTTTAGCTTATGCTCGTAAAAAAACTACTCAGAAAGTAAATCTTTATGAGAAAGTGCAAATACCTGAGTATAAGGCTGCTACGCTAAAAATTAAAAGGTATATGGAAGATGAAGAAAATTTAAGTAAATCTTCTCAAAAGATAGTAAAAGAAAGAAACAGAGTTAAGGAGGCGTCTTTATGATTAGAAAAATGAAGAAACTTTCTCTCTTTGTCTTTCATGAGGATAGAGAAAAAACTTTAAGTGACTTAGCTTCTCTTGGAGTTGTACATATTGAAATAGCTGATAATGTTCAGAGTGAGAGTATTGATAGTATTTCTGCTCAGAGAAATGATGCTATTAAAGCTAAAAGTATTATTAATAATATGATAGCTGATTATAAAAAAGCTAAAAAAGATGTATCAAATCTTAAGGCTAATACTACAAAAGATACAGCTGATATTATTGATGATGTATTATCTCTTTCTCAACATAATGATAAGCTAAAAGCTGAAAGAGAGAATCTTAAAAAAGATTTAGCTATTTTAGAGCCTTTTGGTAGATTTAGTTTTGATACTATTAAACTTGTAGAAGAAAATACTGATTATAATATTGCTTTTTATAATGCTGGTATTAAAGAATATAATGATTTTGATTTTGCAAGTTTGAATGATATATTTACTGCTTCTATTAAAGAAGAGGCTGGTAAATTATATTTTGTAGCTTTCAAAAAGAAAAATACTGATGAGAGCTTAGCTTTTGATGTTATTCATATGCCAAGTAAGAGCTATGATCAAATATCTAAAGAGATAGAAGCTATTACTTCTGAGATAGATAAAAATGAAGCTGATATTATTAAATATCAAGTTGCACTTGATTCTATTGATAAAGAAATAGAAAAATTAAATACTTCTAATCACTTTGAGTATGCTAAGGAAAGCTTTATTGCTTCTGAGGTAACAGAAGGTAGAATATTATATGTAGAAGCTTTTGTTCCTGCTGATAGAGAAGCTGATACTGTGAGCTTTTTAGATTCTAATAATATAGCATATATATTAGAAGAACCTAAAAGAGGTGAAGCAGTACCAGTTGAACTTAAAAATAATACTTATTCAAGTGCTTATGAGCTTATTACAAAATTATTCCAATTACCAAATTATTTTGAGATAGATCTTACACCTATGATTGCTGTATTCTATCCTTTATTCTTTGCATACTGTTTTGGTGATGCTGGTTATGGAGTAGTTTTGACTATAATATCACTTATAGGTCTTTTTACTGTGCTAAAAGGAAAGGCAAGAGGTGTTGGAATACTTGCTTTAACTCTTGGTGTTTGTACTACTATAATGGGTATTATAAATGGTGGTAGCGTATTTGGAGTTAGTGTATTACAAAATACAGATATTCCTTTATTTGCTACTTTAAGTAAGTATATTATTATTACAGATACTAAGAAAGATTGGTTCTTAACTCCATTTAATACAGCACTTCTAATAGGTGTATTACATATTTGTTTTGCACTTGTTGTTGGTGTTATTGATAGAATTAAGACTAGTGGTATTGGTGATATATTTGCTGCTATTGGTAAATTATTATTTATCCCTGGACTTGTTTTATGGTTCTTGGGCGATATGCAGAAAATGGAAGCTATTATGCCATTAAAAGGTATTTATTATGCTTTAATAGCTGTAGGTTTAGTATTCTTAGTTATTCTTTCTAATGTTGGAAAGAAGCCTGATGTATTAAACTCTATACTTGGTGTTTATTTTGCAGCTACTGGTATAATGGGAGATACTCTTTCTTATATACGTTTGTTTGCATTAGGTGCTTCAGGTTCGATACTTGCACTTGTTATCAATCAGATAGGTTTAAGCTTTAAGGCTATACCTGGTGTGGGTGTTGTTATTATGGTTTGTTTCTTGGTATTTGGTCATATTGCGATTTTTGCCTTGAACATACTTGGTGCTTTGGTGCATCCTTTAAGACTTACTTTTGTAGAATTCTATAATAATGTTGGTTTTGAAGGTGGTGGTAAAGAGTATAAACCTCTTAAAAAGACAGCTTAATTAATTTTAAGTATAAATTATTTTAATAATAAAAAGAAAATTAATAATCTATTTAATAAGGAGATTTAATTATGGGTTTCACAATTAACACAGCGCTTTTATTAGGATATATAGGTGCAGGAATAATGGTTGGTATGTCAGGTATAGGTAGTGCTATTGGTACTGCTATTTCTGCGATGACTACAGTTGGTGCTTTAAAGAAAAAGAAAGAAGCTTTCGGTTCTTGTCTTGTATTAAGTGCCTTACCAGGTACTCAAGGACTTTATGGTTTTGCTGCTTTCTTCATTATGCAACCTTATCTAACTGCTGATATTAATATCTTCCAAGGTTCAGCTATTTTAGGTGCTGGTATTGCTGTTGGTTTAGCTTGTATGATTTCAGCTATTTTCCAGGGTAAGGTTTGTGCTAATGGTGTTGAGGCTATTGGTAATGGTTATGATGTATTTGGTAATACTATCATCGTTGCTGTATTCCCAGAGCTTTACGCTATCGTTTCTTTTGCTACTGCATTCTTAATCAGCGGTGTTTTAGCTTAAGTAAAATAAAAAAAATAGTATAATAAAATCTATAGTTGTATAATTTGTATAAATATACTTCTATAGATTTTTTATTTTTTTATCTTAAAAATAAAAAATATTTATATAATTTTATTTTTCATAAAATATTTTTTTACATATTGCATATTTTTCATAATTTATGTATAATAAAGGTTCCTTTAGGAGGTTATTATGAGAAAAATCTCTTTATATATTATATCTGCTATTATAATCATATTTTCTATTTTATCTTGTACTAAAGATTTTGGAGTGCAAGTGACTCAGCCTAGTAGTGATTTCTTTTTAAGTAAAATGCAAAGTGGAAATTGGAGTGGTGCTTCTGTTAATGGTAATACATTAACTATTACAGTAGGAAATGGACTTAATGGAAATTATACTTTTGATAGCCCTGTATTAGGTGTTGGAGGAATTTATAAGGGAGAGAATGGAGATATTATTCTTGCTGTTCCTGGTCCTGATGGTTTAGTTGTATCTAAGACAGACGAAAAAGGGAAAGAAGCTTTAGATGCTATTCTTGAAGTTGTTGGTGAAGAAGGTGGTGAGAAAGTTATTTCTAATCTTGTTGGACAAGTTTCTAGTAGTGGTGGAAATATAGATTTGAGTAATCCTGATAAAATATTAGCTGGTACAGATTTACCTCCAGATAAACGTGCGGAAGTCGAGGCTATTTTACAAAACTCTAATGGTAGTTTCAAAGGCGGGCAGACTATTAAGTAATTATGAAAGCTAAAAATATAATATTAACTTCTATATTATTTGTATTTATTAATATATCATTATTATATACTCAATCATCAAATAGTAATGATTCTTGGATTACTGGTAGACAGATGGTTAGCGTAAACCTTAATCCTGGTTATGCTATTTGGGGTGGAATGTTATTAAATACCGTTGTTAATAATGGTGTAGATATTAGTAAACTTGTAGGTGTAAACTTTGGTGAAGTAGCTAATTATTTTAATTATATGAATGCTAAAACTACTTCTTGGTATATACCTTCTGTTTCATACTCCTTATTTGTTCATGATAGAATTGCTGTAGAAGCAGGTCTTGGTTTCTATTCTAGTACATTTGATTTAGTTATTTCAAAAGAAAATACTATTAAACTTTTGGAGTCTATGAGTAGTGTTCCTGCTGGTGCTGAATCTTTAATAGGAATAGATACAACTTTTAAATCTTCATTTTATTATTTGCCACTTACTTTTGGAGTTAAATTTTATACAGAAGATAGAAAATTTTATAATATTTTTAAGTTTGGACTTGATTCAGTTTTTTATACTATAGATACACTAAATGGTGTTACAGGTGTTAAAACTTCTCATACTATATATGATGGTGCTGTTTATGTTTCTTATGAGTTCGGATGGAGTATAGAGTTGTTTCCTACAAGAAATTGGGATGTAAAACCAACTATTGATATTTCTTTATTAGAAATAGGATATTACTTTAGACCTTGGCATCAAACAGCTTATAATGCTATATACGATAACTTAGGTCTATTAACTTCAGGGCTTTTAGATAATTTACCTATTCCTTCTTGGGATAAATTACCTGAGTTTGTTAGAACTTATTCTAGAATAAGATTTGCATTATTCCCAAGAATAGGGTTTAGTTTGAGATTTTAAGTAGGGTTTATAGATTTTATGAGAAATAAATTAATTATCTTAATAATAATGATTAGTTCATTATGTTTATATACGCAAGATTATCCAAAACACTCTACAGGTATAGATTTTGGTACTACTTTATTTTCTACTGTTACATTACCTTTAATAAGTGATACTGTATTTAAACCTAAAGAAGGAGCAGCAGGAAAAGTATTAGATGGAAAATATGGTATTCGATTAACATATAATTATGCTTATTTACCAACTCAAGCTTTGGATCTTTCTATAGGTGTTTATGGTTTTGATACTCATTATGGTGATAATGAACCTGTAAAAAATGATATTGGAGAAATTATTGCTTCTGGTATATCTAAAGAAATGCATAATGGTTCTATATTTGCAATTCCTGCTTCTATTGGTGTGAGATTTTATTTTAATAAAGAAAATAAACCTAATGGTTTCTTTCTGCTCCCAAAGCTTGGATTTACTGCTATGATTATAAATGCTAAAAATTTAGATGAAAATAATAATGCTTCGTATAAAACTACATCAGTTACCGATTTTTACATAGCAGGAGAACTTGGTTGGAAAATAGACTTATTTCATGAGAATAATTGGCCTGTTGCACCTTTTATAGATATTTCTTTACTTGATATAGGGTATTCATTTACTCACTTTATAAGGTTTGTTCCCTTACCAAGAATTGCTGTTGGACTTTATTTTTAATATTATTAAGGTTTATGTTTTATGAAGAGATGCTTTTTTATTATATCATTAATTATTGCTGTTAGTTTTAATACTTTATTTTCTTTTGATAATGGACTATATTTAGCTCCTAAATTTATTTTTAATATGGATGATACTCGTAAGAAAAATGATAAAAATGAGAATATTATAAATAAATATATAGGTGGTGGTCTTTCTTTTGGATATGATTTTTATAAATCTCCATTATTAGTACCTGTGAGATTGGATCTTGAGTATGTATATAGAGAGGGTATGGCTGGAAACTACTATACAGATTCTTCTTTGGTTAGAATTAATACGCATACTCTTTTGGCTTCTGTGTATTATAGTTTTCATATTTTCTATATTGATAAAAATAATTTATCTACTTTAACTGCTGATGATATTTATACTATGAGACCTGTTACTTCTTTCTATCTTGGACTACTTCTTGGTGGAAAGTTTAATGATCATGTTTCTGATAGATGGTATGAAGATGGAGGTAATATTTCTGTTACAAAAGTTGAGACTAAACCTACTTTTTCTATAGGGCTTGGTACTGGATTTGATTTTCAATTATCTAGTTATCTTAATTTAGATATAGGATATAGGCTTTTATATGGTCTTGATAATGTATTATCTCATGAAATAGCTGTTGCCTTTAGAGTAAAATTTCCAAAGTTATGGGATCAAGAGAATCTATGAATAAGTTATTGATATTACTATTTACTATTTTTGTACTATTTCTTATATCGTGTAAAACTACAACTATAGTGGTTGTTCCTATTCCAAATGTGAATATTCCTATATATCCACCACAGGAAGTTAGTAGTAATAAAATGAGTTATAATACTAATTATCATAATTATTTTGCTTATTCTCATTTTATAGAAATAAGTAATGGGAGGAAGAATTATGAATAAGCGTTATATTATAATTTGTTTTTTATTATTAATCTCTTCTATTAATTTTTTATTTGCTGGACCTTTTTCTGGTGCTTATATTACTCCTAAATTAAATTATAAAAATGAAGTATTAAATAAAACTAATAATGTTGAGCTTGGTAAGTTGCCTGATCTTGATAAGAATAATTATGTGGGAGCTGGTTTTGCTTTAGGGTATGATTTCTTTAGGGTGACTAGACTTGTTCCACTTAGAATAGATTTTGAGTATATGTTTGATTATAATTTATCTAAAAATCAATCTTTTATGCAAAGCTTTCTTGGAAATATTTATTATGATATTAATATATTTTTTCTCAATAATGATGAGCTTGATGTTGTAACTTCTAAGAGTTTATTTAATAGAAATCCTAATATGACTATTTATATTGGCCTTGCATTTGGTAATAGACTTTATCAGAGTATTGAGAATAAATATTTACTTAATAGAAGCTCTATTATGTATGGTGTTAATACTGGTATTACTTATAATGTTAATGACTGGTTTGCTATAGATATAGGATATAGATATTTAAAAGGTTTTGGATTTAGAGAATCTCATGATGTTTTATTTGGTACGAGATTTACTTTATTATAATATCTTGAAGGATGATATATTTTCTTATGAAGAAGTTAATAATATTTTCTATTTTTTCTTTTGTTCTATTATCTTGTAGCACTACAGATGATTATATTGTTGTACTGACATTCTCAAAGCAATTACATACTACTATTTATGATAGTAATCCATCATCTGCTAAAAACTCTAAAGAAGATAATACAAAAAATAATAGAAATAACAACAATAATAATAATAGACCTTCTTCTTCTTCTAGAGTTGTAAATGAAGGTAGAGAGAAGGTATTAAATATAAATAGCAGAATATACTTTGACTTTAATTCATATGAACTTAGAGATGATAGTAAGCCTGCTCTTGATGATGTTTATAATTATTTAGTTAGAAATAAGAATCATATTCTCATTATAGAGGGAGATGCTGATTCTTCTGGTGATTATTATTATAATATTTATTTATCAGAAATGCGTGCTCGTGCTATAGCATCATATCTAAACTCTAAAAATATAGAGAAAAATAGATTAAAATATATTGGATTTGGTTCTACAAAAGTAGAAGGTAGATCTCGTAGAGACTCTCGATCTGCTCGTTTTGTTGTTGTAAATAACAATGAGGATTTAAATAGATATAGAGCAAAAAATGAGAGTGGGGACTTTATTAAAGTTCGAGGTTTATATTAATTATTTTAACTGTTTGCTTTTTTTATAGTTTTAGTTAGATAAAATAATAATTTTTACAAATAAAAAGGAATAATATAATTATGAAGTATCCTGAGTTTTTAACACCTTTTGTATTTCCAAGAGATATACCTTTACTTGGTTCTATAAGATGGTATGGACTTATGTATATAGTTGGTATATTACTTGGATGTGTTATTTTATACTTTGTGAAGCAAAAGGGGTATATAAAATATAATGAAGATAGTAATGGCAATGGTGGTGTTAATGATATGGTATTTTATGCTGCTGTTGGTGCTATAGTTGGTGGAAGACTTGGGTATTTTTTATTTTATTCACCTATGACATTTTTAACTCCTTGGGAAATATTAGGCTTTTACTTTGATAATGGTATTAAGTTTATAGGCTTTTCTGGTATGTCATTTCATGGTGGTTTTATAGGAATGATTATATCTTTATTTATATTTAGTAAGAAATTTCACTATGAGTTTTATGATATAGCAGATCATATAACTTTGCCTGCTTCTATAGCATTGTTTTTTGGAAGAATTGGAAACTTTATGAATGCTGAGCTTTATGGTAGAATTACTGATTCTTTTATAGGGTTACAATTTCCTTTGTATGATTCTGTTGGTGGATATGATGCTTGGGTTAGTATGTTTCCTGCTATTAGACCATATACTGAGAGTAGACATCCTTCACAGTTATATGAGGCTTTTTTAGAAGGACTTGTTCTTGCATTAGTGTCTTATTTGATAATGGTAATTTCTAAGAATAATAAAAATATTAGAAAGGGTACTCGTTTATGGGTATGGGTTATTCTTTATGGTGTGTTTAGAGCATTGATAGAGCAGTTTGCAAGAGATGTTACTGAGTGGAATATTGGTGTTATTACTTCTGGGGCTATATATTCTATGTGTATGATTATATTAGGTAGTGTAATGCTTACTATTATTTATAATAAAAAAGATTCTAACAAGAAGGCTTGATGGTTAATACTATATTTCAAAGTAAATTATTAATAGGAATAATTTCTTATGTTGTTTTTATAATATCTGCAAGCACTCATGAATACTCGCATGCAAGAGCTTCTTATGAGCTTGGTGATAAGACAGCAAGAGATTTAGGTAGATTAACATTAAATCCATTAGCTCACATAGATATTTTTGGTACTGTTATTTTACCTATTATAGCTATATTTACTGGTATACCTTTAATAGGATTTATGAAAGCAGTGCCTGTAAACTCGTATAATTTAAAAAATAGAGAAAGAGATCAAGCTATAATTGCATTTGCAGGACCTTTTTCAAATCTTATAATTGCAATTATTGCTTTTATAATTATTAAAGTCGCTACATTAAAAATAGATGGTACTTTTTTGATTTATAAATTTATTATTCTTCTACAAGAAAATAATAATATTATTACAAGCATTTTATTAAATTTTATTCCTGTTTTATTATCATTTTTAATTATGTTTTATATTATTAATATAATGCTTATGTTTTTTAACTTGCTACCTTTTACACCACTTGATGGAGGTTGGATACTTAGATTTTTACTTTCAGATAGTAAAAGAGTAATATACGATAAAATATACCCTTATGGTTTTTTAATTCTTTATGCTTTATTATTTGCGGGTATACTTGGAACTATTTTTGATTTTATCTATAGTATAGCTAATAGTTTTTTAGGCGATTCATTTAAGGTTATACTTTCTCTCTAATTATTATTATTATCTTGATTATTAGTTTTTGGTGCTATCTTAAAACTCCAAAACTCCCAGCTTGGTGTATAGAAATTGTATTCTATAGAAAATGTAAATGTTGCCGTGTTTGGAGCGTTACCACTACCAAGTACTATTTTCTTAAATGATGTAGTCATAGTGAGGAAATTACCAACTTCAGCTTTGAATTTAACAAAAGGTTCTAAGTATGTCATATCATCAACTTGAGGATTATAAGGAAATACATAACTTACACCTGTATATAGGTTTATAAATGGAGATGTAATAAATTCTAAAGCTCCAATAATTTCTCCATACTTTAATATATCTTGAGGATTAGTTCTTGTATCAAATTTATAGTTAAAGATAAAGTTTATAGGAATAACTTTAGGAATACCAGCAAGCATTATAGTAGTATAAAAATTAAAAGGTACAGTCTCATTTGTAATTGTATTATACTGAATAACATCCTTTTTAAAAGAATAATTAAATCCAGTTTTTACAGCAATAGCTAAATACCAATCTAAAAGATTTACCTTTGCATCTACACTAATAGAGTCAAATGAAAAACCGTCATTTTTATTTGTAGCTCTTGTAATATCATTTCTATATTCTTCAAGCTGATATATAAAACTAGTGGCAGTTTTTACTTCTATAAACCTTAAAGGTCTTATAGTAAAATATGGTGCAAATCTAAAAATAGTATCTCTTTTATTAATATTTTCATTATATGGATATAGTGTATAAAGCTTATCATCTCTAAACCAAGCATTATATTCATTTAATACCCCTTCAAGTCCTACAGAAAAAGCTGTATCTTTTTCTATAAGAGGAGAAATATCAAGGCTATAATCATTTAATGTTGTAGCAAGAGATACTCTCTGTATTATTATTAGTAGTAGTATAACTATAATATACTTATTCATAAAATTTATTATTTATTTGTTGTTGCAATATTTGTTATAGAAGAAAAATTTTTTTCTATACTATTTTCATATCTAAGTTTATTCATCAATATTTGATATTGTTGCTGAGCTTTTGCCTCTATTACCAAAGTTTCTAATGCTTTTTGAGCTTGTTCGTATGGTAGAGAGTCTATTTTGTATAATTGTCCATATTCTTCATATACTCTATTTATTTCTTCATTTGTAGGCTTTGGTAATTTTGCTCTTATTTCTTTATCTATATAATTTGCAGTTACTGCATTTCTTGTAATAAATTTATCTATAGTTTTAGCCTCTGCAGTATCATAGAAATTATTTTTCTTAGCTTCATATATCATTATTTCTCTAGCTAAAAAAGCTGTAAATAAATTATCACGTGCTTGAACTTTGAGAGCAGCAGGTATATTTCCCCCAGCTTGTTTTAATGACTCATTAAATGTATCATTAAACTCAGCTAAAGAGATACTTTTATCTTCTATAATGATACAAGGATCTTTTGTAGCAGAATACTCTAATTTATATTTCTTTTTAGCATCATCTATAATTTTATTATATTCCAGACGCATACGTTCTTGTAGTATTGTATATTCTATTTCTCTTGATAATTGCTGATAAGTAACATTTGGTCCTGCTATTGATTGTAGTCTTTGTTTATTATTATTAAAGAAACGTATTTTTTCTTCTTCAGATACATTTGCAAAATTTGTGAGAACTAACTGTTGCATATATAGTTGCGATATTTGATTGTCTCTTTCTTTTTCTATAAGTTTTACAACATTATCATCTTTATCATAACCAAGTCTCACAGCCTCTTCAAATAATAATTCTTGTTCTATTAACTGAGTTGTAAATTGCCATAATTGAATATCATTTGTTATTAGTAGATTAATAGTTTCAGAAGAAGCACCTCTTAATTTAGTTATATTAGTTAATTCTGATAAAAAATCTGTAGTAGTTATTAATTTTTTTACTTCTCCATTTTTATTTTTGATTCTTATAACCCAATTAGTGTCTTGAGAAAATAGGTTAAAAGAAAAAATAAATAATGATATTATAATTATTTTTCTTATCATAAAACAATTCCTATTAATATGAAATAGATTTTAAAATTCTAAATCTTTATTTCTTTTAATTTTATTTTTTTTATTTGTAAATCGAGAAAATAAAGACTTAGTAAAGTTTGCTAAATTTAGATTATTAATTAGTATTTTAGTAACATCGCTTAAAGTATTTAGAGTATAAGATATAGTTGTAAAAGCATTATGAACACCATTTAGAGTGTCTTTAGCTCTATCAACTTCATCAGTAAGAAAGTCTGAAATATGATGTACATTGTCACTAATAGCCTTGATATTTTCTAATACTTCATCAATTTTTTTTGAAAATTTAAAATAGTATGTTACAATAACGAACAATACACTAACAGCTAATATAACTATAGCAATAGATATAAAAATTAAACAAGCTGCTATAATATTTAATTGTACTTCTATATTACCCATTATTAAAATTATTCTTCTACTTCTTTAGATCTTTTATTTTTTTTATTAATAAAATCTACAGTAGTTTCTTTTCCTTTTTCATAATACTCATTAGCTTTTTCTTTTATTTCACTTGCTTTTACTTTACTTTTATCATAAATCTCAGTAGACTTGATAATTCCTCTATGATAAAGATCATCAACTTTGTATTTAAGATTATCTATAGTCTCTTTAAGATCTTCTCTTGTTTCTTCACCTGTTTTAGGGGCAAATAGCATACCTATTGCAATTCCTGTAGCTGCTCCTATTAAGAATGATAAGAAGTTATTTCCATCTCTATTCATAGTTATAGAACCCTCCGAAATATTATGATAATTATTTATTTAGATATTAAATTTAATTTTTGTTTTTGTCAATATAAACTTAGTATAATAAAATACCTAATATACTTGATATTAATATTATTTTTATAATAGACATCTTTTTGTAGTGTAGTATTAATGATATTATAAAAATAAATACTCCTATTATATTAAAATGCTTAAATGTATTTTTTATAAAATCTATATTTTTTAAAACCCAAGATGTATTATGAACTTCTATAAAAAGAGCATCTTTTGTAAATATTATAAGAGCAGAACACATTAAAGCTAATGCCGATATTCTTAGAGAGTTTGTCACATTTTTAAAGTTTTCATTTTCTTTTAGTTTAGAATAAAAATTATACATTATCATAGTAAGAAAAAAAGCTGGAACACTAATTCCAAAAGTAGCAAAGAATGCACCAAAAAATTTTGCAACTTTATATCCTACAAATGTTGCTGCATTTATAGCTATAGGTCCTGGTGTAATTTGAGATATAGTTATAAGATTTGAAAATTCACTAGTTGTTATCCAATCATTTTCTTTTAGAACATCTAATATTACTGCAATAATAGCATATCCCCCACCATATGTAAGAAGTCCTATTCTTGCAAATATTATAAATAATTTAAAGTATATCATTTATTTCTCTTTTTTATACTACTAATTATTTTTATAAAGCTTATTAGCTGTTATTAGGAAATATAGCACATTTATAAAAATAGATCCTAAAAGTACATACACAACATTAATTTTTATAAATATAATAAATATTATGTTTAAGATAAAAAGAGTTATATTAAATCTATTTATTAAAACTCCCTTTCCCATACCATAAATAGTTGCAAGTATTATAGCAAGTAATGCACTTTTTACACCTAAAAAAGCTTTATTTATTATTTCAACTTCTTGAATTTTATCAAAAAAAGGAGCTATTATCAGTATAGCAATAAAAGAAGGAAGTATAACAGCAATACAAGCTATAATACCGCCTATTATACCACTTACTTTAAATCCCACTATAAGAGAAGTATTAACAGCTATAACTCCAGGTAGAGAATTAGAAATAGCAAATGCATCTAATAATTCTTCTTTGGTTAAAAATTTCTTTTTATTTACAAACTCATCTTCTATAATAGGAAGCATAGCAATACCGCCTCCTATAGTGACAGCACCTATATAGAAGAAAGATATAAACATAGTTATATACTTTGATACTTCTTTATTTTTCTTTATTTTCATTATAATATATTATATAATTTTAATTATAATAATTCAAATAAAATTAATTTATGTATTTTGTTTATGTTGATAATATTGAAAGATAATGCTTCTTATGAAGAAGTTTGTAGTTTAGAGAAATTATTAATAGATTTTTATAGAATTAGATTATACGGCTTTGATATTATATTATCTGATTATTATGATATAAATAGTATTAATAGTTTTAATTGTGTGTCTAATATAATAAAAATTAAAGAACCTTTTAAGCTTTCTAATAGAGCTTTTAAAAGTGACAATACTGTCATACGTATAGATGATAATACTGCTATTGGTGAAAATAAAAAAATAGTAATAGCAGGTCCTTGTTCTGTTGAGAGTGAAAAGCAGATTATAAGTATAGCAAAAAGTGTAAAATCATCTGGAGCTTCTATTTTAAGAGGAGGAGCTTTTAAACCAAGAACTTCCCCTTATACTTTTCAGGGTATGGGATTAGATGGTCTTAAATTATTAAAACTAGCAAGAGATGAGGTTGGTATACCTATAATATCTGAGATGCTTAATATTAGAGATTTGGATATATTTGCTAATACTGTAGATATTATTCAAATTGGTGCTCGTAATATGCAGAACTTTGAGCTTTTAAAAGAGGTTGGAAAATTAAAAAAGCCTATAATGCTTAAGAGAGGGTTTGCAAATACTATAGAAGAATGGCTTTTAAGTGCTGAGTATATTCTTTCTCAAGGAAATGAGAATGTAATATTATGTGAGCGAGGTATTAGAAGTTTCGACAAGTATAGTAGAAACAATTTAGATATTACAGCTATTGTTCTTTTAAAACAATTAAGTCATTTACCTGTTATATCAGATCCTTCTCACGCAAGTGGTAAGTCTTCTTTAGTTTATTCTTTGTCTTTATCATCACTTGCGGGTGGTGCCGATGGAGTTATGGTAGAAGTTCATAATGATCCTCTTAATGCTTTATGTGATGGAGAGCAGGCTTTAAACTTAGAAGAGTTTAATACTTTAATGAATAGTATTAATAGACTTTGTTCTGTTTTATAAAAATAAGCCTTAAATTTAATATTAAATTTAAGGCTATATTAGGAGTTTTATACTATATATCTAATGCAGCGTAAAGCCCACCATATACCGCATTTGTTATAGTAGATACTTTTAAAGCATCTCCAATTACTCTAACAAAAGGCACACTATCCAATAATTGCTCTGCTATATGAGAATTAGATTTTTGTCCTAATGCACATATAACACTTGTACCTTTTATTAATACTTCATTTCCATCTTTATCAATACATACTATACCATCTTTTCTAACTTCTATTCCCTTATGTGAAGTATGAACAGTAACATACTTTTCTACTTCTTTTAGTAAAAGAGGTCTATGTCGTACATTAGCATCAATAGCAAGTTCATCTCTCATTTCTATAAGATGTACTCTTTTCCCTTCCATTCCTAAGTGTATAGCACATTCACATCCAGCTAAACCACCACCAAATACAATAACATCATCAGTGACTTTTTCTTTTTCTATATATTCTTTATTTACTTCTGTATTTAATCTTATTTCTACTCCTTCTATTCTAGCCATACGCTCATAAGTATGAGAAAGTTCATACATTTCTTTTTTGAAAGGTAATGCCTGTTCACTAACTAATATACCACCAAGCTCAGCTTCTTTTTCGCATAATACTACATTATGTCCTCTTTTAGCAGCAGTTAATGAAGCATATAGTCCACCAGGACCACCACCTACTACTAATACATTTTTTTTGTAATTCGATTTTATAACTTCTACACCATCTAATTCTCTTCCAATAATAGGATTTACAGTACATCTTCTAGTAGCAGTATTTGCTCTTTCTGCCATACAAGTAAAACATCTTAAACAATAAACTATTTCATCATCTTTATTTTGCATTACTTTTTTTGGTAATTCATTATCTGCAAGAAGTGCACGTGCCATATAAACTATATCAGCTTTTCCAGATGCTATTATTTCTTCCATTTGATCTGGACTATTTAAAGCTCCTATTGTAGCTACTGGTATAGAAATATGCTTTTTGATTTCTTCAGCTAAATAAACATTGCAACCATGTTCTTTAAACATTGAAGGGTGAGTATCGCCAAATCCTCTTTGATATGTTCCAGCTGATACGTGTAATAAGTCTATATATGGTTCTATTTGTTTTGCTATTTGAATGCCTTCATCTAATTCATATCCTCCTTCAAATAGCTCACTACCACTAAGTCTAAATTCTATAGGGAAATTGCTACCAACTGCATTACGAACAGATTGTAGAACTTCTATCGCTAATCTACATCTATTTTCTAAATTTCCACCATACTCATCTGTTCTTTTGTTAAAATAAGGAGATAAGAATTGATTAATAAGCCATCCATGTCCTCCATGTATTAAAATCATTCCAAATCCAGCTCTTTTTGCTAAAGCTGCAACATTGCCATAAGCTTCTACAATTTCTTTTATCATATCTTTAGTTAATTGTTTAACTTCAATGCCATCATTTCTAATAGTATCAGAAGGTCCCCATATTTTTATCTGTCATATATGTACCTGCATACATACCAGAATGCGATAGTTCTAAGCTTGCTACAGAACCGTGTCTACTAATTGCATCTGCAGTATATGCAGCAGCTGCTAATGAATTTAATATTTTTGTATCTAAATGATATGCATGTGAACCATCTGTTTCTGGATGTACCATACACTCACTTACAGTAACAGCTCCAGCTCCTCCTCTTGCTCTTAGTTCATAAAAAGCTGTAGATTTTACTCCAATACATCCATCATTTGTTATATCAGTACCACCCATAGGTGCAGAAAACATTCTGTTTTGAAATACTGTTCCTGCTATTTTTATAGGGCTACATAAGTGCGGATATTTTCTTTTCATATATTTACTCCTTTTTTTATTAGTTCTTTTTTATACTTCTTTTGTTTTTTTATTTACAAGAAGATGATATATAAATGCAAAAGCTATACCAGCTATATTTAAAATAGATGCTATTATAAATGCACTGTGATAACTACCATTTTTATTAAATATTGTAGTCATTATTGTAGGACCAAAATATCCTGCTAATGCAAAACCTATAAACATTATTCCATAATTTACACTATTATTTTTACTTCCAAATTGTTCTCGGTAAATCCTGGAAATATACCCATAAATGCTCCAAAACAAAATCCTACTATAGATGTTCCTAAATAGAATATATATACATTTTCTATGCTCGATTTGTATATCAGTAAAAGTCCTATTATTGATAATACACAAGATAATGATAGTGTTCTTACTTTTCCTATTTTGTCAGATATATAACCTGCTAATATTCTTCCTAAAACATTAAATAATTATAATACCGATATAACACTGCTTGCAGCTATTGCACTCATACCAACCATATTTCTTGCAACAGCTGATGCTTGAGAAATTATCATCATTCCAGAAAAAGCACCACAAGTAAGTAGTATTAACATTATATAGAATATAGGACTTGATAACATTTCTTTCCAATTCTTATTTGTAGTATTATTATTTGATTTGATGTTTGGAGGAGTCCATCCATCTGGAACAAAATTATCAGGACATTTTTCCATAAAGAAAGATGAACCTACAATTATAACTGTAAATACTATTCCTACTATTTTAAAAGTAGTGCTAACATCAAACTTATTTACAAGAACTATAATAATAGGAGGTAGTATAACAGAACCAAGACCATATACTGCTGTTGTAATTCCTCCTATTAATCCTCTTTTATCTGGAAAAAATTTTTGACAAGTGTTTATTAATGCTCCATATCCCATTCCAAGTCCAAGCCCACCTATTAGACCATAAGATATGATTAAAAATGTTACACTATTTGCAAATCCAGATATAAACATGCCAAGTCCCCACATAATACCACTTATAAATATGATGCTTTTAGACCCAAACTTATCATTAAACCAACCCCCACTTATCATAGTTATAGGTCCTACACTGTTTGCTATTGTGTATACTATTGCTAAATCTGCTGTTGTTAATAAAGTACCCTTAATTGCTGATAGATGTTCAGCCATAGATGATGCAAATATACTCCATGTATAAATAGAGCCAAAACAAAGATTTGCTATACAAGATACTATTAAAATTAACCATCTCTTTTTTGTTAAATTCATAATAATATTCTCATTTTTGTTTTATTTGTTTATATTTTAATTTTTTATATTTGAGAATTTTATTATTATATGCTAAACATATATGAATAAACATATTGTAATATATATGTCGAAAATAGTACAGTATATTTTTAGTAAAATTGAAACAAAAAATAAATGTGATATAATTTTTTTAATTATAGAAAAGGAAATTAAACAAATGGGTGTATTAAAGTATGCTATTTTAGGGCTTTTGAATCAGCGTAGTATGACTGGATATGAAATTACTAAACAATTTAATTTAGCATTATGCGAATTTTGGAATGCTAATCATAGTCAAATATATCCTGAGTTAAAATTATTACATAAGCAAAAGAAAATAGAGTATGAAGTTGAGATTTCTGGAAATATTTTAGAGAAGAAAGTATATACTATTACTGATACTGGAAAAGAGGATTTTATTTCTTGGCTTAGAGGAAAATATTCTATTCCACCAACATCTAAGGATGAGTTTAAATTACAACTATTTTTTGCAAATGAATTGGATTTGGATTCTCGTATAGAGTTGATAGAACATCATTTGCAACAACATAGAGATAGATTAAATCATTTAATTAATAATAGAAAAAGGTTTGAGGTTATACCAAGTAAGAATAGTGATGATTTTTGTGATTATTTAGTTTTGATGGGGGCTATTATGAGAGAAGAGAATATATGTAGTTGGCTTGAAGAGTGTATTAGATTATATAGAGAATGATTTTTTATAGGTTTTATTATGCAAAGAGTAAGTGTAAATATAAGAGAAGAAAATATTGACTATGATATTTTTATTGGAAATAATATTTTAAAAGATGATATTATTATTTCTACTATAAGAGATATATTAAGAGGAAATAGAGTTTTTATTATTTCTGATAATATAGTATCTACTTTTTATCTTGATGATTTAAAGCAGAAATTAGAAAGTATTGATATAAAAGTTTTTAGTTTTATTTTAAATAAAGGGGAGAAAAGTAAAAATATAGAGAATGTATATTCTATTTATTCTCATTTGGCAGAATGTGAAATTAGTAGAGATGATCTTATAATTGCTTTTGGTGGTGGCGTTGTTGGTGACATTAGTGGGTTTGTATCTGCTACTTGGATGAGGGGTATTGATTATATTCAGATACCTACTACTTTGCTTGCTATGGTTGATTCTTCTATTGGTGGAAAAACGGCTATTAATATCAAGGAAGGTAAAAATTTAGTAGGGGCTTTTAAAAGTCCAAAACTTGTTATAATAGACACTCACACTTTATCATCATTAGAAAAAAGAGAATATAATACTGGTATGGTTGAGATTATTAAACATGCATTACTATTTGATATTAGTCTTTTTAAAAAAATAGAAAATATTTATTCTAATAAAAAAAGATGTACAGAAAATACTATATCAGAAGATATAGAATATATTATAAAAAGAAATTGTGAATTAAAAGCTCATATTGTAGAAATAGACTATAAAGAAAAAAAAGAGAGAATGCTATTAAACTTTGGTCATACAATAGGGCATTCTATAGAAAATGCAGTTGGATATGGAAATATACTTCATGGAGAGGCTGTTGCTATTGGCATAGTTTATGCTATTAAGCTTGGTTTGGAATTGAATATCACAAAAGATTTTTATTTACTTAATAGAGTTATAAATATATTTAATAATCTTTCTATTAATACTAATATACCTAAAAATATAAATTTAATAGACTCTATTAAACTTGATAAGAAAAGAAGCTTTGAATATATTAATTTTATATTTTTAGAGGAAATTGAAAAACCTATTATAAAGAAAATAAATATATCTGATTTTAATTTTTTAGTATAAACTATACTATATTATTTAGGGTTTCATAATTCTTTAATTTCTTTTTTGTATGTATCTTTTTTTAATTCTTGCATTTCTATTATATTTTTATAGTGTCCATACTTTATAATATCATCTTTTTTGTAGAATGGAGTTTTTTTATAATAGTATAACCAAAAAGATTGCATTTCATCATTAAGACAAAACTTTATCCAAGGCTTTGAATACCCAAAGTAGTGATATATAATAGGATTAAAAAGTAAATCATTAAGCTCTTCTTTAGTATAGTATTCTTTATTTAGAAATAAATAATTGATATTATATTTTGGGTTTAAGTATAGTATTTTTCCGTAGCATACTTTATTTAGTATACATTGATCTGGAAACTTATATTCATTATATGATTCTTCTATAAACTTTTCTATTAGATTATCCTCTCTCATTTTTTTACAATTTATTAATAATACACCCGAGTTTATATAATTATTTGGATCTAATTTTAAATTATTTTTTATATATTCTTTTTCATATAAATTACAATATTGATCTTTTACAGCACCTATATAAAAATTATTAATATCTATATTATAAAGTTCATTAAGATCATCATTAACAATAATATCAGAGTCTAAGTATATTACTTTATCTACATCTTTTAATAATCTTGGTATTAATAGCCTATAATAAATACTTTTAGTAAAGTATGCCTTTAATTTTGTTGTATCGAATGAATAATCTACTTTAATGTATTTTATTATTGTATTATATTCTTTTTCTAATTCTCTTATATATTTTTTATTTTCATTTGATAGTTCTTTATCTTCTAAAATATATATTTCATAAAAAGTATTTTTTTTAGCATTAACTAGTAATGAAGTTATAGCAGTGTATCCAGCTATTAAATAATTATCATCAAATGAAAATACTATTTTTATATTATTCATAGTAATTCTATCCTTGAAATATTATTTAATAGATTATAATATATATTATTATTTTTTACTAAGGTAGTTTTAATGATTAAAGTAAGTGTAATAGTTCCAGTATATAATGTAGATCCTTATTTAGTTGAATGTTTAGATAATATAATTAATCAAACTTTAAAAGAAATAGAGATAATTTGTGTAGATGATTGTTCTACAGATAATAGCTATATGATTTTAGAAGAATATTCTAAAAAAGATAGTAGAATAAAATTAATTAAACATAAA
>CALXQJ010000019.1 GCA_944390575.1 uncultured Spirochaetota bacterium
GACGAAGTTGTTTTAGTAGGGGAAAGATATTATATAAAAGCTACAGTAAAATTTATAGATGCAGAAACTGGAGAAGTTGTAGAAGCTAGTGCAATGGCAAGGGAAGAAGAAAGTAAAAAAGGAATGGATGCAAGTCAATTAACTGGTTCAACTTCTTCTTATGCTAGAAAATATGCTTTAAATGGTTTATTCGCAATAGATGATACAAAAGATAGCGACACAACTAATACGCATGGCAAAGATAATGTAACAACTTTATCAGATGCACAACTTAAAAGAATGTATACAATAGGTAGCAAAGCAGGATATAGTAATTCTAAAGTAGATACAATGATAAAACAAAAGTATAGCAAAGATGCAAAATTTATGACTAAAACAGAATATGACAACGTGGTTGATGGATTAGAAAAGATAGTAAAGAAAAATGAAATAGGGGCTTAAAGCCCTTATTATTATATAATTATATGATTAGGGGAATAGGGGGATAAAATGATAGACATAAAGAAGTGTGCTTATAAGGTCATTGTTGACACGAGAGAAAAACAAGTAAATCACATACTTAATAAGTTTGAAGAAGGATTTGAAGAAAAGCCTAGTCATCACGATATGTATAGAGGTAAAAAAAACACTTATAGTGATCCTATACAGTATTACAAACAGGATAAGGGGCTTAAAACAGGTGATTTTACTATAGCAGTACAGTTACCAAATGGGTGTGTAATTAATCTTCAAGATAAAATAGTAATAGAGAGAAAAAAAGATTTAAACGAGCTCGCATCAAATTTATATGATTCAAAAAGTAAAGATGAAAATGGACTTACAAGGATAGAAAGAGAGTTTTCAAGAGCAAAAGAGCAAGGTATAAAGATGCACTTACTAATAGAAACAGAAGATGCTGTAAGTAAGATATTAAGCAGTAAGCATTTCAGATATGACAGGGCTTCAAAGATAAATCCAAAGAGCTTTATGATGATGTTTTTAAGCTTATGTAATAGATATGATATTAATGTTTGGTATTGTAATAAAAAAGATTCAGCTAGGATAATACACGATTTACTTTATGTGTACACTAAAGAATACCTTAAAAAAGTAAGTATTATTGGGAATAATTATATATATGAAGGCTAGGGAAACTAGTCTTATTTTGTTGTAATTTTG
Organism: uncultured Spirochaetota bacterium; assembly: GCA_944390575.1. Classification (GTDB taxonomy): domain Bacteria; phylum Spirochaetota; class Brachyspiria; order Brachyspirales; family Brachyspiraceae; genus Brachyspira. The sequence goes on from CALXQJ010000019.1 coordinate 1,159, forward strand.
TATATGATTATTTATTACAAAATGCAATATTGAGATATAATATAAATATAAATATATAACAAAGTTGAAAGGAGGAGGAGAAATTGACTATGAAAGAATTAAGGGAAAGTAAGGGATTAACTCAAGAGCATATGGCAGGCTTGCTAGGCATAAAGCAAAGTTCTTATTCACTAAAAGAATCAGGAAAAAGAAAATTTAAGATTAGTGAACTATTAGTAATTAAAGAAATATTAAATGTAAGTCTAGATGAAATTATAAACATAGGGGGGAAAACTAATGCAAGTTAGTGTATTGGAAATAAATGAAATTTTAAAAAGTAATTCGGATTATCTAATTAGAGTTTGTGAATATTATGGAATAAATTTAGATAAGCACAATAAAGGGATTTGTCCGTTCCATAATGACCACGAACCGAGTTTAAGTATTAAAGGGAATAGATATAAATGTTTTGTTTGTGGTGAGGGTGGAGATTTAATAGACTTAATAAGATATAAAGAGGGAATAGATTATTTAGGAGCTATAAAAAAAGCTATTGAAATATTAAATCTTGATTATACAATTCAAAGAGATAAACTTGATAAATTAAGGGAATATATATTTGAAAAAATGCCAGTATGGTTCAAAGACGATAACTACAAATTAGAAGATGTTTATTTTTATAAAGATAAAGATAATATACCAGTATTAGCTAGGATTAAATATAAAGATAAAAATACATCAAAAAAACAATATAGCCAAGCGAATATAATAGATGGGGACTATTATAAGCTTGACTTTAAAAATGAAAAAATAAACTTAATATATAATATGCCAAGAGTATTAAAAAGTATTCAAGAAAATAAATATGTATTTTTAGTAGAAGGCGAAAAAGACGCAGACAACTTGAATAGATTAGGGTTTGCAGCTACTACTTGCAGAGAAATTAATTCTACTAATAGTGAAGTTTTAAATTCTTTAAATGGTGCAAACTTAGTTGTAATAGGAGATAATGACAAAGTAGGGAAAGAACATATACAGAATGTACGAAATAAGCTTATAGGAAAGGTTAAGAGCTTTAGAAATTTAATTCTTAAAGAAATATATGACTTAGGAGAAAAAGCTGATATAAGCGATTATATAGAAACTGCATTTGATAAAGGTAAATCAACTAAGGATATAAGAAAAATAATCCTAGATAGAATAAATAGAACATTGAATGAATGTAATAAGCACGAATTACAGCAAGATTATTATGGAATATATAAAACATATATAAAAACAGATAATGAAGGTAATACAGAAGAAACAAAAATATATTTAACTAATTTTAATGTAGAATCTCTTACTAGGATAGAAAATATTGATACAGATGAAGAAATAATAGAACTTATATTAACTTCTAATTTAGGAGAGAAAAAGAAAATTATAGGTAGAAGCAACAAAGTGTTCCTAGATCCAAAATCTTTTAATAGTTTTATGAACATGG